>NZ_JBVHMU010000002.1:0-767065 GCF_055558275.1 Streptomyces sp. NPDC025806 | reverse complement strand
CGCGCGGTCTGCTCCGCAGACACGACGCGCCGCCGCTACGCGGCGGCTTTCCGGCTTCGCCGGAAAGAGCCTCACGACTTCGTCGTGAGGGGCCATCACTCCGTGATGGCCTGCCGGTCCGCTCCGTGGCCCGGCGGCTCGGATCGCTCCGCGATCCGGCCTGACGTCCCGCGCTCCGCGCGGGACTAAATCGCTGGCTAGTGGCGGGGGTTGGGTGCTTCCTCTGGCGTGGGCTACCCGGTGGGTGATGCCGACTGTTTCGGGTGCCGCTCTCGCCGGCCCTGTGAACGGAGCCCGGTCGGCCGAGGCTGAGAATGTAGCACTTCCGAAGACTTCTGGACAACCCTGATGATCCATGTGCGTCAAACCTTGAGTGCCACTAACCTATGTAGTGAGGGAGCACCCAAGGAACCCGGAACTTCTCCCTGGAACGTTCGCTTGGACCCCTTCTCGACGCTGCATTTGATGTTCCGTCATAGGCCCTTACAAATCCCAGCAACTGACACTGAATAAGCTACCGGAATGCGTCCCAGTCAGGTGAGGAAAATGCCAACAGAATCTCAGGATGAGCCGTCGGTCGCCGGGGCCCTGCGGCCTCTGCGTGGTGTGTCCGATGGTCAGTTGTACTTCCGTGCGCACGAGGTGAGTTCCATGCTGCGCGGCCTCGCTTCCGCCTGGGCCGAGGCTGCATCCGGCGACGGTGATCTGCAGTGGGCGCCCATGGGCAGTGCTCCGGTGTCCCTGGATGCGGCGACGGTGCATGCTCTGTCTCAAGCTCTGGCTGCCCAGGCCGACTCTGTCGAGGTGCAGTGCCTCGAGCTGTCCGCGCCGGCCCCCGTGCGGGTGCCCTCCCCTCGCGAGGATGCTGTACCCGGCCCGCAGGACGTCGAGGACCCCGCCGGTACAGGCCCGGGTGGCTGCAGTCCTGAGGGCTTGTTGGGCGTGGCCGAGGAGTTGTTCCGGACTTTCACCGTCCAGGCCTACGACCGGCATCTGTCTCTGGAGGTCCTGGAGGTTCTCGCGCCTCTTGCCGGTGACTTGGATGAGTACGGTGCGCGGTTGGCTGCGTTCGTCGAGCGGTACCGCGAGCGCCTCGTGCTGGCGTACACGGACTACGGGCCACGGTCCGCGCACGAGACCCGCTACGGGCGCTACGTGTTGGCCCGTCAGCCGGAGGGCCTGGTCGTGTGGGAGATGCTCTCGACGATCCGCGGCCGGTTCCAGCTCACTGACACCTGGGAGCGCAGCGAGCTGCCGCAGACACTGCTGGAGGACATGGGCGGGATCTGGGGGGTGGCGGTGTGAGCGGGCCACAGGTGTTGAGGCCTCATCAGGTCGAGGCGGTCGATGGGATTCTGCGGGCCCTTGAGGCTCCCGTGTGCGGGCGTCTGCCGGTGGAGGGGTTGCGGTGTCAGTGCATCGCCGCGACCGGCTCTGGCAAGACTTTGATCGCTGTGGCGAGTGCGCACCGTTTGGGGGCGCGGCGGGTTTTGGTGCTGGTGCCGACGCTGGATCTGCTGGTGCAGACGGCGACGGCGTGGCGGCGTGATGGGGGCCGGTCCGGGGCGATGGTCGGGGTGTGCCGGCTGCCCGCGAAGGACTCTCAGGGGATTCCTTGCACGACCGACGAGGGTGAACTCATCGAGTGGACAGGCGATTTGGAAACGGTCACGGTGTTCGGGACGTATGCGTCGCTCGGTGTGCTGCAGAGGGCTCATGCGGCCGGCCTCGCGGCGTGGGACCTGATCGTGGTGGACGAGGCGCACCGCACCAGTGGGGACGGGTTGAAGCCGTGGGCGGCCGTGCACGACCAGGAGCAGGTGCCGGCGGCGCGGCGGTTGTATATGACGGCGACGCCGCGGGTGTGGGAGGCGGCTGAGCGGCCGGGACAGTCGCTGCGGGTGGTGGCCAGCATGAGCGAGGACTCCCCCATCTTCGGGCCGGTCGCGTACAAGCTCACGCTGTCAGATGCGATCAGTCAGGGGCTGATCGCCCCCTACCAGGTCGTGTGCGTCGACATCCGGGACCCCGAGTACGGGCACCGGGCCCAACTCGGTACCGGTACCGATCGTGTGCGTGGGGCGCGGCTGGCGGCGCTTCAGGCGGGTGTGCTGACGGCGGCCGCCCAGGAGAACCTGCGCAAGGTGCTCACCTTCCACTCCCGGGTAGCCGAGGCGGAGGCAATGTCTGCTGGGATCAGGGATGCGGCGATGCGGCTGTGGGAGGAGGACGCGCGGGCGTATCCGGACCCGAAGCGGGTGTGGTCGAGCTGGCTGTACGGCGAGCACCCCCCGGCCCGCCGGCGCGCGGTACTCGCCGAGTTCGCCTCCGACGTCATCGACACCACCCCTGACGCCAGCGCCGGCGCCGGGCATGGCGGCCATGAGCACGAGCACGGCGAGGTCGTCGGGTCGGAGGTGTTGCCGGCTGCTTTGCGGGTGCTGAGCTCGGTGAAAGTACTCGGCGAAGGGGTCGACACCAAGAATTGTGATTCGGTCGCGTTTTGTGATGTGCGCGGGTCCATGGTCGACATCGTGCAAATGGTGGGACGTGCCCTTCGCATGAAACCGGGGCAGGGGAAAATCGCCACTCTGGTGGTCCCTGTATTCCTCGGGCCGGACGAAGACCCGGACGACATGCTCACCTCGCCCGCCTACGGAGCCCTCGCGAAGGTCCTCGAAGCGCTCCGCGCGCACGACACCGAGACGATCGAGGCGCTCGCCGACTCCCGTCCGCGCAGCGGGAGTTGGGACGAGGAGAGCGAAGGTGAGGACGGCGGGCCGGCGGACGCTGGGGATTTCGAGGGTGACGGGGAGGGGCTGGAGGGTGGTGAGCCGGTCGATTCGGTCAGCGCCGGGGCGCGGGAGCTGCTGAAGTTCTCCTCGCCGCGGGATCCGGTCGAGCTCGCGCGGTTCCTTCGGCTGCGGGTGCTCGAGCCGGAGAACGTGTACTGGCGGCGCGGCATCGCGGCCAGCGTCCAGTACCGGAAGGAGACCGGCGCCGACCGGCTGTACGCGCCGTACGGGTTCGTCACCCCGGAGGACTGGACCCCTGCCGGGTTCCCGCTCGGGGTGTGGCAGGCCAACCTGCGCCGCCTCCACCGGGCCGGCCTGTTGGAGGCCGAGCGTGTCGAGGAGCTCGACCGGCTCGGCATGGTGTGGGCGCCCCAGGACGACGCCTTCGAAGACGGCCTCGCCGTCGCCCAGGACTACGCCGACGCCCACGGGCACTTCCTGCCCCCCGCAAGCGCCGTATGGCACTGCTACCCGATCGGGAAATGGCACGCGAACCTCCGCGCTGCGGCCAAACGGGCCGACCGGATCGCCGAGCGGCGCGCTGCGGGCCAGCCCGCCGGCTCCGAGAAGGGCGCACTGACCCAGGAGCGGCGTGAGCGGCTCGACGAGATCGACCCTGGCTGGTGCCCGGGCTGGGACATCAGCTGGCAGCGCAACCTGCGCCTCGTACAGAACCATCTCCGCGACGGCCAGCCGGTGCCCACGGCGCCGGGTGAGGTCGTCGTGCAGGGCGAGGACCTGGGCGCCTGGGTCCAGACCCAACGCCTGGCCTGGGACACACTCCTGCCCGCCCAGCAGGAGCTCCTAGCCGAGCTCGGCCTGCAGCCGGCCGGCGAGGACGAACGGCCCATGAAGCGCACCCAGGACCACAAATGGGCGCTCAACATGGCCGCCGCCCGCCAATACCACGCCCGCGAAAACCACCTCAACGTCCCCCGCAAACACATCGAGCAGCTGCCCATCGAGGACGCCGGGCCCGCCGCGACCGGGCGGGAAACCACCCCGGAAGGCACCGTGCCCGTCGCCCTGGGCATGTTCATCGCCAACACACGCCGCAGAGCCGACAAACTCACCCCCCAGCGACGCACCGACCTCAACAACCTCGGCATGCGCTGGTAGCAGACGGAGCTAGTGAGTTAGAGCGCCCGCCGACGGGAAGCGATCAAGCCCTGGCTGCCGGCGGCCATCGCGCGGGCGCTACCCGAACAGATCTGTACACCACGGAGAGAGGAGCCCGCGCGACGGGTGAGGTGACGCACCAGACTGTATGTCTCGCAACAGCTCGTAGACGAGTGGGCGGCCCGGGCCGAGCAGCGCCAGTGCGCTCCTGCTCACGAGGCCGGTGTGAGCCCACGGGCTCACACCGGCCGGACTTCTTCTATCGGGTATAGGTCAACGCGACGCAGCCGTCACTGCCCTTGGCGCCGTAGCCAGAAGCCTGGTGGCGCTGATTGCCGTTCATCCATGTGTCGACGGCCCCGACACCACCGTGGCCGCCGCTGCCCGCATAGTCCTCCGGACGCGGCCAACCGTGATCGTCGCGCCTTTCCTTGGCGCACTCCGGGACGTGTACGGCAGGGACAGTGCCCCAACCACCGTGGCCCGGTTCGGTACTGACACCGTCCTGCCCACGGCTTCCCTCTACACCACGGTGAAGGGCAGCATCCGATCCGCGGCAGTAGCCCGGTCGGCGGGCAGGAACGATTCCGCCAGCACCCCCGCCGCCGCTCTGGAAGGTCCCGGACCCCTCGCCCCCCTGTCCAGCATCACCGCTGGTGACCATGGCCAGGCTTCCCCTGCGATCTTGCGCCGAGACTCCGGTGAACCACCCTCCGGACCTGCCCGCTTCGCCGCTGACGCCCTTCCCCGCACCGCCATGGCCGCCTCGGCCTCCCTCGGCAACATGGATCCGCAGCTTGTCCCCGGCTCGGACCGTGATCGTGCACGACACCACCGGGCCGCTCGCACCGCTACCGCCGCCACCGCCACTCAGGGGACCGTCGTTGTTACCGCCGCCACCACCGCCCCCTCCACCCGGTCCCACGGCCGTCAGACGAACCTGGGTGACACCTTCCGGAACGGTGAACTGGTGGTCGCCGACAGACTTGTACGCCTTGACGACCGAGGCCGGCTCTGCTGATGACACGCCAGGCGTCATCAGCAACGACGTCGCCGCCGCACACGCCATTACCGCGTACCGCGACCGTGAGGGGGTCAACAACCTCATGAGCATCCTTCCGATTACCGTTTCTGATCTTCAACGTGACTCAACGCCGGACTGCCCACATGGTCACGATCCGGGTACAGGAAGTACTGGGTGCCGGTGCGGACCCCCGAAGGCTCTAACCATCTGACTTGGCTCCGTGTCGCACTTTGAAGGAGCTCTCCGAAGGTCTGGTGGAGGAGGGCGCTTGCGGGTACCGCCTGGAACCCGCAACCATCTGACTTGGCTCCTGACGTACTTTGAAGATTCGTCTGCAGCGGCGGTGGGGCGTAGCGGTTGCCGCGGTGCAGCAGGACGGAGGCCCCAACCATCTGACTTGGTTCGTGACGGACTTTAAAGTTTCCGGCGTGTCCGGTCCCATCGGGCTGCTGGTCCCGACATGATCAGCGCATGAGCGTGGAGTTGCCCGCGGGGCAGTGGGAAGAGTTGTGGCTGCCGTTGCGGCCCTATGCGACGAACCGACTGCAGGAGGGGATCCGGCGGGAACAGCGTCCGGTGGCGATGACACGTCGATATGTGGAGGCCAACCCTTCGGCGGTGAGCAACCTGCTCGTCGTGGATGTAGACGGATGCTCGATCGCGGGGACTGCGCGCTTTGCCTCCCCCCCTTGATCACACCGGTGTGCCCAGGTGCATGATGTGCCTGGACACAGGGGGGACACATGACGCAGACCACGCCGCCGGGATGGGGGCTGACACCGCCGGGGGCTCCTGGGACTCCGGGCGTGCCGCCGCAGGGGTTCGTGCCCGTGCGGCCTCCGGACGGCGGGAACGGTGCGGTGTTCACCGTCGGGGCTGCCGCCCTCGGGGCTGAGACCGTGATCGCCGCGCTGGTCGCCGTTGCACGCAGCTTGCAGTCCGAGTCCCACGGAGGCGAAGGCGGCCTCGGATGGCTGTTCGGCACCATATTCGCGCTCGTGCTGCTGGCCGTCATGTCGGTGATCGCAGGGCTGGCCGGTTCGGCGATGGCGGTGCTTCCCCTCGTCCTCCTCGGGCGTGCGGTGGCCCGCCGTACGGGCCGGCGCGACAGCTGGCAGCTCACCCTGGCCACGGTGGTGGTCGTTGCCGTCGCCCTGGCGCTGCTCATCGGCTCCTGCATGCTCCTGGCCGGCTTCGGCGGCCCCGGCGACCTGCTCGTCTATCCCGTCCTTGCCGTCAGCCTCATCGTCGGGCTGGCACCCGCGACGCTGTGCGCCCGGGCGGCGGGGAACCCCGGAAAGCCCGGGGCCCGATGGCGGATGCTCGGGGGCGTGGCGCTGGGCGGTCTGGGGCTGCTCGCGGTGACGCTTGCGGTCGGGGTCGCGGCGTACAGCTCGGGGATCCTCAAGTTCTACGAACCGCCCCGGCTCACTGAAGCCGACATGGTCGGCACCTGGACGGACGACGACGGCGCAAGCCTCCGCTTCGAGGCGGACGGCACGGTGACGGCGAAGGGCGTCAACGAGTACGAGGCCACGGGTGAGCGGTCCGGTGCCTGCAACCGCACCGGGAACTGGCAGCTGACCGAGAACAAGGGTGCCGGTCTGCCGCTCGAGCTCAGCATCGCGCACTGCGAGAGCCTGTCCTTCGGCTGGGACATCGGCGGTACGGAGGAACACCCGACGGTCTTCACCTGGATCGGCGAGCCGGATTCGGGTGAGCGATACATCCTTACGCGGCAGCGGTAAGCCACCCGGAGCCGAGGGCTCGGGCCTGGCCGGGCGCAGGTGTGCGGTCAGGCCACCCTCGGTCCATGGCCTCCACCGCCACATGGGTCCCGGCCGACTGCCCCGAAGCGACGCCGTAAGCGCCACGCAGTACGCCAGGAACGTGGGAAACGATCTTCACCGACGTGGGATGGCCCTAGCTGTGGCAGCTCTGTCACCGCTCGCCTTCGGCTTCCGTCGGTACCCCGACGGAAGCCGAAGGAGTTTCGGACTCCGAAGAGGCAGGCCAGGCCGTCGTAGGCATTGCCCCTGTTGAGGAGGAAGAGATCGATGCCGATTTCCCAAACGGAGTCCCCGTCGTCCGGGCCCCCTAAGCGGGCACCCGGCCGGCATGCGATCACCCGCTGACGTCGGTCGACATGGAGAGATCCTGCCTGCACAGGCCAGGAGCCGGCATCTCCATTTCGCTTCGCGCATGCTTACGTGGTCCAGGCCGAGACTCTGGCACATCCGGATCCGTGGGCGTTCGCCGACTCGAGTGCTCACCCCGGTGCCGAGACGGTCGGATCGGTGGCGCTGCCGCGGGTCTCCGCAAGGTGGATGCCGATATAGCGGATGAGGGTCAGCGGGTCCCGAGGGCGGTCGGCCTCGAAGGTGACGCGGCGCAGAAGGCCGACTGCCCCGAGTGCGACGCCCTCGCGGGCCAGCACGAAGACGAGGGCGAGAAAGGCGGACCGGGCGTTGCCGTCGTCGAAGGGGTGGAAGAAGCAGACGTCGAGATAGGCGCGGGCGGTGAGTCCGAGGGGTTCCCGGGCGGTGGCTTCGCTCTCGGCCAGGCTGGTGTCGAAGCGGGCGGGTGTGTCCGGTCCGAGGCCGTAACGCTCCCGGCCGCCCTTGGCGAAGGCGGGCGAGGTGCGGAACGGCGGCGGCTGCGGAGAACCCAGGACGTGCTGATGCCATGTGCTGAGCAGCGCGAAGTCGAGCCGCGCTCCGCGTGCCGCGTCGGCCCGGAGCAGTTCGAGGGCGCGGAGCAGGCCTTCGGCCCGAGCAGGGTCGATGGCGCCGTCGAAGGGCCCGGATGTCCTGCGCGGGGCCGTCGCGAAGGGCTGCCACCGGTCCGTCCGCGCCGGCATCCGGGATCTCGCGCCACGGCACCGACGCGCGGACCGCGAGCCAGCGCTGCAAGTGGTCCTGAGCCGGGACGGCCGCTCGAGTATGGCCGTCGCCCGGCCGTAGGGAGCGAGCGAGTTGCTCAGCGACGTCGTCGATGACCAACGTGTCAGGGCCGGTCCAGCTCTGGAATCGTCCACCGACCGCCTCCTCGACCAGGCCCTGGGCCACCTCCACCGCGACTCCCCAGCGGTCGAGGAACCAGCCGAGCACCTGGCGGCAGTGGTTGTGCCAGCCGCTGCCGCACCCGGTGCGGTCGACGACCTGCAGAATCAGGTTCCGCGCCGCGCGTTCCCACAGGATCCGCTGGTCTTCGACGGCGCTGATGTCCAGCGGGCAGGCCTCGAACCAGGCGGCGAAATGTTCCAGCCACTCGCGCCACTCGCGCCACTCCCGCAGGGCCGCCTCCACACGGGCCAGTGACTCTTCCGGCGTGGTGATCGAGTCCCGCGGGCAGCACCAGTTCCCCACCGGTCCGCCGTCGACGTCACCCTCGTCGTGCGCCCAGCGCCACCCGAGGGTCCACCGGCCGTAGTTCAGGACGAGCGCATACGACATGGCGTCAGCCCAGGACTCGGCCCCTTGGCTGCTTCGTGAACCGCCGTCAGCAGCAGGCACGCCGGGGCGGATGGGCACGCACCGGGCAGGACCGAGCGAACGCTCCGTCTGCGCTAGGGATGCTCTGTCGAAGGCGTGGCGGACGGGGTCCACATCGGCCCAGGCCAGGAAGCGAGGAGCCAGATCAACAATCACCGCGTAAGCCTGCCAGGCCCGTCCAGCGCACACCGGACATTCAAAGCTCAGGGCGCTCGGTCACAGCCGCTGTGACCGAGCACGACATCTGGCCTGGCAGGACAACTTCGATGCACAGCGCCTGCTGGCTCGCCCGGCGTGCGAACCAGGTCACCACCGGGCGCGCAGTACGCCGTCGCTGTCCGGGAGGGCAGCACAGAGCAGCGGGTGGTGTCCGGCGACGGACAGGGACAGGGACAGGGACAGGGGCAGGGCGCAGGCGCAGGGGCAGGGCGCAGGGCGCAGGGCGCAGGGGCAGGGCGCAGGGCGCAGGGCGCAGGCGGCTCGGGCATCGGCCACGTGGGCGCTGAGTTCCTGGTAGTCGGTGTCGTCGACGATCGCGTGGCGTCGATGGCAGAGCCAGCTCTTCGTCGGCGAAGCCGAGGCTGCCCAGCTTCGCCGAGTTGACGCCCCCGCGCTCGGTGCAGGGACTGCAGGGACTGCAGGGACTCACTATGGAGCCGCAGCACGGCAGCAGCAGGACGATGGAGGCATGATCCGCCGGCCCCTCGAGGGGTGCCCCTATAGGTTTCATCAAGGTGACGGGGCGGTGCCCATGGTCGAAGCGTCGGTGAGGAAGGCGGCACGACCAGTTGGTTCCGCACCTACGACGAGGACGAAGACCTGTGGCTCTGCTTCGAGGCCGATGCAGATGGCTGGGCGGTTCCTCAGGTTGAGGTCCGAGGGCCGGACTCGGAGCCCGTGACAGCCGCTTCCCTTGAGGAGGTGCTGCATCTGCGCGACCACGCCGATCTTGCGGCGATCGATCGCTATGAGCGGCAGTACGGCGTTCTCCCCGAGGGCAGCCCTGACAGCCGGCAGGATCAGCCGCAGGCAGCCGAGATTCCAGCAGCGGAGTTCGAGCAACTATGAGCTGAGGCAAGGCGAACTCTGGGTGGTTCACGCCGATCCGGCGGGCTGGGGATCGTAGAACGTACCATCGCGAAGCATCGCGAAGAGGACATCGGCTCGTCGTCTGGCGAGGCAGAGCAGGGCTTGGGAGTGGTGCTTGCCCTGCTTGATCTTCTTGTCGCAGCAGGCCCGGGAAGCAGGGTCGGCCAGAGCCGCGAACGCGGACAGGAAGCACGCTCTCTTGAACAGCTCGTTCCCGCACGGGAGCGTCGCTCTCCCCGGATCGAGGAGCCCGAACTGCCGGTAGCCGGGGCGAGGCCGGCGTACGAAACGAGGTCGGCGACGCTCAGGAAGCCGCTGCCGACGCCGGCGTCCATGAGGATCCTCGCTCCGGCCCTGACACCGATCCCGGCATGAACGTCAGGACCTTGAAAAAGGTGGGCTTCCAGCAGTTCCTCAATCCTGATGGCCAGGAGATTGCGCTGGTCGAGGACGACACTGAGGGAAGTGGCGAGGCTGGGAACGATCAGCACGGCTGCGTCGGTGCCGGAAACGACCACGGTCGGTTCGTCGAGCGCGCTGAAGATGTCCTCGACCAGGCACTCGGCCATCCGCGAAACCTTGTGGCGTATGAGGACCGTGCCCCCGACCCGGCAAAGGGCCCCCGCCGCAAGCGGGTCAGCTTCGCGTACGACGCAGTCGGTGACGTACCGCCCGCTGCGCGAGAGGACCGAGGTCCTCGACGGCCGTCACCAGGAAGGACAGTTGCTCAAGGGAGGCAAGGGCCCGCTCCGTACCCGCCGGGTCCACCCCCTCGTACAGCTCCATGCCCACGAAGGACGCCGCCACGGCCCGCGCAAGGCCGACGGGATCCACGAACTCGCCCAGCGGGGACGCGGAAAGGACCCGCGTCAGGACCTTCTCGATCTCCTCGATCCACAGAGCGAGGCCCGCCCCTGTGGCCCCCGCAAGACGCGGCTGCGTCTGGGAACCCGCGAGCAGCTGCCCGAGGACCGCGACATGCCCGGCCTCCCGTTCCTCTTCGTGCATCTCCCGTCCGAAGGCAAGGAGTTCGGAAAGGGACCCGATCCCCGCAAGGCGCTCCCGGTAGCACGCCACACGCTGCTCCGTACCGTGCCTGCACGCCGCCGCGAGAAGGTCGTCGACGGAACCGAAGCGGTAGCCTGGTTGACCCCGGCGGCCGCCGCGACACTCCACGCCGACGTCTTGGCGATGCCCCGCTCGGTGAGCGTCCGCAACACACCGCCGAGCAGCTTCGCCCGCGTCTCCCGGCTCTTGGCCGGGTCCTTGGCGGCACTCACACGCGCGCCTCCTCGCGGACTGGTCGCAGGCCGGGCCGGATCCCGCAGGTGCGGACGCCGGCGTAGGACGCGGTGAAGGACCCCTCGTATCCGAAGAGCGGGCCGAAGTAGCGGTTGGTGACCCGGACCTGGATGCGGAAGCGGCCCGCCGTCTCGTCGTACGACTCGCGCACCTCGGCGTCGCCGACGAGCAGTCCGGGGACGCGGCAGTCCACCGGGCCCTCCCGGAAGCGGTGCTCCCCGGAGCGGATCAGGAGCGAACCGTCGGACTCCGCCCGCAGGTGCAGGTCACTGGCGAGGTGCTGGTGCGTGCCGAGGCAGTCGAGCACGCGGTCGCCCTTGGGATTCAGGACCATCTGGGCGTCGAAGCGGCGGGGGCCGCCGGGCAGGTCGAAGGTGCGCACGAACGTGACCGTCTCACGGCCGAAGGTGTCGGTGCAGGGCACGTTCTCGATGACGAAAGACACGTCCCTGCCCTGACACGGGACGAGGATGTTGCGGGTACCGCCGAGCGCGAGGAACGGACCGGTCTCGGGCTGGACGACTGCACCCCGCAACAGCAGCTGCGGGCTCTGCTCGCGCTGGGCTGGTTCAACACCGGCTGGAGCCCGCTATTCGGGAACTGGTGCGCCGACGGGCTCTTCTCCTACATGCTTGTGCCGTCGCCGCGCCACGACAGTCTGGTCCTGCACACGAACAGTTCCTGGGGAGTGGTGTGCTGGCTCGTCCCCGGGGAGGGCGACTGGCCGGCGCGGATCCCTGGGCTGCGGTTCGAGAGCGACGACGGCTGTACCTGGCGGCTGCGACACCTGCCGGCCTCGTCGTTACTGAAGACCACAGCCAGCGGGAGAGGGGCAGGCTTCGAGGCGCCGACCCGGATCCGGCCCCTGTCCGTGGGCATGACCGATGCCGAGTACACCGCCCGGGAGAAGGTGCCGGAACATGTCCCCGGCCGCCATCCGCATGCTCGGCGCGCCACGAGGGTGGCACTGCGCGACCCCGCAGAGACCTGGGCCCTGGGCGACTGGTTCTACGACCCCCTCGACCGGACACCGGGCCGCAGCATGTCCTACCTGGCCCGACATCTCGACGGATCTCGTGACGAGTTCGAACTGGCATGGAAGGGCTGCCCTTCCCCGACAACCTCGCCGCAGCACTCACCCACCCGGCCGCAGACATGCTCGACACGACCGGGATCCGTACCCGGGACGGCTGGCCCCTCCGGCACGGCAGCGCCACCCTGCGGCTCCGCTCCCTCGAGTAGCCGCCGGAGGGCTCGTCCCGAGCTTGCCGGCTGATGCCGTCTGTATGGCGTTGTCGGCGTGGCTTCGTGAGGATGCCGGCCGGCAGAAGGAGCTGCTGGCGGGCTGTGGGCCGAGCTGGCCGCTGGGCGGGACCGCGCACTCCGTCGACGGATGGTAGCTGCCCGACTTAGTACTGCAGTTGAAGATCGCGATCTTGCGTCTTGAGGCGGTGAAGGTTGAGCGCGTGCCTCCGGACCACGGGAGTGCCTCGGCCTGGCCGAGGGCGCCGTGACGTTACGTGTTCTGGCAAGCCCTGGTCTTGAACTCCGCTATGGGGACGGTGATTGCGAAGTCGTCGCGGTTGTCCGCGAGGCTGTCGTAGCGGACCATTCCGGGGGTGAGCCGGTCCCGGTCGGCCGGAGTGAAGGAGACACTGCTCGATGACCACGAGCTGTCCTTGGTCCAGCCGTAGAGCGCGTATGTGGTCTTCGCAGTGAGAGGAGCGAGAGGTCGAGCAGATGGCCGTCGCCGGCCACGGAGATGCCTGCGACGGCATCGACAGGAACCGTGCATCCTGAGGTCGCGGCCAGGGCCACGCCGACCACGACGGCACTGACGAGGCGACGGACCACCGGCCGTGGAGCGGTCGACCACATGATTAGCCCCTGCCCGTCGCGTGGGCCCCTGCCTCGGATGGCAGGGGCGTGCAAATTCGGCCACCGTTGATCATCGGTGTGTGAAAAGCAGAGGATCTGGTGGCAGCAGGCCACAGCATAGTTCCCGCCCACTGGCAGGACATGTTTGAGGCCCTGATGGGCCGCATCGCGGGACGGTTCACCCGAATCGAACCACGGTGGCAGGCGCGGAAGTTCGTGCTTGGGCGGGGATCGCGAGCATCGAGGACGCAGCACGGGCGTTCGGCTTGTCTCGATCGAACTGGCCATCAGCCGCAGGCCCCGGCCCATCCGTCCGGGAATGACTCGACAATCGGCTGCCCCCACCGCCCCCAGACCTAGTCCCTGTATCGAAAGTGGCTGGTAGCGACCTGTGGGGCATTGCATGATCGTCCGGTTCCCCGGCCGGGGCCTCTTTTGGCGGGCCCCGGCCGGCGTGGCCGCCCCAAGACTTCTTCCGCGGCACCCCACGCCTGCCACCTGCCGACTCTGGCTTCGTCTGGCTTCGTCTGGCTTCGTCTGGCGACGCGGTGGTACCTGTCCGTTCCGTTCCCTGCCTCCCGCCGCCGGTACACGGTTCGCGCACGTTCCGCGAAACCGTGCGCGTGGACGTACTACTTGACCGCCAGGTCGCACCGCAGGCGGATGACCAACGCCTGCAGCCGCCGGCTCATGTCGCCCGGTTCGAGCGTCGGGCTCATCACGCCGTGGGTGGGAACGACCCGTACGAACTCGAAAGCACCGAGCCGCTGGAGCGAGTCGATCTGGGTGGGCCAGGAGTACCAGCACACGGACGGTTCCGCACCGAGGTCTTGACGGTGGGGGTCCCAGCCGAGCGAGTCACCGGTGAACAAGGTGCCATCGTCACCCAGGTACATGACGTGCCCCTCCGTGTGTCCCGGAGTGGGGATCGCCAGCATGCCGGCGGCGACCTCGCAGGTGTCGGCACTGGTCAGAATCCGGTCCGCGAAGGGCGCGGCGTCAGCGTCGGCAGCATGGATGACCACTTCAGCACCGAACGCATCGGCATAGCGCTCGGCGTCGCCCACGTCGTCGCGGTGCGTCAGCAGGATCGCCGCGATCCCGCCGAGCGACTCCATCCAGGCGCGTAGTGACGGGGTGAAGCGCGGCGCGTCGACGAGGAGGTTGCCCTCTGCGCGCTGCACGAGGAAGGCGTTGCCGCCTGCGGTCTTGGGTGAATTGGAGCCCGTTCGCCAGATGGCGGATGCGATCTCCAGGGGGTGGTGCCGGCGCCATGTCACGCCGGATTCGGTGCCGATCGACCGGGATGGGCACACCTCGGCGGCAAGCTGGGCCTGGACGATCTCGTCCTCGGTGGCCGGCTGGCGGGTCATGACGAATTGCCTGCCGTCGGTGGCCGGCCCGAACAGCGTCGGCGCGAGCGAGAAGGAGCCTCCGCAGCCGATACAGCGGTCGTCGACGAACCAGTCCCCAGCCACGCTCTCCGGGTGGCGCCGGTCTCCGCGAGCCATGGTCGTTCCTCCTCCGAGCAAAGGGTCACCAGGGGAATCAACGTAACATCGAATGGAACATCGATGTTCCATTAATGGGTGTCAATGTTCCCCATGGGGACTCGGCACTACGATGACCGGCATGAAGGAGCCCGGACCCGAGGCCGCCGTAACACGAACACGCGCTCGTACGCGCCGCGCCATCCTCAGCGCGGCCGCCTCCGTGCTCGGCCGCGACTATCACGCCACGCTGGCAGATATCGCCGACGCCGCCGGCGTCGGCCGCACGACACTGCACCGCTACTTCGCCGACCGCACCACGCTCATCAACGCGGCCATCGACGACTCCATCGAGACGATCGACGAGTCGGTCGCCGGCGCGGCCATCGACCAGGGATCCGCCGTCGAGGCGATGCGCAGACTGGTCACCGCGATGGTGGCGGTCGGCGACCGGCTGGTCTTCCTGTTCGGCGATCCGCGCGTACTGGAAGGCCGGGGCGCGGCAGCCACACCGGAGCCTCTCGATGACCCGGTGATCACTCTGATCAAGCGCGGGCAAGCCGAAGGGGTCTTCGACCCCGACGTCACTCCCGTCTGGATCCAACGTGTGCTCTGGTCCTTGGTGTACACCGGATACCAGGAGGCCGACGCCTGCGGCCTGGCGAGGCACGGCATCGTCTCCGCCGTCATCCGTACGCTCGAGAACGGCATTCATACTCCCGTCCCGGAGCACAGCCAGGTATGAGCCGCGAACCTCATGGACAAAGCCGGCCTCAATGCCACCCCCTGGCGCTTCGTCCCCGGCGCCGCGATGACGTCCGGGACGTGCGGGAGACTCTGGCTGTGCTCTTCGCTATGGCTGGACGCGGAGGTCAGGGGGATCACAGGGAGGCCGGGGATGACGACGATGCCCGATGACGCGGGCGATCGAGGCTGGAGGTAGGTGCCGAGGAGCGCGTGGGGGCCGGCCATTCCTGGATCGGCCACTCGCGGCCCTGGTCCCATTCGGTGAGTGTGGTCCGTGCGTCGGAGTGGGCGCCGTGTTGGTGAACGAGAGAGGCCCACTTCCTCACGGCGGTCTCCGACAGGTCCCACCAGCCGTTGAGGACGCGTCTTCCGCAGCGGATCAGCGTGACGTGGCAACGGCCGGGTGGCCCGGGCGTATCGCTCACCGGCCTTGCTGCCGGTTGGCGTCGAATCGCATCAGGACCCGCACGACGCGCCACACGGCTGCCGCCGCAGCCGTGACCGCCCCGGACCCGCCATCGGTGCCGCGCGCCGGAACTCAGGCGCACGAGGGCGCTCGTGCCGCTGTGCGCCGGCCGTGGTGAGTCCGTAGAGCTTCGCCCTTTCCCTGCTGCGCCCCTCTGAGAGCACCAACCCGTGGTGCGCCAGGTCGAGGGCGGCGTTGCGGTGCGCGGCCGTGCGGTGGCCGCGGTTGCGCGGGGCCGGGTGCCGGAAGGTCAGGTGGGGGCGGGTCAGCTCCTGGATCTGGTCGGCAGTCGCCACCTTGAGGACCCCCAGCACCCGCAGGACGTCCTCCCGGAGGGCAGCCGTCGACCCGTACGGCCACGCACCGCTTTTACCTGCCACTGCTCCCCCTTCACAAGATCCACGCTGTGCCCCAGTGTGTCAGCGGCGCTCCCGCGTTGTTGGTTGTGGTGCGCCCATCTTCGTTCGGCGCGCGGCAATGCCCGAGCCTGCCCTCGCTCGGCTGCCTATCCGAGCCAGGTGACAGTCAGGACAGACAGACAGACGGCGCAGGGGTCGGTTGATCCAGTATGTGAGGGACAGTTGGCCGACAGAGGCGTGGCGCACGTCTTCGCCTTCGGTGTCGCCGGTGTTCCACTGCCGGAAGCCCCATGGGTCGGCTGCGGCGGCGTCCAGGACGTCCCAGACGGTGTCTTCGGCGTGTTCGGGCAGGGTGGCGAGGGCCTTGGCGGCGCCAGCGGAGAAGCGGACCGCGTAGGGCTGCTGTGCGGTCACGGTCGGCGTCGCCTGCCGCGGAGCTCCGCCATGTCGATGAAGCCGCTGTCGTCGTGGCCGGAGGCGGCGAACGCGTCGACGGCCGGGGCGGCGGCGAGGCGTCCCTGCCACTCCTGGACGACGTCGTACAGCGCGGCGAGGGAGAAGGTGCTGCGTGACTCCTCGAGCGCGGCAGCCCACTCCTGCTCGAAGGCGGGCACCCAGGTGTCGGCACGTCGGTCGGCGCGCAGCTGGGCGAGGAGTTCGGCCGGAGCCCCGGGAGCGAGAGCGTACGGCGGGGCGGGGGCGTGGTCTGGCTGCGCGCTCATCTGGTCCTCCCGGCAGGTCGTTCACCTCACGGTACCCGGCGCCGGCCGATGGCGGAGACGGGCATGCAGGATCTCGACGAACGGGCAGTGTCGTTGTGAGGATGGGACGCCGCTCAGGGTGCAGGGAACTGGGGCGCTCTCACTCCAAGTAGCGGGACCGGGTCGTGCGAGAGCGAGCCCCTCCCCTCGCACGACCGCCGGCGGGAGCGGGCGCTGCCCTCGGTCATCGCGCGGCCGGCACGCTGGCCTGTTCGTCGGTGCCGTCCTGCATGGCGTGAAGCTCTGCGAACAGGCCGCCGTCTCGGAGGAGTTCGTCGTAGGTCCCGTTCTCCACGACCTGGCCCTGGTCCAAGACGATGACGCGGTCGGCGACTCTGGCGTTGGCCAGCCGGTGGGTGATGAACAACGCGGTGCGCCCGGCGGACAACTGCCGCAGCCGGGAAAACACCTGATGCTCGGCCCGGGCGTCGAGCGCTGCCGTCGGTTCGTCGAGGATCAGGACGGGCGCGTTGCGGTGGAAGGCGCGGGCGATGGCGATGCGTTGCCACTGTCCGCTGGAGAGGTCGTGTCCGCCCCACCAGGAGCGCGCGAGTGACGTGTCCAGGCCCTGGGGCAGCTTCTCAACGACGGCGGCCGCGCCTGCTTCGCGGGCGGCTCGGTGGACTGCCGTGTCGCCGTCAGGTGCGGGGGTGCCGAGGGTGATGTTCTCGCGGCAGGTCAGGGGCCAGCGTGTGTAGTCCTGTGGGACCAGGGCCAGGGACTGCCACACGGTGTGGGGGTCGGCAGTGGCGAGGTCGGTCTGGTCCCAGGCGACGGTGCCGGTGTCGGGGAGGTAGAGGCCGGTTAGGAGATGGGCGAGGGTGGTTTTGCCGGAGCCGTTCTCGCCGACCAGGGCGACGACTTCGCCCTTCTTCAGGTCGAGGTCGATGCCGCGCAGGGCGGGCTGGCCGGTGCCGGGGTAGGTGAAAGTGACGTCGCGGGCGCTGATGACGGTCGGCCCGTCAGTGGGCGCCTGGGCGGTGCCGCGGTGGGTGCGCAGGTCGTGGGCGGTGTGCAGGAAGGCGTTCCAGTCGTCGAGGAAGAGGCTGGTGCGGAAGAGGCGGGCGCCGGCTCGCATCATGCCGGTGAGCATGCTCGCGGCGGTGCGCATGGCGATGACGGCGGTGCCGGCCGCTGCGGTGTCGATGCGTGCGGTGGTGACGAGGAGGGCGAGGACGGCCCAGGCGGCGAGCATCGCGAGGCCGGAGACGGCGTCGCCGGTCAGTCGTGTGCGCAGTCCGCGCAGGGCGGCGGTGAGTGCCTCGTGTTCGAGGCGGTCGGAGACCTGCTGGTAGCGGCCGGTGAGGAAGGCGCCCATGTTGCAGGCGCGGAGCTCGGTGGCGGTGTTGCGGTCGGTGGCGTAGTTGCGCAGCACGGATCGCAGTCGGGTGTCGGCGAGGGTGTCGTGTGCGGCAGCATGCTCGATGCGGGCGGCCTTCACCGCGGCGAGACCGCGTGGGAGGGCGGCGAGGACGAGGCAGCCGAGCAGGGCCGGGTGCAGGGTGAGCAGGACGGTCGCGGCGGCAGCGAGCTGGGCGAGGGCGGAGATCATCGCCTGGGTGTCGGCGAGGAGTTCGCGGGCGGAGTCGGCGCCGCGGCCGGCGGCCTCGAGGCTGTCCTCGAAGCCGGGGTGCTCGTAGGCGGCGAGTTCGACCACGGCCGCGGCCTGAAGGACCTGGAGGTCGGCCTGCCGGGCGGCTTTCGGGCCGAGGCGGGCGGCTGCCGCCTGCGCGGCGGCGTCCGTGAGGGAGCGGCCGATCAGCGCCGTGAGGACGATCGCGACGGGCCACGCAAGTTCCCCGAGGAGCGGGCCGGTGGGGCGGTGGTCGGTGTAGGCGGTGAGGACATCGAGACCCTGGCGCATCACGGCCGTGATCGCGGCGAGAGCGACGGCGGCGAGGACGGCCGTGGCAATCTGTGCGGTGAGCATCAGGCCCATGGCCCTGCGGTCGGCGGCCCAGCCGAGGCGGGCGGCCGACCGCAAGGCTGCGGGCAGTCGACGGGCGATGGTCCAGGTGCTGACCTGACTGGTGCGGGCATGGTGCGGGTCGGTCTTGAGCCGCATCACCGGCGGCCCGCCCGCCGGGGTGGAGGTCGTGGTCACGTCCCCGGTGTAGGGGACGCCCGCGGGCTAGCGCACCTGAGTTATCGGCGTGATCGTGCAGGCGTCCAGTTGAGACCGCCGGGCGTCAATTCGGGGCCGTCTCGTTCACTCGTGTGAGTGACGGGGTTCGGGGGTGACGAGGACGGCGGTCCAGGGGCGGACCGGGTCGTCGTTCTCCAGGCCCAGGGTGAATCCCGGGCCCTTCACCCAGGCGTGGGCTTCGTTCGGCAGGGCGCGGGCGCCGAGCACCCAATGCGCGCGCCGGCCACACAGGGCGAGGGCGATCACGGTGGCCAGGGACACCTCCATGCAGGCGAGGCGCCCGCCGAACCAGCGTGGCCGTGCGCGCAGGACGGCCTGGTGCACGCATGCGGCGACCGCAGGCTCCGCCGGGGGCAGGTGGCGCACCGTGTTGACGAGCCGGAGCAGGAGGGCGAGGGGGATCCGGTGTCCGGGCACGGCCACCAGGAGCGCGAAGAGGGCCAGCATCCGCACGTGCAGCGGTTCGGTGGACCGTGGGGTGTGGGGGGCCATCAGCGGCATGTGTGCCACCTCCTCCAGCTCGGTCGGCGGGACCTGGTGTGGGGTCCGGTGTAGGGGTGGAGCAGGCCCTGGTCGTTGAGGGTGGCCACGGTCTGCTGCACCGTCTCGCGTACCTGCCGGGGGTCGTGTCCGCGGGCCGCGACGGTGTCGACGAGGGTGCGCAGGGCCTGCGGGCCCGTCAGGGCTGCGTCCCAGATGCGGCGGGTGTCCTCGTCGAGCCACACCCACATGCCCGTGCGGGTGTTGAGGACGGCGGTGGTGCTGTGTCCGAGGTCGGCGTGCCGGACGTGGTCGGGTCGTATCAGCACGGTGTCGCCTTCTGTGTCGAAGCGGCTGTCGGTGTGGGGAGGTTGTTCAGCCACTGGCAGGTGGTCAGGAACTGCTGGAGCGCGGCCAGCGGCGCGCCGGCCTCGCCCGCGGCCGCACGGTGCAGGTCCGTGATCACCTGCTGAGCGTCGACCAGTCCGGCGAGAACCAGCGGGCTGGAGAGGACGAGTTGCTGCAGGGCGGGGCGGTGGGCGGGCAGGCCGGAGAGCAGGACGGGTCCGAAGGAGCCTTTCGAGCGGCGGCCGGCGAGCCAGCCGGGCAGTTCGGGCAGGGCGGCGCCCAGGAGGGGCTTGTAGGCGCCGGTGCGGCGCCGCTGGTGGGCGGGCAAGGCGAGGCAGGCCCGCACGACCTCGTTGTCGAGGAAGGGGAAGGCGGGATGTACGCCGAGCGGGGCGTAGAGGCTGATCGTCTGGCGGGCGGCGTTCCCGTTCGCTCGGAGTGCCGTCCAGTCGTCCCACTCCCCCGCGCCCGGGCCGGGCACCGCCTCGGCGGATGCCCGCAGTAGCCGTGCGACCTCGCTGCGGCCGTGGTCGGTGAGCCAGCCGGCTGCGGGGCCGGGCCTGCACCACGACCACAGCTGCGGAACGTCGTCGTGCCGGCCGCTTTCGATCAGGTCGGCGGCCGCCGCGACGGCGGCGCCGCGACCGAGCTCCGCGGCCTGCTTCACCTGACGCCACAGCGGGCGCGGCGCCTGGTCGCGCAGCCGCGCCCACGCGGTCACCTGATGCTTGGCCTCCCGGCGCAGGCCTCGTTGGACGAGGTCTACGAAGGCGGCGGAGGACGACTCCAGCACCACGTCCCCGCCGTGCCCGGTCAGATGCACGGGCAGCCCGGCCGCCGGGGCGAGGTAGGCGGCGTCCATGCCCGCGATCGCCGACGACAGCGTCGGCCCGTCCGTCGCGGCCGACGGCGGGGCGGCGAAGTGCCACGTCTGCGGGCCGCCTGGGCACACGTGATGCTCGAGGCCCGCGTGCGCTGCGACGCGGGCGGCGAAAGGGCCGTCCTCCGCACTGGCCAGCGGGCCGCCGTAGGAGACGGTCCGCACCCTTCGGTGACGAGCGGCCAGCAGCACCAGAGTCGAGGAGTCCAGACCGCCCGACAGGTCGGCACCCACCTCCTCGTGGTCACGCACGTGCGCCTCCGTCGCCGTGCGCAGTGCGTGGCCGACCTGCTCCGCACGCTCGGCCAGCGTGACCGGCGCGAGCGAAGCGGTGATGTCGACGGTCTGCCAGCGGTCGTCCTGCAGTAGCAGGCCGCGGCCGCCGGGCACTTGGTGCACGCCGCTGTACGGGGAGCACTCGGGCCAGTGGTCTCCGGCCACGATCTGCGCGGCCAGCAGCGACAGGTCCGGCACCGACCCCACCAGCTCGGCGATCCGGGATGCTGACGAACCCCACACTGTGCGGCCCGTGCTGGTCCGGCCGACGAACAGGCCGCGGACGCCGGCGAGGTCGCCCGCGACGAACATGGCCGGGCCGCGTTCGGCGACCACCCAGTAGGAGCCCGGCCACCGCGTCAGATCCGCCCAACCGCCCCGGCGCACCGCCTCGAGTCCGCCGGTGCGCAGCTCGGTCGTGCTCGCCCGGCAGGTGCCGACCACACTGACGGTGCAGTCGCCGTCCCGTACGGTCC
Source organism: Streptomyces sp. NPDC025806 (assembly GCF_055558275.1). NCBI lineage: Bacteria > Bacillati > Actinomycetota > Actinomycetes > Kitasatosporales > Streptomycetaceae > Streptomyces > Streptomyces sp. NPDC025806. The sequence goes on along the minus strand of NZ_JBVHMU010000002.1, from coordinate 745,935 downwards.
GTGCCGGTACGCCCGAGCGCCAGCCCGGCGCTTCCGGCGAGGGCGCCGCGCCCGCCGCGAGGCTGCTGTTGCCTGGGCCGCCCTCGATCCACATCGTGCTCATTGCTGCTGCCTCTCTGCCGTGACAGACGTGCGGCGCGGCACCCGGTGGTGGTGTGCCGCGCCGCATCTCATGGGCCCCGGTCGGTCAGGCGCCGAAGAAGAACAGGTCCTTGTCCGGGTCGTTGGCGACCTCCCGGCCGCGGGTCGCCTCCACGACACGGGCTGCGGACAGTGCCGGCGCGAACTCCCGGCCGTCGGACGTCTCCGCATCCGTGGTGCTGATCAAGGTGTGTTCCATCGTGGTCTCACTCCCTTTCGAGGACGGTGCTGGCGCCGTCGGCGCCAGCACCGCGCCTCACGAGCTCCGGGGCGGCTCAGCCCTCGAAGTAGTTGTCCTTGTCCGAGTCGTTGAACGTCTGCCGGCCGCGCGTCGCCTCGACGACCGGCGCGGTGGAGACGACCGGCGCGAAGACCGGGTCGGCGTTCGCGGGCTGGGCCTCGGTGCTGGTCTCGGCGGTGGTGTTCGTCATGAGAACGTCCCTTCCAGGAGTCCGATGGACGGTGCCGCCCCCTTGGTGGGGCGGCGTGAATCCATCACACCGCGATCGAAGATCTGTTCCCAGAGACGTAGTTGGGACCCGCCTACGACGTTTCCGGGAGGCGGATGGGACAAGGCTGGGACTTTCACGCGCCTGAGCGAGCGAGCGATGAGCCCTCGACCTATCGACAGGTGGTCGAGATCCAGCCAACTTCAAACCGGAAGATGATCATCCAAGGCGATCTGCGCGGATTCCCCAGAAGAACCCGCAGGTCAGACGCCTATAGGCTCCCCTATTGACATCCCGGCAACCAGCAAAAGCCATGCAAGAAGGGGCAGTTGAGCCCGTGGCCGACGGCTGCCCTTGAGGAGATCGACCCCGCGTCGCGACACATACCGTCTACCGCAACGCGGGCGGGGACCGCCCTGCAAGGCGATCCCCGCGTACGTCCGCGTGCAATGCCCGTGCGAGAGCAGAGCGAGGACAAGCACATGGAAGCACAGATGTGGAAACCCGTGAGGATCGAGTACCGCCGCCCCCAGGCGCAGGACTGGATCAACGCGGCCGCCCTCGGTACCGCAATCCAGCTGCAGCCGCAGGTCCCGACCGGGGTCGCCCTGGCGGCCGCAGTGGTCCTGCTCCGGTGCGTGCGGTACCGCCGGACTGTCTGAATCAACGCCCCTCATCGGAGCCCTGTGCCACCACGCGGTGGCACAGGGCTCCGCCCACGTGGCCGTGCAGACGGACTGGGCATTGGTCTTCTGGGTCTCCCGACCGGGCAGTGCTGTCACGGAGCCAGGAGCTGGAGCGTGGCCGCTCGATACGCGGCAAACACCTGGGGCAGGTCGCCGAGGAAAGCCCGCTCGTCGATGCCGTGCAGCCCCTCGTAGCGGACACCGAAGCCGGCCGTCGCCCGGACGCCTTCTCCTGCGAGCAGGTTCCCGATGTTCGACGGTCCTGCGATCTTCGCCTGTACCGGCAGCCCCTGGGCCGCGGCCGCGTGCAGCAGTGCGGCGGCCGGCTGCTCGTCCGCGCCGAGGCGGAAGGGCGGCCAGGTCGCGACTGGCGTGATGCCGGTCGGCTGCGGGGCGGGCAGCTCGGCGTCCAGGACGGCCACGGCGTTCTGCACCAGGCTCAGCGCGTCCTGTGCGCCGAAGTGCGGGGTGAGGCGTACGTCGACGTTCATGTCGCACAGGTCGGGGGTGACGGAGAAGCCGGAGCCTGCGTGTAGGGCGGTGACCGTCAGTTTGGGCGGAAGGGGAAAGTCCGATGTCGTGTCGGCGGCGGGTAGCTCTGCCGCATCGAGGAGTTGGACGAGGCGGGCCGCGCGGGAGATGGCGGAGACCACGGTGCGCCTGGAGCCGGAGTGTCCGGACGGGGCGTGGACGGCGATCTTTGCGCGCCACAGGCCGCGGCCGCCGACGACGACTTCGTCCGGGCCCGGGTAGCCGATCATCACTCCGGCCGGGCGAGGTGCGTGCTGGTCGGCGAGATAGGCGCGGGCGCCGCCGAAGCGTCCGGTGTGCTCGTCGACGTCGAGGAGGACAGCGAGACCTCCGTGGAGGTCTGCGGCGCGCGGCAGGAGTTCGGCGGCCAGGTGGCAGAACATGGCGGCCGCCAGCTTCGAGTCGGCGCTACCGCGCCCAAGGAGCCATCCTTCCCTGACGTCTCCGGAGTCGGGTGGGAACGACCAGGCGGTCTCGTCTCCGTAGGGTGCGGTGTCGACGCAGGCGTCGAGGGCCCACCACGGCCCTGGGCGCCCGCCGGGGATCTCCACGAGGAGCCCGGCGAGTTCGCCGTCATGGTTCAGGCGCCGGTGCGGAACGTCGTGGGCTCGGAGCCAGTTCTCGAGGACGTCCAGTACCGGGCCGTAGGGGTCGATGCCGGCGCGGCTGGGGTGGCGGACGAGTTCTTGGGCCAGCGCGGTCACGGAGGCGGTGTCCGGGTGGCGGGGTGCCGCGTTGTCACTCACGTTGGTCCTCGCTTCGTCGGTGGTTCTGGGCCCTCAGTGCGCGGATGGCCGCGGCGGTTTCCACGGATCGGGCTGCGGCTGCTGCTTCCCACCCATGGTGGACCAGGCCCTGCGCTGCCTCTCGGTTCAGCAGGACGCCGCAGTCGAAGCTGTCGGCCCCGTGCAGGGAGGGCAGGGGGACTACGGCCTGTGTCTCGGAGGCGACGAAGTTCCGCTCCAGGGCGGGTCCTTCGACGATCCCGAGGTGGAGGGTTTTGATGCCGTTGTGGCGTGCGGCCGGGTCGCGCAGTTCCAGCAGGCGCAGGAGGTGGTCTTCGAGCTCGCGGTGGCGGGGCGGTCCGTAGAGGACGCGGTAGTGCACGAGGTCCCGGTGGTGGGCGACGGTGGTCTCGAGGGCCGTCAGGTAGGTCTGTTCGCGGGAGCGGCTGCCGGTGACGACGAGCTGTTCGCGGGCGCCGTGCACGACGTCGATCATCGCTTCCATCAGGTCGGTCCATCGGGTGAGCACCTTGAGTACGACGTCGGTGCCGGATGATTCCAGCATGGTCGCTGTGGCGCCGTCCTGGTGGGCGAACAGCACTTCAGTGCGTTCACCGAAGAGCTTGCACAGGCCCTGGCGGTTGCGTCGTCCGGTGCGGCAGCGTCCTGATTCCCAGGCGCTGATGAGGCTGGCATCAGCGGCGAGTCCGGTGATCGCGTTAAGTGCGTCGGCGACCTCCTCCTGAGTCATGTTGCGGGCAAGGCGGGCGCGGCGCAGTGCCGAGTCATGGTCGTCTGCCGAGAACACGGTTCCTCCTTGGCTCGCTGGCGGTTCGTTCGTCTGGGCTCCTGGCTGGTGTGCTCGCGGCTCTGCAGCGGGGCTGGGCTGGTGGAACGGAAGGGGCCGTGTCCGTGCGCGGGTCGGATGTACACGGACACGGCCTGGCGGGCATGGGCATTGCCGCTGCCGGTGGGGGCGAGATGGAGGATGTCGGGGTAGCGGTCCTCGGTGGCCCCGTGCATGAAGTCACTCTCGATCAGGCGGCGTTCCCGGTCCGTAGTGGCCGGCTTCTGGGCCGGGCTGATCTCGGGGAAGACCAGGTGGGCGGCGCGGGCGCGGGTGGCGAGGGTCAGGCCGAACCAGCTGTGGAACTGGTCGGGGAAGACCTGGACCTTGCGCTCGCGGCGGCCGTCGGGTTCCCACAGCGGGGTGCGCCGGTCATCCAGGAGGGCCTGGGTGACGTCGTCGTGCTGGGTGGGGTGGAGGTGGTCGCCGTCCTTGAGGCGGGTGCGGGCGGTGTCGAACCAGCCCAGTGCGTCGAGGAGGCCGAGTCCGATCGCGGCGGCGGACGGCCAGGGCAGGACGTCGACGTGTCCGTCGGCGGTGGGGCGGACGAAGACGCGGTCGTTGGCGAGCAGGCTCCAGCCGTGGGTGGCCAGGGCGAGGGCGGTGGTGGTCTTGCCGGCGCCCTTGTCGCCGAGGGTGAGGACGGCCTGGCCGTCGCGGACGACGGCGGAGGCGTGCAGGAGGGTCCAGCCGTCGGTGAGGAGCAGTCCGCGCAGGGTGTCGCGGGCGATGCGGGCGCTGGCAAGGGCGACCTGCTCGGCGTCGAGGCCGCAGACGCTGATGTGTCCGGTGCGGGTCTGGTGCCGGTAGGCGAGGGCGGGGCCGGGGCTGACCGCGGTGATGGTGCCGTCCGTGTCCCGGGCGACGAGGGTGTCGGCGCGGGCGTAGCTGGCGGTGTCGTGGCTGGCGTTCTCGGTTGCCGTGCGCAGGGCGGTGTAGGCGTCGGGCTGGACGTCGGCGATGAGGAGGGGGCCGGTCGAGACGCTGGAGCGGGGGACTTCGAAGGCGTTCCAGCAGGGGCCGAGGTAGCGGCGGTTGTAGTCGCTGATGGAGGTGGTGTCGGAGACGAGGGTCAGCTGGTGGCCGGCGGCGTCCAGGCGCAGGGCGGTGGGGCCGGGGTTCATGCGGGGGTCCTCTCGTTGCGGTTGGTTCGGATCGTGAGGTGGTCGGTGAGGTTCTGGTAGGCGGCGTGGAGCTTGTCGCGGGTGTGGTTCCACTGCTCCTGCTCGGCCGTGTCGAGGGCGGGCATGTGGACCGTGGCCCGTCCGGACGTGAAGCTGACGGGCTGGCCGAGGTAGACGCCGGTGGGGCCGGGGGTACTGAGCTCTTCGGTGCCGTCGGCGGTGCCGGTGCTCTTGCGCAGTGCGGTCAGGACGGCACCGACCGGGCCGCAGCGGGTGCGGCCGATGCCTGAGCTGATGCGGCCGGAGCGGCTGGCGAGTTCGGTGCGTGCGAGGTCGAGGGGAAGGGCGGCCGGGTGGCCGTTGACGGTGGTGGTGGAGGCGCAGATGACGGCGCCGTCGCCGTGCTCGCCGATCACGTGCCCGTGCACGGCGGCAGGGGTGACTGCCAGGTGCCGGGCGACGGTGGAGCGGTAGCGGGCGCTGTCGAGGTTGGAGCCGATCCCGTACACGCGGGTGCATCCGGAGGTCTCGGCGAACAGGCGGGTCATGATGTCGACCGGGTTGGTGACCACGAGGACGATGCCCTGGTAGCCGCGCAGTTGGTGGGCGAGGCGGAGGAGGACCGGGGTGTTCGCCGCGGCACCGGCCATGCGGACGTCGGTGCGGGCGGTGTTCGTGAACGCTGCCCGGGCGGCGATGACGACGGCCTGGCAGGCGTGCATGGCGGTGACCGTGGTGGCCTGAGGCCGGGTCGCGGCCCGGGTGGTCTCGCGCAGGTCCTCGATGTCGGCGGCGAGGGCGCGGGCCTGCTCGCGGGTGCGGGAGCCGATCAGGAGGCGTTCGCTGAGCTGGCTGGTGCACAGGGCGGTGGCGACGCTCTGTCCGACGGCGCCCGCGCCGATCAACCCGATGGAGTGGAGGGCAGGGTGCGTCATGACGCGGCCTCCAGGAGATAGGTCATGGCGCGGTCCCAGGTGAGGCGTGCGTCGCGCTGGCGGACGAGGTCGGTGCTGAGCTGGTCGACGAGGCGGCACGCCGGCAGCGGGTGGTCGGCCAGGGCCCGGGCGCGTTCATTGAGCGGCAGACCGCGCGGCGCCGACAGGAGGGTGGACAGCAGGTTGACCGTGTCCATCAGCCACAGGACGAGGACCTCGCGCTGCCAGGTCCGGGACGTCTTCGGCGCGAGCGCGGCGGTCCGCCGCTGAGCGAACCGGTCGAAGCCTGCGACGAGTTCCGTGGTGCGCGCCCGATGCCCTGGGCCAGCCGTGAGCAGGCGCAGAGCGGTGCGGCTGATCAGCTTCGCGACGTCGCTGCTGGGCCGTCCGTGGCTGAGGCCCGGGTCGATGAACTGCGGCCGTGCGTCGGGACCGTCGGCGAAGATCACGTGCTCGGGCTTCAGCTCGCCGTAGACGAGAACGGGGCTGGAGGTCTGGACGGGCAGGAGCCGGACGCGCCGCAGACGCGCCACCACAGCCCGCAGCCGCGCCTGCACTTCCTCCTGGATCTTGAGCGAGAGACGGTCCGCGCCGAGCTGAGCGAGGTAGGTCGGGCCGCTGATCCCGTTGAACTTCCGCGCGAACGTCGAGGCGATGCCGCGCTCACCGATCGCTCCGGCAGGGCAGAGCCAGCCCGCGGTGCGGGACCGGTACAGCGGCCGCAGCTCCGAAAGCGTGATCTCGAGCAGGGCGGTGGCCTGTTCCGGGGTGGTCATGAGGAGATCGCCGAGCGTCGGGCCGGGCACCGGCCGGGTGAACAGGACCCCGTCCTCGTATGCGGCGGTGCCGCAGGCGCGCGGGCCGTCGAGCTGGGCCAGGAGCTGGAGCTGGGCGTGCTCGCGTGCCAGCAGAGCATCGGGGCGCTGCACGAAGTCTGCCTGTGCGCGCTGGACTTCGGGCCAAATGCCAGCGGCGCCGCGCAGGAGCGAGACGAGGGAGACCCCGAGGAAGGAGTACTTGGCGTACAGGGGACACGAGGCCGGCCGAGAGCCTGTGGTCGATCGCGGAGCGCCTGTACGGGCACGGCGAGGACTACACGCACATCGCCGAGGCGAACGAGGGCAAGGTCATGGTCGACGGGAGCGTCTTCCGCACCGACGGACCGATCCAGCCCGGATGGGTGCTTCAGCTGCCGGCCGACGTGCCGCGCATCGACAGCGTCAGCGCTCCCGGCGCTGAACACAGGGCGCCTGTCGCCGAGGACGGCAGAGCCTCGGGTGCGGGTCAGGGGGACGGTGTGCGAGCCCACTCCGATGCTCACGAGGACAAGGAACGCGTCGTCGCGCCTGGGGACACGATCTCCGAGATTGCCCGCGAGGAGACCGGAGACGCCGGTAACTGGCCCAAGGTTTTCGAGGCCAGTCGCGGTGAGCAGCCTGCCGGCCTGCCGTCGATAGTCGATCCGGACCTGATCGTGCCCGGCCAGCGCGTGACCATTCCGGCGGCTCTGCAACCCGGCGCCGACACCGAAGGCCCCGCAGAGCAGGAGAAGCAAGAGAAGCCGGAGAAGGGGTCGGGCTCCGGCAAGGACGAGTCCGGAGCCTCCGACGGTGGCCAGGACGCGCCCGGCAGCGGCAGCGGCAAAGAGCAGGATCCGTCCGATCACGGGAAGGATCGTCCTGCGGACGACACACCGAACCGGGACGACAGCGGCGACCGCGAGGCCGGGGCCGGTCAGGGCGAGGCAAGCCCTCGCGAGTCGGCGAAGCCTTCCCAGCCCAGCCGAGAGCGTGGCGGGGCGACCTCGCCGTCGGGTGATGCCTCGGCTTCCGCTCAACCGTCGGCTCCTGGTGCGGCCGAGCGCACCGGCGATCCGGCTGCGGACAGCACCGATGCACCTAAGCAGGCGCCCGAAGGCTCCATGGTCAGCGCCGAGTTGGGGCTTCAGGTGTTCGGGCTGCTCGCCGCGGTCGTGACCGCGTCCCTCGGCGCGCGGCGGTTGTGGCAGTGGCGCGCACGCCGTCCCGGTCAGCGGGTTGCTGTGAGCGAGCCGGAGCCGGTCGAAAGCGTCCTCGAGGAGGCGGCGCACGACGGCGCTGAGGGCGTGGAGCGCCTTCATGCCGCCCTCGCCCTGCTGGCCTCACACAAGACCGACGGGGCGCCGCCGGTGCTGCGGGCGGCTCGGATCACCGCGGACAGCGTCCAGGTCCTGCCCGACGACATCAGCCTCGACGTCATCGCCCCCTTCACCACGGTGGAGGCCGGGTGGTGGACTCTCCCCCACACCGCTCCGCTCGACGACGGGGGGGCGGGAGGCCGACGCATCGGTCGAGTGGCCGTACGCGGCGATGGTCACGCTCGGCGCCACTCCTGGCGGTGAACTGCTGCTCGCCGACCTGAGTACGTGGCAGGTCCTGCTCGTCGACGGCAGCGCCGAGGAGCGGGCACAGGTGATGGCGGCGATGGCCACCGAGCTCGCCATAGGCCCCCACGCAGACCACGTGGAAGTCCTCGCCTCCGGTATGGGCGCGATGGCTGCGGGACTGCGGGCGCTGGGCGTCCAGTACCTGGCCGACCCGAGGCTCGCGGCCGGCGAGTTCGCCCAGCGGGTCCTGGAGGCCATACAGAATCCTGAGGAGGCCGGCCTCCCGTATGTGGTGCTGTGCGCTGCGGAGGCCGACGAGGACGTCATCTGGCAGCTCGCCGAATCCCTGGAACGCGGCCAGCATCACACCCCCTGCATTCTGGTGCTCCCGGCCACGGCCGCGAACATCTTCCCGGTCGAGGTCATCGATGCAGGGACTGACCAGCCGCAACGGGTGGACGAGATCGGTGCGGACATCGTTCTGCAGCGCCTCGACGCCGCGACCCTGAACGAGCTCGCCGACGCGGTGGGGCGTGCCCAGGAGCCGGCCGAGAAGGCGGAGGGGGTGTGGGAACACGTGCCGCCAGAACCCGTCAAGGTTCCAGGCCCCACCGTCCACGCTGTCCAGGCCGCTCCCCAGCCTGTTCCGGCGGAGCCCGACGACAGCACGGAGCCTGCCGGCAAGGACGAGTCGTCGGATAGTGAGGAGCCAGGGCAGCCGGTGGTGTTCCAGGCGCTGCTGGGCGCCGGCGTGGATCCCAGCGCGGCAGGCCTGCGCCCGGTGCCGTCCCAGGAGACGGAGACCGCGCAGCCAGAGGTTCCGATCGGCCCGAAGTACCGGATCCCTGCGGTGCATTCCCTCACGAAGCACGAACGGGTTCCGGCCGCCGAAGAGACTGCCGGTGACCGCAGGCTGAGTGAGGCAGGGCCCGCGGATGCGGCGCCGCGCCTTCGAGTGCTGGGCGACCTCGCCGTGGACAACGTCGACCAGGAGCTCTCGCCACGGCTCGTGGAACTGGCCGCGCACCTGGTATTGAAGCCGGGCAGCAGCCCCGACCGGCTCTGCGAGGACCTCGGAGACCCTGAGCCCTGGTCACAAAGGACACTCAGCGCCCGGCTGCGGGACCTGCGCATAGCGCTGGGTGAAGACCCGGACGGGAACCCGTACGTGCCGCAGCGCAAGGGGAAGAACGCCCCCTATGCGGTGTCGGACGGGGTGCGGTGTGACTGGCACGAGTTCGAGCGGTTCGCCGAACTCGGACTCAGCCGGGGCGCCGACGGGCTGAACTACCTCGAGCGGGCGCTCGCGCTCGTCAAGGGGATTCCGCTGGGGACGCACGGCGCGGCGTGGATGAGCGGGCTCCGGGCCCGGATGCAGGCCGACATCACCTCCGTCGCGCACACGGTCGCCGCCTACCGCACCCAGGACGGGCCGTATCAGGACCTCCCGAGCGCCCGCGCCGCCTGCCGGACCGGACTCGCGGTCGACTCGTACTGCGAATGGCTCCACCGGGACCTGACGCGCGCCGAAGCCGCCGCCGGCAACCACACCGGACTCCGCACCGCAATCGCGACGTGGCGGGACATGACCAACAGCCTTCCCCCAGGGCAGACCGACCGGGAGACGAAAGCACTCGTCGACGAACTCCTCGACGCCGGCTGACCCATCCCCCGGCGTTACTGGCGGCAATCTCACGGGCGGCGTAGGACACCAGTTCCTGCGGCGCCGCATCGTCTGACGCTGCCGCCACCCTCATCGTGGCCCCCTAGAACAGACCCTCCTGGGAGGTGCCCGTCGCCGTAGCCGGCACCATCCCCGCGCGAACGAGGACCAGGCAACGGCGGCCCGCAGCCCAACCATCGGCAGTTGGGGAGCCAGGTGCAGCGGCTGCGGTGGGGGCCATCCCCGCGCGTGCGAGGAGCAGTGGTCGCGCTTGTACTTGAAGTTGGTCGACCAGAGTCCATCCCTGCGCGTGCGGGGAGCAGTCCAGCCCGGATCCCGACACGGACACCGTCCGGGGTCCATCCCCGCGCGTGCGGGGAGCAGCAACGTGCTGATCCGCGCGTGCGGGGAGCAGCAACGTGCTGATCAACATGGTCTGAGGAGACGGGGTCCATCCCCGCGCGTGCGGGGAGCAGAAGTCGGACCCGGCCGGCATCGACATGACCAAGGGTCCATCCCCGCGCGTGCGGGGAGCAGGCCGACGTACCAACCGGTCATGCCGTGGCGGAGGGTCCATCCCCGCGCGTGCGGGGAGCAGTCGGTGAGGTCGGGCCACAGGTTCGTGACGCCGGGTCCATCCCCGCGCGTGCGGGGAGCAGACTGGTTGACCTGGGGGTTTTGGCTGGGCTCCGACTTGAATGCAGCAGTTTCAGAAATTGCGACGTTTGTGTCAAGTCGGTAATAAGTGTGCGTCACTTGCTGAACCGGCGTCGCTTCGCTGCCTTGCTCCAACCCCTTGCGGGGCCCTGTGGGCTGGCTGGTTCGGTGGCTGTTGGGTTCGGGCGTCGGATCAGTGTCAGGCCTTCATGGTCGACCGGGTGCCAGTTGTGGTCGTGGGTGCGGAAGGCGAAGCCCTGTTCGCTGTTCGTCGTGTAGGCGAGCAGGGCTCGGCCCTGGTCGGCGTACTGGCGGACCTCGTCCCACAGGGTGTCGCGGATTCGTGCGGACGGATTGCCTATGAACACTCCTGCCGATATCTCCAGCAGCCAGCGTGTGAGGAAGCCGCGTAGGCCTGCTGGGCAGTTGGTCAGGACGATGACGGTCACCAGGTCATCGCCTCGTCCCCGTAGTTGCGGCCGGACGGGACTTCCCTGCCTCGGTCGCTCTGGAGGGTGACCGTGTCCCGGTCCGGGGTGAGCGGGGAAGCGTCTTGGCCGTTTGGCAGCAGGAGGCGCTTGATGTCGTCCACGCACCTGTCCAGTAGGGAGGTCTCGTTGATGCGGTCGCGTAGTGCACGGCGGGTGCGAGATGGCACGTCTTCTTCGTCTTCGGCTGCGATGTCGAAGGCGAGCGGGATGCCGAGTTCGGTTTTGTAGAGGTCGGCGATGTCCAGGACGAAGGAGAGTTCGTGGCCGGAGTGGACAAAGCCGAGTGCCGGGCTGCAGCCGAGGGAGGCGACGACGGCGTGGGCGACGCCGTACATGCATTGGGCAGCTGCGGTCAGGGCTTGGTTGACCGGGTCGCTGGAGGTGAGGTCGCCGGGAGTGTATTTGCGGCCCTGCCATCGGATGCCGGTGCGGGTGGCCTGAGCCCGGTAGCAGTCCTTCACCCGCCGTCCTTCGCGGCCGAGGAGTTCCTGGCGGGTGAGTGTGGACGGGTCTTCGTCCGGGAAGCGCCGGCGGTACATCGCGCGGGCGACGGCCAGGCGGCTGCGGGTGTTGGCCCATTGGGTGGCCTGTGCCTCGGCGAGGGCGGAGGAACGGGTCAGGGCGCGTCCGCCAGCGTAGTAGCGCACTCCTTGCTCGCCGACCCAACAGACGGCGGCGCCTGTTTCGCCGAGCACGGTCATGGCCTGGTGGGTGATCCTGGTGCCGGGGCCGAGGAGCAGGGTGCCGATGGTTGCTGACGGGATGTGGGTGGTGCCTTCTGCGTCTTGTGCGGTGATGGCGTTGGAGTCCCGGTGCACGGTGCAGCGCTCGAGGTAGACGAAGGAGAGCCGTTCGCTGGTGCGGGTGAGGTGGCGTGGGGTGAGGGCGGTGCGCTGGGAGACTGTGGTCATCGGGTCATCCGGTGGGGATGGGGGCGAGTGTCATCAGGCCGCAGCCGTAGGCCTTTGCTTTGCCGAGTCCGTGGGTGAGGGTGTGGCGGAAGGTGTCCGGGTCGGTCACTTCCAGGCGTCCGTCGAAGGTGACGGTGACCAGGTTGACCGGCCTCTTGCGTGCTCGCGTGGTCGCGTGGTCGGACTTGTCGAAGGTCAGGGGACGCTTGTCGCTGACGGACAGTTCGTACTGGTCGCCGTGGTGTGGATGGCCGGTGTGGGTGGTGCCTTGCGGGAGCAGTCGCTTGCTGTCGGGCTTGTGCAGGATGCGGAAACCGGCGGGTTCCTGGCGCTTGAGGAGCCAGGCCATCTGGTGGACGGGGGTGATGTGTGCGGTGCGTTTTCTCGGTTCGTCGGGTGTGCGGCGGATGGAGTGCACCGGGTTGGCGGTCAGCCGGAATTCCCAGCAGTCGCCTTTGGACAGGCGGTTCAGGAAGGGGGTGTAGGGGTGCGTCTGCCAGCCCGGTGTCTGTGGGTCGGTGGCTGCGGCGGGCCAGCCTGCCTGCTCGACTAGGTGGGTGAGGTCTGGTCGGGACGGGCTGACGATGTAGAGGAGTACCTCGGCGCGGGCGTTGCGGTCGATGCGCCACAGGATGCGGGGCTGGCCGGATTCGGCCGGGTCTGAGGGGAGGAGGGTGGGGAAGGAGGACATGACGGCCGCGTGCAGTGCCTGCGGTACCCCCAGTAGGCGGCGGGCTCCAGGGCGCGCGGTGTTCATTCGGAAGCAGGTCAGGAACATCAGGGACTCTCCTCGCCGAGTGCGGCGACCGGGTCGTGCCGGTGTGCATCTGGTGGACGGTGATGGGGAATCTCCACCGTGGTACTGACAACAGAGCGCATGGCGTGGCGGCGGTGCGCGGAGTCGAAGCTGACCGGCTGGTCGCGCAGGAGGTCGCCGTGGATGGTGTCCTCAGTGGGTTCGTACAGGACGTGGAGGGGCTCGGCGGTGCGGCCGGCGCGGCGTCGGCGGTACCAGGGTGATGCCTGCCAGGGCAGTTCGCGGAGGGTCTGGAGCAGGTCCGTGTTGTGGCGGAGGGCGAGTTCGACGGGCTGGGCGGGTGGGCAGGAGCGGCGGCCCAGGAACGGCGGGTACACCGGTGTGCGCAGGGCCTGCTGCAGGTCGGTGAGGAGTGTGCGGTCGCCTTCGACGGCGGCTACGAAGACGGCGTCGGCGAGGTAGAAGCGCTCGGACAGGGGCATGGACTTGCCGGTGACACCGTGGTGGGCGGTGTGGAAGTCTCGCAGTCGGGTGCCGGGTTGGTCGATGCGTACGCCGAAGCGCAGTGCGGCGAGCGGCTGCAGGTTCTCGTCGTCGCCCCGTGCGATGCCTTTGGCCGCGGCGAGCAGGCCGATGACTGCGCTCTTGGTGGGTGCGGACTCGGTGGTGCGGCGGGTGAAGCGGGCGGAGGATCCCCAGGACTGAAGTGGGCCGGCCAGCCGCAGGGTGAGCACGCTCATGCGGGCTTCTCCATGCGTTCGGCGACGGCCTGGCCCACTGCGGTGACGAGCGTGGCGAGGTCGGCTGGTTCGGTGCCGGTGCCCGCCAGTTTCTGAGTCTGGGGCCCCACGCGCAGCACCCAGGTCAGGGTGGTCTCGTCGTCTCCGTAAGCCCGTTCGATGTCGGGGATGTATTCCGCCAGCCGCTCCGAGGCTGCGCGCATGTGTCCGCCCTGGTCGTGGCGTACGGGGTCCTCGAAGGCCGAGACGAAGCTGATGGGGCGGGTGGTGCGGAGCTTGACGATGACCGCGTCGGGGAGTGTGTGGTGGCCGAAGGTGTTGATCTTCCCGGTGGGCAGGGAGGTGACGAAGGCGTGGAGGAAAGCCTGGACCGCGCGGCGCACCGGGGTCGTCGACGGTTCGTCCTCGCGCAGGCCCTGGCCGAGGTTCTCGGCGAGTTGGTGGATGCCGAGGGCGGCGTACCGGTACAGGGTGGCGGAGTTGAAGTCGATGGTGCCGATCATGCCGGCGCCGGTTTCCTCCTCGCTGTTCTCGTCGTCGACGGCGGTGTAGTAGTCGGACTCGGTTTCGGCACGGTGGACGCTGATGGCGTGGGCGACCTGGACGGCGGCGTCCACGCTGAAGTCGGCCGCGTCCGCGACCATCCGGCCGAAGAGGGCGATGTCGACGGAGTGGAGGCTGTCGGCGATCTCCTTCGCCCGGTCCTTGTTCTTCTTGTCCTTCAGGTACGCGGAGATGTCCGCGGCGCCGTCGACGGCGAGGCGGGCCAGGCCGTCCAGCTGCCGGGCGCTGAGGAATACCAGGTACTTCGCCTCGGGCGCCGGGGCCGGCTCCCCGTCCTTGCCCTTGACAGCGTCCGCTTTACGCTTGGGCACCTCGGTCTTCAGGCCGGTCGCCTTGATGGTCTCGTCCGCCAGACCCAGCGCCGCGCCCGGCGTGAGGGAGGGGTCGAGGCCGGTGATCCTGGCGGCGAGAAGCTCCACGATCTTCTTGGTCCGCACGCCGAGTTCGCTCGCATCCAGCAGCTTGTCGGTGGTGAAGCTGGTGCGGGTCGCCCGCTTCCACGCCTGGCTGGAGACACGCGCCCGCGGCACGCCCCCGTACAGTGCGGTCTTGGGTGCGCCGGTGTCGTCCCGGTTGATGTTGCTGGGCGGGACGGTCTGGAGGGCGTGGACGTCGAGGAAGATGCGGTTCACGAAGATTCCTTGTCGGTGGTGGCGGGCTGTTCGGCGGCCGGGTTCTTCTCGTACCAGGCGTGGTAGGAGCGGCCCCACTCCCGGCGGACCCGGTCCGGCCCGCCGGGCAGCTGCCAGGTGTAGAGCTGTCCGGCGAGCAAGGCGTAGTCGAGCGCGATGTCGTCAGTGCGCAGCAAGGTGACGATGTCGCGCAGCCGCTGCGCCAGCACCGTCAGGTCCGGTGCGGTGCCGGCCCGGACCATCCGCTTGCGCAGAGAATCGTTCTCGCCGTGCTGCATCATGCGGCGTACGGCTGCGCCGAGCCCGCGGTCGTCGTCCCGGCGGTTGGCCTTGTGCATCGCGGAGCTCCGGGACTGCTGATGCACGGCCCACAGGGTGAGTGCCACGTGCAGGGCGTCCTCGGCGCGGATCAGCTCGTGTTCCCTCAACAGTGGGGCTCCGTCGAGAGGTTGATGCAGCTGTGAGGTGTCGATGAGGTCCCAGAGGTCGGGCACCTGGCCGGCCTCGCGACCTGCGCCTCGCCGGAGTCGGGCCAGGGCGGCGACGTCCTTGGCCTCGTCGCGCAAGTAGCCGCGCTGTCGTTGTCCGATCTGCTCCCCGGCAAGCCGCACGACCCGTTCGCGGGTGGTGAGGGACTCGGTTTCTGTGGTCATACCTGCGCCTTCTCTGGGGTTTGCGGCGCCGGAAGGGCTGCTGCGTCCGCCGGCGTGTCGGAAGGGGCGGGGTGGCCGAGGGCCTTGCGCAGAGCCCGGCGGAACCAGGCCTCGGCGAGCGCCGAGTTCAGCCACTCGGTGCCCTTCTTCAGCTCGATCGTTCTGCCCTGCCATGCAGCGTCACCTGCCTCTTCGGTCAGCCGGCGGCCGATCCGGCTGACGATCCGGTGGACGTCGCGCTGCCAGGCGGCGCGGGCTTCGTCGAGGTCGTCCGCTCCGGCGAGTGCGGTGAGCCAGGCCCGGTACGGTGCCTCGAGTTCGCCATAGGTGCGATCACGTGCCGCGGCCCGCCGCCCTTCGGGCTCGGTGCCGGCGGCGCGGGCGAGGTTCATGGCCAGGTCACCGAGCGCGTTGACGGCGCCATCGGCGTCACGGACCGCCTCCACCGCCTGCTGGCCGTATCTGCGGTCCTCCTGGTGGAGGAGCACCACGGCCATGGCCACATGGTCGTCGACGATTTCATCGATCACCGACTGCTGGGTCCCGTACTGCGCACCGATGACTCGCGCCCGGATCAGGAACCCCTTGGGCAGGTACCGCTCGGTCACCAGCCGGGACACCCACTCCAAGATCCCGGGACGCAGGTGTTCGGGAGCGTCCGACCCCTGTGCGGCCTCGGTCCGGCTCGTGACGAGGGAGGCGATTCCGCGCCACGCTCCGCGAGCGGGATCGTGCTCGCGCGGCAGATACGCCTGGGCCTCGCCGTGCTTCTTCTCCTGCGCCCTGCTGCGCCGCCACGCGGTCATCGGCTCGTGCTGCTGCTTGTTCCGGGCGGTGAGGGGGTCGCCGTAGCCGAGGACGACTGCGTGCACGCCTTCGTCGTCGAAATGGAGTCGCAGGCGGCGCGTCTGCCACGTGTACAGGTCACGCAGGCCTGTCGGCGTGCGCTCGGCGCCGCCCGGTCCGCAGGGCTCGCGTCGCCAGGCGGGACGGTCCTTAACGTCGATGCGCAGATTGTTGGTGTCCGCGGCAATCAGGTTGAGCAGCAGGGTCTCGCGCAGGGTTCTTCCCTCGGCGAAGACTCCGCCGAGAGTGCCGGCCCAGCCGACCCCGAGCGGGTACACCTTGCCGTTCTTGACCCGCTCGTCGCCGACCGCTCCGCTCTTGATGCCGGAGGTGTCGTAGGCGTGAGCGTGCACGACCCACCGGGCGGCCTCGGCGAAGGTGAGCCGGCTGACGGCGGGCTGCCTCGCGCTGAAGAACGGCTCGCCATTGGGAACGTCGGCCACGATCCGGTTGAGGGAGAACACTTCGTCGTTCGCCGTGTGCAGCCCGGCGGTCTGGAAGAACGGGACCTCGGGATGCAGCAGGTCGAACCGTCCGCGATGCTCGTCAAGATAGCCGCTGAGAGGGGCGAAGCACTGCTCGTCGTCCCACAGTTGCGACCACGCCTCGATGTCTTGCGGCCCTTCCAGAGCATCGTGCGCGGCCGCGAGCAGCAGACGCACCAAAGCGAACTCCTGGGTCGGCAGGTCGCCGACGATCCTCCGCAGTACTGGCGCCTGCTCGAACACCTCCCGCAACGAGAGCACGTCCTGCTCGCCACTGCATCTGAGCACCGGAACCCATGGCTGGGAGACCAGGTCGAAGGTCGGGGCGTTGCTGCTGGTGTCGCGTAACTCAGGCACGGGTCACCTCAAGGCCGTTGGTGTTGCTGTACGTGAGGTCGAAGCCTGCCAGGTGGGTCTGACAGTCCTCGTCGAGCGCGAGGATCAGCTGGCCCGCGAGCCAATGGCAGTCCTTCGCCTGCCAGGCCCGTACGTACAGACGCTTCTCCAGTTCGTCGATCGCCCGGTCCATGGTCCGGGGGTCTGAGAACTGGATCGGCAGCCGCAGTCCGCAGCTGGCGGCGGCCCTGGCCGCGTGCAGGGGCGGCGGCTGGTCCTGGGGCAGTTCGAGTCCGCCGAGCTGTCTGCCACGACGGTCCGTGCCGAGCCACGGCATGGTGGTCAAGGTTCCGTCGCCGCGTCGCTGCACGACGACGACCTCCAGGCTCTCCCGGCTGTCCCTGACCTGAGCGCGCCCGGCAGGGGTGTCGTCCGCGTCGCCCACGCCAGCGGCAACCCATCCGAAAAGGGGCCTGCCTGCACGGCCGACGCCGTCCAACCGGAAGACACAGGCGCGCTCTTCCTGGTCCCTGCGGTGCTTGTCGTGCTGGGCGCGTGCCTTGCCCAGCACGTCGGCCCAAGGATCCGGCTCGACCGCTTCCTTCACGTCTTCGGGTTCTTCCGCGTAGGCCCCCTGCACCAGCGGGCTGATGTCCGCAGGAAGTTGTACGGGGCGGCCGCCGTCCTGCCCGTCGAGGTGCGGCTGCAGGGCGGCTGCGGCACGCAGCAGCGTGTACTGCCCGTACACGGCGACGGAACCTCGCACCGGTGCCGGCACGTCGGCATGCCATTCGGTGCCGGTGACCAGGCATCGGGCCTGACGCAGCCGCTGCGGGCGTTCGCTTTGTCCTTCGCCTCTCTGGTGCCGGTGGAGGCGGCCCATGCGCTGCAGGAGCAGGTCGACAGGGCACAGGTCGGAGACGAGGAGGTCGAAGTCGACGTCGAGAGACTGCTCCGCGACCTGGCTGGCCACCACCACATGCGGTCCTGCCGGCCGGCCGTTCGCCTTGCCTGGCGGACCGAACAGCTCGAGCAGGCGAGCGTCGTTGGCGGCACGGTCCACATCGAGGAAGGCGGAGTGGGCGACGGTCACATTCGCGTCCCCGAACATCTTGCGCAGAGCCTGCGCCGCCTCGTGGACCCGTCTGACCGTGTTACGCACGACCAAGGCACAACCTCCGCCGGAGAGCTCTTGACCGAGACGTTCGACAAGAACGTCCAGGTCGTCGTCCAAGCGCTCCAGTCGGACGTCCGTGGCACGCCCCGATGCGGCGGGACGCCTCATGACGGGCGAGCCGCCTGGGGTCACTGCGGTCAGCAGCGGATAATCGGCGGACTCGGCCACCGCTGCGAACCGGTCCTCGGTCATGGCTGCGGGCGCGGAGGGCGTCCGTGGGTTCGGTCCTGCGTACGCTTCGACGAGTTCGCGGCGCCGGGCGGCCGGCAGCGTGGCGGAGAGCACCACGACCGGCACCCGGTAGGAGCCCAGCCACGACAGCACCCGGTCGAGATAGACACTCATGTAGGTGTCGTAGGCGTGTGCCTCGTCGATCACGACGACCTTGCCGGCCACGGCGAGGTGCCGCAGCGCAAGGTGACGGCTCTTCAACCCGGCGAAGAGCAGCTGATCGATGGTGCCCCCGACGAACGACGACAGCATGGCCTTCTTGCGGCCGCGCAGCCAGGCGTGGGCAACGAGCTCGGCCGGGGCATTACCGGCACCGTGCGCGGACTGCCCCTCGCCCTGACACGGTGCATCGATGTCGACCGCGGCGATACGGTTTCCGCCCGCCATGAGGTCGGTGAAAGTCTCGTTGAGTGCCGCTTTGGAATGCGCGAGGTGAACCGAGTGCCGGCTGCCGCTCTGCGTGGGCAGCCGCTCCAGCCAGTCCAGCAGCCGGGGAAACATCGCGTTCCCGGTGGCCATCGTCGGCAGTGCGAAGAACGCGCCGCCCGCGCCCGAGCGCGCGGCGAAGATCTCTGTCACCGCCAGTGCCGCCTCCGTCTTCCCCTCCCCCATCGGCGCCTCGACGATCATCAGCCCCGGCTCGTCCATGGCCCTGGCCAGCTCGACCGCGGCCTCCTGCACGGGGCGGACCTGCGCACCGGGCGGAAGGTCGAAGCGTGCGGCGAACACCGCGTGCGAACTGCCTGCGGGCGTCTTCGGGCTCCAAGGCCCGGGCAGGTTGAGACCTCGCCAGGCGGCCGCAATCCGCTCCTCGTCACTACGAGGGGTGTCCTGGGGAAAGTACGGGAAAAGGTCGGGGTTGCTGGCGATCCAATCGGAGACGATGACGAGCGCTGTCAACAACACCTGTGCCGGCTGCGGGAGTTTCACCTCCCGCCACTGCGGTATGAGGTCCCGCACGCCGTACTCCTCGGCGCACGCCTCGAGCAGCTCCTCCTGGACCTGCCGCCAGACCGCCGCGCTCGCACCACGCGTACGCAGCAACTCCTCGTGATCCTCAAGGGCATTGATCTGGCCATGCTCTGCAGGCACCCCGTGATGCCCGCCCACGACGACGGTGAACTGCCCGGTCTGCCGGGGAGCCCAGCCGTGCCGCTCCTCCAGCCACTCCCCCAGGAGCAACTGGCCGGCCAGGCCGTGCGGAGCAAGCCTGCGATCGGGTCCCATCGCGCTCTGCGAACGCATCGCGAGCCCGTGCCGCCTCATCCGCTCAGCGAGCGGCTCCACCTGACAGGCGAACGCCGGGGTGGCCTTACCGATGTCGTGCACTCCCGCCAGCCATACGGCCAGCTTCCGCCCGTCGACTTCACCGCCGGGCAGCGCGGCAGCGATCAGCCTCCGCACGTTCGGAGAAAGCCATTCGTCCCACAACAGCCCGGCCACCGCGGCACTGTCGTCCATGTGCCGCCACAACGGCAGCCACCCGTCACCATCCCGGTCATGCTTGGCCCACACGGACCTGGCCGGCTCCCCCAACCTGCCCTTGAGACCCAACCGGTCCACCACCGTTCCGCTCGCCATGACAGATCAATACAGGCACGACACAGACACTGTGAGCAGAATGCGAAAGTACAGCGAAGGACTATCGAATTCCGATACTCAAGGGATGCAGTGTGGTATTAGACCCAGAACCCGGCGTCCGAAATGCCGGATTTCACGAAAGTGCGGAATCCCGCCCCACGCGCAGGATAGAACCGCAGGTGAACAAGCCTGCTCCCCGCACCCGCGGGGATGGTCCCGGGCAGCCCGTCAGGCAGTGGCGTGCAGGGTGCTGCTCCCCGCACCCGCGGGGATGGTTTAGCACCCGGCGGGTGCGGCCCGGGCGCCTCCGGAGCGCCCCGTTCGAGGACGACACCGCCGTCCAGGAAGTAGTTGCGCAGTGCGAGGTAGCGGCGTTCGAATCCCGAGGCGAGGTGCTCGGCACGCTGGACGTCATCGGCGGTCGGCCAGCGGCTTGCGGCCGTGACGCCGTCCTGTACCAGGCGATCGAGGAGCGCGCCCGTGTCCGGGGCTTCGCCGAGACGGTCGCGCTCCTCGGCGCAGCGACGGTAGATCCTCTGCTCGAGTGCGTAGCGGCGCAGCGTGCTGGGGCTCACGGCTTGGCCGCGGGTTCCGAGGACGCCGGCCTCGGCGAGCTTCTGGGACAGTTCCTCGAAGGCCGCGGCCCCCATGGGCTCCCGCGCGTGGGTGCGCACGTAGTCCTGGTAGGCGAGGAAGTACTGGTCGGGAACCGTCAGAGCGGGCTTGGACGCGGTCTCGTCAGAAGCGTCGTCCTCCGCGGGTCCGTCGACGGGCACGTCGACGATGGACCGCTGCTGCTGTGAGGGTACGGGCGCGGGGTGCTCACCGAACGCCCGTTGCTCCCCCGGCAGCGTCTGTGCTTCGCGTGACGTCGGCCCCTGGGGCTCGGCTTCGTGTTGCCCGGTCGCCGGGTTCGCAACCTGCGCCAGCAGAAGACGGTCCTCGGGTGCATCCAGGCCGTGGCGCTCGCGCAGGTAGGCCGCGAACGTCACCGCGTCGGAATTGGCGCCGAACTCCGCGACGTAGTCCTGGGCAACCTGCTCGTAGAAGCGTGCCCACTCCTCCGGCGACGCTTCCTCCACATTGGACACCACGGGGCTCGAGGGCTCGGGTCCCTCCGCCTCTGTAGTCGCCTGCTCGGCCTGTCCGCGCGTGGCGTAGACAGCCAGGAGCGCGCCCAACTGCTGCTCCGGAAGAGGCGTGCCATCGGGCTGGCTGATGCCGTGGACCTCGTACAGGTAGTGCGCGAACTGTGCGGGCGTCGGCAGGACTTCGTACTCGGCCACGAATCCCTGGAACTCGCGGAAGTAGCTGACGGGGTCCGATGCTCTGTCGCGGAGCGGCCGGTGGCTGCTTGAGGTATTCGGCTGCTCCCCGGCGGAGACCGCGGATCCGGCCGCCGGTACTGCGGGGCCAGCTGCCAGCGCTGCGCGTTCAGAGACGGGAGAAGCCTCCAGGACCTCGCCCGGCACCGGCGCGGGCACAAGCTCGGGCGGCAGTTCGATGCCCGCCGCCGCCAGACCCGCCGGAGCCGTCTCCGCCAGCGGCACCCCGTACCGCGCGAGCCGCAGCGGCATCAACGACTCCACCGGAGCCTTCCGCCGCCACGCCCGCCCGAACCGCGACCGCAGCCGCGCCTGATACACCAGGCGCTCCTGCTCCAGCTTGATCACCTGCTCGTAGGAACGCAGCTCCCACAGCTTCATCCGCCGCCACAACAGGAACGTCAGCACCGGAGACAGCAGCCAGCGCGTGATCCGCACACCCTCCATGTGCTTGTCCGCCGTGATGTCCGCGATCCGGCCGATCGCATGACGCGCCGCCTCCACCGCCACCACGAACAGCACCGGAATCACCGCGTGCATACCCGTACCCAGCGGATCCGGCCACGCCGCCGCACCGTTGAACGCGATCGTCGCCGCCGTCAACAGCCACGCCGTCTGCCGCAGCAGAGGGAACGGAATACGGATCCACGTCAACAACAGATCCAGCGCGAGCAGCACACAGATACCCGCGTCGATACCGATCGGGAAGACGTACGAGAAGTTCCCGAAGCCCTTCTTGATGGCCAGCTCACGCACGGCCGCGTACGAACCGGCGAAACCGATCCCCGCGATGACCACCGCACCGGCGACCACCACCCCCACGAGTATCCGGTGCATCCGTGTCAACCCGATCGCGCCCGCCCCCTCGGTCACCGCAACGCAACACCGCCGAGCGGTGCATCAACCGCCTTAAACAGCGGCGTGGAATCGCCAACCGTTACGAGAAGACAGCCACGATCTATCTCGCCGGACGCCACATCGCAGGCATCTTCCTCCGGTCCGCACGATGATCCAAACGACAGACCCTAGTCCTCGTCGGCGGGGCCGCCTACGGCCTCTACCAGGGGGCAGAGGGGCTCTTGACCGCCCATCACACCGGTAAGAAGCCAATCGATGTCCAGGACGCCATCAAGCTCACCGTCACAGTGCTCACACTGGTCGGTGCCGTCCTCGCCGGCCTGTACGCCTACCGCAAGCAGCTCCTTGAAGAAGGTGCGTCCCACCGTGCGGACGCGACCCAGCTCGCCGAGCGGTACGCACAGGCGGCCGAGCAGCTCGGACACGAGCAGGCCGCAGTCCGCCTCGCTGGCGTATATGCCATGGCCCGCCTCGCGGACCACTGGCCCGAACAGCGACAGGTCTGCATCGACGTCCTCTGCGCTACCTACGCATGCCCTACGAAACCGACTCCACCGAGCCTGGATTCAAGCACGGTGAGAAGGAAGTCCGACTCACCATCATCCGCACGATCCGAGACCGGCTCCAAGACCCGACGTCACCGACCACGTGGTGCGGACACGACCTGGACTTCACCGGCGCCACCTTCGACGGTGGAGACTTCAGCGGGGCAAGGTTCTCCGGCGGCAAGGTCTACTTCACCAAAGCGACCTTCGCTGGAGGTGAGGTCCTATTCGACAGGGCGGTCTTCTCCGACGGCTCCGTCCACTTCACGGGCGCAACCTTCTTCAACAGTAGGGTTACCTTCGGCGAGGCGGCCTTCATCGGCGGCTGGGTCGAATTCACGGAAGCAACGTTCTCCGGCGGTCAAGTCACCTTCAGCATGGCGTGGTTCTCCGATGGCACAGTCCAATTCGCCAACACCGACTTCTCCGGTGGTTACGTCGCCTTCATGGGGGCGTCGTTCTCTGGTAGCGAGATCTCCTTCAGCGGTGCGAAGTTCTCCAGCGGTCGGGTCTTCTTCAGTTTCGCAACCACGTCCGAAGGAAGCAGGGTCGATTTCACGGGCGTCAGTGAGATTCATACTGCGGCTAACATCGACTGGGGTCCGTTTCCTGGGATCCCACCGAACCGCCCCTAGTACCACAACCCGAGGGGTTTCTGGTGCCACTCTGGCCGTCGTAAACAGCAGCAACCACCCGCGATGCAGGTGGGCAGCGGCGCGGGCTCAGATAGCGAATGCCCTGTGCCTCAGGCGGCTGGCCGATCTCGCGCCCGATCGGGTGCCGGCGGCTGGTCGCGGTGCGCCAGCCCCAGCGTTCGTCCCACACCAGCGCCGGCACCGGCGCGGTAGCGGCGAGCACCACGGCCGCGGCCACCGCGTCGTCGGTGACGTGGACGACGTCGACGTCCTGGCGCACGGCCAGGCCCTCGGCCGCGAGCGCGTCGGCCACCTCCTGGACGTACGGGCGTGCCGCTCGGGCCCGCAGCTCGGTGACCGCGTACGCGATCGCGGCTCGGTGTACGGCATTCGGGTAACCGAGCCGGGTAGCGGCCGCGGCCGGCTCGAGGGCTGGCTGGGTGGTGATGAGGTCGGCGATGCGGTGCCCGCGCAGGCGGGACAGGGCTCGGACGGCTGCGGTGAACGACAGGCCGAGTTCGTCCATGACGGTCTGCGACGTTACGGCCGGGTCGGTGTCGAGGAGGGCGCCGACGCGGGCGGGGATCTCGTCGCGGGGAACCATGTCGCCGCTGCCCTTCGGCCGGCCGGTTCCGCCGGTATGGCCAGGGCCGGTGTCGCGGGCCGTGCGGTAGGCCTCGACGATGTGGCGGGGGCAGTGGTCCACGCCCTTGACCTTGACCAGATGTGGATGGACCTGCGGGTGGGACTTGTAGGCGTCCCAGGACCTCACCGCCACCCCGAGCAAGGTGGCGGCCTCGCTGCGGTCCAGGAGATCCTCGCCCTCATCGACAGCGGGTAGTTCCGGGATCGGCGTGCCGGCGTAGTAGGCGGCGGTCTGCTCGCTGTCCCACAGCAGCACCCGCGCACCCTCCGAGCTGATCGGCGCCGGGAAGTCGGGTGCGGTGTAGAGCTTGCGTTTGACGAACGTGGACGGCTTCATCCCCGTGAACGGGAACGCCGCCACCGCCAACTCCTCCCGCGACTGCACCAAGTCGACACGACCGGCCCGGATCACCACGGCCACCGCCGCGGGATCAGCGGGTATTGCACAGCCAGGACCATCGGACTCTCCTCAACGGGCACCTCGCCGACCACTCACCGCGGACGACGAAAGAAAAATACCGGAGTTTCGAGAATCAGAGCGGAGAACCGGCACACACCACCCACAGCCGCGACTACACTCGAGGCATGCCTCCCGTCCGCGGGTGGTTCTTCGGTGGCCGGCGCCCTTGCCACCCGCTTCGGCGGATTGGGCGCCGGTCATTTTCCATGTGCGGCGTCGATTGGTCTGCGAGCGGCTCGCATTCCCTCCGGAGGCACTTCGGTCGGCAGAACCGACAGCGAAACCGATGTCGCGCGTTCTTCGTCAATTTTCTACTGTCCCCGTCTCCATCCAGGTCGAGGGCACGAGTCCAGTGTCGCTACCGTGGCGCCAGCGTTCGGTGACGTGTTCGCTGAAGACAGGGTCGTCGAGGTCGGCGTGCTCCATC
Source organism: Streptomyces sp. NPDC025806 (assembly GCF_055558275.1). Classification (NCBI taxonomy): domain Bacteria; kingdom Bacillati; phylum Actinomycetota; class Actinomycetes; order Kitasatosporales; family Streptomycetaceae; genus Streptomyces; species Streptomyces sp. NPDC025806. The sequence continues at coordinate 721,513 of NZ_JBVHMU010000002.1, read as the reverse complement.
ACGATGACCTGCATCTGACCGTCGAGCTGTTGCAGAGTGCCATGGATGGCCTCGTACAGGTTCAGCAGGTGCGTGCGGTCGTTAGTTTGTAGCACTTCCTCACCTGTCGGTTCTGCGGGGAAGTACACCTGCGACGGTTGGTCGAGAACCAGGAGGCGGGGCACCGGGCTGTCGTGCTTGGTGAACCACTCGTGGAGAGCGAGCAGGGTGGAGACGTGATAGCCCAGGTGGTTCTCGGCGCTACCCATTTCCTTGAGCGGGACTGGCCCGTCAGCAGTGTCAGCAACGACCGTCAGCCGGTTGAGGTCGAGTCGGATCGGCGAGTCCGAGAAGTCCAGATCCAGCCTTTGGGCCTTCTCTCTGATGTCCTGATTGATCAAGGACAGACAACTGGTGAGCCGTTCATCCTGGGTGCTTCCACTGAGCTGCTCTTCCAGCCTGGCGATCAGCTCGCCGAGTTCGTCACGGCGGTCCAAGACCCGGGGTGCCGCTTCGAGATGGGCGAGGGTGTCGATGTAGAGGCTGATGCGCCCCTGGACGATGGCAGCCCGGCGCAGATCGTCAGGTTCCTGCTGGGTCGTGCGCAGGCCCGTGGTGAATTCCTGAACCAGTTCTTGGTTGCGGGCGAGCTCCGAGCGGAGCTGTTGCAGTCGGTCTTCCTGGTCGGCGATGAGCCTTCGGATGGCGGGGGTGTCGTCACGGATGACTCCGAGGTCGCCGTCGAGGAGGGCGAGGTCGCGAGTGAGGGCGGCAATAGTCTCAGTGGCCGAGGAGATGACGCTGTCGCAGACGGGGCAGTGCTCCAGATCTGTAGTCTCTGAGTCCCGGCGGAGGAAACCAAGAGATGTGAGTCGGGCACGCTGCTCAGCTGCCTGACTGCTGAATTCGTCGTTCTCAGCGAGGGCGCCCTTGAGGTCAGAGATCCGGGCTCGGGCTGCTGCAAACTCTCGGCGAAGTGCTGCCCGGTGGGCGTAGAGCGGCGCCAGGGGGTCATTTTCGCTCTCGTGCGGACGCAGTGCGCTGGGGTGGGCCAGTTCATTGCGGATGCGCTGCAGGATGCGCAGGACGTCTTCTGCGCTCTGTGGTCCTTCGTGTGGTGGCACCAGCCCAGCCTCAACGGCCTCGCCAAGCAGTGCCTGAGCCTGGCCGCTGGCAGGCGTTCGATCGCCAGATATGGCGAGTTTGGCTTCGTTGTCCGCTAGATCACGGCGAAGATTTCGCAGCTTGTTGTGGAGCAGCGCCTGCTCGGGGTCCACGGCTCCGAGGAAGTACGGAACGACTCCCCGAATCGTGTTCGGCCGCCACTCCTCGCCCTGCGAGTGGAAGAGCACGTCGGGATTGGCGACTTCGTTCTGTGCCTGGAAGCTGAAGAAGAGCGCGTGGCGGATGGAGGGGGCTATCAGCGTGTTCTTACCGACAGCCGGGACACGCACTGTGGTGTCGATGCCGCAGAACTCGCTCAGGTACACCCTCGCCGTGTCCACAGGTGTCACGAAGTTGAGGACTCCCACCGCTGGCGGTGGGCTGCCGGGCGCCTGAGTGAGCACGCACATCGTGCTGTTGGTCTTGGCATTGCCCTTGGGCGCTTGCCGGGCGATGAAGAGCTGCTCGCCCGGCTTCGTGAGGGTGATGCCGTAAACACGGACATAGGAGCGGACCTTGCCAGCTTTAACGGGGTAGTCAGAGCTTGCGAGGCAGTAGTCGATGATCGTGAGCAGGGCGCTCTTTCCGCGCCGGGAGTCGCCCGTGACGATGTTTAGGGATCCGAGCTCGAACGGGACGGTGCGCACCTGGCCAGGCTTCTTGCCGTAGATGGTTACCGCTTTGATCTGAAACGTCACGGTTTGACTCCGAGGAGGGTCAGGACTGTGCTGAGGCTGCCCGTGCTGGGCAGCCAGCGCCCGAGGAAGTGGGCGGCTTGCTGAATCGCGATGGTCTGATTGCTGCCGCCCTTGATCCCCTTGGTGGTGGGGCCCAGGCCCAGGGCGAGCCCTTCAGGTGTGGCCTGCAGGGTCTTGGTCTGTAGGGCGAAGAGGAGGCCTGGGCGTACCACGGCGGCGAGGGAGGCCGAGTTACGGGTCATGGCGACGCGCACCGTGTCGTTCGTGTCGAGCCACTTCATCAGGCCGCTGTTCAAAGTGCTCGGGAGGGCAACCCTGATGGCGGGTTGGAGCGCCATGACGCCTGCCACGATGGCGACGGGCAGCGGGCACAGCGCGTTGTAGTGCTGCTCATGGCCCTGGACGGCCCTGGTGCAGAGCAGTGCGGTGAAGGCAGGGTTGTACAGGGCGCGCTCTTCGCGGCTCAGGTTCATCCGGAGGCCTCGGCGGGTTCAAGGAGCTGCATGAGGCGGGCGGCAAAGTCGGGATGCCATCCGACTCGGCGGTCATCCGCGAGCATGTGGAACGATCCCTTGGTCACGAAGATCTCGTCGCACCCGGTGCGGATCTGGAAGCGGGCCTCTTGGTCGACCCACTTGTAGATGAGCTTCGCCTCGGTCTTCTTCTGCTCCTCGGTGGCCTCTGTGCCGAGCTCTTCCTCCATTTCGGCGAAGCGGGCTTCCCACTCCTCCACCAAGCGACGCTCGTACTCGCCGATCTCTCCTGGGCGCAGCAGGTTCTCGTTTGTCCAACGTGAGCGCTGCGCGAAGGCCCGCACGTAGTCGCGCACGGCGAAGCCGATGCGTTTGGAGCTCACACCGATGAGGCCCAACTGCTGGACGAAGACTTTCTCCGACTGTTCCGCAGGATCGCTCGTCATGCGGGTGATGTCGTCGTCGATCGGCAGGTTGTCGTGCTGGAACTGTCGCTGCAGACGGGTGAACACCTCGTCGAACTCAACGCCGGTCACGGGGCTGCCTCCGGGCGTGCGCATCTGCTCGATCACGCGGTCGTAGAACCAGCCCTCCAACCGGTTAAGGAATGCCTTCGCAGCCACATGGCCGGCGGCCACCGCGGCGAGGCTCAGCATCGCCTTGCGGACATCGGCGATGTCCTGAGTGCCACCGACGACCTGGATCCGGGCGAGCAGAGCGCTCTGCCGCTCTTTCGGCAGCGCAGCCACCGCTGCGAAGGACTTGAGCAATTCCTTGCTTTCCGTCTTCGAGGCTTTGGCGGCATCGAGGAGCAGTTTCAGGGCCTTCTCTTCGTCACGGTGCTCGTTGCGCTGGAGCAGGTAGCCCGCGCTGCCCTCGGGTAGCTCGGCGGTGGTGAGGAGGAAGAGGTTCGTCTCATCCAGGTCGATGCGTTGTGCAGCCACGGCTTCGGCCCAGATCCGCAGGGTCTTCCAAAGGTCCTTGGATGTGTTGGTCAACCGCACGCCCTCGGCGCGCTGTTTGAGCTGGAGAAGGTCGGTCATGGAGCCTGTGTGCTGCTCGATGTCATCGGCCGCCTCAACGGCGATGCTCCAGTCGGGGCCAGCACTCATCCACTGCTCAATGCACATGTGCAGAGCCTTGGCGAACTGGAAGAGGTAGCCCAAAGCTGACGCCGACGCCTCGTACTGCTCTCCCCCGCTCGCCATCACACCCCCAAAACCAGACTGATCCCGCGATCATGCCATGGGTGGCTTGATTCACATAAGGCGGATGGACGTCACGAAAGCTCGATACCCAGGATCCTCATGCAGGCGCATCGAGCGGGCGTCGGGGGGCGAATGCCGTGGCTTGCTCAGGCAGGAAGCCGTGCTTGCGCAGCGTCTGGGCGCGTGAGCTGCACCAACGGGAACAGAACTTCCGTGGTTGGCGCATTGATTCGGGCAGGTCCTGGGCGCACACGAGGCACTGGCCGGGTGGCGATGGCGGGGACCCGCTTCTCCAGCAGCCGGCGTGCACCGGCTTCGTCATCCAGGCTGTAGGGGATGGCGTCGGCCGGGCAGCCGTTCAGGAGCTCGGCGATGACGGCCCGCAGGGTGGCCAGGTCGCGGCGGCAGGTGCTGAGCAGGTCGAGGTACCCCTCGACGGGCCAGGTGGCGAGGGCGCCGGAGCGGGTGAGGTAGAGGCCGCTGCTGTCGATGCGGTAGCGGTCGTGGGTGTCGAGGAGCAGGTAGCCGATGAGCTGCCAGGTGGGGCGTTTCTCGAGGTGGGCAGGGTGGCGGGTGCTTTTGAAGTCGAGGAGGAGTCCGTCGACCAGGAGGTCGGCGTCGGCGGTGATGTCGACGCCGGGGAAGGTGGGGCCGCCGGTGTTGTCGGCGGGGCGAGTGCGTGCTCTCAGTGCCGCGAGGTGGTCCGTCGGCCGAGTGGTGGAGCTGGGCAACGATGTCCGTGATCAGGTCGGGGTGGGCAGTTGCAGGAGCCGGTCGAGGGTGAAGCCGCCGGAGTCGTCGAAGGCGGAGCAGGCGAGCGGGGTGTAGACGAAGCCGATCCCTGTGCGGGCGCGGACCTGGTACCAGGCTGCCGCGATGAGCAGGCGGGCCAGGTCATCTTCCTCGTCGTAGGCGCGGTCGATGCTCTGGTTGCGGTCGTCGAGTTGCACTGGGGGTGCCGCCTGCACGCAGCAGGCCCTGTGCACGGGCGGCCGCCGGCCATCGGACCCACCAGCCGGTGAGTCCGCCCCCAACCGTCAACACCGTCGTCAGCAGGCGGACCGGGATCCGCTGCCGTCAGCCGCCAGCCGCCCACCCGGCAGTCCACGTACGGCCGCTGTGGCGAAGGGACCAAGGTGAACGATTCGGTGGGAATGGAAGAAGTCTGGGCATGACTCCTGACGGAATGTCTCCTCGGGATGGTGTGGGCGTGCAGCAGCGCGCCTTGGCGGGACCGGGCAAGGCAGAAGCCCCGTCCGTCGGACGGGGCTTCGAGTCGGTGCGGACACTATTCAGAGCAGGAGCAAACCACGCAACCATGCTCTGATCTCGCACTTCCGGTCACGCCCAACCGGGACATCTCACCAAGATGCGGTTACTCACCCGTGGGACCTCCATCACTCTCACGCACATAAGCAACCCGCCCGCCATCGAACCCATCCCAATAGACCCAGAGCCGCCCGCAAGCCGCACAGACGAAAACAGGTCGCGCAGACTGCTGCAACCCATCAAAATCGCCTGACTCCCAGAATCTATCCAGCTCGACATCTGATGAGAGATGCCATTCCATCGGATTCGGAATGGCTCCACTCATTGAAATCACTTCACCGCATCTGCAGCGAAATTTCGCCATCGAACTCCCCTTTCTCGCGTAAAGTCACAACAGAGATTAACCCAACTAAGCCCCCGTGAGGGTGGGGGCGTGCCATACGCCCCCACCCTCACCCTATCTACTGGATCACGAAAATGCCGCGCAGGGGAGCCGACGAACCAGGACGAGAGTTTACTCGATTGAGCAACTGGCCAGCATCCACACCTCCGGCATCAATAGGTGAGTTCTTGAGGTTCAGAATCACGTATCCTCCATCGACCTGATTGCGCTTCTTCGAGACGGCACCCGCAATTCTGTCCATGTTCCCTGAGGATGGACTATAGATATCCCCCTGTATGCCATTAACCAGCACATCAGAAGTATCTACCCCGCGAGTCCCTCCGTCTGCTGGAGGATCCCTGAGAACGACTTCATTACCCTGATCCGCGACCTTCTGGGCTGCGTAGACCTCGTCATCCGTAGCCTTGGAAGCCTTGTTTACAAGCGAGCCAGATTTCCCTCCCGAGCTACTTGCACCATCCGCTTCACGAAAAGCTTGACCAAGCAAATCGAGGCCAGAACCTACCTGCCCAATTCCCCCATAGACGAGCACACCGCCGGCACCCACTTGCGGCGCTCCAGCCACGCAGAGAATCCCGGTGCCACACTCGACCACTCCCGCTACTGCGAGGCCCGTCCCGCCGGTCTCCATAGCCAAACCGATTGCGGTTTGCACCAGCCCCGCATAAAAGTCCGAATTCGTCAGGAGGCTGCCGAGGTAATTTCCAACACTGGAGTCGTTGTCGCCAGGGCCGGCGCTCGGGCCATGGCAATAGGTGGCCAAGCCCGATCCGGAACACTGCAAGGCGCCAGGCGACGTATTTCCTGAACTGTTCGAACTTGCTGTCCCCTTGGTGCTCTTCTTGGGGGGGCAGCTGTAGTAGCAGTGTCCCGGACCTGTGCCACCACGCGGGACACCGACATTGGCAGTGGGCTGCTTGGGAACGCAGTGACCAGTTCCGTCGTCTTCGCACAGGCCGGTGGGGTCGCTGCTCGTAGCAGGGTGTTGGTTCGCGTAGCTGTATCCGTTGAGGGACTGGTGCTGGTTGAGTGCAAGAACGGGGTCGACGCTAATGAACTGGCCGTTTCCTGGGTCGTATTCGCGCGCGCCTACGTGGGTGAGACCTGTCGCGTCGTCAGTCGGCTTTCCGAGGAATCCCTTGTCATCCGGCCAGTTAGTGGCTTTGGTGCCGCGGCTTCCTCCGAAGGGCGTCGAGTAGCGCTTGGTGACCGCGTAGGTGATGGCGTCGAGGGCGAGGCTGGAGGTTCCGTGGTGATCGGATGCGAGGAAGCTGAGCTTGGTGCCGGAGACTCCGCTCGTGGCTGTGCGTACCGCGACGATCTGGCCAGCCGCGCTGTAGTTGCGAGTGGCGGCGAGGGTCTTGGCGGTGCCCTTGGTGGTGAGGTGCACTTCGGTGGCGCCAAGGTAGAGAACTGATTCGCCGTCTCCAGTGGCGCGGCGGATCAGGAGTTCGCCGGAGGCGTCGTACAGATACCCGGTCTTGGTGGCCGTGCTGCTGGTGGTGGCGAGTTTGCCTTCGGTGTTCCAGGTGAGGGTCTGCTGGCCTGAGGCGCTGGGGCGGCTGGTGGTATTGCCGGTCTTGTCGTAGGCGTATGTCGTGGACGTGCTGCCCGTGGTCTTCGTGGTGAGCGGGTGGGGCTGGTTGGTGGGGGTGTTGCCGTAGGTGTAGTTGGTTGTCGTGTTACCTGTAGCGGTGTGCTGGGTTTCGGTCTTGCGCTGGCCGGCTGCGGTGTAGTCGTAGGAGGTCCAGTAGGGGGCTGCGCCGTCGATGTTGGTCTGGGTGCGGCCCGCGGTTGCGCAGTCTGCCGTCTTGGGTGTCCATGCCTCGGTCATGCGGCTGTAGCCGTCGTAGGCGAAGCACTGGTAGTCGGGCTTGGTGGCGCCGCCCTGTGTGGCAGCGTCGAAGATCGAGGTGACATTGCCGGCGTCGTCCTGCGTGAACGTCAGGTCTTGCGGCTTGTATGTGTGGACGTCATCGGTGACGAAGGAGTGCTTGAGGCGGCGCGTTCCAGCCTCGTACTCGTAGTTGAGGTAAGCATGGGGCACCGAGGTGCCGCTCTGGGTGCCGAGGCTCAGTTGCTGCAGGTCGCCCTGGGGACTGTAGAGGGCTCCTTGCAGGTATCCAGTCGTGCCCTTGGAGGTGAGTGGCTGGCCAACGTCGTTGAAGGTGTAGGAGACGGTCTCGGCTGGCAGGCCTCCGACGGCAGGTTCGGACTGCTGCTTCACGGCGCCGTCGAGGGTGTAGCCGGTGGTGTAGGTGAAGGACTTCGGAACGCCGGCTGTCACCAGCGGGTCGTCATCCGGCAGGGTGAGTTTGCTGCTGGTGGGCTGGTAGAGGCTGTTGTAGGCGGTGACGGAGTCCGTGTACGCCTTGCCGTTGAGTCCGCCGACGTAGCGGGTGGCGCTGTCGAGCTGGCCCTTGGCGAGGGTGTCGAAGGACCAGGCCGCGAGCTGGTTGGCGTCTGTCTGGTCGGTCTGCCAGAGGGCGGTCTGGCGGTTGAGGTCGTCGTATCCGAACAGGAGCTTGTTGTTCTCGGAGTCCGTGGTGGACGTCTTGCGGTCGAGGCTGTCGTAGCGGGTGGTGGAATCGCCCTTGTCCGGGTCGCTGGCCGAGGTCTGCCGGCCGACGAGGTCGTAGCCGTAGGACCACTTCGACTTGTCCGCCTCGGCGGTGATGGTCTTTTCTTGTCCTGCGGGCGTGTACGTGTAGCTGGTGGCGGTGTAGTCGCCGGTCGGGGTCGGGCTGGCGTACTCACGGCGTTCGGTGGTCTGCCCCAGTGCGTTGACGGTCGTCGAGACGGCCTGCCCGCCGTTCGGGGCGGTGCTGGTGACCTGGTCCCCGGTGTAGGAGGTGGTGGTGGTCCAAAGGGTCACGCCGGTCTTCTTGGTGACGGCTTTGGTGGCCCGGCCTGCGGCGTCGTAGGTGGTGTCGACCTGGATCGGGGCCTGGCTGCCTTCTGTCTGCACTGCGGTGCTTGAGGGAGCCGAGGTGTTGTCCCAGATGTCGCCCTGGGTGCTGGTGGCGAGTCCGCGGTCGTCGTAGAGGGTGAGCCCCACGAGGCGGCCTCCGACCGGGGTCGGGGTCTGGGTCTGGCGGCTGCGCAGCAGGGAGTCGTAGAACTCGTAGCTGGTGTTGTATCCGGACCCGTCGCCCTGCAGGGCGCTGGTGGCGACCCAGGAGAGGTCTCCTGACTGGACCTTGTATGCGTAGGTGTAGCTGGGGGTGGCGTCGAAGGCGGAGCGCAGGTGGTTGGGCAGCCAGGTCTTGGTGACGCGGCCGAGGCTGTCGTAGGTGTTCTCGGTGACCTTGCCGTTGGGGTCGGTCGCCTTCAGGGCTGCTGCGGTGGCGAAGTCGAGGTCGCTGGTGGCGGTGTGGCCCTTGGCGTTGGTGACGGTTGTCTGGGTGAGGGGGCCGGTGGTGGCGGGCTTGTAGGTGGTTGTGGCCGTGATCAGGTCTGACCTGACCCCTTTAGGGCCGACACATCCAATTATGCCGCGAGTGTGAGGGGGTGGCTTCTTCGTTGCCGTTCCTCGTGCGGCGTCTGGTAGCCGATAGCTGAGTGGAGACGTCGGTGGTTGTAGTAGGTGACCCACCGGAACATGTCCGCCCTGGCCTCGGCCCTCGTCGGCCAAGTCTCCCTTCCTATCTCGGTTTTGAGGCTTCCGAAGAAGGACTCTGCGGCAGCGTTGTCGTAGCAGGATCCGGTCCGGCCCATCGACTGACGTATGTCTAGCTCACGGCAGGTTTCCTGCATGAGCCGGGACGTGTACTGACTGCCGCGGTCGGTGTGGAAGATCGCGTTGCCGGCCGTGCGGCCCTGCTGGTGGGCCATGCGGAGAGCGGCTTCGGTCAGTTCCGCCTGCATGTGACCGGCGATCGACCAGCCAATCAGTTCCTTCGTGCACAGGTCGATCACGGTCGCCAGGTACACCTTGCCCTCCCCGGTGGGCAGCTCGGTGATGTCTCCGACGAGTTTCAGACCGGCCATCGGAGCGGTGAAGTCCCGCATGATCAGGTCGTTCGCCGGCACCGCCTTCCTGTCCTGACGGGTCAACGACTTGCGGCGCCGCCTGGAGATGCCCTGGATGGCGTGTTCGCGCATGATCCGCGCGACCCGTTTCCTGTTCGCCGTGACGCCTCGGCGATGCAGGGCCCTGGTGACGCGCAGGGCGCCGTATGTTCCCGACGATGATTCGTGGACCTGCCGGATCTCCACGAGCAAGTCCTCATCCGAGGCGTTCTTCGCGTCTCTGGCGGGCTGGCGTTCCTTCCATCCGTAGTAGCTGGATCTGTCCCATCCCAGAAGGTCACACACCCTTTTGACGGGGTGTTCCGCGCGGATCTCGTCGACGAAGCGGTAGCGGATCACTGCCCCGTCTCCCGCGCGAAATAGGCGGCTGCCTTCTGCAGGATGTCGATGTCCTGCCGGGCATGTGCCAGCTCGTGGTTCCGCTCGGACAGCAGCCGGTCCAACTCGCGGACCTGCGCTTTCAGTGCTTCGACCTCCCGGCTCACCGCGACGTCACCGCCGTCGTTCCCGGCGGCCTTGCGCCGTCGGCCCAGCTCACGCTCCACCCAGGTGCCCAGCGTCGCTTTGTGTACGCCCAGCGACCGTGCGATGTCCGCAACCGGCCTCTCCGGCGAGGAGAGCACCAGTTCGACCGCGTCCTTCTTGAACTCCTCCGGGTACTGCTTGCCACGAGCCATGGCAGACCACTTCCACCCGCAGACCGCCACGCGACCTGCCGTTCAGGTGTCGGCATCGAAGGGGTCACCTCATCCGGTCCTTGGCCCCTCCCCACCACTCCGACCGGAGCGTCGGGCGCGGCTGGCATCGAACTGTGGGCCCGGGTGACAGAACTCACCTGGGCGCAACAATCCGCACACCTTGCCTCCGCAGGGAACAGCAGGGCGCAACATGCCGCAAACACGTAGCGGTCGCTCTCTGCGACAGATCACTCTCATGCAGTCAGAGTCAGCCGATACGCATGGAGGACCAGTGGCGCTGCATCTGCTGTGCAAGGACCCGGAGAGCCCGAACAACGGGAGCCCCACCCTCTACTACGACGACGTCGCGGACAGCTATCTGCTGCAGTCATGGAAAGTGGACTCGGACCGCTTGTCGTCCATCACCGTTCCCGACCACGAGACGGTGGTCGAGTTCCCCAGGCGGCTTCTGCGTCTCTTTCCGCGGCCCGACAGCGAGCCGCACCACGACGCACCACTGTTTCCTGACATCACCTCATAAAACATCTTCCGTACGGGATTTGCCGACGCAGTCGCAGTCCGCGGGCGGCTGCGCGAGGCGGCACACTGGCCGTCATGCCGACTTCATCCAGCGTCACAGAGGCCCGCCGCGCCCTGGGGCAACGCCTGCGCCGACTTCGTGAGGACAAGGGACTGACGGCGGCGGAGCTCGCCCGCAGATGCGGGTGGGACCGGGCGAAGTGCAGCCGGATCGAGAACGGCCACGCTCCCGCTAGCCAAGAGACGATCAGGGCCTGGACACGGGCCTGCAACGCGGAAGCCGAAACAGCCGAGCTCGTGGAAGCCGCCCGCAACATCGAGGTGATGTACCTCGAATGGCGCTCGCTGGAACGGCGCGGACTACGCCCGGCACAGGACAGCGTGCTCCCGCTGTGGTCCAGGACCAAGGACTTCAAGGCGTACTCGCAGAACCTGATCCCCGGCCCGCTCCAGACCGAGGAGTACACCCGGGCGGTGCTGCGGGCCATCCAGCGCCGACGCGGCCTCACCGACGATGTCGAGGAGGCAGTCGTTGCCCGGATGGCCAAGCAGAAAGTCTTCGGTGATCCGTCGAAGAAGTTCGCGATCGTGCTCGAGGAGTCGGTCCTGTACCGGCGCACAGGCCCCTCCCCCGTGATGGCGGCGCAACTGGGCCATCTCGTGAAGGCCGCGGTCCAGCCCAACGTCCTGATCGGCATCATCCCCCACAAGGCGGACCGCAGCCTCATGCCGCCTGTCGAGGACTTCTGGGTCTTCGACGGACGGCAGGTGAACGTCGAGCTGGTCTCCGCCTTCCTGACCGTCAAGCAGCGGTACGAGGTGAACCTCTACCTCGAAGACTTCGCCCGCCTGACGAACCTGGCCGTGCACGGCGGCCCTGTCTTCAACCTGATCGCCGAGGCTTTGCACTCCTTCTCCTGACTCGGTCGCGCCTGACCGTGCCGGGCCGCGCGCCGGGCCACGGAAAGGGGAACGCACGTGCAGGACCAGTCACAGCAAGACCGCCGGCAGAAACTCCTCGCGGCAGCCGACCGCGACTCGCCGCTTCCTCACGGCAGAGGGAGAACGGCCAACGTCATGGCGGTGGTGACCACTGGGCTGGCAGCCATCGCCCTGGTCGTATCGGGCTCGCTCACCGAGTCCAGGCACCCGGACTCCTTACCGAAGCCTCCGGACGCCGACGCCCACCACAGGTTTCTCCACGACCTCAAGGGGTACCGGCCCACGAACGAAACCGTCCTCGACTCCGGCATGACCCAGCCCGGAATCCCCGTCTCCGTACAGCCGACTCGTTCAGACCCGCAGCAGGTGCAACGTCTGGCCTACCGGTGCCAAGGCCACGGGGCCGTGCACGCGGCAGGCCGCGCTTCGGACGGCACCAGAAGCCGCTTCCCGAGCACACCGTGCGGTGCCATCATCGCCTCCCTGTCCCTCACCGGGTACACGGCGGTCACCCTCACCGGCGACGACGACCACGCGGTCCTCCACTGGGCCATATCCAGCACCCCGCGGCACGACGAGAAGACCCGCTGAACGGTCCACCACTTTGGCGTCAACAGATATGGAACGGTCGGCCGGCGCGCTGCTCCTGCCCGTCAGGAGCGAGTGATGGCGGCCTTGGAGCTGACGGCGGGAAGCGGGCAGTCTGCAGGGACGACGGCTGTCTGCGCATCCTGCGGTTCTCCAGCCAGGCGTTGAACACTTCGATCAGCAGGCAGAACTGTTGATGAGGTGAGGGCCTGGCTACGGCCTTCTGCGTCCATAGGGCATGGATCCGCGGAGCAGGTCGTGCGCCTCTTCGAGGGTGAGCGTCTCCAGGCGGCGCGCACGGCGGCCGGGCTCGTGCCGCCCCGCCCCCGCTCGCTGCTGCCCGTCCGTGCAGCGGGCGAGGGCAGCCGTCGGCGCGCGGGTCAGGTCCGGGTGTGTTCAACGGGCGGCGCAGTTGAGGCGCTGGACCTGGTCCGCCACGTGGTCGTCCAGGAACCGTACGAGCTCCCCCTGTTCCCCGGCGGCCGGCTGCCCCTTCTTCTGCCACAGCTTGACCTTGAAGTGCATGTACGGCCCCGGTGAACCGTTCTTGCAGCTGATCTCCACGAAGGCACCGTCGTCACCGACGATCGCGGAACCGCGGACGGCGATGCCGCGCCTCTGCCCGTTCCGGTACTGCCGCGGCACGGAGAGCCAGCTCCTGGCGGGCAATGCTTCGACGTCAAAACTGATGTCATCGGTGAGGACCACCACCTTGTCCACCTTCATCCGACAGGAGAGGTGGCTTCCCACCGCGGGCTGTTCGGCCTCGGCTGTCCGGGTCTGCCGCTTGAGCACGGGGTGGCTCGCTCTCCCAACCGTGCTCGGTCAGCCAGCCCGCCGGGCCGTCGAGCCCGTGCATGGCTCGACGTGTGAACTCAGACCACCTCGACCCAAGCCGAGCTGATGTAACAGTTGCTGAGCCCGTACGCCTCGCTGTTGGTGGAGGCCCAGTTGCCGTAGACCGTCGTCCGGTACGGCCAGTGGTCGCTGTCGCAGTAGGCCGCCACTCTCATCGGGCCATCGCCCGCGCAGGTGGCCGTGGCAACGGCAGGGAACGCATTGACGCTGCATCCCCAGCTTGAGGCGTCGGCCTGGCTGGATGTGCCGAGCAGCATGGTGGCTGTGGCGGCGGTGATACCGGTCATCGCCAGAAACTTGCGGAGTCGCATGGGTCTGCCTCTCATGTGTTGGTCTACGGACGCCGACGTGATGCGCCTGTGGGTGAGTGCGCTGGCCGGAACGCCCTTGACTGTGCCGAGCACGCGACGCAGGCTCAACGCTGATGAATAACGCCGCCGCTGCCCCTGCCCGCCGCCGAGGCCGCCCCCGCGGCAATCCGCCGACCCGCGAGTCGATCGTCCCGGCCGCCCGCACGCTGTTTTTGGAGCGCGGATACAAGCGCACCACGGTGCGTGCCGTGGCCGCGGCGGCCGGCGTCGACCCGGCACTGATCGCCTATCACTTCGGCTCGAAGAAAGGCCTGTTCGCGGACGTGATGCAGTTCCAGTGCGCCAACGCGCTGGCGGTGGACGACGTGCTTGGCGGCGACCCGGCCACGCTCCCGGACCGCCTGATCGACGCGGTGACGGACCTGTGGGAGGACGCCGACTTCCGCCGGCTCACCGCCCAGGGTGACGAGGCCGCCGAAGTGATCCGCGAATACCTGGAACACGAGCTGCTGGCCCGGCTTGTTGAATTTCTCGGCGGCCGGGACGCGACCGCCCGGGCCACGGCCGTGGTGACGATCCTCGGCGGTCTCATCTACACCCGCTACCTCAACCCCCTCCCCACCCCGGCCGCCCTCACCCCGGCGCAGGCCCGTCACATCCTCACCCCGGCCCTGCGCGCGGCCCTGGCCCCGAGACAGCGCACCGCGACAACTGGCAGATAGTTTCTCGTCGGAGCGGGCTCTGCGCGGCCGCGCGTGTGAGGGGGAGGCCGCGAATGTCCTGGTCGGAAGTGCGTTGAACGATGATGACACGGAATGCGTCGAACACTGATGCGTGCAGGTCGGGACACGCGCCGCGTCGGGCGGCCCGTTGCTGGGACTGGCCGGCTTGCGCCTGGGACCCATCGCCCGACGCTTCGTGGGGCTCGGCGACGAGGCCCTCGCCCTGGCGGCGCAGGCCGATGCGCGCGGTGCCGCTGGGAACGAACCCGTTCGACGACATCTGTGATGTCGTCTCCTGGCTCCCGTCCGCCGGGCTGGTCTCAGTCCTCGAGGGTTGCGATCGCCTCGGCCAGCCACTGCTTCTCCTCGGTGCCCGTGGCGCGGGCGATGCGCAGCATGCCCTGTCGGAAGAGGTCCGGCGTCTCTTCGGCGCGTACCGGCTTGCCGTCGCGGTAGAAGAAGCTCGCCGGAGTGTTGAGGAAGTCCTGGCGGCGGCGCAGGACGGTGGCCTGTTCGGCACGGTCGGGGAGATGCCGTAGGAACGAGAGCAGCGTGAAGAAGCGCTGGCCGTCGGTGATTTCGACGTCCTTGGGGTGCCGGAGCCGGGCCTGGAGGTCGGCGCGGCCCGCCTCGGTGAGGGAGAGGATCCGCCGGGGTGCCGCACCGGTTCCCGGCTCGGTGCGCTGCTCGACGAGCCCGGCCTTCACCAGCCGGGTGATGGCCGGGTAGAGCGCGCCGTCGCTGACCGGGCGAATGTGCCCGCTGAGGCCCTGGATGCGGGCCTTCAGTTCGTATCCGTGCAGGGGCTCCTCGTAGAGGAAACCCAGAATCGACAGCTCCAGCACGCGGCCGAACCCCTTCCTGCCCGTCACCGGACTCTTGCCCGTTCCGTGCGAGCATGCTATCTCTTTTCGCTATGCCTCGATTAGAGGTACAACGAAAAGAGGATGGTGCGGTCGTGGGGGCAAGAGAGCACCGGCACAAACTGGTATCGCTGGCGTGTCCGGTCTACTTCGAACTGCTCGCGGGCGTGACGGCCGGGATCATCAACGGTCGCCGCGGCCGCACGGGCATCCGAACCGAGGGACCGGGTCCGGTCCGACGGTGCGCCGGCCGCCTGCCGCAGGACGGCGTTTCGTCGGAGCGCGATGAGTCCCGCAGGAGAGGGCGGCCGTCCGGCCCAGCACCGTGGCGACCGGGCGACGATGGCTACGAGGGCGAGCGCGCCTGTCATCCGCACGACAAAATCAGCTCGACGCTGCTCATCGCCGGACCGTGGATCATGCGGGCGTTCGGCAGTGAAGGCGTGGTGGCGAACGCCGGCACGCTCTACCTGCGGTCCCTGGGGCCGTACCTGATTCTGCTCGCCTGTTTCATCGCGCTCGGCGGGGTGTTCGAAGGCAGCGGCGAGAGCCCCGCCCTCGCACGCGTCACGACGTGCGATGTGCTGCTTCAACTGGCGCTGGCATACGGCCTGTCGGCGGCAGGACTGCCCGGCATCTGCGTGGCCATGGCCGTGGCGATGTTCCTGCAGTGCGCGGCGGTCGGGAGGATGTACCGGCGCACGGGACCCGCGACGACCACCGGTGGCGACGGGGGCCGCCCGAGCATCCCCGCCGCGTCCGAGGCCTCCGCATCCGACAGAAGACCTGCCTGACCGACAGCCTGCCCGTGCCCCCCCTTGGCGTGGTTGGCTCTTGGTTGGGGTTGTGTTGGTGGAAATCCCTAGCGTTCCCGGTGCCTCATCGAGGAGCCACTCGCTAGGCAGGCTGGCCGCCCCGCTCAAAGCTGACCGCGCCGGGGCAGCCGGAGGCGGGGACGGAAACAGACAGGAGACTAGGAAGGAACATCATGGTCGGGGGACCAGAGACGATCGGAGCCAGCGATGCCCCGGAAGGCGACCTCTTCACGGAGATGCGGCGACTCAAGGGAGCGTCGCAGCTGAGCTACAGTCGTCTGGCAGACAGGACGCACTACAGCCGCTCCTCCTGGGAGCGCTTCATCAACGGCAAGCAAGTCCCGGGCCGGATCGTGGTCGAGGAGTTCGCTGCCGCGGTCGGCACGGATACGGCGCCGCTGCTTGCGCTCCTCGACGTGATCGTTGCGCGCGACGAGACACCTCCAGGGGAACCGGCCTCTGTGCGGGTTTCCATACCCGCGTTGAATGCCGCGCAGCTCGCGAGGCCGGTAACGGAAGCCGGCCGCTCTGGACTCCCGGATTGGCGGGATGGCGGTCCGATACGGCGGTTCACCAGGCCCTGGATCACGACCATGACGGCCGGCATCCTGGCAGGCGCCCTGGTCGGCAGTCTGGTGACGGTCCTGCTCATCGAACCGGTCGGCGCCGCTGGGCCGCCGAAGGATTCCCCCTCGACCGTCTCCTCCGAGCCGCAGGAGCGGTCCGGTCAAGATGTGCTGCAGGAGCGACACCTGCCTGTTCCGTGATCCCCGCAGGCGGGGCCTGCGAATGGGAGCGAAATCCGTGCGCCACGACGTCCCTGCACATGAAACCAACGATTCACCGACTTTGCGGACACGGCACGGCCTAAAGCGTGTTGCACAAGGCTGTGTTTGGGCAGGTCAGGGCGAGTGGGGGCGGTCTTCTGGTCATGATGTGAGCGCGAGGTTGTGCATGTGGGCGATGGCCTGGACGGCGTGGTGGAGGCCGTCGCCGTGCTGTCGGCAGTCGCGGAGGATCTTGTAGTTCTTCAGCCGGCCGATCGCGTGCTCGACCCGGGCCCGGACCTTGCGGTGTGCTGCGTTGTCGGCTTCCTCGCCCGGCAACAGCGGCCGTCGGGGGCGTCTGCGGTGCGGGACGACCATGCCGCAGTTCAGGTAGGCGCCATCTGCCAGGACAGTCACGCCCTGGCAGTGCTCGGCCAGACCGGAAGCCCGCCAGGCATGAGCGTCCGCGGTCGTTCCCGGCACCGGCCGGGCGGCCGCGATCACGAGTTTCGTGTCGGCATCGATGATGACCTGCACGTTCGCGGAGAAACGATAGTTACGGCTGGACGAACCGACCCGCCGGTCACGGACCGGGACCAGTGTGCCGTCCACGATCCACAACCGGTCAGCGGCATCGGCCGGGCGGGAAACGGGCTCCACGGCGAGCAACGGACCGAGCTTCTGGATCACCCGGCACACCGTCGAGGACGAGATACCGAACAGCGGCCCCAGCTGCCGCATGGTCAGGTTCGTGCGGTAGTACACCGCGACGACCAGCACCCGCTCGGCGAGCGTCAGACTCCACGGCCGGCCACGCAGAGTGCCGTCACCACCCCGCTCACGCACCACCCGCAGCAGCCGCGCAAACTGCGTCACCCGCAACCCGGTGAACGTCTCCACCCACACCCGCTCGGCACTCAACACCCCAGCCATACACGGGAGATGCCCAGTTCACAGCCTTGTACAACACGCTTTAGCTCGGCCGCCTCCTTGTCCCATCCGCACGCACCTCGTCGCCTTTAGGACGGGCACCGCGGGACACTTCCTCATCGCGGTATTAGCGTCCACGGGCCATCCGCCACGTCGGCACCGACGGCGCCTCTGCCATTGCTCGCCGGAAGTCCCGGCCCAGAATCCGACAAGACGGTCGCTGTCATCACCGAGGAATCCTGATTCCGAGTGCTCGGCAGTGATGCGAGGGTGCACGATCCCGGACAGTCACTGACTGGGAGGCGATACTCAGCTTGCTGCACTCGGGCCTGTCGCAGAACAAACATGAGAGCGCCCGCGCCGTTAGGGCGCGGGCGCTCGATGGGCCGGGCCGTCCGGACTGTGGTGTCAGTCCGGGGAAGGGGATGGGGTCAGGCTAGCTTGGCGATCTCGGCGTTGATCAGCTCGGCGAACTTGACATGGCCGGCCTTCTTGGGATGGAAGCTGCCCGCGCCGGGAATCTCTTGGTCGGAGCCGGAGCTGCCGGACTGTGAGTAGGCAATGGTGCCGTTGGTCCATTCCTCGCCGGTCGGTGAGCAGATCCAGTGGGTCTTCCAGGCCGGGGTGGGGTCGACGAATCGGATGTCGACACCTTCGGCCGCGACGTCCTTGACGGCCCCTCCGATGGCCTCGGTGAGGTCCTTGCTGAAGCCGTTGAGGAAGGTCTGTGTCGACGGCCACATACCGCTGCAGACGTCCAGCGGGGTATCGGGGAAGAGTTGCGGGTAGCCGAGGACGATGATCCGCGCGTTGGGCGCCTTCGCAGCTACGTCGCGGTAGACGGCCTTGAGGTGGGCCGGCAGCATGTCCTTGATTACTTTTGGCTCGTACGTGCCCAGTGGTTCGGGGTCGACTACGTGGTTGCTCCGGCGCGTCAGGCGGTAGTCGCTGATCTCGCATCGCGTATTGAAGATGGTGCAGCCGCCGATGACGTCCGCGAAGCGGGAGTCGTTGCCGCCGACGGAGAGGGTCACGAGGGTGGTGTCCTCGTCCAGCCAGCCCTGGTCGACCTGGGGTATCTCGCCGAAGTGGCTGTCGCCGTGGCCCCAGTCGGTGTACCCGGCCGCGTCGGCTGCGGTGGGCGGGTCGTCGACGGCGGCGTTGCTGATGCTGGGTGTGGTGGATCCGGAGCAGGCGATGAACGCGAAGTTGGTGGTGCCCGCACCGCTCTTGGCCTCCTGCTCGATGGTCGGGCTGTGGCCGGGCTGGGTGACCATGCGGGGGTAAGAGCCCGCAGCGGAGCGGTGGCAGGCGTCCTTGGGGCTTCCGCTGTTGTTCCAGTCGCTGTTCTTGTCGTATGCCTCCACGCCCTCGCCGGCCGAGTAGGAGTCGCCCATCGCCACGTACGACACCTGCGGCTTAGTGGTGGGGACGAACTCGAGGGCGTCGAAGGCGAGGTCGTCGTACTGGCCGTTCAGGGTCACGTTGCTGAGCTGGACACTGGCGTTGCCCGCGAGCGGGAACGCGCCGAGGTCAACCCAGGTGTTGGCCTGGTATGCCTGGTTGACGACCCGGTGGCGGGTCCGCCCGTCGCCCAGGTTGATCTTGTAGTCGGCCTGCCGGTTCCAGGCTCCGTGATCGGGCATGTGCACCTTGATACGGGTCCAGCCGTTGATCGCGTTGTCCGGCTTCCAGGTGCCGGTGACGCGGAACTCCGGATCGGTCGTCCCGTGTGCGAACCAGAAATGGCCGCCGAAGCCGCCGCCGATCTGATGGAAATCGATCTTGGACCGGTATGTGCCCTTGCTGTCCGGGGCGAAGTCGAGTGCGAAGGAGCCTGCGTTGTTGGGCTGCGGGCAGTTCGGCCGGGCAGAGGGCTGTCCGTCGACATCGTCGATGAGCGTCGTGCCCGGAAGGAGAGAGCTGTAGTCGCAGGCCGGCGGGTAGGCGGTACCGTCCGCCTCCTCGCTGTAGGTGCTGTTGAACCGGATCAATTCGTTGCCGCAGGTGTAGGAGCAGTTCGTCTTCCAGGTGACGGGCTGGTTCCACCAGCACTTGAAGTCCCAGACACCGTCAGCGTCCCGGTGCCGGCAGGGACCGTACTCGTCGTTGCCCGCGTTGTTGCTGATCTTGCTCGGGTCGCAGTAGTTCGTGTCGTTGCAGAAGGCGGCTTCCGGCGGCTTGACGGCCGTACGGTAGGTGGGGGCAGTGGCGTCGTCCCCGTTCCACCAGGCGGGTCGGAAGGCCGGAACCATCTTGCCGGGGGACTCCAGGCCCTCCGGTGGATGGGCGGCAAACCCGAGGACCTTCTCCTGGTACGGCCAGTCCTGCGGGTGCGCGGCGTCCGCGGCGGTCTTGTCCATGAACGCCGGGCGGTCTGCCACGTAGTTCGGATTGGCAGGGTTGTTGGCCCAGCCGACGCCCCACGGCTCACAGCAGCCTGCGTTGGCGTGGAAGCCCGAGTTGTACGCCCAGACTGCGAAGAACCAGTTCTCGATCTTCGACGAGTCTCCGTCGTTGATTGTCAGGCCGGCCCGTTTGGTTTCGTTCCATTTGTCCTGCAGGTTCTGCAGGCCCGCCGAAAGGTTGGCGGTGTAGTCCAGGGCGACCGCGCGCTGGGTGTTGTACGGCAGCGCTGTCTCGCCGGGCTTCTCGTGACCGGCCAGCCGCATGCCGTCGGTGATCTGGGTGATCCCGTAACCGCAGTCGGCCTCGTCCCAGTGGATGTCCCAGTCGTCCCGGTCTTCGCGGTTGTAGATCCGGCGGCCGTAGTAGTTGCCGATCAGCGGGCTCGACGTGACGCCGGGCACGGCGATGCGGGATGCCTGCCACAGGTTGGATTCCTGGGCGGTGATGCCCAGCATCACCTGCGCGGGCACATGGCCGCCGCCGTCCAGGGCGTGCGGCGGGAAAAGGGTCTGCGGCTGGTAGGCCGGCATCGCTTGGTTCTTCCAGTTCGCGGGGCGGGAGATCTTCGCGTTGAGGTTGCCCAGGATGGCCTGGTCCACCGCCCACTCAACCTGCCGCGGCTTGGGCTGCATCGCCTGGTTGCGCGGATCGTTGCGCGGCACGGAGCAGTACCGCTCGTCCTCGACGGGGTTGCTCTGCGAACCGGTGGCGGCGGCCATGGACGATCGCTTCACTGTCTTGCCGGCCGGGGCAGCGGCACCGAGGGCGGGCGACAGAGCCCTGCCCTGCGCTTCGTGCGTCCCGGTCCGCGCGCCCGGCGCGACCGTGAAGGCGACCTTCCGGCCGGTACCGCGGACCATGAGATCGATGTCGACGGCGCGCTCACCGGAATCGCCGCCCCGCGCACCCCGTGAGTTCTTCCGGTCCGCCCACGCCGTACGGGTCACCACCGCGGTGCCGAGCGTGGAGATGGTGACGTCCTTGGGCGTGCCGGTCAGCCGTCGTACGGCGCCAGGCAGTTTCGAGGTAGTGCTCGTCGCGGCGCCGGTGATGTAGGTGCGTCCGTGCGCGCCTCGGGACAGCCCCAGCTGGCCCCACCGGCCGGAAGCGAGAGTCTGCGCTGTCTGGGCCCCACGGGCGAGACGGGCAACCTTCGCCTTGCCGCCCTTGCCCTGGTCCATGAAGACGATGCCGCCGTCGGAGTCCTGCGACAGCCGGAACGGCACCCGGCTGGTCGCCACCAGCGTCGCTCGCCTTCCGCTCGCCGTCACCTTCACCACCCGGGCGCCGTCCGCCGCCGCGAAACCGCCCTCTTTCAGCGGAATCGCAGAAGTGACCTGACCGGATACCGCGACCCGCCGGCCAAGCTTTCCGGTGGCCGCGTCGAGTGCCACGAGCCTGGTCTGCTTCTTGTCCTCGGCACCCGCCTGGGTGAGAGCCGCGCTCTCCCCCAGACCACAGCCGGGGTTGTAGTAGGCCAAGGAGGACTGCAACGGCAGCTTGCGCACCGCGCCCGTGGCCAAGTCGACAACCGCCGTGAATCCGCCCCGGTCGAACAGCTCGGTCCTGTTGGTGAACGTACGCGGCGCATAGACCACCACGGCACGCCTGCCCGACTCCGTCAGGCACGCGTTGCCGACCCACATATCGGTGTCGAAGCCAGGCTCGGTCAACGTCGCTGCCGTGCGCCACGCGTAGCCCGACACCGCGTCGGCCACCATCACATGGAAGCCGGCCGCGTCACCGCTGGTCGCCCAGGCCTGGTCCTTCGATGTCTTCCAGCGTGATCCCAGCAGCTTCGAGCGATCCCGGGACGGCACCGCCGACGGCTTCACCCCAGGGGCGGGCCGGGTAGTGTCCCCGGCGGCCGCAGCACGCTGCGCGTCCGTGGCCCGCGCTGGCGGGCCAGGATCAGCCGTCGCCGAACCCATCGCCCCGGTGCACAGCGTCAGCGCAGCCACGGCGGTGACCGCCGCACGTCTGCCCCGACACAATCTCTTGAATAGGTACATGGCTTCCGTTTCGTGAGGAGACCGCCCCGCTACCGGTAGTGCGTGCGCACCACTGCCCGATCGAGGGGCGCGCAGGTGAGCCCGACTCGTTCCGCCCCTGGCCTGCGGTGCCCTGCCGGCGCGCTGAACGCCTTACCGGCACAGGACGTTGATGACATTCCGGTCCCCTCCGAGGCCTCGGCAGGAGCTCGGTCCCGGGGAAGCCGGTCGCGAGAACGCTAGGACGCCCAACCGCGTCCCTCTACGCCGCAGCGTCCCTGAGACGCCGTCGCCCGTCTCACGGGACACCCGTCTCCCGGGACCGCCGGCATCCGAGATGTCCCGGGACGCACTGGGACGGCCGAACACGCCCCGCACGCCCTAGTGTTCCGAGCATCGGCCCCGCGGCCTGGCGGCTCTGGGGCCCGCTCTCTTCCCACCCTTGCTGCGGCGCGCACTGCGCCATTCCGTGCCCTCACGCCACCGGCCTGTCGGCAGGTATTGATGCGCTGCGGCGGCAGGCCCGGATCCCCTTTGCCTTCAAGGAGACACCCCGTATGAAGAACTCTTCACACAAGCGGCGCAGACGTCTGCGGGCCGCGGCCCTGGCCGGCGTCGTGGCGGCCGCCACGCTCACTTCCATGACGCCCTCGCTCGCCGAGGGCAACCCGACCCTCGCCAACGACTGGGACCAGTACAACAACATCTATGACCGTTGCGGCGAACACACCGACGAGTTCCGATTCCGCTTCTACTACAACTCGGGTTATCAGGGCGCCTGGATCAACATGGGGCACCCCATCTGGGACCTCGGCGCCGTATGGGGCGGCGACGGCTTCACTCACCCTCTGACTTACTGCTACGGCACCGGCAACGGCGAAGGCCAGAAGGTGATGAACAACGCCGCCTCCGCCTACAACTGGTACGACTACTACTGCGCGACGGTCTACTACAACTCCGGGTACAAGGGCGCCAGCGACTACTTCTCACCGCACTACGGCAGCAACCTGACCAGCACCAAGAACGAGAACCGCTCCATCAAGTTCGAGCGGGTCTCCTGGGCTCCCTGACAGGTACCTCCCCGGTGGCGGGCCTCCGACCCGAACGGCCGCCCGCCACCGGGGCGCCTCACCCCCCATTTCCAAACCCCTTCAGGGGCACCGGCACATGCGAGGAAACACCTCATGGCACAAGGCCGCCGAAAGGTCTACGGAACAGGAGCGGCTCTGACCGTGGCCCTCCTCGCAGTCGCTGGATGCTCGTCCGGTCAGTCCGACGAGAGTCAAGGTCCACCAGCCTCTGCTGCCGCCGCCCACGCAGCACCGGGCGCAGACGACCCGTCCACCTGGACTCTCCCCATGCAGGCTTACCGGCCCACCAAGACCGAGGAGCAGACCATCGGAGAAGCCGAACTCCGGCTGGTCCGACAGTGCATGAAGAAACTCGGCATCGATTGGCAGGCGGACCCTGGACTCCCGCCAATCGGCCCCAAGAACATGCTCGACTGGCGCTACGGCATCCACGACCCGCAGTTGTCGGCGAAACGCGGCTACCAGCCGGACGCCGAACAGCAAAGGCGGTACGACGCTGCACTGCGTGCCCAGGACGCCAAGCCGAAGGAATCCGTCGACACCCAGGTCGCTCTGAGCGGCTCCGACGCCCCAGCAGAGCTGCTGGCCGACGCCAGCCCCGACGCCAGACGCGGTGTGGTGGGCGGTAAGAAGGTTCCGGCAGGGGGGTGCTTCGGTGAAGCCCGCCGCACACTGGGCAGCCCGAGCCACGGCCTGACCCCACTCGTGCAGAGGCTGACCAACGATTCATATCCTGCCTCCCAACAGGCCCCACAGGTGAAGGCCGTATTCGCACAGTGGTCCGCCTGTATGCGGGCGAAAGGCTTCCGATACAAAGCGCCCATGGACGCCAACGATGACCCCCGCTTCCAGCCCGGACCCAACGAGGTGTCGTCCCAGGAAATTGCCACGGCCATGGCCGACATCAACTGCCGCCACACCTACAAGGTCGCCGAGGTCTGGCACGAGGCAGAATCGCGGATCCAGAAGCAGTACATCGCGAAGAACCAGACGGCACTCGACGCCGACCGCCGACAGCTCGACACCGTGATCGGCAAGGCCAAGGACATCCTTGCCCAACTCTGATCACTGGAACACTCAACGCCCGCACCGTACGGGGCTATGGGACTCGTTCAGATCTGGCGCAGGCCGCCTCGCTCACACCCGCAACCGTGCTCGAGGCCTTGCCCTGGCCGGTTACCTCCTGACCGGGCTCGCTCCCAGTGCATCGACCACCGATGCGACCACTGCGAGCACCTGCAGACCTTTCTGCAAAGCCCTGCATGGGCCGCTTCACCGGTGAAGCCATGCGCGTCGCGGCACGGCGGTCAGCACACGCACCTCGTGAAACGCCCGCCACATCATCGCCGACGCGACCCGCCGGAAGCATCGCCCGCATCAACGAAGCGGCTCTTCTGATGTAGCGAGCACGCGACCCGGTTGCCGCACTGCAGACGCACGGCGGCGGAGCGCGGCTGGGGCACCTCTGTGATGGTCGGCCGCCCGCGACCACGGCCCCACTCGGTCAGCGTGATGCGCGCATCGGCGCGGGCACCGTGCTCATGAACGTACACGGCCCGCTTCCGTTCGACGGTCTCAGGGCGTCCCACCAGCCGTCCCGCCCGTCACGGCGGAAGGGAGGGCAACATGGAATCGACAGTGCGGAGCCGTAGCAGGCTCGGATTCCTGGGGCGTCTCGGACCTGCTGCCGCTGTTTATCGAAGCGCATCAGGCGCCCCGCACGACGCGCCACACGGCCGCGGCTCCGGCCGAGACGCCACGGGCTACCTGCACGGCGTGCAGCACAGACTTTGGTTGTGTCCACCAGCGTCGACGCCCGGAGCGCTACGAACACGACGGCGGGTATCAAGCTGTCGTGTGCCGTCTTCTGGAAGCCCGTGGGAGGGGCCACGGTTCCCCCGCGTCGGCACGCGAACCAGCGAGCGCGGGAAGAGGCGGCAAGTATCCAGCCCGTCGACAGCCGCCGCGACCGCTGATGGCAGACTCCTTCGAGGCACCGGCCACCCTGGCCTCGGGATTCTCGCGGTGGGCGATGCAGTTCAGGAGGACTCGGCTGCGGCCGTGGCCCAGCTGGCCAGCAGCCGCAGCCGTTCCTCCGTCTCCGAACCGGGGCGCGGGGTGTAGACGACGAGGGCCTGGTCCGGTTCACCGGACACCGTCAGGGTCTCGTAGGGCAGTTCGAGCTCGCCCGCGACGGGGTGGGTCAGGCGCTTCACCCCGCAGGTCTTCGCCTTGACCTCGTGGTCCGCCCACAGCCGCCGGAAGTCCTCGCTGGCGAGCGACAACTCGCCGACCAGTGTGGCCAGTCGGGGGTCCTCGGGGTGCAGGCCCGCGTCGAGCCGCAGGTACGCGACGGTCTCGGCGGCGACCGCGGGCCACTCCGGGTACAGCGCGCGGGCGGCCGGATCGAGGAACACGTGCCGCAGCATGTTCCGCTTCCCGGGCTCCCACCGGGGGAAGCCGGCGACGGCTCCGCCCAGCGCGTTCCACGCCAGGACGTCCATGCGGCGGCCGAGGACGAACGCGGGCGCCCTGTCGATCGTGTCGAGCAGCAGCCGCAGCCCGGGCCGCACCTGCTGCCCGGACGGGCGGACCTTTCCCCGGGGGGCCGGCCGGGCCACCGAGTGCAGATAGGACCGCTCGGTGTCGTCCAGGCGCAGCACGCGGGCGACGGCGTCGAGCACCGCGTCCGACACGGCCGTGCCGCGGCCCTGCTCCAGGCGGATGTAGTAGTCGACGCTCACCCCGGCGAGCTGCGCGACCTCCTCGCGGCGCAGCCCCGGTACCCGGCGCCGCCCGTACGTCGCGAGCCCCACGTCCTCGGGCCGCACCCGCGCCCGCCGCGACCGCAGGAACTCCCCGACGCCGCCCAACTCCCCCGCTTCAGTCATGCCCTTGATCCTAGGCACCCGGCGCGTTCCCATCCTGGTACTGCCGGACCCAGGAACAGCCGAGCCCTGGGTAGGGCGCCGGGTCCCGACCACAGTGGTGCTCACACCGAGACCGAAGCCGAGGCAGCCAGCCGAGGCCGGTCACCCACACTCCGGGAGCCCACCATGACGTACTCCGCCCTCTCCGGCCGTACCGCCCTCGTCACCGGCGCCGCCAGCGGCATGGGCGCCGCGACCGCCCGCCTCCTGGCCGCGCACGGCGCCCGGGTCGTGCTGCTCGCCCGGCGCGCCGACCGGCTGACCGAGCTGGCGGAGAAGATCACCGCGGACGGCGGCCAGGCCCTGGCGCTGCCCACCGACATCACGGACCAGGACGCGGTGGACGCGGCGGCCGACCGGGTCCGCGCCACGTTCGGCCGGGTCGACCTCGTCGTGAACGCGGCCGGGGTCATGCTGCCGAACCCGGTGACCGACGGCCGGGCCGACGAGTGGCAGCGGATGCTCGACACGAACGTCGCGGGCGCGCTGCGCGTCATCCGCGCGTTCGTCCCCGACCTGATCGCTACGGCGGAGGCGGGCGGCACCGCGGACCTCGTGAACATCTCCTCGATCGGCGCGCACATCCCGTTCCCGAACTACGCGGTGTACGGGGCGACGAAGGCCGCGCTGACCTACCTCTCGGAGTCGCTGCGCACCGAGCTGGGCCCGCGCGACGTGCGGGTCACCAACATCGAGCCGGGTCTGACCGAGTCGGAGCTGGCCTCGCACGTCGACAACGCGGAGCTGTCGCAGCAGCTGGACGGCATGTTCGAGGCGCTGAGCGGCCTCACGTCGCAGGACATCGCCGACCTGATCGCGTACACGACGAGCCGCCCGCGCCGGGTGAACCTGCGCCAGGCGATCGTCCTCCCGACCCGACAGGCCTGAGCACGCCCCTTTAGCCCGGCCGAGGCTGCCTTCCTGGGCACATCACGCTGCGAAGTTTTCATGAGTCTGCAGAAAATTCAGCAAGAGTCTTGACGGCGATAACGGCACGTGGGCCAGCCTGTTCGCCTGCGGTCCTGGCCGATGCCGACGTGGAGGGCCGGATCGGTGAAGGCGATTCACCCCTCCCTCGCGAGCCACGACCGACCCAAGCCGCGCGGCCACGCGTGCTCTGCGATGTCCCTCCGCGACAACCCACCGCATGCGCCGGACCTCGGCGTCCTGTTCGGACCCGGCAGCGGCGGACTCAGCACTGAGCAGCACAGCAGGCAGGGCGCCGAGGTCCGGCTTTGAGCGTTATCAGACAGGACCTAGCGCCGGCAGCACGCGCAGTTTCGCGGCGGGCGCCTCACCCAGGAGGCGGCGAGCCCCGGCGGCCCGCTCCGGTGGTTTTCGGGGTGCGCGGTCTCGGGGCCAGGGCCGCGCGCAGGGCCGGGGCGAGAATGTGGCGGGTCTCGACCGGGCTGAGTGCGGCCGGGGTGGGCAGGGGGTTGAGGTAGCGGGTGTAGATGAGACCGCCGAGGATCGTCACCACGGCCGTGGCACGGGCGGTCGCGTCCCGGCCGCCGAGAAATTCAACAAGCCGGGCCAGCAGCTCGTGTTCCAGGTATTCGCGGATCACTTCGGCGGCCTCGTCACCCTGGGCGGTGAGCCGGCGGAAGTCGGCGTCTTCCCACAGGCCGGTCACCGCGTCGATGAGCCGGCCGGGGAGGGTGGCCGGGTCGCCGCCAAGCACGTCGTCCACCGCCAGCGCGTTGGCGCACTGGAACTGCATCACGTCCGCGAACAGGCCTTTCTTCGAGCCGAAGTGATAGGCGATCAGTGCCGGGTCGACGCCGGCCGCCGCGGCCACGGCGCGCACCGTGGTGCTCTTGTATCCGCGCTCCAAAAACAGCGTGCGGGCGGCCGGGACGATCGATTCGCGGGTCGGCGGATTGCCGCGGGGGCGGCCTCGGCGGCGGGCAGGGGCAGCGGCGGCGTTATTCATCAGCGTTGAGCCTGCGTTGCGTGCTCGGCACAGTCAAGGGCGTTCCGATCACCACACGAAGGGATGACCCGACACCATGCGCATCGCAGTCTTCGGCGCCAACGGGCCGACCGGCCGCCACCTCACCGACCAGGCCCTCGCCGCCGGTCACGAGGTGGTCGCCGTGACCCGCCGTCCCGGCTCCCTGTCCTCCGCGCGGCCCGGTCTCACCGTGGCCGTCGCCGACGCCACCGATCCGGCCGCTGTCGACGCCGCGCTGACCGGGGCGGACGCGGTCCTGTCCGCGCTGGGCGCACGCTTCAGCAAGGAGACCATCACCACGTACTCGGCGAGCGCCACGGCCATCACCGAGGCCATGAACCACCACGGCATCAAGCGGCTCCTCGCCGTCAGCTCGAGCATCGCCGACCCCGACTGGCGTCCCACCGGCGCGCACTTCTTCAACCATGTGCTCGACCCGCTGGTGAACCGGCGCCTTGGCCGCACCCTCCACGACGACATGCGCCGCATGGAGGACCTGATCCGCCGCACCGAACTCGACTGGACGCTCGTCCGGCCCTCAGGCCTCTTCGAGCACCCCGTCGTCACGGACTACCGCACCGCCGAGACCAGCGCGGACGGCGTCTTCACCGCCCGCACCGACCTCGCCGCGAGCATGCTGCGCGAACTGGAGGACCGGCGCTACGTCCATTCCGCCATGGGCGTCATCACGACGGACGTCAAGCCGAACATCGCCAAGCTCATCTGGAACGAGGGCGTGAAGAAGAAGTGAGCCGGGCAAAGGCGCCCGCCTTGGAACTCCCGCGCTCCGCACAGGGGTTCCTCACCGGCCCCCACATCGCCGTCCTCACGACCCAGCGTCCCGACGGCACCCCGCACGCCGCGCCGGTCCGCTTCACCTTCGACGCGGCCACCGGCCTGGCCCGGGTGACCACCCGTGCCGAAGCCCGCAAGGCCCTGAACGTGAGGGCGGGCGGCCCGGCGGCCCGTGTCGCGCTCTGTCAGGCGGTCGGCTTCCGCTGGATCACCCTCGAGGGCCAGGCCGCCGTCACCGACGATCCTGCCCGCCTGGCCGAGGCCGTCCGCCGGTACACCGCCCGCTACCGGGCGGCCCCGCCCACCCCGCCGGACCTGGTCGCCATCGAGATCGCCGTCGACCACGTCCTGAGCCTCAACCTCTGACCGAAAAGTGAAGTGACACCGCGATGCCCACTCTCCCCGTCCTCGACTCCACCGTCCATTACCGCGAGTCCGGCGATCCCGACGGGCTGCCTTTCGTCTTCCTCCATGGCAACCCCACCTCCTCCCACCTGTGGCGGAACGTCCTGCCGGGTGTGGCCGCACCCGGCCGCCGCCTCCTGGCCCCCGACCTCATCGGCATGGGCGACTCCGGAAAGCCCGACATCACCTACTCCTTCGACGACCACGCCCGCTACCTCGACGCCTGGTTCGACGCACTGGGTCTGGCCGAGGCGGTTCTGATCGGTCACGACTGGGGCGGCGCGCTCGCCTTCGACCGGGCCGCGCGTCTCCCGGACCGCGTTCGCGGCCTTGCCTTCACCGAGACGATCGTCAAACCGCTGGTCGGGGACGAGTTCCCGGCTGCCGGGCGGGAGTTGTTCACTCTGCTGCGCACCCCCGGAGTGGGCGAGGAAATAATTCTTGAGAAGTCGCTGTTCGTCGAAGGCCTCCCGGACACGATGGACACACCTCTCGACCCGGCCGACCTTGAGGCCTACCGTCGCCCCTTCCCGACCCCGCACAGCCGTCGGCCGGTGCTCGCATGGACACGCATGATGCCGCTGGACGGCGAACCCGCCGACGTCGTAGCCCGCATCGAACGCTACGACGCCTGGCTCGCCGCCAGCCCTGAAGTCCCCAAACTGCTCTCGGCATTCGAGCCGGGCCCCAGCGCGATGACCGACCAAGGCGCCGTGGCCTGGTGCGAGGAGAACATCGCGGGCCTGGAAATCACCCGCCACGGCCCGGCCGGCCACCACTCCCCCGAGGACCACCCCGAAGAACTGGCCGCGTCGATCAGCGCCTGGGCCGACCGCCACGAGCTGGGAAGGCGATAGCTCCGGTCGGCCACGGCGGAACCGGACTCCACAAGGCAGGCCGCCCGCCGCGCCCACAGCTGCCCGCGCCTGACCTGCCGCAGGCGTGGGACGGAACGAGGCAAGAGACCTAGGGAGGTACAGATGGCAAGGGGACCAATGGCGGCTGGAGGAGGCGGCGATGCCTCGGGAGGCGACCTCTTCGCGGAGATGCGGCGGCTCAAGGAGGCTGCGCAGCTGAGCTTCACTCGTCTGGCAGACAGAACGCACTACAGCCGGTCCTCCTGGGGTCGCTTTCTCAACGGCGATCAAGTCCCTGGCCGGCTCGTCATCGAGGAGTTCGCCGCCGCGGTGAGGACGGATCCGGAACCTCTACTCGCGCTCCTCGAACTGACTGTTGCACGTGACGAGACGCAGCTGGGGGATTCGGCGTCCGTGTCTGCAGTGAGCGCCACGCAACGCCCAGGGCCGGCACCTGAGCCCAGCCCTTTCAACCTCCGGGACAGTGGCCCTGGGCGCGCCAGGACTTGGCGCAGACGCCCGGGTCGGGGAGAAGGCAGTCCAATACGGCGGTTCGCGTGGCCGCGGATCACGACCATGACGGCCGTCGTCCTGGCAGGCGCCGTGCTCGGCAGTCTGTTGACCGTCCTGCTCATCGAACGGGACGACGCGGCAGGCGTCGGCGGGTGAAGCAGCCCGGGATCAGCCGTGGACGTTCCCATCCGCAGCCGATCCGCGAGCCCCCGGATATGGAATCGGCAGCACCGTCTGCAGATCCCCACCCCGAGCCCGGGCCAGCATCTCCCCACAGCCGGCCCCTGTCAGTACCTGGACAACGAACTCCGCACAGAGCTCGAAGCAGTCCTTCGTCCCCTTCAACAGAAAATGCCCGGCCCCCGGAATCTCCACCCGCGCTGCTCCTGGCACCACGGCTCGCGCCCGAGTCGCATACTCCAGCGACAACGCAGCCCCGGCCTGACTGCGGTCCCGGTCGCCGTGCGCGATCAGCACCTCCCGCCCGGCGAGCTGTTCCACCGGGTCCCCCGCCGGCAGCCACGGGGCCACACCCACGACTGCCGCGACCGCCGGATCACCGGCAGCCAAGAAGGCCGCGCGACCTCCCATAGAGTTGCCGATCAGCACCACGGGTACCGTGCCGACCTGTTCCCGGATCCGCTCCAGCGCCCACCGCGTGTCCACGAGAGCATCCGCGGCATCTCCGTTCCAGCCCCGCACTCGATACCGCAGCGATCGAACCGCCACCCCCTGCGCGCCATCGATCGCCGCCAACCGGCCCATCAGCGGCCGCAGTCCCCACTCCGCCACTCGCTGATAGCGTCCCCGCCCCCGGACCGAACCTCCCGGCAGCACCAGAACCACACCGCGTACCTCGCCAGGTGTCCCGACATCGACCAACTCCGGCGTACGCCTTCGTACAGACATCGCCCCCTCCATCCCGCTTGTCAACAAAATCCGTCGATCTTCCGATCCGATTCTGCGATGCGACCGACGCTGGAGCAACGAAGCGAATGTCAGGAATCCGCCATGACAAATGTCCCCTCGCGGCAAGACCGGCCTCACTCACGTCGGCGCCCGCGAGGCGATCGAAGGGCAGCGATCGTCTGCCGCCGAGCTCGACCCGGAGCGTCTTCCAACCTCAGATAGAGCAGTCCAGGCGCAGGGTGAGGATGGCCTGGACGAGGCTGGCGATGGGTGGAGCAGCGCAGTTTGCGCAGGAGTCGCCAGGACTTGAGGGCAGCCATGGCCTGTTCGACGAGTGCGCGGATCTTCGCGTGTGAGCGGTTGGCGGCCTGCTGACCGGCGGACAGCTGCTCCCAACGGATGTCAACGGTCGTGTGGAACTCCCCGTATGTAGGGCCTCAGGAGATGCTTGACACGTTGGTCTCGTGACTTCCTTGTCCGGCGGTGCGGCGACGGTAGTAGGCCAGGGTGACCACGGCTAGTAGCGGGCCCCACAGCAGAAGCGGTGCGTAGACGGTGATGGCCAGCGCTCCCTGCCAGTGGTGGTAGTCCAGGGGTCCGTCGCCTCCGTGGATGTCGTTCCCGAACGGGCTGGTGATCGCCGCCCTTGTCCACATGAGCGTCAGGACGGCCGCGCCCAGAGCCGCGGGGACGACCGCTGCCGATATCGGAACCCTCCGTCCGCCCAGGACGGGGATCCACCGCGGAAACTCCTCGCCCCAGCGTGCGATGAGCCCGACCGCGGTGAAGGCCAGCAGCTCGGAGAAGATCGACAGCACCACCGCGTACAGCTCCATGGGCAGCCAGGCGGGGATGTCCCCGGAGCCTTGATCGCCGCGGGCGATCGGTAGGTGGAGGGTGAGGACCGCGATCCGCCACAGGCACGTCGGCAGGACGACGAACGGGATACTCAGGGCCGCGGTCCGCGCCCAGCGCGGCACCCCGGCCACCGGAGTGTGTGCAGCCGTCCAGGCAGTTCGCAGCCGGTCGGGCAAGGAAGGTGCTTCGACATGACTCGTCACGAGGTGCTCCGGGGACTGTGGTTCGCAAATATCGCTTGCATCGTCGGTTGAGTAGTTGTGCGGTCAGTGGGTGCGGCGGCGATGGTAGGCATAGGTGACGGCGGCGAGCAGTGGCCCCCACAGCAGGAGGGGGAGGTAGCACACGTAGTAGATCGCCGCCTCCCAGCCACCTGCCTGGGTGGGGAAGTTGTCCGGGGTCGGTTCACCTCGCAGAGTGACTCCGGCGAACTCGGTGACCCAGGCGGCCGTCCACAGGACCGTCAGCACCACGGCGCCGAGGGCCGCGGGGATGACAGCGGCGAGGGGCGGCACGCGGCGGCCACCGAGCAGCGGGATCCAGCGCGGGACGGCCTCTCCCCACGCGGCGATCAGTCCGACGGCGGTGAACGCCAGTAGCTCGGAGAGGATCGACAGGGCGATGACGTACACCGGCCCCGGAAGCCACGCCGGGAGTTGGCCCGTACCGTGTGCGCCGTCAGCGCCGATGTCGAAGACGACGGCTGCGACCCGCCACAGGCCGGAGGGAAGAACCGTGAAGGGGATCGCGCAGGCGGCGATCCGGATCCATCGGGGGACGCCGGGCACCGGGGCGTGCGCGCTGGTCCAGGCAGCGCGCAGTCGCCCGGTTGTGGTGGGCCCTGTGGCGTGTTGGACGGTCATGAATGCTCCTGGGTCATCAGATGTCGTCGACTTCTACGAGGGGAAAGCGCCGCTGGTCGCAGGCATTGCACTGGCCGCGTCTGACGAACATGTGGTGGAACCTGCCGGCTACGGAAGCCTCTTCGGCTCGCGCGGGGTGGGTGGGGATGGCATCTCGCAGGCGGGCGCCGGTGATGCCGAGCGGACGCGCGGCGCGATGTGCTCCTGAGGGCAGCTAGCTTCCAGCGCGGCGGCGACGGTAGGCGAAGGCCAGGGCGATCGTGATCGGGCCCCAGAGGGCGACCGGGCCGGTGGCGGTGAGCGCCAGGGCCTGCCAGGCGCTGGTGGCGTAGTCGACGCGGTCGATGACGCCGAACGCGGTGAGCGCCTGCCCGCCGCCGAGAGGGATCGAGGTGAACAGCAGCGTAAGGACCAGGCCGCCGAACAGCGCGGCGGCGAAGGCCGCGCCGGCCCGCACCGGCTTTCCGCCGATGCCTGGGATCCAGGCGGGCGCCACCTCGCCCCAGCCCCGCACCAGCCCGATCGTCAGGAGCGCGATCAGTTCGCTCAGCACGCTGAGGGTCAGGACGTACGGCACGCTGATCCAGTACGAAGGCATGCCTGGCTGACCGGTCTGGCCCATCTCGAAGTGAACGGCGAACGGCAGACGCCACAGGCACGAGGGCAACAAGATCAACGGGAGCGCGTAAGCCAGGCGCATCGCCCAACGCGGCACCGGGCGTTCGGTGTCATCAACGCTCGGAGGTCTGTGCAGGAGGCTGATCTTCATGGCTCCACCCTCGCGAGACGGCTGCCACGAAACATCGCCCGCGCAGACGGAGCGCCTCCGCCACGCGGCGGAGGCCGTGCCCCCCTCAGGGCGAACGGCCCAGTCGCCGACAGGGCGCACCGACGACCAGTGACAAGGACGCCCCTGCTCAATCTGGGCGGGGGCCTTCGTACCGGGGGCGACTACCTGTTGTGAAAGTGCTGGTTACACGGGTTGCTAAGGTCCGGGCATGACGCGTCTGAAGATCGAGATATCCGTTCCTGAGAGTCATGCGGCGGCTGTGGTCGAAGCTCTCCACGCCGCCGGTGCAGGACGGGTGGGCGAGTACGCGCGGTGTTCCAGCATCTGGAAAGTGACCGGCAACTGGCAGCCCCTGCCTGGTGCGCAGCCGTACGAAGGTGAGGTGGGCGTCGTTCAGCACAGCGAAGAGTGCCGAATCGAATCAGTCTGTGACGCAGATCAGGCCGCGGACGTCCAACAGGCTGTCCGTGACGCCCATCCCTATGAGCAAGCAGTCGTCCACTTCCTGCCGCTGTACGAGCTCTAGACAACGTCACGACTTCACAGCCGGCCGGTTCCAGAAGGTCATCGACCGCTACGTGGAGACTTCCCCCGACACTCATCTGCTGAGCGTGCAGACCGCCTTTCTGCAGTTCCCTGAGTAGTGCTGTCGACAGGGCGGGGCGGGCAACGCCGGCTCGCAAGCCCGCCGGGGCATGCAGGGCCTCCCCTAGGAAAGGCGACACAGGCGCGGTCCACGCGAGGGTGCCCGAGCGCACGACGCTCAGGCGAAACCTTTCCGCAGTTTCGGGTGTTGAGCGGTCTGCGTGAGGCCACGGGAAGGGGCCAGAACCCCGTGATTGCCGCCTGCACACAGGGCCTGGTTCCCACCGATCAGGCCCTGCGGGTGTCGGCCCGGGCCCACGGGGGCCGGGCCGACACTTAGGAGCCCTAACGAAATGATCTTTCGAGGTGGTTGGATCAGCCCGGGACTGTTGGTTCAAGGCGTGGGGTGGCTCGGCCGAAGCCGCGGGTAATCGATCAATGCCAGGCCCCAGGCTGCAGGAACTACGGCGTGGGGGTGTGGTGGTTCAGGCCGGGGTGGTTACCGAGTCCCTTGCCGGATCACCAGCTGAGGTGGGCGTAGCCGGCGCCGCCGTTCTGGCCGGGCTTGCCGGGCTGGGGGTTCGCGCCGTCCGCACCGTTCTGGCCGTGGCCGCCACCGGCCGTGTCGCCGCCGCCGTCGCCGCCGCGCCCACCGGCACCGCCCGCGGCTCCATCGCCGCCCGCACCACCGGCTCCCGTACCGGCCGGGGGCGTGACGGTGCCCGCGCCGGCCGGTGCTGCGGCGGCGGCGCCACCGGTGCCGCCCGCTCCGCCTGCGCCGCCGTCCCCGCCCTTACCGCGTGCCGAGAACTCCTTGTCCCTGTCCTGGCCGCGACGGCCGTCGGCCCCCGCCTGGCCGCTGCTTCCGAGGTTCACCGTGCCCTCGGCCGTTTGAAGGGTGGTGCCGTCAGGCGAGCAGGCTCCTGCCCCGGCCGCCCCCTGCTTGGGGCTGGCGCTGCTGGGCTGGGCCCCGATGCCGCCGGCGCCGCCCTCGCCGGCGTGCTTGAGTGACAGGTTCCCGCCACCCCAGCCGCCGCCCGTGCTGTAGCCGGAGGAGCCAAGGCCACCGTTGCCGTAGTGGCCCGGTCCAGAGCCCGCTTCCCCGTAGCCCCCGTCTGCGAGTTCCGTGCCGCCACGCTTCACCAGGGTGCGATGCGCGTCCCAACCATCCAGACCCAAGTGCGCGTTGTCACCTTCGGTCCCGTCGTATCCGCCGCCACCCGTGCTGTTGCCGCCGGAGCCGCCAGCGATGCGGTTGGTCCCGGCCTTGGCCCCCTGGCCGCCCGTGCCACCGGCGCCGACCTCGATGGTGAGGCTTTCGCCGGGCGTCACCGGGATCGTGCAGCGGGCGTAGCCGCCTGAGCCGCCTGAGCTGCCGCCGTTGCCACCGGCACCGCCGCCGCCACCGCCGCCACCGCCCCCGCCACCGGAGCCAAGCGAGCTGCCGCCGCCACCGCCGCCGGCGCCGGTCGTGCCGCCGCCACCGCCGCCCCCGCCGGCTCCGGCACCCCAGATGTCGATGGTGAGTTCGGTGACGCCGTCGGGAACGACGAAGGTGTGGGTGCCTTCGGTGAATCCCTGCTCGCCGGCGGCTTCAGCAGCTCCGGACGGCGGGGCGACGCCCAGCAGGGCACAGCCGCTCAACGCCGCCACCGTGACAAGACGCCACGGCGAAGCGGTCAGAATACCGTTCACAAAACACTCCTGTGGATAAGAAAGGTGATGCGCCTGTGATGCACAGGCCGCAGGCGGGGCTGAACGTTTCCGCGCCCACGTACGGGCGTCACACAAAAACGCCCACGGGCTCCTCGCGAGGGTCGCCTTCGAGCACTCGCACATGGGAAGTCAGCAGCTTCGAGGCGCAGCATCGACGGATCCGGCCAAGGCCACGCTCGAGCCCCCCGGGTTCTGTCGGCACAAGCCTTCGCCGCCGGCCACCAGGGCCCGACTCACCCAAGGTTCTTCGAACCACTCTTGAAGCATGCTCGCCCCCGTCGGCCTTGATCACTCGACCAATCCAACGACGAATGCCGGGAACGGAAACGGCCCCGCCCTGGCCGCCAGCGACCTGCTAGCCGAGCTCCGGCGGCTCATGCCCCTCGTCCAGGCGCAGGCCGATCGCATCAACCGGGGCACGCGCGCCTGGTGCTCGCGGGACAAGACACTCGCTGACGCCCGCGAGGCGCTTACGGCGGGTCTGAGCCCGAGCTCGCTCGCGGCCTGCCTCACGCTCAGCGCCCTGGCCCGGACGGTCGGCGACCTGGACGAGTCGCCGGCGGTGAGCCGTGAGCTACGAGGGCGCCCGGCTGTGCAGCCGCCGCGACGAGCCGATCCTGGCGGGCAGCGCGAAAGGCGACGCAAGCGCGGTCCACGCGGAAGGTGCCCGATCACAGGACGCTCAGGCGAAACCTTTCCGCAGTTTCGGCTGTTGACCTGTCTGCGTGAGGCCACGGGAAGGGGACAGAACCCCGTGATTGCCGCCCGCACGCAGAGCCTGGTTCCCACCGATCAGGCCCTGCAGGTGTCGGCCCGGACCCACGGGGGCCGGGCCGACACTTACCGAGATCGCGAGCATCACCGCCGGCAAGGAGCAGCGTGCCTGCCCTGCCGTACGCGCCTGCCGGCCCCATCACCACGGCTACGGAGCCCAGGAGTACCAGTCTCTTCCGTGGCCGAGGGAGCGTGCCAGGCCCCGGTGTCCCGTTTCGGACCCAGCAGCGGCGGAGTGAGTGCACCTCAGCAGGCGGGACACCGGACCTGGCGTAGAGGCAGCCGGCCCGGGGGGAGAGAGACCGGCCGCTTCCTGACGCACCATCCCACCCACCCCGGCGCCGTCAAACACCGCAGTCCCCCAGTTGCCGTGAAACCGCACGTCCAGGGCCCCAAGGCTGTCGCTGTCGTCGTCCGTGGGCTGCCGTCTCGCCCGGGGTCCCTCGCTCCCCCGCCAGCCGCTGCACCGGATTTGACGTGTGGTCAGAGGTCCCGGAGCGGTCACCGGCAGCACCGCGATCTCTCCGTCCGTGATGTCGAGGATCAGGTCCGCGTTCGTGCTCCCGGCCGCCGACGCAGTCGTCTGCTGCTCAGTCTCGGGCGATCGTCCATCTCATGTCCTTGGCGTACTGCAGGAGCGTCGTCAACGAGGCGGTCTCGGCTGGGGTGAGCAGGCTGGACGCGGCCGTCATGGACAGCAGGACCCGTGTGTCGGGGCCTTCGGGCTGAACGAGGCCCCGGTCGCGCAGCCGTCGGAACGCGCTGTCGCCAAGGCCTGCGAATTGCTGCTGCAGTTCGCTGACGGTCATCGTCCACAGCGCGGCGGGGGTGGTGATGCCCCGCCCGACCAGGCGGCCGGCGATGCGGTGTCCTTCGGGATCGTGCCCGATGGCGTCCTTCAGTTCGGGCGCGACCGTGGCGCACTCGTTGGTCTTCGTCCTGCAGGCCGCATTCCGCTCAAGGGTGGTCCGGCGCGGTGCAGGAGTCCGCCGAGGGCGGGGCCGTGGAGGCTCGGGTGCCCACAGGTCCTATCCGGCATAGCCGTCGTCGGCAGGTGCAGTCATTCTCAGTGCCGCCGTTCATTCGTCGGTTGAGCGCACCGCGCAGGGGCAGAACGCCTCCGCGGCCCTGCGTCGGGTATGAGGACGTGGTGGTTCACAGGCGTCGCAGGACAGCTGTGACCCTGCCCAGCAGTTGGACATGGTTGCCCCAGATCGGCTGGTAGGCGGGGTTGTCCGGGGCCAGCCAGGTGTCGGCGCCGTCCTTGCGGAGCCGTTTGACGGTCGCCTCGCCGTCGAGCATCGCGATCACGACGTCGCCGTGTTCAGCGGTCTGCTGGCGCCGCGCAACGATCGTGTCGCCGTCCAGGATTCCGGCGGCGCCGTTCATGGAGTCGCCGACCACGGTCAGCGCGAACAGCTCGCCCGCGCCGACGAGTGTGCTGGGTAACGTGATCGTGCCCTCGACGTTCTCCACCGCGGTGATGGGCACACCAGCCGCGATACGGCCGACCACAGGGACCTCGACTCCGTTGTCGGCCCGGCCGTACGGGGGTTCGCCGTCCTGCGACTGGGCGGGCACCGGGACTTCGGCGTTCGTACGCGTGCCCGCGTGTCGGGGGTCGACCGCGGTGTCGTGGCCGCGTCGGTGCGAAGAGGGTTCGGCCGGCACGTACGCGCGCGGCCGGTTCGGGTCACGGCGCAGGTAACCCTTGCTCGCTCTCGAGTTCCCTGATGATTGGGCGTGTTCAAGCGCCAGGAGGGGTGTGGGTTGAGTACGTGGCAGGTAGTGCGGGTGCCGGATCCCGAGCAGTGGGGGCCGCTGCCAGATGAAGGTCTCCTGGGGGTACGGGACCTGCCGGAGGCAGTGGCCAGGATCAGCTGAGGCCAGGTGATCCCGTGTATGTGCGACCGGACGGATTGGTCGACACGGGGGTCCGTCGCTTCACAGCCCGCGTCGTCTCTCGCACGTTCGTGCGGAAAGCTGCCGCGTTCCTCGCCCGGGACGGTGTTGTTCTCTTCAACAACCTCGACGCGTTCTTGATCTGTGCGTTCAAGCGGGACGGCGCACTCTGCGATCCCGCCGCACGCAAACACACCCAGGCAATACGCCTGCCGGCCAGGCTGCGGCAATGCCGTTCGCACCGACACTCACGCCCAACTGTTGCGCGAGCGAGCCGAGGAGTTCTACCAACTGGCCGCCCACGCACCGGAACCCGTGAGCAAGCGCATGCGTGCCCACGCGGACAGGCTCCGCGAGACCGCCGACGCACACGACGCCACCGCCCGCCTGTCGGGGCATGGATATGAACCAACAGCACCAGGACGAGCGCATCCTCATCCGCGAGGCCATGGACCGGCTCCTGGCCGAACAGGCCACGGCCTCCAACGGCAGGCCTCACCGTCGTCGCGCTCGCCGCCGAGGCCGCCGTCCACCGCATGGCCCTCCATAAGCGGCACGTCGACCTGAAGAACGAGTTCTATGAACGCGTCCGCAAAGAAACCCGGCAGATCCCGGAATCCGAAAAGCGACTCAGAGAATCCGTCACCAGGCTCAAGAAGACCGTCGCCAGCCAGAATGCCGAGATCGAGGAGCTCCACCAGCTGATCACCCTACTCACGCTCGCGGGCGCCGTCCTCACTCAAGACGGAGCGCCAACGACGGAACGTGCACCTGTCTCCGACACCATCGTCCCGTTCCCTAGGAGAACCCCTAAAGGAACGGAAACGACGGTTTAATGCCCGAAATGCGCCCGCGTCGACGGCGCCTTGTACAGTGCCGTTCCAATACCCAGCACAACCGCGGCAGCTCCAAAACCGGCCATCTGCACACGCCAGTCGTAGGAACTCGGTTCCCAGGCGAGCAGCCCTCTGCCCACGGCCAGGATCGCAAGGCCCAACAGCGGGGTGCATCCGTAGTGCGCTGTGCCGGGCCCGAAATCGGCCTCGACAAGTGACCCGATCCCGCCGGCGAGGACGGCCAGGCCGAACAAGAGGCCCACGAAGCAGAGGAACAGGCCGACGACACCGCCGATGACCCGGTTGTCCTCGGGCGCGGCGTCCTGCATCCACACCCACGTTGTGTACATGAGGTAGAGCATCCCCCCTGTCATCACCGAGCCGACCAGCAGCGCGTGCGCTATGAACGCAGTGGCCAGGAGCGGGCGGCGCGGTCTCCGCACCTGGGGTGCGGGACGGTTGGGAGCTCCGGCGCCGCGAGTTGGGGCGCCGGAGCCGTAGGGATTGCGTGGAGCGGGACTGTTCACAGAGCTCTCTCTCGGCAAGGGCTGGGTCGATCGCTGGCGTCGCGCCCGATCCAAACTGCCCGGATGGTAGTTGGGTCGGATGTCCAGCAGAGGTGGGCGCGGTGCCCGGATCCCAAGCGAACGTGATTCCTCGACCCTCGCGCTAGTTTCCCCTTCCTTGTCGGGCAAGCACGATCCGGCCAGCCGTGGACAAGACGAACACGGCAGCACCCCCAGCGACGAGCGCCTTGTTAAGCAGAAGGAGGTCTTCTGCATCCTGCAGCGACTCCTCGTACGACGCCGAACTTCCGCCACGAGAACTGATGGTGTTGCACACATCGCCAGGCTTCATCACCTGGCCACCGCATTTCCCGATGTCATCGCGGTTGATCCACCATGCAGCTCCGCCCCACACGATCAGTCCAACGCCGATCCAGGCCAAAACCTTAAGAGTCTTCTTTGTGCGTGTATGGGTAGCGAGCGTCATGGGCATGAATTGTGTCCTTCGGTATGAAGAGCGCGAGAGGGCCAGCCCTGCCTGACAAGGAAGCGATGCAGCGGCCCGATCAACTCGCATCTCAGATCAATCAGTTCGGGTCGCGTCACCGCATCGTTCTACCAGGCGTACAGCCCCGGGCCGTCAGCCAGGTAGCACCGAAACTCACCCGCGCCACCAATCACGGATCCTGGCGCAGGCACTGAACAGAAGAACTTGACGGGGAACTCGAGGACGCGGATCTGGTGGGAGACGCTGGAGGTGCTGGACAGATCGACGGCGTGGCCGATCTCCCGCAGGGACGGGTAGCCGTGCCGTTGGATGTGGCCCTCTACGAACGCGAGGATCTGACACTGCCGGTCCGACAAACCGTTCTCGTCGAAACGAATCCCGGCCGGCCTTCCCGCTCGGTGCTGCACCGTGCCCATCGCGGCCCCCTCTTTCAGCCTCACGCATATGGCAAAAGCACGTTACCGCGCGTGTCGGACAACGCCCCGCCCCGTGCGGCCTGTCACGGGTCAGGCGGCGGACCGACGGCGACGGCGCCATAACAGGCGTAGACGCGTAGGGACCGCTCTGGGAGTGGGCTGTGGGGTCCTTGGCGCCGTCCCCGTGATCGGGCCGGGTCCGGGTACGGCTGCCGCCCGGGCGCTTGACCCGGATGCGTTCGAGGACGGGATCAGCTGCGGGCTGTCTGAGGCGTGCTGCCGGTCACATTGCAGGTCACTGGCGGCGCCCCGGATTGCTCGGTGGCAGATCTGATCAAAGTCCACGAGCATGGCTGGGTGCCGAGGAATCGCGGGTGGACCTTGTGGGGCGCGCTGTTGATCGCCGTATTGGTGACCGGGGTGGACCTGGCTACGGATCCCGGGTATTCCTTCGTTGCTGTATACGCCATGCTCCCCCTACTCGTAGCTATCAACGGCAGTGTGCGCGCGGTCCTCGTCGCCTGCTTGATGTCGCTTGCTCTCACTGTGGCAATGAGCTGGTATGACCATGATCTGTGGCACCTGACTGCGTATGGCGGCCTGGTGGGGGTGCTGGGAGCGACCGCCATGGCTCTCTGGGCTCAACGGACGGGGCGGGCCCGTGAGAGCACGCTCCAACAAGTGGCTCGTGTAGCCGACGCTGTGCAGCGTGCGCTCCTTCCAGAGCCAGCTTCTCGGGTTGGCCCCTTCCAGGTGGCTGCCTCGTACGTGGCTGCAACCGACGAGGCACAGATCGGGGGCGACTTCTACAAAGTCATCGCTACTCCGCACGGCGTGCGGGGCATGATCGGTGATGTGCGTGGCCATGGTCTGGAAGCAGTGCGCACCAGCGCCATGGCGATCGGCGTCTTCCGTGAGGCAGCGTACGAAGAAGGGTGCCTGGCGAAGATCGCGGACCGCCTCGACCGTAGTCTGGAACGTGATGCTGGGCTTGAGGGCTTCGCCACCGTCCTGATCTTCGGCACCACGTCCCCCGCTACGGCGGCGGTGCTGGACTTCGGCCATCCTTACCCACTGTTGCGCACAGCCGCAGGTGCAGTAAGAGAGCTGGACATGCCCAGCGGGATGCCCCTGGGGGTGGGACTGAACGCTGCGGTCCAGCAGGCCACGCCGGCCGAGCTACACCTGGCGCCGGGGGACGAGCTCCTCCTCATGACCGATGGAGTGCTCGAAGCTCGCAACGCGAGCGGGACGTTCTTCCCACTGGCCCAGAGATTCGCCGCAGCCCCACGCCTCGCGCGGCCGGCCGAGGTGCTGGCCGCTCTGCGGAACGACCTTGCGGACTGGGCGCCGGAGATCGACGACGACTCGGCGATGCTGCTCCTGCGCTACGTCCCTGTCGGACAGGATCAGTAGCGCCTTTCCGCAGATGAACCAGCCCCGGGCATGAGGGAGGAACGGCCCACTCATGCCCAGGGCGCCGCCGCACGCCCCCCCTACAGAGCCGGTGCCGTCTCAGGCCCGGATCCAGAGGGCTGGAGCAGCAGGTCATCACTGGGGCCGGTCGAGGCTTTCACTCCTGTGCAGGAAGCCGAGCGGCTCGGGGCGCGGTGGGGGTTCCAGGCGGCGCGGTCGCCTGAGAAGGGTGTGCTGGTGCGGGGGATGGCTCTGTGCGAGCGGTCCGGCGACGCGGGCGGGAGCGCCAGGGGGTCCCGGCTTTACGTAGGGTCACCGACTGTTCGGCGCCGGGGGTGCCTGGCCAGGCTTGGGGGGTGCCGCCCTCCGCGATCCTGCTCGCTTTTGTATCTACGGCGTATCGAACAGCGCTCGGCCCTGCATCGAACCGGAGCGCAGGGCCGCGGCCGAGCGTGGCCGTGCCTTCCGGCACGGTGTCCTCACCTGGCGGAGATACGGCCCCACCTGGGATCTTTCGCGATCGCGAGGGAGCCGGTCCGGTGTCGTGCGGGCCACTGAGTGATACGTCGGGCTGTCTACTGTCTGCCGTATCGTTCCGGATGCGGCTTGGCCGCGTGACCGCGTGCACGTTGTGGACGTGTCGTGCACGTAAGCCGGTGCCGCCGTCCGCCCCTCACTCGAACAGGAGCCGCCCCCTTGTCCTCGCCCGCCTCCTCCGGGCAGACCGCCCGC
The DNA here is from genome assembly GCF_055558275.1 of Streptomyces sp. NPDC025806. NCBI lineage: Bacteria > Bacillati > Actinomycetota > Actinomycetes > Kitasatosporales > Streptomycetaceae > Streptomyces > Streptomyces sp. NPDC025806. The sequence continues at coordinate 678,518 of NZ_JBVHMU010000002.1, read as the reverse complement.
GTACTGCTGGTCGAGGACGACGACCTCATGCGCCGCTCCTTCACCGTCGCCCTGGAGCGCTACGGCTACGAGGTGCGGGCCGCTGCCGACGGCCTCGCCGGGCTCGAAGCCTTCCGCGAGAGCGATTTCGACCTGCTGATCCTCGACGTGATGCTGCCCGGCCTCGACGGGATCGGCCTCTGCCGCCGGGTGCGGGAGACCAGCCTGGTGCCGGTCCTGATGATGTCGGCCCGCGGCGACGGGCTCGACGTGGTCGCCGGTCTTGAGGCCGGGGCCGACGACTACGTCGTCAAACCGGTGGAGACGTACGTCCTGGTGGCACGGATGCGTTCGCTGCTGCGGCGCGCCACGTACGCGCCCGCTGTCCGAAGTGGCCCGGGGCCGCATGGGCACCGTCCGGCCGAGGATGACGTGCTGGAGTTCGGGGACCTGCGGCTCGACACCGCCGGGATGGAGGTGTTCGTCTCGGGCGACCCGGTCGCCCTCACGCCGACGGAACTCAAGCTCCTCCTGGAGTTCGCCGCCAACCCCGGCGTCGTGCTGGAGCGGCACACTCTTTTGCGGGACGTCTGGGAGTACGGCTGGGACGGCGACAGCCGGGTCGTCGACCTGTGCGTGCAGCGGCTGCGCCGCAAGCTGGGCCGGGACCGGATCGAAACGGTCCGGGGCTTTGGCTACAAGCTCAGGCGGTGACCGTGCGTCCCATTCGCCGGCCCGGGCAGGGCCGCACCCCGCTGCGTTGGAAGATCGCGGCGCTCGCCGGAGCCATGGCCCTGCTCGTCGTGGCGGCCGTCGGCGTCCTGGTGCACGTGTGGACCGCGGACGACATTCGCAGCCGGGGTGAGGCCCGGGCGTTCAATGCCGTGTACGCGGCCATGGGCGTCTACCGGCGCACCGGCGTCCTGACGGAGGGCGCCGAGCTGGACCCCGACGACCTGCCCTCCGCGCTGCGCGTGCCGGATGACGGCGACCGGCACGTGTTCTACGACCGTCACGTCGAGGAAAACATCGGCCCGCGCGTCTGGGCCGCCCAGCGGACCGGCGGCCCCGACAGCACGGTCCTCGCCGTCCAGGTCAACCTGAGCACGGACTGCGCCAACCTGTCCCGCCTCGACGCGGCCATCGCGATCGCCTCGCTCGTCGCTCTCGCGGCGGCCACCCCACTGGCTGTCTACGGCGCCGGGCTGCTGGCCCGACGGCTGGGCCGCGTCGCCGAGACGGCAGCCCGGATCTCCGCCGGGGACCTGGACGCCCGCTCGGGTCCCACGAAGGGGCGTGACGAGGTCGCCGACATCGCCGCGACCGTCGATCGGATGGCCGACACCCTCGCGCAGCGGCTGCGCACCGAGCGCCGGTTCACGGCGGACGTCGCCCACGAACTGCGCACCCCCGTCGGAGGGTTGCTGGCTGCCGCCGACCTCCTGCCGCCCGGTGAGACCGAGGATCTGCTGCGGGCCAGGGTGCGTGATCTGCGGGACCTGGTCGAGGACCTGCTGGAGATCTCCCGGCTGGACGCCGGGGCCGAACAGCCGGTCCACGCCCGGGTGCCGCTCGCTGCCGTGGTCGCCGAGGCTGTCTCCCGCACCGGTCTCGACACCGAGATCGACGCCGACGCCGCGCAGAGCGTCGAGACCGATCCGCGGCGACTGGAACGGATCGTCGCCAACCTCGTCGTCAACGCCCACCGGCACGGCTCGGGCCCGGTGCGCGTCACCGTAGACGAACGCACGGTCGTCGTCCGCGACCACGGCCCGGGGTTCCCGCCCGACCTGCTGCTCCACGGCCCGCGCCGTTTCCACACCGGCGCGCGGGAACGCGGTACGGGCCACGGCCTCGGGCTCACCATCGCCTGCGGGCAGGCCCGTGTCCTCGGCGCCGAACTGCTGCTGGACAACGCCCCGGACGGCGGCGCCGTCGCCACCTTGAGGCTGCCCGCCTGACCCGCGCTGGGGGCTGCCGCTCGGTCGGTACACGGTGGAGCGGGAGCTGATACACGGTCGCCCAGGCCCCGATATGTTCCTCCGGCACTCTTCGAAGTACACCCGGAGCGCCCTCTACGCGCCACCCGCACAGAGCCGTGCCCCACGTCACCGGCCCCGGTACGGGACCGACTCGAGGAGTCACCATGAGCGCGTCCGCCCACACGGCGCCCGCTCAGCCACAGCGGGGCTGTCGCTCGCGGACCGCCGTCCTGCGGGGCGTCTAAGGTGTCGGCGCACTCACCGACGTCGTACCCCTGCTGCTGGGCGTGGGCGTCCTCGCCACGAATACAGCGGGGCGGTGACGGGACAGCCCGCCGGAGTGCCCGGCGTGATCGGCCTGTTCCTCGGCGGGACGCTCCTGGCCGTCGGCATGCCCCCGCCCCCTGTCGCGCAGGTCGGACGTCGCTAGGCCGTGTCCTCGCCCTCTCCCAAGGGCCTTCCCGCGCCGACGCGCGGGGAGGCCCTTCCGGGGCGCCGGCCTGCTGCAGGTTTGCCGCACGGTCGAGCGCAGGCCGATACACCGTGGCCCAGGCTCCGATACGTTCCCCGGACACCCTTCTTGTGCGTCTTTCCGTACGAGAAGAGGAACTTCATGGCCGCCGACCTCCTGCTGCCACCCCCGATGACCAGCATTGCCGCCGCGACCACCGACCTGTCGAAGGTCTACGGCAGCGGCGACACCCGCGTCCTCGCCCTGGACCGGGTCAGCATCGCCTTCCGGGAGGGCGAGTTCACCGCGATCATGGGCCCGTCGGGCTGCGGCAAGTCCACACTGATGCACTGCGCCGCCGGGCTCGACGCACCCACCTCCGGCTCTGTACGCATCGGCACCACCGAGCTCGGCGGCCTCGGGGACCGGCAACTCACGGAGGTGCGCCGGGACCGGATCGGGTTCATCTTCCAGGCGTTCAACCTGCTGCCCACGCTGACGGCGCAGGAGAACATCACCCTCCCCATGGACATCGCCGGACGCCGCCCCGACCGGGAATGGCTGGACCGCGTCATCTCCATGGTCGGGCTCGCCGGGCGCTTGGACCACCGGCCCGCGCAGCTGTCCGGCGGCCAGCAGCAGCGCGTCGCCGTGGCCCGCGCCCTGGCCTCCCGGCCGGCGATCGTCTTCGCCGACGAGCCCACCGGCGACCTCGACTCGCGCGCCGGGGCCCAGGTCCTCGGCTTCCTGCGCGACTCGGTGCGCGAGCTGGGCCAGACCGTGGTCATGGTCACCCACGACCCCGCGGCCGCGGGCTACGCCGACCGCGTCGTGTTCCTCGCCGACGGCCGCCTCGTCGAGGAGATGGCCCGGCCCACCCCGGACCGCGTCCTCGACCTGATGAAAAGCCTCGGCTCCCGCTCCCACGACGACTGACCCGCACCCCGTCCCGCCCCGCCCCGTACCGCAACTCCCCCGGAAGTCGCCCATGTTGAGAACCACACTGCGCAACCTCCTGGCCCACAAGGCCCGGCTGGCCATGACCGTCCTCGCCGTCTGCCTGGGCGTCGCGTTCGTCAGCGGCACCCTCGTCTTCGCGGACTCCGTCGCCGCCGCCCACCGCGCCGCCGCGTCAAAGAGCTTCGCCGGGATCGCCGTCACCGTGACAGAGAAGGCCCCTGGGGCCGGTGCTCAGGACGGGCCAAAGGACGGCGTGCTCGACGACGCGCTCGCCACGAAACTGGCCAAGGTGCCCGGTGTCGCCAGCATTCGCCCGTCGGCCGACGGCTCGGCAATCCTGAACGCGTCGGACGGCAGCCCACTGCGTGCCGACCACGCCTGGTCGAACCTGGCCACCACGTACGTACCGGGCAAGGACGGCAAGGACAGCCGTTACCCGCTGGCCGAAGGACGCGCCCCCGCGAACAGCGGGGAGATCGCAGTCGACAAAGGTACGGCCGCCGCCGGCGGCTTCCACACCGGTGACTCGATCACGCTGGCCACCGACGGCCCGACCCTCACCAAGCGGCTCGTCGGCATCGTGACCACCGACGACACCCGGGTGACCGCGGGCGGTACCCTCGCGCTGTTCGACAGGGCGACCGCGCAGAAGCTGTTCGCCACCCCAGGCCACTACACCGGCATCGACCTGTCCGCCGCGCCCGGCACCACCGCGTACGAACTCGCCGACCGGGTCACGGCCGTCCTCCCCGCAGACCGCGCCGAGGCCACCACAGGCCAGGCCCAGGCAGCCCAACAGGCCATCCTCGTCGACACGTTGACCCGCGGCTACGAGAAGGTGCCGATGGTCTTCGCCGGGGTCTCGCTCTTCATCGGCTCCTTCCTCATCGTCAACACCTTCAGCATGCTCGTGGCACGGCGGACCCGGGAGACCGCGCTGCTCCGGGCGATCGGCGCCTCGCGCCGCCAGGTGTCCCGCTCCGTCCTCCTGGAAGCCTTCGTGGTCGGTCTGGTGGCCTCGGTGACCGGGTTCCTGCTCGGACTGGGCATCGCGGCGGCGCTGCCCCACGTCCTCGGCGCCGACGGGACCGCCCTGCCCAGCGGCCCGCTGGTGATCGGCCCGCGCTCGGTCGCGGCGGCACTCGGCGTAGGCGTCGGTGTCACCATGCTCGCCGCCTGGCTGCCCTCCCGCAGGGCCGGGCGGACCGCGCCCGTCGAGGCAATGCGCACCGCCGAACAGCCGCCCACGGAACAGCGGCTCAGGCTGCGCGGCGCGGTGGGCCTCGGCCTCCTCGTGCTCGGCGCGGGCCGGCTCGTGTCGCTCAGCAGCGCGCAGGACGCCTCCGAGGAGAACCTGCGGAACGCGATGTTCGGCTGCGGCCTGCTCGTCGCCGCTCTCATCGCGCTCGCACCGCTGCTCGCCGTCCCGGTGATCCGGCTGACCGGACGTCTGACCGGCCGCCTCGGTGTCACCGGCCGCCTCGCCCGCGACAACGCCCTGCGCGACCCGCGCCGCACCGCGGCCACCGCCGCGACCCTGCTGATCAGCACCGGCCTCGTCACCGGACTCGCCGTCATCGGCCACTCCACCGCACAGGCCCTCGACCGCCAGGCCGCGGCCGGTCTCGGCGCGGACTACGTCGTCAGCACCCGCTCCACCATGACGGGCATCGACCCCGACGCCGTACGACGGCTGGCCGGCACCACCGGGGTGCGCAGCGCGAACACGATCACGGACTCCACCCTGTTCACGGGCGGCGGGGTCCGGCAGATCTCCGGCGTCGATCCCGTCACCGTGCGCGACGCCATGAAGCTCGACTTCGTCTCCGGCTCCGCCGCGAAGCTGTCCCCGGGCCGGATCGCTGTCTCCAGCACCCTCGCCCGGGAGCATGGGGTGACTACCGGCGGCCTGCTCAACGCCAGCCTGGGACGCGGCGGACAGCTCACCAAGTACACGATCGTCGGCGTCTACAAGGACAATCCCATCGCCCGGGACGCGCTCGGCGCCCGCACCGAAGTCGCGAAGAACAGCTTCCTGCCCGGCTCCATCCAGCGTGTCCTGCTACGCACCGACGCCCCGGGGGCCAAGGCGCTGGAGGCCCGGCTGCGCACCGCCGTCGACAACAACCCGCTGCTCAAAGTGCAGGACCGGGACCAACTCGTCCAGGAGGCTGCGGGGACCATGGCCGGCCTGCTGAACGTGATGTACGGGATGCTCGCCATCGGAGTCGTCATCAACGCGCTCGGCATCGTGAACACGCTGGCCATGTCGGTCGCCGAACGCACCCGGGAAATCGGCGCGTTGCGCACCCTGGGCATGGACCGCTCCGGCGTCCGCCGGATGATCCACCTGGAAGCGCTGACCGTGTCCGGATTCGGAACCCTCCTCGGTCTGGCGGGCGGCGTGTTCGCCGCCTGGGCGGTAGGCTCCCTCGCCAACGGCGCGATCGACCAGTATGCCCTGGCCCTCCCCTGGGGAACACTGCTCCTCGTCTGCCTGCTCTCCCTCACGACCGGCACCCTCGCGGCCGCCTTCCCGGCCCGCCGGGCCGCCGGGCTGAGCCCACTGCAGGCCGTCTCGGCCGCATAGACCGTGTCCTACGTGGTGAGGCGGACGAGGCGTTTGTAGCAGCACAGGGCGGCTGCCAGTCCGAGAAAGGCCAGGTAATTGCGGGGATCGCGTTCGTAGCGAGGGCTCAGGCGTCGGTAGCCGGACAGCCAGGACATCGTCCGCTCGATGCCCCAGCGGCGGCGGCCCAATCGTTCGCTGGCCTCGATGCCTTTGCGCGAGATTCGTACTCCGATGCGTTTGCCACGTAACCATTTCCGCAGGTCGGCGCGGTCGTAGGCTTTGTCTGCGCGGAGGCGCTGGGGCTTGAAGTACCGGCCGCGGTGGGGGTCGTGTCTCGTTTGGTGACCCTCGACCATGGGCTTCAGCCCTTCGCTGTCGTGGGTGTTGCCGGCCGAGACGCCGACGAGGAGGGGCAGTCCGTTCGCGTCCGACAGGACGTGCATCTTGGAACCCGGCTTGCCCCGGTCCATGGGGCTCGGACCTGTGTGTTCGCCCCCTTTTTAGCCAGCATTCGCCTGGCGCCTTCCCGGACGATCTCGTCGATCAGGGACCCGCCTCGCGTCGAACCGTCCTCGGTGACTACCGTGAGCATGGGCGTACCTTCCCAGCCGACGGGCCAACGTCGGCCTACTCGATTCCAGTCAATCGATCACCCGGGAAGGTACGCCCTTCGCGTCCAACCCGGGTCCGATCCACAGGTCTTGAGCATTGCTCGCCCGAAGTCGTCGACCAGCTGAGGAAGGCGCACGTTCAGGCTCTGCTTGCTTCCCTCCACGTACTGCGCCGGAACCGCTGTCCGGTTTCTGCTCCTGTCACCTGCCGTGAGCCCGCACGATGGCCCCACCGAGATGTCTCTTCGTCTCTCACCGACGGCGTTGACAGCGACCTCGTCGTGACCCGACACCCCTCCTTCCTCTGTCGGGCCGCATACGAGGACCTTCCCGGCGGCCTTCTGTCGGCCGAACCGCTGGGGGCGATCCCGCCCCCGCGCTCCGGCCCGCATCTCTGGTGCGACCGGCTGGCACCGACTCCCCCACCCCGGCCCTCATACCAGGCTCCTCAGCCCTCGAGGGGGCGAAGGCTCTCTTCCCTCGTGTCGAACGCTTCGCGTGCGTGCTCGATGGTGGGCATGTTCTGCGATGCCCAGGCCAGCAGCACGTCGACGGGGTGCCGAAGGGTCTTCCCCAGAGAGGTAATGCGGTATCGGACCGCTACAGGTCGGGTGGAGACGACCTCGCGCTCAATCACGCCATTGCGTTCAAGCCGCCGAAGTGTGGCGGTCAGCGACTTCTGGCTGACCGACGGGATCGCCCGACGGAGCTCGTTGAAGCGGCACGGGCGTTCACACAGCTCGTTGAGGACGCTGAGCGACCACTTGTCGAGGATCTGGTCGAGCAGTTCGCGGTGTGGTGCGTCGATACGGAGCTCGTCGGCGGTATCCATGGCGAAACCTGGTCTCATTGAAGTGTCCTTCTGCCACTAGGTAGCTTACAGATACCTACTTCGAAGGAGCGAGTCATGGCAGTTCAGCACTTCACTCCGGACGGCATGCTGCAGCCGACCCCCTATCACCATGTCGCTGTGGGCACCGGGACCAAGCACATACACGTCAGCGGCCAGATCGCACGCCAGGCCGACGGGACGCCGGTCGCACGCGGTGATCTGACCGGACAGGTCGCCCAGGCGCTGCGCAACACCTTTACCGGCCTGACGAGCGCGGGCGCCTCGTTCGCGGACGTACTGCGCCTGACGTTCTACGTGACCGGATGGACCCCGGAAAAGATCACCGACTTCATGGCCGGGGTCGAATCCGTCGCCCAGGACATCGGGCTCCCCCTCCCCATGCCCCCGGCCTCCCTCATCGGCGTCGACTACCTCTTCGAGCCGGACGTCCTCGTCGAGGTCGAGGCAACCGCCCTTCTCGGCTGACCTCTCGCGTCCCGGACTCCGCAAAAGGCGCAAGCGCAACGTCGAGATTGCCCGGCACCCACAAGGCCTCCCCTGTGGCCATGAAGCCGGTGCCGCGTCGTTCGCGCCCTGGTTCGCATCGCATGGGTGGACGCCGTGACCATCGTGGCACGTGAGCCGAACGCTTCCCGCGGGCGGCGAACGCCGGCCAGAGTTTTCAGGGTCTGCGGCAGATCGCGAAGCCGGACTGAGGCATCAGGAGCGAGCGAACAAAGTGACGACGCTCCGCGGTGCCTCCTGGCCGAAGAAGATCTCCAGGTTCCGCGCCGCGCGGCCGGCGGCATCGCTACTGCGCACGAACAACCGCTCTTCGTAGGCGGTGAGCGCGACCTCGATGTCGGGTTGCTCGACCAGCGTTTCGGCCAGGTCCGCGCCGTCGAACATAGCGAGGTTCGCGCCCTCCCCGGCGAAGGGCGACATCAGATGTGCAGCGTCGCCGACCAGCGTCACTCCGGGCACCCTGTCCCAGGCAACCCCGACAGGAAGGGCATAGATGGGCCGGAGCCACGGTTCCGCGTCGCTCCGTGTCACGAAGGCGGTGAGCAGCGGCGACCAGCCGTCGAACTCGTCGGCGACGTGACGCAGGCCGGCGGACAGGTCGCCGAAGTCGATCGACCTCATCCATGCCTCGGGTCTGTTCAGCGCCACGTATCCGCGCACGGCCCCGTCGGCGTAACGATGGGCGATGATGCCCTTGCCCGGCGCGACCGCCATCAGCGTGCCGCTGCCGATCGCGGCCACGCTCGCTCGGTGGTCCGGGTCGTCCGCGGTGAGGGCGATCTCGATGAAGCAGATTCCGCTGTAGGAAGGCTCGGCCGGGGTGAGCAGCGGTCGCACCTTCGACCAGGCGCCGTCCGCGCCGATGACGAGGTCCGCGCGGGCGGCGGAGCCTTCCGCGAAGGTGAGGTCGTATCCGCCCTGTGGGCAGTGCTGGACCGAGGTGAGCTTGTGACCCCAACTGACCGTCCCAGGCGCCAGTGAGCCGACGAGCAGGCGCCGCAGTGCGCCACGATCCACCTCTGGACGGGCCGACCCGGGGTCCGCGGGCCTGTCGAAGAGGACTCTGCCGTGGCGGTCGGCCACACATTTGGCGTCCTCGCCCGGGCGGACCAGAGTCAGGAACTCCTCGTACAGACCGGCTGCGCGTAGCGCGACCTGTCCGGTCTCTTCATGGATGTCGAGCAGGCCGCCCTGCGCCCGGGCCTCCGCCGAAGCCTCACTCTCGTAGATCGTCGCGGCGATGCCATGCGTCTGAAGCACCCGTGCGAGCGTCAGCCCGCCCAGTCCTGCTCCGATGATGGCGATGGTCTTCTGCATGCTGCGCTCCTCTGTGGCGCCGACACGCGTCGGCGATGGCCAGCGCCGTGAGCGGACGGAACGTCCGGTCTCGGCAGGAGACGCTCACCGATCAGAACCATCTGCATCGGTGTACGAGCGATGCCCGGGCGGTTGGACCCGCGGGGCACCGTTTTTCGCGACGCGGTGACTATAAGCCCGGCAGCCATCTCTCAGCCATTCCAGAGGACATCAAGCATGCGCTCGGTGGCGCTGCTCGCGGAGGATCCTGCAGCACACGCTGACAGCCGTCTCCGTAGGACCGCTCGTTTGACAGACCCGGCGCCTGCACCCTGATGCGCGCGGTCGGCACCTGTGCATCCTGGGCCTGGGCTCCGGACTCGAACACGCGCGGGCCATGATGACCCGGCTTCTCGCCGGCAGCCGGACGACGCTCTGAACCGTAGCGCGGTCGACCGTTCTCCAGGGCCTGCCGTTCAGACCGGTGACGGTGTCTCCGTATCCGGAGCCGGAGCCGGATACGAGGTCGGAGCGGGGGGGTGAATTACTGCGAGAAGGGTCCATGCGTCCGGCGGCGACGTGGATGAGCTGCAGCGTCGCTGGGACGGACAGTCTCACCGCCAGTCCGGCGGGGTGCAGGGCGGTGATGGAGTCCCCGACCCGCCGGAGGGCGTCGGTGCTCTTCCTCTCGGCCTCGTATCGAGGATGCAGAAGCGTCCATTGTTAACACCACGTGCATGGCGTTCTCTTGTATGGTTCCCGCCGTGCAACTGGATCTGAATCTGCTCACCGCCCTGGACGCGCTGCTGGAAGAGGGCAGCGTGGCCGGGGCCGCGGCCCGGCTTCATGTCACCGCGCCGGCGATGAGCCGCTCACTGGGCCGCATCCGCAAGGCCACCGGCGATCAGATCCTGGTCCGCACCGGACGCCACATGACACCCACGCCCCGCGCGCTCGCCATGCGTACCGAGGTTCACACCCTGGTGCAGCAGGCTCACCAGTTGCTGTCCGACCGTACGGAGCTCGACCTGGCGGGTCTGGATCGGGTGTTTACCGTCCGTTGGCACGACGCCCTCACCACCGCCTACGGGACCGCCCTTGTCGCCGCGGTGCACCGCCAGGCGCCGGGGGTGAAGATGCGTCTCACGGTCGAGCCCGGCCACGACACCCCTGAGCTGCGCCGTGGGGAGGTCGACGTGGCCTCGAGTGCCGAACCTCCGTCTCAGCCCAACATCCGCCACCGCCTCATCGGCCAGGACAGGATCGTCCTCGCCGTGCGGGCGGGGCATCCGCTCACCGAAGGGCCGGTGACCGTCGAGCGGTACGCGGCGGCCGATCACGTGACCGTCTCCCGGCGTGGAAGTCTGCGCGACCGGATCGACGAATTGGTCGCCGCTCTCGGCCACGAGCGCCGTGTCATCGTCTCCGCTCCCGCGACGGACACTGCGCTGCAGCTCGCCCGTGACGCCGGCGTCGTGGTCACCGTCCCCGACGCGGTGGCACCGGAGCCGACGGAGTCAGGGCCGATGCCCACCCACCGGCCCTGACTCCATGTCCCGAGGCCGGACCCGCGCCCTTCATCCGCACGAGACGGTGCCCGCCACCAGGGACCACTCGTCCAACCGTGTGCGGGGGCCGGCAGCGGCAGCGGCCTCGTGACTGCTTGTGACGGACCGCCCACCTCCATTCCGGCACTTGCGTGGCCGCCACCGCCACCACGAACAGGTGCCGCCCGACGCCGCGTCGATCGGCATCGAGCCCTCCCCGCCCCGGGCCACCGACGGATCCGCGCCGGGTCGATGGCCTTGGTTCCGTCTGACACCTCGTGAGGGACCGCCGAGAACGACGATATGGGCCTCGGCGCCGTCAACGCGCTCAAGAACGCCGGCAAGAAGGCCGGCGACGTCAAGATCGTGACGGTGGACGGCACGCGGAACGCGGTCCAGGGCATCGTCGACGACTGGATCTCCGGCTTGATCGAGACCAACCGCGCTTCGGCCCGCTCGCCTTCCAGACCCTGGACTCCTTCACCAAGGGCGACAAGGTGAGCCAGCACATCGTCATCAAGGACAGCGCCTACACCGAGAAGGACGCCAAGTCGGACATCGACAAAGCCTTCTGACACGGTGTCAGCAACGGGACTGAGCGCCAGTTCTCCGGCGAGTACGACGCGGGAGCCGAACCGGTGCTCAGGGCCGTGAAGCTGACGGTCCGCCACCGGCTGGGCGGCGTCTCCCTCGATCTGCGGCCCGGCGAAGTGGTGGGCCTGGGAGGGCTCCGCTCGGCTCCGGGCGCAGCGAGACGGCGAAGGCCATCGCGGGCGCCCTGCCGACGGACTCCGGCCGGGTCAGCGATCGCCCCAGTACGGATCTCGGGAGCGTCCTTCGCAGCGGCAAGCGCACCATGGGGACCTTCAACATCACCGCGGCCTCCCGGCAGCAGTTCCCGGGCGGGGGCCAGCGGTGCGGGGGCGGGGTCACCCTGCCGGTGAGTCGCTGACCTTGCCCACCGGGCTGACCTGCATCTTCCCGCCGTCGTTGCCGTCGGTGACGGCGAGCGTGCCCGCCGGCCACGTCAGGGTGACGGGCTTGGTCTCGTTCGGGGGCGTCACCACCATGTCGGTCAGCTTCACGCCGGAGCCGCCGCTGTTGTTGACCGGGTACGTGATGTTGAAGGCGGCGGCGTCGCCCTCCTTGAGGACCTGCGGCACGGCCTGCTCGCCGTTGCGCTCCACGGAGAAGGTGTCGCCCAGGGACGTCTTGATGTCGACACCCGGGAAGCCGTTGATACGGCAGTCGGCACTGCCGATGTTCTTGAAGGTGACGGTGACGACGCCGTTCGTCTCGTCCGTGGTGTTGTCGGCGGCGCTGGCGTCGAGCACGTCGGTGCGGCACACGTCGGCGTAGCCGGCGCCGCTGTCACCGTTGTCGGTGTCGCCGCCCTGGTCGCTCCCACCGGAGTTGCTGCTCTGGCCCGACTGGTCCGCCCCGCCGCTGCCGCCAGTGCTGCCGCTACCGCCGGAGCTGCCCGCCTGGTCCGACGACGAGGAGGGGCTGGTCTGCGTGTTGCCCGACGCGATGTCGTCGCCGTTGCAGGCGGTGAGAGCAAGGGCGAGAACGGCGGTGAGTGCCGCGCCGAGGGTGGCGGAGCGCTTGCGGGAGTGGAACGTCGTACGCATGTGAATTCCCCGAGGGTATGGCGGTCGAGTACGGAAATGCAGCCGCGGCCCGGAACGGGCGGCGAACCGCTACCCCGCTTGACCTGCTGACATGGGAATCATCCCGCCTGCCGCTCACGTTTTGTTACCGCCTCGCTCACGTCCTGTCGCCGTTCCCCCTACACAACGGCACCCACCCTCGTCCGCCCCGGTCCCGACGCCCCTCCTTCTTATGCTGCTCGGTGCGGCGACTGTCCTGGCCGGCGTGCGCGATCAGTTGCCGGGCAAGGTGCTGTTCGTCTTCCAGCCGGCCGAGGAGCGGGCTCCGCCCGACGAGCAGTCGGGGGCGAAGGAGACGCTCGCCCAGGGAGCGTGCGACGATCCGCGGCCGACCACGGCGTTCTGGACGCACCTGGGCCCGCTGCCCAACAAGCACGTCGGTCACCGGATCGGCATTCAGTTCGGCGTCTCCTGCATGGTCAGGATCCGCCTCACCGGACAGCAGGTGCACGGCTCCACCCCGTGGATGGGTGTGGATCCGATGCCCGCGGCCCGGCTGACCACGCTCGCCGAGCAGACGGCTGCCGCCTGCGACTGCACGGCCGAGGTGGAGTACCCGCAGGATGTCCCGGCCGTGCACAACAAGAAGGGCTGGATCGCCGCGGTGCTGCCCACGGTTCGGCGCGTCGTCGGCGATCAGTCGGTCTTCGAGACGCCGCCCCCTCGGCTACGACGACGTCTCAGAGTTCGTCAACAAGTACCGGGGCGTGTACCTGATGCTCCGCGCACAGGACGGCAGGCTGACCGAGGACGGCTCGCTGGAGCCGATTCCGGGCGGACGGGGCCTGGTCCCCAGCCACAGCCCGAGGTCCTACCTCAACGACGACTCCCTGGCGGCCGGTGTCCGCCTGCACTGCCACGTGGCCTACGACCACCTCAGCGGGACGATCGCTGTCGCAGCCTGAGGCGCGGGAGATCGTCTCAGTACGCGTCTGTCGCGGCCCGGCGGTTGCTGATGGTCGGCCCGGGAACTGCTGCTGCGGATGGCAGGCGGGTGACCGACCGCAAAGGCGCCGTCGTCGGGATCCGTTCGCTGCGGGTCGAGGCACTCCGAGGAATCACCCGGCAGCACGGGCCCGGCCGAACTCGTCAACTGGGCAGAGGGGCTGAGATTGCCTATTCCTGAGCCTGCCTCGGATCGATCGGAATCTCGGGTGCCGTGTTCTCGGCGCGCGCCTCGGCACTCAACTGCTGCCACGCGGTTCCACAGCAGCGGTCGTACTGGTTCCGCCAGTCCGTCATGAACGCGTCGTAGCTGGACTGACCGGTCAGCTTCAGGTCCGACTCGTCATTGTGCCAGACGCCGTTGCTCGTCCAGTTCGAGGAGCCGACGAACACAAGTCTGGAGCTGGTCGAACCTGCATAACTGCCGCTGACCATCAAGTACTTGTCGTGCGTGTAGTGCAGGGCATTGCCGTTCGCATCGATGCCACGGGTGGTGTCGTGCACGTCGATGTTCGGCCGGTCCTTCAGGTAGTTCTGCACGCTGCCGTCAACCTGGCCGGCGGTGAAGAGTATGTGTATCTTGACGCCGGTTTGTGCCAGGCTCACCAGCTTCTTCGGCAGTTCCAGATAGTTCCGGTCGCCCGGCTGCCCGTGAGAGGTCCACTGGAACATGGCGATGTTGATCGTGGCGGGTGCCTTGATGTTGTTCAGGAAGTCGACCCAGGTGTCGCTCTTGGAGCGCGCTTTGGGCCACTGATAGGAGGGCGGGGACAGTGTCCTGGCGGCCTGCCCGCTGCTGGAGCTGTAGTAGTCGGGCACCAGCGGTCCCGGACCGTTGAGCGCCCCCTTGGCCATCGCTGTGAAGTAGCGGACGTAGGAGTTGTACAGGTCGACGTTGCCCTTGACGGTGGCGCCGCTGTTCCACGCGGTCTTGGCCTGGGCGGAGGTGGGGTTGGCGCTGCTGACGGTCACGGTCCTGTTCGCGTCGCTCCCGCCGCTGAGCATGTAGTACTTCGCGTGCAGGGCGGAGCCGGAGTAGTGGGTCAGGCAGCCGCCCGGACAGAGCGCGGCAAAGCTGGAGGCTCGGGGGTCGTTGCCCAACTCGGTGACCATCGACTGCCAGATCGCGTTGTCGCTGTGCGAGTCCATCAGCGCCTTGACGATGACGCCGCGCTGGTGCGCGGCGATCAAGGCGTCGGCGAAGTCCGGGCCCGGCTGCGTGCTGCCTATCGAGTACATGGCGACGCGTATGGTCTGCCCGCAGCCGGCGCTGTTGATCGATTCGATGATCGGGCCCATGACGCTCATCTGGGCGTCAGAGTCCTCCGGGTCGTTGAAGCTCGGGCCCGGTCTCGAGGTGAACGTCCGAGACTCGCAACTGAGTGGAGGCTTGGCCTTCTTGACCGCAGCGTGCGCCGTTGTCGGCGACAACGCGGTGACGACCAGCGCGGTGATCAGCGTGAGCGTTCGCTTCATGGACGGGCCTTTCGCTGGGCTGTTGACGGTGACGAGTCGGGCTGTTGCTGTGCTGTTCGGCCACTGAGTGGCCGCCGGCGCGGGCCTGACAGGCGACGTCGCAGTACCGGCCCGTCCGGTGGTTCGGCGTGCAGGAATCGCCCGTCACACGACCTGGCGACCTACCCATGACTACTGAGCAGTTGACGGCGTCCTCCTCGAACATCGGGCAGGGGTCGCCGATGACCTCGCTCGCGGGGTACGGCGCCCCGGCGGCCGCGCAAGGAGGGCCCGCGGACAGGCCGCAGGCTGAGGCCCTGAAGTATCGCGACGGTGTCGGCATAGACGCTGACCGGCCGAAGCCGTCACCCGCCTCGGAGGAGCCAGGCCCTCTGGTGGTGTTCCGACGGGCGGTGGTGCGTTTGGCCGACGTGATGCCGATCGCCGATTCGCGCACGGCGACGAGGTTCCGGCCGTTCTTCCGCCCGGGCGCAGTGGCGTTGCCGGCGCAGAACGCGACGTCCCTCCAGGGGGATCTCCGCTGCGACAGGCCCTTTCAGGAAGTGGGCAGACCTGGTGTTCCCCGCCTCGAACGCACGAAGGTTCTCGATGAGCTGCTCGGCCGACCACTGCTCGCCGTCGCGGTTTCGGCAGACGCGCTTCCCGATGCGCTCGACGCCCTTGCTGAACGCCCTGTTCGTCAAGTCGCTGAGAGGCGCAATGGCCGTGTCGAGCAGAGCGCCGAGCACTGAATGACTGCTGCAGCCAACCATGGGCAGATGGTGGCACATAACGGAGGACTCCGGCAGTGGTCCGCAAGGTGGACGAGCCTGGATCGTCCCGGTGCCTGCGGAGATGGTCACGTCGGACACAGGCCTTCCATGAACTGCCCCGCACCCGGCAACGGAGCCGAGCGAAGCGGACGTTGAGGACCGAGGGAGGGAGGGAGCCGATGGCGACTCGTTGTCGAAACGCGAGCTGCTCGGCGCGCCCGGAGCGAGGATCAGGGTTGCCCTGGACTCCGGGAGGCGCTTGGCCCCGGTGGTGGACGGCGGGTCGCCCCCCTGGCAGTTCGCCGTACTCGCCCTGCTCTTTCTGGTGCCTGCGACGGCGTGGGCCGGGCGCAGGGCGCGACCACACGAACCTACTGGCCTTGGACCTTGACCGGAGCAGTACACCCACTCGCCGGAGGCCTCCTCCGTGACCGAGGTGATGCGGGGCGAACCGAGCCGGTTGAACTCCGAGAGCAGCGACTGCCTTTCCGCCTGACGTGTCGCCCCTCACCAGAGACCCCCACGGCACCGTCGCCGGACGGCTCTCGGTACTCGTCGTCGACCTTGCGGATCACGCAGGTGACGGTCGTGTCCCGGCCGGCCGCTTGATCCGCGGTAGCCACACACAGCAGCAACGCGGCGGCGAGCGCCAGTGCGCCGAAACACCCCGAGGCGCCGGGGACGATCCGGAGATGGAGCAACAGGGCGCCGGCCCGCAGCACCGTCCCGCCACCCACCGCGACCGCTCCGGGCAGCACCGACGAACTCGCGAAGGACCAGGCCGCCCAGCCGTACAGCGCCGCAGCGGTGGTCACAGGTACGGCCATCGGGCCTGTGCGTCGCCCCCGCGACACCTCCCCGTCCCCGAGCTGTCCGCCCCATGCCTCGGCCGGCATGAGCATCACCCTCACCAGGGCACGCTCTGCGGCCTGGCCGGAGTTTCCTCCTTCCGTGAGCGCTTGAAGCGTTCACCTCCCGTTCACGTGAGAAGGCGTCCGGTGACCTAAGCGGCCGAACCCAGGTCGAATCGCTCCCCCAGCCCGCGTGGACGCGGTCAGCGCGGGTGCGCGACCGTTCGCACGTGGGTCGCTGTCGGTCGTAGCGACGCTTCGACATGCGAGGAGCCCACAGCCCCTGCTGCTCGTGGCGTGGCCTGCTCATACTCCTGCCGTCGGTCACACGCGCAACGCGCCGTCGCGAAGGACTCGGCCATGAGCGAGACCGCGCCCGAACCAGGGTGTCGAGTTCCTCACGCAGAAGGCGACCAGATGGCCGTCGTCGACACCGATGACCACACGGGTGACCTGTTTGAACACATCCAGGACGGCGACTTCCCCTCCTGAACCCTGCATGTGCAGGTCATGCCGTACGAGGACGTCTCCGGCTACCGGTTCAATCCGTTCGACCTCACCAAGGTCTGGCCTCACAGCGACTACCCGCTCATCCCGGTCGGCCGGATGACCCTGGACCGCAACCCCACCGACAACCACGCCGAGATCGAACAGGCCGCTTTCCAGCCCACCAACCTCGTCCCCGGCATCGGCCCGAGCCCCGACCGGATGCTGCTCGCCCGCCTCTTCTCCTACGCGGACGCACGCAGGCACCGCATCGGCGCCAACTACCAGCAACGGCCCGTCAACGCACCGGTCGCACCGGTCGCGCCGGTCCACACGTACTCCAAGGACGGCGCGATGGCGTTCCGCAGGACCAGCGATCCGGTCTACGCATCGAACTCCAAGGGCGGCCCGACCACCGACACCGAGCGCTACGGCAACCCGCCGAGCTGGTACACGGACGGAGACATCACGCCCGCCGCCTACGTCACGCACGCGGAGGACGACGACTGGGGCCGGCCCGGCACCCTCGTGCGCGACGTCATGGACGACGCCGCCCGGGACCGTCTGGTCGGCCACATGACCGGCCACCTCCTCGACGGCGTCACCGAACCGGTCCTGGAACGCACCTTCACCTACTGGACGAACATCGAGCCAGACATCGGCAAGCGCATCCAGGACAGCGTGCGAAGTGCCGCTTCCGCAACCTGGCCCCTTCGCTCGGCGCGGTATGACTGACGGAGCGCGCCGCCCCGGCGAAGCATGGACCGGACCAGCCGCCTCCCAGGTGGCCGGATGCCAGGCCGGGTCGAGTGCGAGAGCATGGGCCCCGGAGGTGGAACGGGTGACTGATCGCCGATCCTCGGGTGGAGTGGCACGGCTCTGGGCTTGGTCCGCGCTGCTGGCGCTCGCGTCCGTGGTCGCGGTGTTGTGCCTCGCGTTTGCCGAGATCGGGCCGCTTGCCTTCGTCGTCGGCATCGCTGGTCTTGCCCTGTCCGCCGTGGGCCTGTGGTGGCTGCTTGCCCTCCGCGGACCGCGTCGCCTGCTGGGCGCGCTGATCGCGGCCGGTGCGCCGGTCGCGGTGCTCGTCGACTACATCTGGCAGGGTGTCTGGGTCTGGGCGCTTCTCGCCCTGGTGCTGTACGGCGTGGCCCTGGTCTGCGGCCGGACCGCGATGCGCGTGCACGGTAAGCCGTACGTGATGCGTGGCACGCGCGGGGTGACGCCGAGGCAGCCCTTCCTGATCATGAATCCGAAGTCCGGCGGTGGGAAGGTCGGCCGCTTCGGTCTCGTGGAGCGGGCTGAACGGCTGGGCGCACAGGTGCACTTGCTCGACACAAAGGGGGGCGTGAGCGATGTGGAGGCGCTGGCACGCGAGGCGGTCGCGAACGGTGCCGACCTGCTCGGGGTAGCAGGCGGTGACGGTACCCAGGCCCTGGTCGCAGGGGTCGCCGCTGAGCATGGGGTGCCGCTCTTGGTGATCTCTGCGGGCACTCGCAACCATTTCGCCATGGATTTGGGCCTGGACCGAGCCGATCCGACGCGCTGCCTCGACGCCTTGACCGACGGCGAGGAACTCCGCATCGACCTGGGCATGGTGAACGGGCGGCCTTTTGTCAACACCGTCTCCTTGGGAGCGTACGCGGACATCGTGCAGCGGCCCGAGTACCGCGACGCCAAGGCGGGGACCGCCTTGGCCCTGCTGCCTGATCTGCTCGGGACAGACGGCAGGCGCCTCGACGCAACCGCTGGAGAGAAGCAGTTCACCGGGAAGCAGGCCATCCTTGTCACCAACAACCCCTACGCCACGCCTGATCCACTGGCTACGGGACTGAGGCCGCGCCTGGACCGCGGCAAACTCGGGGTGATCGCCCTGTGTGTGGAGGGCGCGGCACAGGCCGCCGACCTCGCTCTTCGGGGCGAACGCGCTCAGGGCATGGACTTCGCGACGGTACGCAGGGTGGAGGTGGCGGCATCCGGCGACACGATTCCCGTCGCGGTGGACGGTGAGGCGCTGACCTTGGCCACCCCGGTCGTCTGTACCGTACGCCGCCGCGCCCTGCGTGTCCTGGTCCCTCGCACCAGGCCCGGCGCCACGGCTCCCGGTTCGCCGCTGAACTGGCGATGGATCATGGCACTTGCCGTGGGGCGTACGCGATGAGGCGGCGCACGACGATGCGCGCCGACGCCGCCCCGCCGGCATCGCCCTGTTCCTGGGATCGCTCGGGGCGCGTTCGGTCTCTCCCGTTGCCTGCGTGCGACGGATGGCAGACCTGGACATCGTTCAGTCCGGCACTCTGCCGATCCCTTCGGCGATCCGCCGGGTCGCACAGTGGTGGGGACCGGCCGGGTTCCGAAGCACGGTGCACGAGCTGAACGTCCAGGAAGGCGGCCGACTCGACATCACCATGCACGGCGCGCGATGGCCGACGCGGTGGACCTCCGCCTGGTGCACGCCTGAGGACACCCATCCCGCTGAGCGGGGTGCGGAGCGGTGTCGAATCGGTCGTGGTGCCACAGCGGGCCGGCCCGGAGCTGATGCTCCGGGCCGGCCCTCCCCCGGCGGCGTCAGCTCGCGGCGGGAACGGGATCGCGGGTCGGGACAGGTGTCTCCTTCAGCCCGGGCTCGGCCGGCGGCGCAGCAGGAACAGGGGCAGTGGCGTACGGGATGTCTCCGCGCAGGACGGCCTTGGCGCGGTCCTCGTCGAGTTCGTTCTCCCAGCGGGCGACGGCCAGGGTGGCGACGCCGTTGCCGACCAGGCTGGCCAGGGCGCGGGCTTCGGACATGAACCGGTCGACGCCGAAGATCAGCGCGAGGGCGGCGACGGGGACGTGCGGGACGGCGCTGAGGGTGGCGGCCAGGGCGATGAAGCCGGAACCGGTGACACCTGCGGCGCCCTTGGAGGTGAGCAGCATGACGGCGAGCATGGTCAGCTGCTGGGTGAGGCTGAGGTCGATGCCGAGAGCCTGGGCGAGGAAGACCGAGCCCATGGTCAGGTAGATGGCGGTGCCGTCGAGGTTGAAGGAGTACCCGGCGGGCAGCGTGATGCCGACGACCGGCTTCGAAGCGCCCACGTGCTGGAGCTTGGCCATCATGCGCGGCAGGACCGGCTCGGTGGAGGAGGTGCCCAGAACGATCAGAAGCTCTTCCTTGATGTAGCGAAGGAACGGCAGCAGCCGCAGTCCGTTCAGCCGCATCACCGACCCGAGGACGACCAGGACGAAGAAGAGGGCGGTCAGCCAGAACGAGCCGACCAGCAGGGCCAGGTGGCGCAGGGTGCCCAGGCCGTAGTTGCCGATGGTGAAGGCCGTCGAGCCGAACGCGCCGACGGGGGCGAGCCGCATGATCCAGCGGATACGGCTCGTAAGCCCACCTTCCGCATGAGCACCACGCAAATCGAAGGGTGTTGAGCAATGCGCCCCGCCCGAGCCCGGCTTGCCGATCCACATGGCGGCGGCCCGCCTGGGCGTGGCGCGCACAGGGCTCGGCACCCTCGATCACTCTTGCGACATCGCCTGGTTCAGCCCCAGATTGCTCACGAGCAGGCCCCCGTCGACCGGCAAGGTCACCCCCGTGATCCAGGCCGCGTCAGTGGAGGCGAGAAAGATGACGGCGGCCGCGACGTCGTCGGGTTCGCCGACCCGTCCCAACGGATACTGAGCGGCGGCTCGTTCCAGGGTCCCGCGGCGGTCGTCCCAGACGCTGGTGCGGACGGTGCCGGGTTCGACGAGGTTGACACGGACGCCGCGCGGGGCGCATTCCACGGCGAGAGTGCGGGTGAACGAGGCGAGTCCGGCTTTGGCGGCGCTGTAGGCGTGGCTGCCACCGAAGTGGCGTTCGGCGTTGACCGAGCCGATGTTGACGACGGCCCCTCGACCGCCGGCCGCCACCAGGTGCGGCAGTGCCGCGCGCGTGCAGCGGAAAGCACCGTGCAGGGTGATCTCGTGGTCCTCGTACCAAGGGTCGTCTTCGTGGTCCTCGAAACGGACGGGACCTGGGTGGCACGCGTAGGCGTTGTTGACCAGGACGTCGATGCCGCCGAAGGAGCTCACGGCATGCGCGACAGCCGCGTCTACCGCTGTGCGGTCGGAGACGTCGCAGGCGTACGGTTCCGCCGCGCCGCCACTGGTGCGGATCGAGGCGGCCACGCGTTCGGCTCGGGGCAGGTCGCGGTCCGTGACAAGCACATTCGCGCCCTCCGCCGCGAAGCGCCGCGCGGTCGCCTCTCCGATGCCCTGGCCTGCGCCCGTGATCAAGACCCCGCTGCCGTCGAATCGCGTCATCCCCTCACCCTAGGCAGGAGGAAACCGCTCCGACCAGACTCCGCTGAGCCCGATCACGCTGCCGGCTGGCGGCTGACCGGTCACCGCGCGACGGTGGTGATACATCGGTGCGGCTGCCCGCGTAGTGCACGGCGACAGCGAGGCCGTCCTGCGCGAGCCGCTCGGCCACGAGGCGTCCGATACCGCCCGAGCCGTCGGCGACAAGGGCGGCACGAGGAGCCAGGGGGCCGTTCATGGAGTGATTTCCTACCACGCTTCAAATGAACGGTGCGTCCATATAGTCCTTAAATGAACGACACGTCCATATGTGACACGCGGAAGGGGCCCCGCTCTTCCCGAAAGCATTGATGCCCCCGAAGCATGGCGAGCGGGGGCGGAGGGAGGAGATGCCAGGGAGCCCTCGGACTGCTGCTGGAAGCCGCGCGGTGGGCACCGTCAGCAGGTCCCAGCCGTGGGGCTTCTTCATCGGCAGGCCCGGCGAGCCGGAGCATGACCGGGTGCTGCCCCACCTTGCGCCGAGCTCGGCCCGATGGGTGACGGATGCGAGCCTGCTCGTCGTCACGCTGACGCGCCGACACGTCGACACGTCGACACGTCGACCGGACGAGTAGGCGATGGTCGGGCACGGCGCACCGCCGACCAGCAGCCCCCCGGCGACGTCCGGTCGGACCTCCGCCTGCGCCGGTTACTGACGGCGCACCCGTAGACCCCACCTGCACCCTGCCGATGATCGATCAAACTGGTCGCAAAGGTCACTCGCCCCTGTGCAGGGTCAGACAAAGGGTGCAAGGTGAATGTCTCCGCGGCACCGAGTGCCGCCATAGGGCCCAATGGGCGACCCCTGGTGCACTCTCACCTGGGCGCTTGGGCACGGTGGAGTCAGTGGCGCCCAACCGAGCGACACAACACGGGACTTGGAGGAGGAGCCATGACGAGTCAGAAGCGCGGACCCGCCGTCGACGTTCGCATCGGAGGCTTCCGGATGACGTGGCAGCGCGTGCCCGTCCGCCTCGTCACGCTCCTGGCGACGGGCGCCGGCTCTGCCCTGACGGCGTGGTGGACGACGAGGTGACTCGCGGCTTTCAGCAACAACTTCCGTCGGCACACAGCTTGGCCGACTTGCGGAGCCGTCGCCATGGCGCAGCCCCGCTCTCAAGGAGTGCCGCGGCCCCGGGAGGTCGTCGCGGTCGCCGTGTACGGAGTCGCGGCGATCGACATGGACAGGCCGTCGGTGAGCCATCGATGCGCCACGGTCATGTTCAGGACGCGCCCGCACGTGACGGTGCCGACCAGAGCCCAGTACCGCTCCAGTCGGGGGTCGAAGCCGGATGACCGTGACACCAGTCCGTGGAGGTGTTCGCGGAAGGCGGGGGTGTCCGACTCCCGTCGGGCTCGTGCGTGGGCGGACACGAATGCGTCCACCGCGTCGCCGGCACCTGGCGGCAGGCCCTGGGCCAGAGCGGCGGCCGTCAGCGCGGCGGCTTCGTCGATCTCCGCGTAGAAGGCCGGGCCGTCCCTCATCTCTTCGTCGTGGTCCTGGGTCCAGCGAGTGAAACCGGGCGTGGAAATGAGCAGGTGCAGCTCGGCGTAGGCCAGCGCGGAGGCGGGGACAGGGTCCTGCGGTGGGGCGGGGGCCAGCATGGCGACCATGATGTCGAGTCGAGGCTTCGGCATGGCCGCTGACAGCTCGCGGTACCAGTGATCCGTGAGCGTGCGATGCGCCTCCGGGAGCCGCTGTACGCGGGAGAGTATCTTCAGGCGCCGGAGCCGTTCCTCGCCAGGGCAGTCGTCCAGTGCCTTGAGCGTGGCCTCGCGCCACCGCAGTTCGGACAGGCGCTCCTGCACCGCTTCGAGTTCGGTTGCCACCAGTTCGCCGAGTGTGCACTCCCCCGTGACCACCTGGGTGATCGTCGCGATCGAGGTGTCCAACGCCCGCAGGCGTCTGATGAGCCCGATCCGCTCCCACGCCTCGGGGCCGTAGCGCCGATGGCCGCCGGTGCTGCGAGCGGCCACCGGCAGCAGACCGCTGTCGGAGTAGTAGCGGAGCGTTTTGACGGGGAGGCCCGTTGCGGCCGCGAGTTCACCGATGCTCCACGTGTCGTGCGTCACAGCCCCTTGAACCTCCAGTGCGCGGGAGGTTCTAGCGTATTGATCGTCGGCGCATCGGTCCGCACCGTTCTCGCAACTCAGGTCTCGTGCCGTCTTGTCCTGCCCGGACCGGTGGGGCCGGCCGTGTGTCACGTCGGCGTCCTGTGGCTTCCCGTCTCATTCCGAACCCGACCAAGAACGGTGGTATTTATGCGCCCGGCCATGTCAGCACCGCGTCCGGACCGAAAAGCCGGACTCCGCATGGCGCTCCTCCCGCTGGTGTGCGCGGTGGCGCTGGTGTCGGCCACCGCCGTACCCGCGACCGGCGCAGGCCCCAGGTCCCCTGACGCTCACAGACAGGACCGTACGGTCGTACGGACGGAGCAGGGCCTGGTACGGGGTGTGTCCCACGGCTCGTACATCACCTTCGACGGCGTTCCCTACGCCGCGCCGCCGACCGGGCCGCTGCGCTGGCGTGCCCCCGTGCCTGCCCCTGCGTGGCAGGGAGTTCGGGACGCGACGAGGCCGGCTGAACGGTGCGTGCAGATGCCGACTCCGGGTGCGAGCGGGGTCACCGGCTCGGAGGACTGCCTCTACCTCAACGTCACAGTGCCGGCGGCCGAGCAGGCTGCGAGGAAGCGGCCCGTGATGGTGTGGATGCACGGCGGTGCGTTCCTGGGCGGCTCCGGCAGTGACTACAGCGCCGAACGTCTCGCGGCCCAGGGTGACGCCATCGTCGTCACGGTCAATTACCGGTTGGGGATCTTCGGCTACTTCGGCCACTCCCGGCTGGGCGCCGCCCCGCCGTTCGGCCTGGCGGACCAGCAGGCCG
Organism: Streptomyces sp. NPDC025806; assembly: GCF_055558275.1. Lineage (NCBI taxonomy): Bacteria > Bacillati > Actinomycetota > Actinomycetes > Kitasatosporales > Streptomycetaceae > Streptomyces > Streptomyces sp. NPDC025806. Next base: position 654,382 of record NZ_JBVHMU010000002.1, on the reverse strand, counting down.
CCCTGCGCTGGGTGCGGGCGAACGCAGGACGTTTCGGGGGCGATCCGCGCAACGTCACACTGTTCGGTGAGTCCGCCGGCGCCCTCAGCATCTGTGCCCACCTCACCTCGCCGACAGCCGCCGGACTCTTCCAACTGGCCGTCCTCCAGAGCGGTTCCTGCCTCACCTCCTTCCCTCGCGGCGCACTCGCCCCCGGAACACCGGCGTACGAGCCGTTTGCCTCACAGGCGGATGTGCAGACAGCCGGTGCGGAAGCCGCCCGGCAACTGGGCTGTACCGAGGGCGGCAGCGACGAGGTTCTGGCGTGCCTGCGCGGGCTGAGCACGGATCGTCTCGACACCGCACAGCTGATGCAGTCCTTCAACCGGCCCGCCTTCGGCAACAAGCTGCTGCCCGTGGCACCTGCCCAGGCGTTGGCGTCGGGACGCTTCCACCGCCTGCCGGTCATCCTGGGCACCAACCACGACGAGATGCGGATGTTCGTCGGCTCGTCGCTCGCCGCGTTCCCGATCCGCACCAAGAACGACTACCGAGCCCGCTTGAGGGAGGCCTTCGGGGCCGCGGCCCCGGCCGTCGAGGCGCGGTATCCGGCGGCACACCATCCCTCTCCCGCGCTGGCCTGGGCGGCGGTGCTGACCGATCGGTCCTTCACGTGCACCATGCTCGCCGCCGGCCGGGCCATCGCGGGGCACGCCCCCGGCCTCTCCCTCTACGGCTACGAGTTCAACGATCCGCACGCTCCCGTCCTCGCCGGCCTGCCGGCGAACCCGGAATTCCCCTACGGCGCGGCACACGGCTTCGAGATGCCGTTCCTGTTCGCCTCGTTCCCCACCGAACGACCGCTGAACGAAGTCCAGCGCTCACTGTCGGACCGGATGGTCGGCTACTGGACGAACTTCGCCCGCACCGGAAATCCGAACACCACGGATGCCCCGCTCTGGCCCGCCCTCCGCGCTTCGTCATCTCACGCGCCGTCGGTGCAGTCACTGGCTCCGGAACCGGGTGGGATCCACCCTGTCGACGCGTATTCCGCACACCAATGCTCGTTCTGGGATCGCCTGTCCCAGTGAGATGCGGATCTCGACTACCAGCGCGCCGGCCTGCGGGGCATCGGCACCCGCGAACACATTGGCCACCACCACGGCGCACAGGGCGACGTCGCCCACGTTGAACGCCACAACCCTCTCTGACTGCCCGTGCGCAGGTCAGCGGGCGATCGAGATCGCGAACGGCGCGAATCCGCTCGACCGGATCACGTGCGGTACGAAAAGTATCGCGGCCTCGGTGGCGCGGGCGGTCCGGATCCCGCCGAGGTCGGTGATCCACTCCGCGTGCCAGCCCAGGTCGACGAGCAGTTCACGCACGATCTGCTTGGCCTGCGGGTCGTCGCCGGAGAGGAAGGCGTCGGGTGCCTGCGTCAGGGCGGCGGGGGCGGTCATCACCGGGAAGAGCATCGAGTTGAGGGTCTTGACGACGCGTGTGTCGGGGAGCGCTTCCTGGAGTTGCTCGGCCAGGCTGGATCCGGGGTGGATCAGGTCGCCGGGCAGGCCGTCGGGTCCGTCGGTGGTGGCGTTGGAGACGTCGATGAGGATCTTGCCGCGCAGTTCCTCGCGCAGGGCGACGAGCCGGTCCAGCGAGCCGGCGCCCGGGGTGGCGTTGATGACGATCCGGGCGGTCCGTGCCGCTGACGCGGCGGCGCCCGGCGTGCGGCCCACCGCCGTCACCTCGTGTCCTGCCCGGGTGAGGGCGGCGGCCAGGTTGCCGCCGACGCGGCCGTTTCCGAGAACGGCGATCGTGGTCATGTCGATCAGGTCCCTTTGGTGTGTACGGATGGTGACGTGCGGTCAGAGGGAGAGCGTGTTGACGGCCTGGGCGTGAACGCCGGGTGTGGCGGCCAGGAAGCTGTCGCTCTGCGGAGTCCAGGGGCGGCCTTCGGTGTCGGAGATCCGTCCGCCGGCCTCGGTGACGAGCAGCGCCCCGGGCAGCAGGTCTGCGCGGGCACCGGCGAACTGCCAGAAGGCGTCGATCCGGCCGGCGGCCACGTTCAGCAGATGCAGGGTCGCGGGGACGGCGGTGCGGACGACGAGCGCGTCGAAGAGCATCGCGGTGATCGAGGAACCGACGCGACGTACGACCTTCTCGTCCTCGTCCGGCCGCGCCTGGCTGGTGGCCACGAGGCCGAGGCCGAGGTCCGTGGTCGGGGAGACGCGCAGCGGTCGGCCGTCGAGGTGGGCGCCCCCGCCTGCGAGCGCGGTGTAGGTCTCGCCGGTCAGCGGGACGTGGACCGCGGTGAGCACCGGCCGGTTCTCCCGTACGAGGGTGGCGGTCACGGCCCACTCCGGCAGGGCGTGCAGGTGGTTGACGTTGCCCTCGGCCGGGTCCACGACCCACCATTCGCCGGACGGGAGCGCCCCGCCGTCCAGTTCGTCCTCCACCCAGCCGGCGTCCGGGCGCAGACGCGTGAGGGCGGGGCGCAGGATGTCGAGAGCCGTGTCGTCGTTGCCGGCAAGCGCGCTCATGAGCTCCTCCCGGGTCCGGTAGGCGACCACGTCGCCGAACCGCTCGACGAGCGCCGAACCGGCCTCGCGCACGGCGCTCACGGTCTGGTCGAGCAGGTCGGCGTCGGAGACGGCGACGCCGGCGGTCTGAAGCGTTGCGGACATGACTGAACTCCCTTGTGCAGAAGGTGGGTTGAGGCGGACGGTCCGAGGTGTTCGCTCCGTCCCGCGCGCTCTGCTCTCGAAGGTATAGAGGCCATTGATTAACTTCAAATGCATGTAAGGCACGGCTAGGATTACTCCCATGCAATTGGATTTGAATCTGCTCTCCGCCTTCGACGCGCTGCTCGAGGAAGGAAGCGTGGCGGGGGCGGCTGCCCGCCTGCACGTCACCGCACCCGCGATGAGCCGGAGCCTCGGGCGGATCCGTCGCACGACAGGGGATCAGATCCTGGTGCGCACCGGTCGGACGATGACCCCGACGCCGTACGCGATGGCCGTACGCGAGCAGGTGCACGAGCTGCTGCAGCAGGTTCAGGGGGTACTGGCGCCAAGCCGTGAACTCGATCTGGGCACGCTGGAGCGCACTTTCACCCTCCGCTGGCACGACTCCCTGGTCGCGCTGTGCGGCCCCGCGTTGCTCTCCGCCGTGCGGGGGCAGGCGCCGGGCGTGCGGCTGCGCTTCCTCGCGGAAGCGAGCGTCGACACACCCGAGCTACGGCGCGGCGAGGTGGACCTGGAGGCGAACGCCACCCGGCCGAGTGCGCCTGACATCCGCGCCGAGAGCGTGGGCGAGACCCGCCTCGTCATCGTCATGAGACAGGGGCACCCGCTCGACAGCGGCCAGGCGGTCACCGCGGAGCAGTACGCCGCTGCCGAGCATGTCAGCGTGTCGCGCCGCGGAAACCTCGGTGACGCCGTCGACGACGCCCTCGCGCGACTCGGCCTCACCCGCCGCGTGGTGGCGGCCGCACCCACAGAAGCGGCCGCCCTGGAGTTCGTGCGCGGCTCCGACCTCCTGATCTGCGTCCCCGAAGCCACCACGCACTCAGCGGTCACCGACCTCGGCCTGACCACTCTCCCCCTCCCGCTCGAACTGCCGCCAGCCCCCATATACCTGTCATGGCATCAGCGCTACGACACAGACCAGGCCCACACCTGGCTACGCGACCTCGCCCGAACAACGCTGACCAGACACGGAGCACCGTCGTAACGGCACCGGCCCCCTGGGACGGCTCATGCCTGGCGCCGGTTGGTGGGCAACGCCGAAGGGGCGCCCTGCATCACGCCGGCCTTTCCTGCGCCACCACTCCGAGATGATGTTGCCGTCCTCGACCTCCGTCCAGGGGCCCCAGGGACCGGTACTGGATCACGTCGCCGAACCAGTCCGGGATCAGCCGTGAACGTTTCCCTCCACCGCCGATCCGAGAGCCCCCGGATATGGAATCGGCAGCACCGTCCTCAGATCCCCACCCCGAGCCCCCGCCAACATCTCCCCACAGCCGGCCCCCGTCAGCACCTGGACCACGAACTCCGCACAGAGCTCGAAGCAGTCCTTCGCCCCCTTCAACAGAAAATGCCCGGCCCCCGGAATCTCCACCCGCGCTGCTCCTGGCACCACGGCTCGCGCCCGAGTCGCATACTCCAGTGACAACGCCGCCCCGGCCTGACTGCGGTCCCGGTCGCCGTGCACGATCAGCACCTCCCGCCCGGCGAGCTGTTGCACCGGGTCCCCCGCCGGCAGCCACGGGGCCACACCCACGACGGCCGCGACCGCCGGATCACCTGCCGCCAGAAAGGCCGCGCGACCTCCCATAGAGTTGCCGACCAGCACCACGGGCACCTCGCCGACCTGCTCCCTGATCCGCGCCAGCGCCCACCGTGTGTCCGCAAGGGCATCCGCGGCATCGCCGTTCCAACCCCGCACTCGATACCGCAGCGATCGAACCGCCACCCCCTGCGCGCCATCGATCGCCGCCAACCGGCCCACCAGCGGCCGCAGTCCCCACTCCGCCACTCGCCGATAGCGTCCCCGCCCCCGGACCGAACCCCCAGGCAGCACCAGAACCACACCGCGTACCTCACCAGGTGTCCCGGCATCGACCAACTCCGGCGTACTCCTTCGCACAGACATCGCCCCCCATTCCCCTTGCCCACCACGTCCGTTGATCTTCCGATCTGATTCTGCGATGCGACCGACACGGGAGCAACGGGGCGAATGTCGGGAATCCGCCATGCCAAATGTCCCCCTCCCGCGGCTACACTCGCCGATCTGCACGACCACGCCAGCCCTCACCGCGAACCGGAGCAGCGCCTAAGTTGGAGCGGGCGCCGGGGTCTGTCCGGGCCTGGGTGTCACGACGGTGACATCGGTGCAGCCGCCGGCCTCCAGCCCGGCCCCTCGGTGGTGCGGGTGGGGCTGGTGCGCCGCGTGCGTACCGCTGGGGAGGCCTCCTGTGTGGTGTAGGGGTTGCTCGTGTCCTGACGCAGCGGCCGACGAGCAGGTTCTGGGCCGTTCTCAGAGTGCGTGCCAGCCTGATGTCTCGGATCCGTGGCACTTCTTCAGTCGGCCTGCTGCTCGGTCACCACGTCCGGAGGGCGAGATACCGACTGAAGGCCTCGTGGCTGTCGGGAGTGAAAGGCCAATCCAACAGGGCCGAGTGAAGCTCGGACTCGGTCAGCCAGCCATACCAGGCGACTTCATCGGGATCGCGGGTCACAGCGTCCGGCACCACGGCTTCATGCACGCCGAGCCAGTGAGGGCTCAGGCCGCTGCGGTTGATGAACGTGAACAGCAAGCGCGGCTGGCCATGGATGCCCAACTCTTCGGCCAACTCCCGCCCGGCAGCCTGTTCATAGGATTCACCGACACCCACGGCGCCACCGACCATGACCTCATAGAACCCGGGGAAGCGCGACAGCTGCTCCGACCGCCGATGGACGAGGATCCGACCACGCTCATCACGACACACCGTCGAGGCGATTCGATGCAGCCAGCCCTCCCGGGTGGCCTGCCGACGGGTGACCACCCCCAGGACACGATCTTGACAGTCGACACGCTCCACCAGTTCCTCCATGAAGCACACCCTGGCAGCCCCCACTGACAACGCCGTTTCTCGGCGAGCCGTTCTCATAACTCGACAACAGTTCACGGACGGCAATGGCGGATGACGGTTTTGCGTTCTGGAGTACGGAACGGAGCATCATCGGTGAAACCGTCATCGTCGGCGGGCCGTCTCCTCTAGCCTGACCAGTTGTTTGCGTGCCGTAGGTAGGTGGTGCTGAAGGAGGCTGTGCCTGTGCGGGCCCTGTCTGGGGACGATCCGGTGTGCGTGGCGGACTACCGGCTGCTCGGTCGGCTCGGCGAGGGCGGGATGGGCGTGGTGTACCTGGCCCGGTCCCCTCGTGGGCGCATGGTCGCAGTCAAGTCGATCCGTCTCGAGCTGGCGGCGTTACCTGACTTCCGCCTCCGGTTCGCTGAGGAGGTCTCCATCGCCCAGAGGGTGGGCGGGGACTGGACTGCGGCAGTCCTGGATGCGGACCCGCATGCCGAACGCCCCTGGGTGGCCACCGCCTACGTCCCCGGCCCCACTCTCGCCGAGGTGGTCGCCCGTCATGGGCCGCTGCCGGAACGTTCGGTGCGCGGGCTGGCCTCTGGTCTGTGTGACGCGCTTGCCGACATCCACGCCGCCGGTCTCGTCCACCGCGACCTGAAGCCCTCCAACATCATGATCACCATCGATGGCCCGAAGGTGATCGACTTCGGGATCGTCCGGGCCCTGGACGGCCCGACCCACGGCGGACTGACCTCCACCGACGTGATCGTCGGCACTCCCGGATTCATGGCGCCCGAGCAGGTGCGCGGGGAACGTCTGACTGCCGCCTGCGACATCTTCTCCCTGGGCTCGGTGCTCGCCTTCGCCGCCAGCGGACGTCTCCCCTTCGAGACATCCGAAGGGCGCTCGCACGCCCTCATGTACCGAGTCGTGCACGAGGAACCCGACCTCACCGGCGTTCCGGAGCCGCTGCTCCCCCTGATCCACGACTGTCTGGTCAAGGATCCTCAAGCCCGGCCGCCGCTGTCCACGCTCCAGCAACGCCAGGAGACCCAGTTCCGGCATCTCGGTCCGTGGCTGCCCGCCCCGGTCCTGGCCCAGCTCGGGCAGGACGCGGCCCAGCTGCTGGAACAGGAAGATCCCCGCACCGGGCCGGCCGCCGGGGCCATCCCGCCCCCGGCGCTGCCGCCGCAAGGCGAGACTCTGACGACCCCCGGCCACGGGCCCGCCGCCCGGGCCACCGCCCCGGACCAGCCGCAGCAACCACCTCGTCCCCGGCCAGAGGCAACAGCGTCACCACGCACCTTGGCTGAGGAACGCAGCGGTCCGCATGCGGCCACCGTCGGGGTATACGTGACTCTGGCTCTGTACGCGCTTGCGGCGCTGGGCGCCACCATCACGCAGTTGAACATGCTGGGCGGAGACACCTTCACAAGCAGCTGGGGCGTGGACGAGGAAGTGGCCTATCCCTGGGGCTATGCCCAGGTCGGCACCGGGATCAGTCTTGCCGTGGCCTGGCTGATCTGGTGCGCCCGGATGCGTGCAAACGCTGAGGAATTCGCCCCTGGACGGCTGCGCTACGAGCCCCGGATGGCCGTCACTTCATGGCTCATCCCCATCGGCAACCTCTTCCTGCCCAAGCAGATCGCCAACGACGTCTGGCACGCCTCCAGCCCAACCTCCCTGGGCGGGACCATGGCTCCGGCTGCCCGACTCCACACCTGGTGGGGCTTCTGGGTGGTCACCGCACTGACATCGCCGTTGTTCTGGTACTGGTCAGCCTTCGAGTGGGCCTCCTCCGACAACTTCGTCAGCCACGACAACGGGCTGTCCTACGGCGAGGACGGCTACGACAGCTGGTACACGTACGACTTGGGGACGACGGGATGGGCGGCGCTACTCCTGCGCCTCCTCGTGTTCCCTACCGTCGTGGCGACAGTCCTGTACGTCTCCCGCCTGACCGCCCTACAGCGGACACGCCGGGACACCTGACGACAGGCCCACCGGCGCTCGGGCCCCTCCTGCCCGACGGCGCACGAACGCCCGGTCCGCGTGCCGCACCGTGGGTACTCAGGTCCTCGGCCTGCCCGCCCCTGCAATTGGCTCCGCGGTCGCCGACACCGCCGTAGACGAGCTCCTCGAGGAGATCCTGCTCCAGCTCCCAGCAGGGTTCGACCTGCTCTTCGGCCGCCCCCAGCCCACCTGACCACCGGTGCTACGCAGCGGGCCCAGGGACTCGTCCCTGCTCGGTGGACTGCCGCGCTCAAATCTCCCGGTGGGTGCGGCGCGTAGCAGCTCACGACGATGCAGTTGCGTGACTCGCATGGCCGCGCCTGCGCTCCTCGGTCATGAATCTCGACGGCGACACCACCGCCGACGACCGCCCGCCACGCCGCTCCCCGTGCTCACGCTCGCCGAGGTGCACGAACTTGATACTGCTCCTCTCCGCCGTCACCTCAGGCGTAGGGGCCGGCGAGAAGTTCACCGGCGTGTTCCTGTCGAATCACGCCGCCCGCGTGCGGCCAGACGAGCATCTAACTCCTGACCTGCACACAACGCGCCTCTTGTGATCCGCAGGCACATCACGGTAGATGAGAGGGATCAGGAACGGGGGTTCCTGCCGATCACATCTGGGGCGGGATGCGCGAGGGACGTAGCAGTGCGAAGAACTTGCGCGGGGATCGGTCGCTCGTTGTGCGGCTCGCCAGGACGATGGCGCGCTGGGGTCGGCCCGCCAGTGTGCTGGTCATCTCGATCCTGGTGGTGTCGTTGATCACGGAGGAGAGCAGGATGTCTCGCGCGCTCGGGGCACTCGCGCTCGCCTCGATCTCTATACATCTCGGCCGTCGTCGCTAGGTTCCCGGTCGCGATCGGGCGCTCCCCCGACCCGTCGGGCCGGACTTCAGCCCTTACGTGCTGCGCCACCCCGATCATCGCGTCCTGGCTCGCTGGGCGAAGCTCGGCCTGCGTCGTGCTCGCGACACAAGGAGCAGTTGCGAGCGTCACGCCCAGGGGTGGCAGCGGCGGCCTGGTTCAGCAGGCGCCAGCGGGGTGCCACGGGGCTGAGGGGCTTGGGGGCCGAGGTGTACGTGTCTGTGTCACGTGATCAAAACTTCCTGGTACACCATCCCGCCGACCGCCACACCGCCCCAACTGCCACTGATGGCACCCAGTTCGGACTACTGATCGATACGGTCAAGCGTTGATCGTCGTCTCAGGGAAAGGAAAGCCGAATGAATCTCGCCGACAGACATCAGGGTTTGGCGCGTGGCGCGTTATGGGTTGCCGAGTCGGCCGAGGACGCCTACCGGCTGGGTGGTCTTGATCGCTTCCTCAAACCATGGGTCCGGGACAGACTGGACTCCTTGGCCGGTCTGCTCGACAGTTGCGACACCAGCCGTCAGATGGCCGAGGACACGAGGTCCTTGGCCCAGACGGCGGCTGAGTACTCTCAGCTGCGGCGCCAACTCTTTTCGGACGTTCACCACACGCGCCCGGAGCCACCCTGGCGGATCGTAGGGCAGACGGCGATGGCGATCCGGGCGCAGTCCGGAGTTCTTCTGCGACAGCCGACGTTCGTCCTGCGCCGGATGGGTGCCGCATCGGACGTGCCCGGCGCGGCAACGTGGGACTTTACGGTGATCGCCAATCCGTCCGACCCGGCAGACGAGGGCACGTCGTTCGTGGTCATGGTGTCGACAGGCGACCACACCGGCGGAGTACCCGTTCAGGTGTCGAAGGAGCTCGAGAGCGAACGAGCGTGGTACCAGCAGTTGGAGTACGGCTTCTACGCCCTGGGAATCACGCCGATCCGAGCAAGCCGTTGAGGATGCCCTTCACTGCGAGGTAGAAGACGAAGCCGCCCGCGGGAGCAAGCGTGGAGCACAGCCAGTAGCGGTGCACCCCGGTGCGCGCCAGGTAGACGGTGAGGAGGGCGGTGAGTAGCACGCCGACAGTCAGGAAGGCGACCGCTTCTCCCCAGTAATGGAGCCCCAGCCCCAACCAGAGCCCCTCACCCAGCACCACCGTCGTGATCACAGCCCCGGCTACCGCCCGCACATCACCCCGGCCGCGTCGAATTGTCCACCCTGCCCATCCCAGCAAGGGCCCTCCGGCCAACCCCGCCACCGACCACACAGCGGCGGTACCGAGCCCTCCGCTCCCGAAGGTGCCTCCAAGGGCGGATGCCGCGTAGTAGCCCCAACAGGTGGCAAGCATCATCAACGCACCTCCCCAGACGGCGAGTTGCCGTTCACGGATCAGTGCACCGGCTGTGGCAGTCCAGAGGATCCAGGTGGACGACGAGTTGGTCGCCCGCTCCAACAGAGGTGTCATTCCGTGCAGGCCGTACGTTGCCCAGCCGAGCAGCAGCCCGAAAGCGGCGGTCACGGTGAGCACGGCAACGGGGGTGTTACGGCGGAATGCGGTCAGGGAAGCCATGCTCCAGGACTATACATTGAATGTATACGCTCAATGTATAGTCGCAATGAGTCCTATGGCACGCGTTGATCAGCCCTCGCCGCAGTACGCTCACCCTCGCCCCATTCGCTCAGGGCGGCCCTGGAGGCTCAATCGGGCAGGGGCGCGAACACGCACCTGCCACAGCCGAGGCGTACCCCTGGCCATCGTCGTCACACGGTCGAGCGGTGCATCAACAAGCTGAAGCAGTGGCGCGGCCGCCGCCGGAAACGGCCTGGCAGACAGAAGCTCCGCTGCGTCTCCGCCGCGGCAGCTCAACGCCGGCAGGCAGAAGCGGTTTCCTGCCCCGAGATGCCGGCCGCCCGGGTCGGAGGCTTCGGCGGCATCATCCGGGATCAGTCGAGGAAGGCCGGGAGGGCGAAGCGGCGGGCCAGCTTTTCGCCATCGTCCTTCGCACTTTCGGCGTTCAGTGAGTAGACGACCGTGCGTGACAGCTGACGGTCGCCCGCGATGACCGTGTGGTAGCCGGGGCGGGAGCCTGTCTTCGCCCAGATGATGGTGCCGCCGCCGAGGTCGAGACGCTGGAAGCCCATGCCGTACTGGCGGTCGCCGTCGTACTCGACGTGGCCCGCGGGCAGGCTGAGCATGGCGTCCAGGAGCGGGGCGGGCAGCAGGGCGCCGGAGAAGAGCCCGGTCAGCAGGCGTTCCAGGTCTACGGTGGTCGAGATCATGTCGCCGGCTGCGCGGCGGTCCACCATGTTCCACTCCGTCACGTCGACGCGGTGGCCGTCGACCTGTGCGTACGCCCGGTTGTGGACGCCGTGCACGAACGGGTCGCCGGGGCTGGGGAAGCCGGTGTTTCGCATGCCCAGGGGGTGCAGTACGCGGAGCTGTGCCTGGTGGGCGTACGTGTCCTTGGTGACGCTCTCGATGAGGAGGCCCAGGACCGTGTAGTGGATGTTGGCGTAACGCTGGACCGTGCCGGGGGCCGACAGGGAGCCGCCGGCCAGGGAGGCCGCCACGACCTGGCGGGGGGTGAGGGTGCGGAAGCGGTTGGCGTACAGCTCCTCGTCGGTCTCGCCGAGGCTCGCACCGTCGCGCAGGCCGCTGGTGTAGTCGAGGAGCTGGCGGACGGTGGGGATCCGGTCGGCGGGGAAGCCGGTGGGGAAGAGTCCGGGCAGGTAGCGGTCGGCGCGGGCGTCGAGTGCGACCTTGCCGTCCGCGACCAGGCTGAGGACGGTGGCGGCGGTGACGATCTTGGTGACGGAGCCGGCACGGAAGCGGGCGCCGGGCCGCGCGGGGGCCTGGGTCACGCGGTCGCGGATACCGGCCGAGCCGGCCCAGGTCTCGGTGCCGCCGACTCTGATGAGGGCGGCCGAGACGTCGTCGTCCGGTACGCCTTCCAGGGCCTGCTGGAGCGCCTGGACGCCGGAGCTGGGGGTGGAGGTGCCGACGGCCGTGACGTGGGTGGGGAGTGTCGGGGCGGCGGCCAGCGCGGTCCCGCCGAGCGGGGCGAGGGTGGCGGCGACGAGGAGGGTGGCAATGGCAATGCGACGGACCGGCTTCATGGGGTGACTCCTGCGAGGTGGGGTGTCGTGTGCCGTTCGGGACGGGACCATCCTCGTGAGCGGGGCTGCTCCGGCGGATCGTCTGCCCGGGGGAGAGCGCACCCCGAGATCCGTGCGGGAGTCAGCGGCGGAACCCCTGCGGGACAGAGGGGAGTTGTGTCAGGGTTCCCCGGCTTGACACCCGGGACCTCCCGACGCAGCGGACCATGGCGGCTTCAGCGTCGTCACGACCGCGCCCGGACCGGAGCTGTGCGAGGACTTGAGCTCCTGGAGGTCGGCGCCGGCGCGCCCTGGCCAACGTCTCGGTGACCTGGATCGATCACCCCCATGTGCCCGCCGACCTCCGCGACATCCTCGCCGACGCCCGGCCCGTGCCCGCCGGCTCGTAGCGTCTCGATGTCCGGGCGGGAAGCGTGACGGCGTTATCGGCCGGCCCCGCCGGCTGCATGGCGGACGCGGTGTTCTGACGCGGGCGCTGACGGCGCCCGCGTCAATGGGGGTGGCCCCGCACACCACTTGGCCGGACGCAGAGCGCGAATGTTGGGCGCGGCCGTGGAACCAGAGCCCAGAGTGCGTCGTCCTGCTCGGCATGTGCTGAACCATCGGAGGTGCGTTATGGACGGCGATCCGCCATGGTGGGGGATCTTCGCGATCTCGGCCGGGGTGACTGTGGTGCTGGGGGCGGCCCTCATGTTCTTGATCGCCGTGGCCGCTCTTGGGGCGAGCTGGTTGCGTCGAAAGCTTGGACGCTAGCTGCGAGGCGTGACCAACAGATCAAAGTTCGGTGACACACGCTCAACCTGCGCTGTCACAGGACAGTCAGGAGCGCCGAGCAAGAGTCGGAACGGCTTCCACCCTGAGCCCTTTGGAGCACTAGCATGCGGCGATGTCAGACTTCATAAAGCAACTCCCGGCCCTGCTCGGGGTGATGATCGGAGCCTTCGGCTCGTACGTGGTGGTCATGCGTGGTGATCGGGCGAGGTTCCATCGGGAGCACGCAGCCCGACGGCAGGAGCAGCAGCTGGCGGCCTACACCGACTACGCGCTGACGCTGAAGAAGACCGTCCCCCTCCATCGTCGTGGCGCAGCACTCTCGGCCACGACGGCTATCCGCACCCCCTGCCGGCCGCAGAAGTAGCTCCCTTGCTGGTCGACGCTGCAGACTCCCGGTCCGTAGCCGGAGAAGGGCTGCTGATGCCCGGCTCTGCGGACGTTGTAGAGGCTGCGCACGGGTGGGCGGTCACCGTCATGGAGGTTGCCGACCTTCTGCGTGCTCCTGGCTGTACCGCTGACACGTGGTTGGTGCAGATCGAGAAGCAGCGCATGGCCCGGGAGAAGTACTACGCGGCGATCCGGCGCGACTTGGGACTGCCGCCCGGCCACTCGGGTCGGTGGCAGCTCTCGCCGACTCGGCCCTCCTGAGTCAAACCGGCAGGATCTCGAACTGGCCGTTGTGGTCCTCGGTGATCGAGTACTCTCACGCACCGGTCCCGGACACTGAGGATCGGTTTGGCTTCACAGAAGTCGATGATGACGCCCCTCTTCGTAGCCTCCCAGCAGGAGCTGTTCGGTCGGGCCCGGCGGGACAGGCGCCGACAGCGGTCAGGCGTAGAAGGGGGCCCACAACCGGGATCCGCCGCCGTCGCACGCGTTCAGGCTGACGTGATGGATCGCCCCTGACCCCGCGACAAGACAGGTCTTCGTTGCGTTGTTGATCAGTTGGTACCCATCCTGGGCACCGATGTCGTGCACCTTCCACAAGGCGGCCGGATCGTCGGCCAAGCACTGCCGCATCGTCGGCATTCCGTTGCGGGCCACCAGACACAGCTTGTCGCCGACGTTCTGCCGGACTTCGGTCAGCGTTTCCAGGCCATCGAACATCAGCCAGGTCTGATACGCGCCACCGTTACAGCCCGTCGTGTAGGGGCCGTAGTCAGACCTGTAATCGAGGCACTCCCCCAGGCTGTAAGCCACGCTGCGCACCTGCATGTACGCCATCCCCGCAGCCTGTGCGGGCGCGGCACCGAGGCCCCAGCCCAGAGCAGCGGCCGCCGCCACACCTACCGCGGCAATCTTCTTCAGCACGCGTCCTCCCCGTTCCTTGGCACGATGTCTGCCCGGGGCAGATTAAAGAGGAGAACCAGAACGCGCGACAACGCGCAAATGAGCCTGTTCTGCCACCTGTCCTCGCTCGAACTGACCACGCTCAAGGGCAAAGTCCCGACGTCGGCCAACGGCTGGTCTCTGGAGAGGGGAGCGAACCACGTCTCCCCCGCGTGGACCCGCTCCGTCGCCGGTAACGGCCTGAACGTGGAGGTCCGCATCGGTGGCGCGGAGGCCAGCCTGCTGCACGTGGTGGGCAACGCCGGGTGCTGCTCGGCCCGGGCAAGGGATCCTCGGTCGTCTCCAGGATGAGGCCGGGTTGGTGAGGCAGATGAGCAACCGGCGTGAACGGTCGGCCCACCGCGGCGGCGCGATTCATCGTCCGTTCATTCGAGGAGCTCACGGGAAACGGGCCAGCCAGACCACCGGTTTCCCCCTCGTCATCGGGACCGTGATCGACGCCGCCGGCATCACCCAGGACAACTAGGACAACTACGGCGGCGCAGTCTTCTGCGTCCTGGTCGGCGCGGGCGCATCACTGGTCTTGCAACTTCAAGCACAGCCGCAAGCAGGGCTCACGACTCCACAGAGCCCGCGCATGGAAGAGCAGCTGGTCAAGCGACTGTCTGAGGTGCGGGCCGAGCGGGACGAGTTTGCCGTGACCGAGCGGGTGCGGTTCGTCCTCGACGGGGCCCGGAGAATGGGCACAGCCGAGAAGGCTTCACTCTTCAAGGTCGCTACTTCACACCGTCACCTGGGGCAGTACAGGTGAGCCGGGTGGATGGCGGGCTGGACGCGCCGGGCGGGCTTCCGCTACTTGCGGCTGAGGGTCTGGGCGTCCCCGTTGTCAGGATCTCCCACGCTGCGCCGCATCGTCGGATGCTCCTTCGAGCCGCCGAATTCCCACGGGTTGCCGTCGCAGACGGTGGTCCACAACTTCTCCGCTACCTTGCCGTCGGGATACACGCCCCACTCGCCGGTGCCGCTGCACTGGGACACCTTGTCGCCGTCGTTGTTGAACTCGGCGAGGTTGGTCACGACGACGGTGCCATCATCCTTGAAGAGCAGGGTCCCCGTATCGCCCTCGGTCCAGGTGCCCACGATGTCGGCCCGAGTCAGCGTCTGTTGCTGCCACATACACCCCGTAGCCAGCGTCAACACCGCGACCGCCACAGCCACTCCCCGCGACCCCGCAGCGACTCGCCCTCGTTCATCAGGCATGACTCCCCCTTACGTACGGCAAACGCCGGTTGCTTCGCGCACCAGATCGTCAAGCGCTCACGCTGCCATGAAAATTGAACATGTTCAACTCTGTTCGGTACGCACCGGCTGCGCCGACTGCATCCGGCCGGCCCCCGCCCGGTCCCCCGCAGCCGGTCACGGCGCAGCGAGCACCGGATCAGCGACAACGACTCCCCGATGGCATGTCGCTAGTGGGTCTCCGTCGACCGCCTGCGCGCCAGTCGCGCCGTTCCAGCCGCGCACCCGGTACCACACCTCGGCGAGGAGAACCGGAGCGTCGTCCGGGGCCTCCGCGGTGGCCACCGCCTCGCCCGTGCGGGCGTCCGCGCTTTGTTACGGGCGGATGTATTGACACCGGTCAGGGCGGCGGGCAGCATCCCATCCAAGTTAATTAACTATCTAGTGCGTTAACTGTTTCGGCCGGGCATGCGACACTCGCCCTGCGCCTGGCCTCCCCCGCAACACGCCGTTCACGTACCCGCGCCACCCGCTGCCCGCGCCGACCGGGCCGGTGGCTGTCCCCCGAGGAGTCCACGTGTCCGCTCACCCGCACGCCGGCGGGGTGCCGCCCGCTCCGCCCCAGGGCAAACCTCGCAAGGCCGCCCTCGCCGCCTGGATCGGCAGCGCCCTGGAGTACTACGACTTCTTCATCTACGGCAGCGCCGCCGCGCTGGTCTTCCCGAAGGTCTTCTTCGCGCCGGACGACCCGGCGACCGCGACCCTGATCTCCCTGGCGACCTTCGGCGTCGCCTACGCCGCGCGCCCCGTCGGAGCCCTCTTCCTCGGCCACCTCGGTGACCGGCTGGGGCGGCGGACGATCATGGTGTGGACCCTGATCCTGATGGGTCTGTCCACCTTCCTGATCGGGTGCCTGCCCACCTACGCCCAGGCCGGCACCACCGCCCCGGTGCTGCTCGTGCTGATGCGCGTGCTGCAGGGCCTGTCCGCGGCGGGCGAGCAGGCCAGCTCGAACGCCATGACGCTGGAGCACGCGCCGGAGCACCGGCGCGGTTACTACACCAGCTTCACCCTGAACGGCACCCAGGCCGGCCAGATCCTCGCGACCCTGGTCTTCATCCCCGTCGCGGCGCTCCCCGACGAGCAGCTGTACTCCTGGGGGTGGCGGATCCCGTTCCTGCTGAGCGCCCTCGTCGCGATCGCGGGGTACGTGATCCGCCGGACCCTCGAGGAGACCCCGGTGTTCCAGCAGGCCTCCGCCGGCCAGGACGTGGCCAGGATGCCGCTGGCGGAGCTGCTCAGGAACCACTGGGCCGACGTACTGCGGGTGGTCGCGGCGGCCCTGATCGCGACGGTCAGCACGATCTTCTCCGTCTGGGCACTCTCGTACGCCACGAGCGAGGCCGCGGGGCTGACCAAGTCGGGGATGCTCTGGGTGAACGGCTGCGCCAACGCGGTGGCGCTGGTCGCCATCCCGTTGTGGGCGAAGCTCTCCGACCGGATCGGCCGCAGGCCGGTCTTCCTCGTCGGCGCACTCGGATCCGGCGTCATGATCTTCGTCTACCTGTGGGCGATCTCCACGGGCAGTTATCCCCTGGTCTTCGTGACCGGCCTGCTGTTCTTCGGCGTCGTCTACAGCGCGGCCAACGGCATCTGGCCCTCCTTCTACAGCGAGATGTTCCCGGCCCGCGTCCGGCTGTCCGGCGTGGCCGTCGGCACCCAGACCGGCTTCGCCGTGGCCGGGTTCGCCGTGACGTTCGCCGCTCAGATCGCCGGCCCGAACGGCGACAACTGGGTGGGTGTCGCGGCCTTCACCGCGGCCTTCTGCGCCGTCTGCGCGATCGCCGTGGCGACCGGGCGCGAGACCCACAGGACACCCACCGCCGAACTCGGCCTGCACCGCTCGGCCGAACCGGAGAGGGCATCGCTCCGCGAGCCGGCCACACGCTGAGCGAACCCACCAGCTGGACCCCGGGGCCGGGGTGGCCCTCGCCAAGTATTCCCACCGGCCACCCCGGCACCGTAATGTACGAACTAGTTAGTTATTAAATGGCGTCCGAACCACGGGAGCATGGGATGACCTCGTACCTCACCGGCCTGATCGGCAGCGGGATCGGCCCCTCGCTGTCCCCCGCACTCCACGAACGCGAGGCCGACCGGCACGGCGTCCGTCTCGTCTACCGCACCCTCGACATCGACGTGCTGGGCATCGCTCCCGAGGACGTCGGCGAGCTGTTGCACGCCGCCCGCCGACTCGGCTTCGACGGACTGAACATCACCCACCCCTGCAAGCAGCTCGTGATCGAGCACCTCGACGAGCTGGCCCCGGAGGCAGCCGAGCTCGGCGCCGTGAACACCGTCGTCTTCAGGGGCGGCCGAGCGATCGGGCACAACACCGATGTCACCGGCTTCGCCCAGTCCTTCGCCCGCGGCCTGCGCGACGTCCCGACCGAGCATGTCGTCCAGCTCGGAGC
This sequence comes from Streptomyces sp. NPDC025806, assembly GCF_055558275.1. Taxonomy (NCBI): domain Bacteria; kingdom Bacillati; phylum Actinomycetota; class Actinomycetes; order Kitasatosporales; family Streptomycetaceae; genus Streptomyces; species Streptomyces sp. NPDC025806. The sequence continues at coordinate 637,064 of NZ_JBVHMU010000002.1, read as the reverse complement.
GGGCGGGGCCGGCGCCGCGGTGGCGCACGCCCTGCTGACCCTCGGCGTCGACCGCCTCACCCTGCTCGACACCGACCCCGTGCGCGCCGACCGGCTGGCCGGCGCGTTGACCGAACACTTCGGCCCCGGACGGGCGTCCGGAGCCGCCGTGGCGGAAGCGCCGGAGCAGCTCGCCGACGCCGACGGGCTCGTCCACGCCACCCCCACCGGGATGGCCGCCCACCCCGGGATGCCGCTGCCCGCGGAGCTGCTCCGCCCCGCGATGTGGGTGGCCGAGGTGGTCTACCGCCCGCTGGAGACCGAGCTGCTGCGCCGGGCAGCGGCGCTCGGCTGCCGCACGCTCGACGGCGGCGGCATGGCCGTCTTCCAGGCCGCCGACGCCTTCCGGCTCTTCACCGGCCTCGAACCCCACACCGAACACATGCTCACCGACCTCGCCCGCCTGGCCACCACCCCGGTCTGAGTCCTCAAGAGGAGCACACCCTTGCGCAAGTCGATCGCCACCGTCTCCCTCAGCGGCCCGCTCTCGGAGAAGCTCACCGCCATCGCCACCGCCGGTTTCGACGGCGTGGAGATCTTCGAGAACGATCTGCTCACCACCTCGCTCAGCCCCGAGGACGTGCGCCTGCGCTGCGCCGACCTCGGCCTGAGCATCGACCTCTACCAGCCGTTCCGTGACTTCGAGGCCGTCCCCGCCGAGCTGCTCGCCCGCAACCTCCGGCGCGCGGAACGGAAGTTCGACGTGATGGAGCGGCTGGGTGCCGATCTGCTGCTGGTCTGCTCCAGCGTCGCCCCGGAATCCCTCGACGACGACGCGCTCGCCGCCGAACAGTTGCGACTGCTCGCGGACCGGGCACAGCGGCGCGGAATCCGCATCGCGTACGAGGCACTCGCCTGGGGCCGTCACGTCGACACGTACGACCACGCCTGGCGGATCGTCGAACAGGCCGACCATCCGGCCCTCGGCACCTGCCTGGACAGCTTCCACATCCTCTCCCGGGCCGGCGATCCCGCCGGCATCGCGGACATCCCCGGCGAGAAGATCTTCTTCCTCCAGCTGGCCGACGCACCGCTGATGGCGATGGACGTCCTGCAGTGGAGCCGCCACTACCGCTGCTTCCCGGGCCAGGGCGGCCTCGATGTCGCCGGTGTGGTGGCGGCGGCCGTCAAGGCCGGATACCGAGGCCCCCTGTCCCTGGAAGTGTTCAACGACGTCTTCCGGCAGGCGGGCGCGGCGTCCACCGCCGTCGACGCGCTGCGCTCCCTCCTTCTCCTCGAGGAGTCCGCGGGACTCGCCGCGCCGCCCGCTGCGGCCGCCCCGTCGGGTTTCGCCTTCGCCGAGCTGACCGCGGCCGACACCGAGCCGCTGCGCGGCGTCCTGGGGGCGCTGGGCTTCTCCCGGGCCGGACGGCACACCTCCAAACCGGTCGAGCTGTGGCAGCAGGGCGAGGCCCGGATCCTCGTGAACACCGGCGCGGGCGGCCACCGCGGCGGACCCGCCCTGGCCGCCATCGGCCTGGAGACCCCCGACCCGGCACAGGCCGCACAGCGCGCTGAGGCGCTGCTCGCCCCCGTCGTCCCGCGCCGGCGCGGCCCGAGGGACACACCCCTGGACGCCGTCGCGGCACCCGACGCCACGCAGCTGTTCTTCTGCCGTACGGGCAGGCCGGACCATCCGAGCTGGACAGACGACTTCACCGGCCTGCCGCATTCGCCCGCGGAGCCGGCCGGTGGCATCAGTCGCATCGACCACATCGCGCTGACCCAGCCGTGGCACCAGTTCGACGAGGCCTCACTGTTCTACCGCAGCGTCCTGGGGCTCGAGGCCGAGGAGAGCCTCGACCTGGCCGACCCGTACGGGCTGTTCCGCAGCCGCGCCGTCGCCGGCCCGGACGGTGGCGTGCGGATCGCCCTCAACGTCGCCCCCGCACCGAGCGAGGAGAACGTCCGCTTCCAGCACATCGCCCTGGCGACGGACGACATCGTCGCCACGGCCCGTCTCCTGCGGGAGCGGGGTGCGGGGCCGCTGCCGATCCCCGACAACTACTACGACGATCTGGACGCCCGCCACGACCTCGAGCCGCACCTTCTGCGGACGCTGCGGGAGTTGGGCATCCTCTACGACCGCGACGAGACGGGAGAGTTCTTCCATTGCTACACCCCCACGATCGGGCGGGTCTTCTTCGAACTGGTGCAACGCGCCGGCGGCTACCGCGGCTACGGGGCGCAGAACGCGGGTGTCCGGTTGGCCGCGCAGCACGCGTACCAGCACGGCGTCTGACCCTCGCGGACGCCCACGACCTGCTGTGACGGCCGACGTTAGACTGACGGGCCCCGGACAGTCCGTCTCAGCGAGGAGCCGCATGGCCGCCGTTCCCCCGTCAGCCAAGCCCGCCCGGCGCACCCGCGACGCGGCTCGGACCCAGGCGGAGATCCTCGACGTGGCCACGGAGGAGTTCGCCCGCCTCGGCTTCACGGGCGCGCGCGTGGACGAGATCGCCGCCCGCATGCGCACCACGAAGCGGATGATCTACTACTACTTCGGCAGCAAGGAGCAGCTCTTCACCGCGGTCCTGGAGCGGGCCTACGCGGTCATCCGGCGCCAGGAGCAGCAGCTCGACGTCGAGCACCTGGACCCCGTGTCCGCGATCCGCCGCCTGGCCGAGCTCACCTTCGACCACCACGAGGCACACCCCGATTTCATCCGCCTGGTCAGCATCGAGAACATCCACGAGGCCGAGCACATCGCGGCAGCCTCGAGCCTGGGCTCCCTCAGCTCCCCCGCGACCGAGGTCATCGGCCGCATTCTGGAGGCCGGGCGCGAGCAGGGCGTCTTCACGGCCGACGTGGACGCCGTCGATGTGCACGCGATGATCAGCTCCTTCTGCTTCTTCAGAGTGGCCAACCGGCACACCTTCCAGGCGCTGTTCGGACGTGACCTCACCCAGCCGGGGCGGCGCGAGCACTACCGGACGATGCTCGGTGACATGGTCATCGCGTACCTGACATCGACGCCCTGACCTTTCCGCGGACGGTCCGGAGGTGCTCTCGTCGGCCTTCTAGGATTGGCGACGTGAACGCAGGAACCCATGACATCGAGAAGGCCGCCGGTGTGCTGCGCGCCGGCGGTCTGGTGGCTCTCCCGACCGAGACGGTCTACGGACTGGGGGCCGACGCCGAGAACCCCGAGGCCGTCTCGCGCATCTTTCAGGTCAAGGGGCGTCCGCCGTCCCATCCGCTGATCGTCCACATCGGCGGTTCCGAGCAGTTGGACGACTGGGTGCGGGACGTACCCGCGACCGCCCGACTGCTGGCGGAGCACTTCTGGCCGGGGCCTCTCACGCTGGTCCTGCGTCGGGGGCGACGGGTCCCCCTCGAAGCGACGGGCGGCTTGGAGACGGTGGCCGTACGGGTGCCCGACCATCCCGTCGCCCTCTCGTTGCTGGCGGCGTTCGGCGGCGGTGTCACGGCCCCGTCCGCCAATCGTTTCGGGCAGGTCAGCCCCACCACCGCCGACGACGTCCGTGACGAGCTCGGCGACGCCGTCGACTTCGTGCTGGACGGCGGCCGCTGTGCGGTCGGTGTGGAGTCCACCATCGTCGACGTCACGAACGAGATCCCGACCGTCCTGCGGCCCGGCGGGGTGACACGCGAAGACCTCGAAGAAGTGCTGGGCCACCCGATCGACGTTCCTTCGGCGAGCCCGGTCCGGGTGCCGGGCCAGCACCCCTCCCACTACGCCCCGCGCGCTCGCGTCGTCCTCGTCGAGGCGGATGAGGTCGCCGCCGAGGCGGAACAGGCCCAGGCGTCGGGGCACCAGGTGGGTGTCCTGCTCCCCGCCGCCCTCACGGACGCCGACGTGAAGGCGCACACCGTGGTGACGGTCCCGGGTTCGATGTCCGACTACGCGCGCCGACTGTACGGGTTCCTGCGGGAGTTCGACGAGCGAGGATGCGACCTCGTCATCGCGTCACTGCCGGCGGAGACGGGGTTGGGACTGGCGATCGCCAACCGGCTGCGGCGCGCGGCGGGGCCCCGGCCCGTCGTATGACCACGGGCTGATGCTGTGCTGCGCGGCCTGCCGTCTCAGGGCAGGCTGCGGCAAGAGTGCGGTCAGCGGTCGGGCCGGGGTCCGGCCGAAGGTGGTGGACGGTCACGAGGCAGCGGTCGCCGACGTGCCAAGGCCGCGGGTTGCCACGAGCTGTGCGCTGCCGTCGGCCAGTCGGTACGAGAGCCCCACCACGCCGAGACGGCCGGCGTCCACGGCCTCGGCCAGGGCGCGGGAGCGTTCCAGCAGCAGGTCCACGGTGTGCTCGATGTGCTCGGCCAGGATCTCGTCGGGCTTATCCCGCCTGGCGGCACGGGCGGCGAGCACGCTCGGGGTCACCCGTTCGACCACGTCACGGACGAAGCCGCCCGGCGTCTTACCGGTCTCCAGCGCGGAACAGGCGGCGCCGACGGCGCCGCACGAGTCGTGGCCGAGCACGACGACCAGCGGGGCACTGAGCACGCTCACGCCGAACTCGATGGAACCGAGAACCTCGGTGCCGGCGACATGGCCCGCGGTGCGGACCACGAACAGGTCTCCCAGCCCTCGGTCGAAGATGATCTCGGCGGCCAGCCGGGAGTCGGAGCACCCGAACAGCACCGCGAACGGCTGCTGAGAGGGCGCGATCTCCGTACGCCGGGCCGCGTCCTGGTTCGGGTGCTCGGACGTGCCGGCGACAAAACGCTGATTGCCGGCCATGAGCAGCTCAAAGGCGTCGCGGGGCGTCAGGTTCTGGGTATCGGTCATAGGGCCAGCCTACGAGGGGCACCACAGGCACCTCGGGCGAGGAGCCCGCCGGGCCCCCGACGGGTACCGCCGGTAGAGCCAGTAGGTATCTTGACATAGCTATGCTGCCAGACCTAAGGTCCTGGCGTGCCCGAGACCAGCGCGTCCGCCCAGGACATCGACCACGTAGCCGCCGGGCTCGTGGCATGCCTGCCGACGCTGGCACGCGCCATGGAACGGCAGATCGGCGCAGAGGTTGCGTACCCGAAGCCGCCCGAGGCGCAGCTCGCGCTCCTGCGTCACGTCGCGGCCCATGACGGCGTCACCGTCCGCCGGGCGGCAGACGCTCTGCTGATGAAGCCCAACAACGTCAGCGCCCTGGTCACGCAGTTGACCGAACAGGGCCTGCTGGAGCGTCGGCAGGACCGGGAGGACAAGCGCATCGCGCATCTGCACCTCACCGCGCTCTCCCGTCAGCACCTGACGGAGGTCCAGCACCTCATGGGCAACCAGGTCGCCCGCGCGTTGCGCACCATGACCGACGGCGAACTGGACGCCCTCGGCTCGGCGTTGTCCTCGCTGCAGACGCTCAACGAGCGCCTTCACCCCGCCGCCACCGGCTGATCCCGCGTACAGGCCCGGCCTGTACGCGGTGACGGCGGCGGCCCCTTCTCGCCTCCCCGGCCAGCCGTGTCCGCACGCATCCGCGCCGGGCACGGCGCACCCCTGCGGGGACGCGCACTGCCGTCCGCCGCCACCTGCCCATTTGCCTGACAAAGGACGCATACCCATGTCCGCCGAAGTTTTCAACTCCCCTGCTCCCCCTGCTCTTTCGGCAGATTCGACCGAACCATCCGGCCGTCGGTCCAACCCGTGGCTGACCCTCGTCGCCGTCGCCTTCGGCCTGTTCATGGTCGGCCTGGACGGATCGGTCGTGTCGATCGCCAACCCCGAGATCGGCCGCGACCTGAACGCCTCCACCGCCGACCTGCAGTGGGTCACCAACGCCTACCTGCTCGCCCTCGCCGCGACCCTCATCCTGGGCGGCAAACTCGGTGACCGTTTCGGCCGCCGCACCTTCTACCTCATCGGCGTCGCCGGCTTCACCCTCGCCTCCGTCGCCATCGGCCTGGCAGGCTCCATCGACGGCGTCATCGTCTTTCGTGCCCTCCAGGGCTTCTTCGGGGCGCTGCTGATGCCCAACACCCTGGGCATGCTGCGTGCCGTCTTCCCGCCGAGGAAGTTCGGCATGGCCGTCGGCATCTGGGCCATGGTGTCGTCGGTCTCGACGGCGCTCGGGCCGATCGTGGGCGGCCTGCTCGTCGAACACGTCAGCTGGGAATCCGTCTTCTACATCAACGCCCCCATCGGCGTCGTCGCACTCCTCTTCAGTGCGGCGGTCCTGCCCCAGAGCAAGAACATCGCGGCGGCGAAGGAGAAGTTCGACATCCCCGGCGTCGTGCTGCTCGCACTCGGCCTGCTCGCCGTCGTCTTCGGCGTCGTCAAGGGCGAGACATGGGGCTGGACTTCGGCCGGCACGCTGGGCGTCATGGGCGCGGGCGTCGTGATCCTCGTGCTCTTCGGCCGGCACGAGACCCGGTTGGCACACCCGCTTCTGCCCATGCGCCTCTTCCGCAACCCGGCCCTGACCATCGGCACCGTCATCACCGCCCTCAACTTCTTCATCCTGCTCGGCGTGATCTTCTTCGTGATGCTGTACCTGCAGAACGTGCGGGGCTTCACTCCGGTCGAGGCCGGCGTGCGCACACTGCCGCTCAGCCTCGCCTCGGTGGTCGCCTCCCCGATGGGCGCCGCGCTCACCGAGAGGTTCGGCCCGCGCCTGACCATGCCGCTCGGCATGGCGCTCCAGGCCGTCGCCTGCTTCATGATGCTCGGCTGGGGCGCCCACTCCGCGTACACCGCGATGTGGCCCCCGTTCATCGCGCTCGGCCTCGGCGTCGGCATGGTGATGGCGTCCTCTTCCGATGCCATCGTCGGCAACGCGCCGGTGAAGGACGGTGGGGTCGCGGGTGGGCTGCAGGCCACCGCCCTACAGATCGGCGGCGCGCTCGGCACATCCGTCCTGGTCTCCCTCATCAGCAGTCGAGTCGGCTCGACCCTGACCGCGGAACTGACCTCCTCCGGCGTGCCCCTCGACGCGGCCGCTCGTCTGTCCGAGGCGAAGGACGCGGTGGCCATGGGCGTCGCACCGATCTCGGGTGACATGCCCGCCTCTTTCAAGTCGGCGGTCGCGGAGGGCAGTCACCAGGCATTCATGAACGGCGTCCACAGCGCCGTGCTGGTTTCCGGAGTCCTGTGTGTGCTCGGCGGACTGCTCGCTGTCGTGGGCGTGCGGCGCAACCCCGGAACCGCCCGTCACTGAGGCGTGGCGGGCCTCCCCGGCTGAGGCCCGGCCGGACGTCATCCCAGGTCGACCCTCCCGTTCAGGGAGCGGAGGAGGGCGTGCTGGCGGCGGACCTGGTCGCGGCCTCGGTAGGGTTCGCGTCGCCCCTCGTACTCGCTGGAGAGCCAGCCCTGCCACCCTGCATCGCGCAAGGTCGTGACGATGTCGAGCCACGGGATGTGCAGGTCGTGGAGGTCGTCGTCGATCTCGAAGAACTTCGCCTGGATGAAGTGCACGTGCGGCAGCACGTCGGTGAGGTCGGACATGGGGACGGCCAGGGGTTCCAGGAACGCGGGGCGCTTCTTGCCCTCGAAGCCCTCGTGGCCGTCGTCGACCGGTACCGTCTGGAAGCCTACGGGCTGCCCGCCCCGCGCATCCACTACCCGCACAGCGATCGCGATCTGGCCACCATCGAACAGGCCGAGAAAGCCGTCGCCGAAGCGGGAGCCGCCGTCGGTATCCCCCTCGACGACAGCCCCCACGTGCTGCCACCGGGGAGCTCACTGCACTAACAGGGCACCACGCGCACGGGCTCCGCCGACGACGGCACCAGCGTCTGCGCCGTCCGGCTCGCATCGTCCGCGGCGCGGAACATCGCCACAGGCCAGAGCGGGGTCGGTGCCCTCGGGCACCGTTTCCACGGTGGCGTCCGGGACAGGTGCGTGCTCGGTCTCTGCGCTCCTCGCGGATCACTCACCCTGCACCGGCGACAGTCCCGCCCCCACCCGCGCCGCCGTCTCCCGCAGCCAGATGTGTGCGGCGTCGTGCGTGTGCACCGGATGCCACCACAGCGCTTCCTGCAGCGGCACCGCCTCGTACGGGGGTGCCACGACCCGTACGGGGGCGATCGGCGCGAGCAGGCGGGCCAGGCGGGCCTGGACCATGGCGATGCGGCGGGTGCCGGCCACCAGCAGCGGCAGCAGCTGGAAGCTGTCCACGGACACCTCCACACGCGGCTCCACCCCGAGCATCCCGAGCTGGCGTACGGCCGGGGCGTCGTAGGTCCGCTGGTACGTGACCCAGGGAAGGTCCGCCAGGTCCTGTCGGGTGAGCCCGTCGGTGACGGACGGATGGTCGTCGGCGACCACGAACACCCACCGGTCGTCGTAGAGGTCGGTGGCGGGGAAGCCGCTGATGACGCCGTGGGGCATGAGCAACCCGTCGACGGTGCTGAGCAGGGTGGCGGTGTCATCGACCACGGTGGGCGGTGTCTGGGCGAAGCGCAGCCGGATTCCGGGGGCTTCCTCATGGACGACGCGGGCGAGTTCGGCGCCGAAGACGGAGACGGCGTAGTCGGACGCCACCAGCTTGAACTCCCGGCTCTCCACCGCCGGATCGAACTCGGCCTGGCTGGAGAAGAGGCGTTCGAGGACGTCGTAGGCGGTGGAGGTGCGGTCGAGGAGCACCTGGCCGAGGGCGGTCAGTTCGTAGTGGCCGCCGACGCGGGCGAGCAGGTCGTCGTCGAAGTGGCGGCGCAGCCGGGACAGGGCGGCGCTCATGGCGGGCTGGCTGAGTCCGACGCGCTGTCCGGCACGCGTGACGTTGCGCTCTTCCAGCAGGGCGCGCAGGGCGACGACGAGGTTGAGGTCCAGGCGGGCCAGGTTCACGGACTTTCCCTTGCTCTACGGTGTCGGGCGACGCTGACCTGCGGACATCTGTCGCACGGATGGCAGTCATCCACACAATCGATTTCCCTGATCTCTGGTGACGGGTCCAGATTAGTCGCACCGCAATCAGGAGGACATGTCCGTGAAACCCGCTCCCGCATCCGCGCCCTTCGCCGGTCCTTTCGCCCTCGCGACGCTCTCCGCCCCGAACTGTCCGAAGTTCCCCGCCCTGGTCACCGCCGACGAGCTCGTCGTGGACCTGCGCGCCGCCCTCGACGACGAAACACTCACGGTCCGGCGGCTCCTGGAGCAGTGGACGGCGCTGCTGCCGCGGCTGCGCTCCTTGAGCGAGGACAACACTGCGCAGCGCAGGGCCCTGTCGGAGTTCCGCGTGCACGCGCCGCTCGAGCCGCGCCAGGTCTTCCAGTCCGGGGCCAACTACCGGCAGCACGTCATCGATCTGCACGTCGCCCACCGGGCGCCCGGAGACGACCGCCCCGAGGACGAGCGTCGCGCCGAGGCCGCCGAGATCATGGACCGGCGGGCGCAGGAGGATCTGCCGTACGTCTTCATCGGCCTGCCGAGCGCGATCACGGGCCCCTACGACGATGTCGTCCTCCCCGCGTGGGCCGAGAAGCCGGACTGGGAACTGGAGTTGGCCGCCGTCATCGGCCGTCCGGCACACCGTGTCTCCGTCGAGGAGGCCCTGGAGCATGTCGCCGGTTACACGATCGCCAACGACCTCACCGACCGGGCGACCGTCTTCCGCCGGGACATGCCGCAGATCGGCACGGACTGGCTGCGCAGCAAGAACGCTCCCGGCTTCACGCCGCTCGGCCCGTGGATCGTGCCCGCCGAGTCGATCTCCGACCCCGGAGACCTGCGGCTCGTCCTCAAGCTGAACGGCGAGACCATGCAGGACGAGTCCACCAAAGACATGATCTTCAACGCAGCCCGCATGGTGTCCTACGCCTCGCAGACCGCCCGTCTCCTTCCCGGCGACCTGGTCCTGACCGGCTCCCCCGCCGGCAACGGCATGCACTGGGGACGCCTGCTGCGCGACGGCGACGTGATGGACGGCGCCATCACCGGGCTCGGCGCACAGCGCACCCGATGTGTGGCCGAGGTGACGTCATGACCACGGCGGGACCTCTCGGGTCTCCCGAGTCTTCGAAATCTCCGGAGTCTCCAGTGCCTTTGGACCGGAACGACCCCGAGGGCGCCATCGCCGAGGCCGCCGAGGCGTACTCCAACTGGGGCCGCTGGGGCGAGGACGACCGTCTCGGCACCCTCAACTTCCTCGACGCGGCCAAGCGTCGCGAAGGCGCGGCACTGGTCCGCCGAGGGGTCAGCTTCTCCCTCGCGCAGTCCTTCGACATGGACGGCCCGCAGAAGGGCTGGCGGCGGCGCACCAACCCGGTGCACACCATGCTGGACACCGGCACCGACGCGGCCCTCGGCAACCAGGGCTTCCCGCACGGCATCGGCGGCGCCGACGACGTCATCGCGATGCCGCTGCAGTGCTCGACGCAGTGGGACGGGCTCGGCCACATCTTCGACCACGGCAAGGCGTGGAACGGGCGGGCGGCCGAGAAGGTCGTCACCTCCGACGGCGACCTCGTCACCGGAATCGAGCACATGGCGCCGTACGTGGCCGGGCGCGGCGTCCTTCTGGACGTGGGCCGCGTCGTGGGTGAGGGCGGCGAGCTGCCGGACGGGTTCGCGATCACCGAGGAGCATCTGACCGCGACGGCGGACGCGCACGGCGTGGCCCTCGGCCGGGGCGACATCGTGCTGGTGCGTACGGGACGGCTCGCGCGGGCCCGGCGCGAGGGCTGGGGCGACTACGCGGGCGGCCCTTCGCCCGGCCTCTCCTTCACGACCGCCGGCTGGCTGCACCGCACCGAGATGGCCGCGATCGCCACGGACACCTGGGGCTTCGAGGTCCGGCCGAACGAGTTCGAGCACGCCTTCCAGCCGCTGCACCAGGTGGCCATCCCCAACATGGGGCTGCTCATCGGCGAGATGTGGGATCTGGACGCGCTGGCCGAGGACTGCGCGGCCGACGGCGTGTACGCGTTCTGGCTCACCGCCGCTCCCCTGCCCATCACCGGCGCCGTCGGCTCTCCGGTCAACCCGATCGCCGTCAAGTAGTCCCCACAACCTGCTTGAACGGCAACCTCCTTGAGCGACAAAGGGAGTTCTTCCATGAGCACACCCCGCACCGTCCTCGTCATCGGCGGTGGCGCGGCCGGCAACGCCGCGACGATCCTGCTGCGCCGCGCCGGGATCGCGGTCGATCTGATCGAGGCCACAGACGACTGGAACGCCACCGCGGGCTCCGGCATCACCCTCCAGGGCAACGCCCTGCGCGTCCTGCGCGAACTCGGCGTGTGGGACCAGGTGCAAGCGTCCGGCCACGGCTTCGGCGCGGTCGGCATCACCGCGCCGGACGGCACCGTCCTGCACGTCGCCGAGGACCTGCGCACCGGCGGCGACGACCTGCCCGCCACCGTCGGCATGCAGCGCCCCCGGCTTCAGCGCATCCTCAGCGACGCGGTCCGCGACAGCGGCGCCGACGTCCGCCTCGGCGTGCGCGCCACCACTCTGGACCAGTCCAGCGACGAGCCCGGGGTCGCCGTCCGCTTCACCGACGGGACCGAAGGGCACTACGACCTGGTGATCGCCGCCGACGGCCTGGGTTCCACGACCCGCGCCGCCATCGGCGTCATGGACCGGCCCGAGCCCACCGGCATGGCCATCTGGCGCGTCGCCGCACCCCGCCCGGCCGGTGTGACCCGCACTGACCTCGCCTACGGTGGCCCCGCCTACATCGCCGGCTACTGTCCCACCGGCCCGGACACGATCTACGCGTACGTAGTCGAGGCCAACCGCGATCGTGCCTCCATCCCGCCCGGCGCGTACGCGGACGAGATGCGCGCCCTGGCACAGCACTACGGCGGCCACTGGCCCGAGATCACCGCACACATCACCGACCCGGCCCAGGTCAACTACACGTGGTTCGACCGGATGCTGGTCGAGGGCTCCTGGCATCGCGGCCGTGTCGTCCTCGTCGGCGACGCCGCGCACTGCTGTCCGCCCACCCTCGCCCAGGGCGCCGCCCTGTCCCTGGAGGACTCCTGGGTGCTCGCGCAGCTCCTGACCTCGTCCGACGCCTGGGACGACGCACTGTTCCAGGCGTACTACGAGCGGCGCGTGACGCGTGTGCGTCCCGTCGTGGACGCCTCCGTCCAGATCGGCCAGTGGCAGCTCGACGGCGTCCGCGACGCCGACGTGCCCGGTCTGATGGGCCGCACCATGACGATGCTGCGGGAGCTGCCGTGACGACCCCGCCCACGGTCGACGTGCACGCGCACGTCCTGCTGCCCGAGATCGAGGCCCTGGTGGACGGCCTGCCGGGTCATGCCGAGGCCCGGGCCCTGGACGCCCGCCGGAACGGACCGGACGCGCTGCGCGTCAACGGCCCGATGATCGGGGACCGCATCCCCCGCCTCACTAGTCCGGCGGCCCGGCTCGCGGCGATGGACGCACAGGGCGTGGACATCCAACTGGTCAGCCCCTCCCCCTCGCACTACCACTACTGGGCCGACGAGGAGACGGCCGAGAAGGTGTACCGGCTGGCGAACGAGGCGACCGCCGCGCACTGTGCGGCCGCACCCGACCGGCTGCGCGGCCTCGGTCTCGTGCCCCTGCAACACCCCGCACCGGCGGTACGCGCACTCGACCACGCACTCGCGCAGGGCCTGGAAGGCATCGAGATGTCCAGCCACTCCCCGGGGCGAGAACTGTCCGACCCGGCCTACGAACCCTTCTGGGCCAGGGCGGCGGACACCGGCGCGATCGTCTTCCTGCATCCGTTCGGCTGCACCCTCGACGAGCGCCTCGACCGGTGGTACCTGTCCAACTCCGTGGGCCAGCCCGCCGAGAACGCCGTCGCCCTCTCCCATCTGATCTTCTCCGGCGTCCTCGACCGCCATCCGGGCTTGCGGATCATCGCGGCACACGGAGGCGGCTACCTGCCCACCCACATCGGACGCGCCGACCACGCGTGGCAGGTCCGCTCCGACGCCGGGGCCGGATGCGCCCACCCGCCGAGCAGTTACCTCAGGCGTCTCTACTTCGACTCCCTGGTCCACGACCCGGGCGTGCTGCGGGAGTTGGTGCGCGTGGCCGGCGCGGATCGCGTGCTGCTCGGTTCCGACTTCCCCTTCGACATGGGTTCCGATGATCCCCTCGGCGCCTTGCGCGCCGCCCGCCTGCCCGACGCCGACTTCGAGGCGGTGCGCGGCGGCACCGCGGCCGCCCTCTTCCTCCGGAAGGACTGATCCGTCATGAGCAACCGTCTGCTCACCCATCTGCGGCACGTCGACCTCGCCGTGCCCGACTACGACAAGCAGCTCGACTTCTACGCCGGCGTCTGGGGCCTGACCAAGGTCGCCGAGGACTCCGGCATCTCGTTCCTCGCCGCCGAGGGCAGTCCGGAGCAGTACGTGATCCGCCTGCGCAAGGCCGACGAGAAGCGCCTGGACCTCGTCTCCTACGGTGCCGCCTCCGCCGCCGACGTCGACACCCTCGCCGAACAACTGCTCGCCGGCGGCGTCCAGCTGATCTCGCGGCCCGGCACGGTGGACACCCCCGGCGGCGGCTACGGCTTCCGGTTCTTCGACGTCGACGGCCGCACCATCGAGATCTCCGCCGACGCCGAGGTCAGGCGGCACCGCAAGATCGAGGAGAAGGAGGCCATCCCGGTCAAGCTCTCCCACGTCGTCCTCAACTCCCCCGATCTCGACCGGACCCGGCAGTGGTACGAGCGCCACCTCGGCTTCGCCCTGTCCGACACGCTGTCGTCGCCGCACATGGGCGAGGTCATGCACTTCATGCGCATCTCCAACCAGCACCACTCGATGGCGATCGCGCGCGGTCCGCACACCTCCCTGCACCACGTCTCGTTCGAGATGCGCGGCCTGGACGAGTACATGCGCGGCTCCGGCCGCGTAATGCGCGCCGGGTACCGGAAGATCTGGGGCCCGGGACGCCACATGGCGGGCGACAACACGTTCACGTACTTCCTCGACCCGCACGGCAACACCGTCGAGTACACGACCGAGTTGGAGTGCCTGGACGAGGACACCTGGCACCCGCACGTCTACGACTTCTCCCGGCCCGAGGTCACCGACCAGTGGGGCACCGCGAACCCGATGAACGAACTGGTCGCCAAGGAGTCGTTCAACGACCCGGACCGCGGCGTCTTCGTCGCTCCGCCCGTCTGACCCTCCGCCCTCGAACTCCGGGGGCGCGGCGGCCTGCCCATGCCCTGACTCCGCCGTCCGCGCCCCCGGCCCCTGCCCCTGCCCCTGCTGCCAGGAGCCCTCATGCGATTCGCCACCTACGCACACCAGCACCGCACCCGCGTCGCCGTCGTCGAGGCGGACGGCACCCTCTACCCCCTGCCCGGCACCGCGTCGCTCGCCGATCTGGTGCGCACATGCGGCGGACTACCCGGCCTCCTCACCGCGGGAGTCGCCGCCCTGGACGTGCCGCCCGGCCCGCACGTTTCCCAAGTGCGGTTGCTCCCCCCGCTCCAGCCGACGTCCGTACGCGATTTCGTCACCTTCGAGGAACACGTGGAGGGCGTACGCCGCTCGGTCGACGGCACGAGCGGCGTACCGGAGCAGTGGTACGAGGCCCCCACCTTCTACTTCACCAACCCGCACGCGATCTACGGAAGCGGCGACCCCATCCCCGTGCCGCCCGGCTGCACCGCCTTCGACTACGAGCTCGAAGTCGCCGCCGTCATCGGCCGCGAGGGCCACGATCTCACCCCGGAGCAGGCGCGCGACCACATCATCGGCTACACGGTCTTCAACGACTGGTCCGCGCGCGACCTCCAGTCCGCCGAGATGAAGGTCGGCCTCGGCCCCTGCAAGGGCAAGGACACGGCCGGCACACTGGGCCCGTACCTCGTCACCGCCGACGAGCTCGACCGGCACCGGGACGGCGACGGCTTCCTGCGTCTCGCGCTCACCGCCGAGATCAACGGGGAAGTGGTCGGCAAGGACCTGCTGTCCAACATGAGCTGGACCTTCGAAGAGATGGTCGCCTACGCCTCGCGCGGCACCCGGGTCATGCCCGGTGACATCCTCGGCTCGGGCACCTGCGGCAACGGCGGCTGCCTCGCCGAGCTGTGGGGCCGGCGCGGCGAACAGTTCCCGCCGCCGCTGAAGCCCGGTGACACCGTCACCCTCACCGTGGAAGGCATCGGCAGCGTGTCCAACACCGTCGTGCCCGGCACGGAGCCGCTGTCACTGACCGCAGGCCGGCGCCGGTCCCGGGAGCGGCCGTGAGCGACCTGCGCCCCCAGCGGCTCCTGGGCAAGGTGGTCGTCGTCACGGGGGGGGCGGCCCGAGGCCAGGGAGCCGCCGAGACAGAGGCACTCGCCCGGGAGGGCGCTCGGGTGATCGCCACCGACGTACGGCCGGACGGCGGCTGCCGTCGCCTCGCTTCCGTGAGCTGGACCGGCTGACGCAGCAGCTGATGGGCCCGGCGACCTGGTCCAGGCCGTCGGCGATGCCGATGGACGCCTACCGCGAGGGCGACGAGTACGTGGTGGCCTTCGATCTCCCCGGCGTCACCGCCGACGCGATCGACATCGACGTCGAGCGGAACATGCTGACGGTCAAGGCCGAGCGCCGGCCTGTGGCGAAGGCCGACGACGTGCAGATGGAACTGTCCGAGCGGCCGCTGGGAGCCTTCTCCCGCCAGATCGTGCTCGCCGACACTCTCGACACCGAGCACATCAAGGCCGACTACGACGCCGGCGTGCTCACCCTGCGCATTCCGATCGCCGAGCGCGCCAAGCCCCGCAAGATCTCCATCGGCGTCGGGACCGGCCACAGGGAGATCTCCGGCTGACACCGGCCGGACAGGTGCGGAGGACGGACACCTGATCTCCCCCTCTATCCCGCCCTCCGCACCCCGCGGGAGTTGTTCGAAGAACGACAAGGGGTGGCGGCCGAGATGACTCTGCGACGCGAAGCCTTCCTCGACCACGTCCAAGAACGTGGCCGGTACGGCACTCGGGAGGAAGCCGAACGCGCGGCCCGCGTGGTGCTCGCCCTGCTCGGTGCGCACCTGGTCGGCGAAGTCCGCGCCCGGCTCGCGGCACGCCTGCCGGAGGAATTCGCCCTGATCCTGCTCAACCCTCTGCAGAGCGCCGAACCGCTCTCGCCGGAGCGGTTCGTGCGAGCGACCGCGGCGTGGATCGAGGGTGCCACCGAGCAGACCGCAACCTGGGACGTCAGCGCCGTGCTCTCCACGGTCGCCGACACCGCCGCAGACGACCTCCTCAAGGAGATCCTGCTCCAGCTCCCCGCAGGCTATGACCTGCTCTTCGGCCGCCCCCAGCCCAGCTGACCACCGGTGCCACGCACCGGCACCGTCCAACCCTGGCTTGACGAAAGGCATGCACCGCAGTGACCACCGACGTGCGCGTACCGCTCAACCACCAGCAGCCGTTCGGTACGACGTATCAGCAGATGCTGGAGAAGGTCCGCTACGAAGGGGCCTACCCCACCCGCGAGCGAGCAGACGAGGTCGTCCGCCTGGTCCTTTCGGGGCTGGGCCGCCAGCTGACCGGCGACGAACGCGTCGACCTGGCCGCCTGCCTGCCCCTGGAGGCCGCACGTGTCCTGACCTCGCAGATCCCCGACCTCCAGCCGCTCACCGGCTGGGCTTTCGTCAAGGACCTCGCCGCCCGCTCCGGCACCTCCTTGGCCACCACCCGCTGGGACACCGGCTCCGTCTTCGCCGCCGTCGCCACCTACGCCGGCCCCCACCTCATGGCCCGCATCCTTCACCAACTCCCCACCGGCTACGCCCTGCTGTTCGGCCAGGCCGAACTCAACGCGGCCTGACGGGCGTCCAGATCGTCCAGGAGGTAGGGGGCCTGATTCCCGGTCCACACGCACTTGCCGAGTTGGTATGTACCTGCCACGCTGCGCGTACCCCCCTGTTTCCCGGAGGACCGCATGCGTCACAGGAACAGACCCAGGCCCCGAATCCTCGCCGTACTCGCCCTGCTCGCTGCCGCGTTCGTCCCTCTGACCTCGACGCCCGCGTCGGCCGCCACTGCCTCGCCGCAGATCTACGGCGCCTGGCACTGCGGGAACGACGCCTGCATCTGGGGCACCGTACGCAGCGTCAGCGAGTTCGACGCGCAGAACCACTGGCTGATCGACCGCGGCGACGGGCGGCCGTCCGTCAATCTCGTCGTGCTGAGTTTCATCGAGCCGCAGAAACTGCTGCGGCGGGTCAACGACTCCACCACCGCGGGCGGCGTCCCCAAGGGCATCACCCCGGAGATCGTGAACTACTTCACGTCCCGCGGGATCCGCGTCATGCTCTCCATCGGCGGCATCACCTACACCGACGCATGGGACGCCGCGCTCGCGGAGGACGCGCGGCAGCTCGGGCTCAACGCCGCCGCCGTCGCCTCACAACTGGGCGTCGGCATCGAGATCGACTACGAACAGAACACCGCCCCGAACCTGACAGGGCTGCAGACCTTCATCGACGCCTACCGTTCCGTCCACGCGTACGACGCCTCGGGCTCCGACCCCGCCGCACGGCTCACGATCGACACGGCCGCCGGCGACCGCTGGCTGATCGGCGTCAACAGGAAGGCCACCACCGACTGGCTGCGCACCGACACCCCGGTCCTGGACTACGCCAACGCGATGGTGCCGGCCCGCCAGCCCTCCACCAGCTCCGCGATCGCCAACTGGCAGGAGCACGTGGACGGCAAGCCCACCTACTCGCCGCCGGTACCGCCACTCGCTCCCGCCAAGTTCACCGGCGCCGTCTACATCAGCGACCAGAGTAAGACACTGCCCGAGTGCACGGACTTCGCGAACTCACTGCAGAAGTCCACGGGTGCGTTCACACAGACCGTCGCGCCGAACGGCGCGGGCAGCACTTCCGGGATGCTCGGCCACATGTTCTGGGCCGCGGAGAAGCCGTCCACGCGCGGCTCGGGAACTGTGCCGCCGAACACCTGCGAAGGTGGGGTGGGAGCAGGAGCGACGGCATACTCGATACCGCTGCCGATGCCGCCCCTGCGCCAGAACTGACGGCTCGGGGGCCAGGGAGTCCCGCGCCTGCGGCCCGCGCCCCGGCTGCCGCTCTCAGTCCTGGGAGCCCTGCACTGCCTCCTTCCCAGAGTGACACCCAAAGCCGCGTGCGGCGTTCGAAAACTGGCAGGGCCCACGGGCGGCACTCCCGTGGGCCCGGCGTTTCATCTGCGACTTGGCGATCGGGTCCGTAGATCCGGGCGCAACCTAGCATCGAGCTTTTGTACTAGTGCAATTGCTAGTTGCCTCTAGTGTAAACGCGCGTCTAAGGTGTCGATCATGACAGCGAAGACGCCCACACCCGTGGCCTTGACCGGCAACCACGTCCGCCTCGAACCGCTGACGCGCGGCCATCTCGGCGATCTGTTCGCCGCGGGCGGCAACGACGACGCGGTGTGGCAGTGGCAGGGCGGCCCGACGCCCACGACCGAGGCGGAACTCGCCACCAAAATCGACGATGTCCTCAACGACGAGCTCGTCGCCCTGCCCTTCGCGGTCGTGCTCCTGGAGACCGGCCGCGCCGTCGGCTGGACCACCTACCTGGACGTCAGCGAGCAGGACGAAAGTCTCGAGATCGGCTGGACCTGGTACGGCCGGCATTACTGGCGCTCGGCTGTGAACACCGAGTCCAAGCTGCTGCTGCTCACACACGCCTTCGAGGAACTGGGCATGGGACGGGTCCAGTGGAAGACGGACCACATGAACCAACGGTCGCGGGCTGCGATCGCCCGGCTCGGGGCCCAGCCCGAAGGCATCCTGCGGCGCCACCGGCAACGGCCGGACGGGACCTTCCGGGACAGCGTCTACTTCTCCATGCTCGCCGACGAGTGGCCGGCGGCCAAAGCCGGGCTGCATGCGAGGCTGGCCAAGTACGCGGTGCAGAACGACTGATCACGCCTGCCCTGCGGTGCATCTCCAGTGGGAGGCCTTCTGCTCGTCGGGGAGGAGCCTCTGAGCCTCTGAGATGACGGAGCCGGTGCCGTTCATGTTGGAGAAGAGGCCATCCGCGGAGGTTGCCCTGTTCCTGACGTGGGCCAGCAGGGCCTGAGTACGCGTCCTCAGACCCGTACCGTCGCCGAGGTCTTCGACAAAAAGTGCCGACAAGCACGATGTGGCGGTTGCCTGAAGCGTTGAGGGAGTCATCACGTGTGGTTCTTGCGCAGGAAGGTCTCAAGCCGTTCGACGAAGCCTGGTGCTGCGGCAACGAAGTGACCGGCGCCCGGATGCACGCTGCGCTCGCCGCTGAGCGCATGCGCTAGGGCATCGCAGATCCGCTCAAGCGGGGCCGCGTGACCTCCGGACGTGACCAGCACCGGGATACCGGCCTCCCGGAGCACGTCGAGTGGTGGGCGCGCCTCGCTGGTCGGCCGGGCGCCGTACGCCCGTCGAACGGCAGCGACCACGTTGTCGGGCAGAGGGCCGTCGTCGATGTGCGCCCCCGTGAGACGCAGGAACTCTCTCAGCGGGGCCGGGGCGGTATCCATGCCGTGGGCGAGGACCAGATCCCCGAGGCGCCCGAGCCGTACGACTTCGGGATCGTCGGGCACAAGGTAGTGGAGAGGAGGCTCGATCAGGGTGAGCGAGCGCACGCTGTCCGGTCTGGCAGCGGCTGCGATCAATGTCCCGAGAACGCCGTAGGAGTGGGCGACGACATGCGGGCGGCTGTCGAGCAGCGGCGCCAGGTCCAGGGCGTCCACTGCGAAGTCCTGACCCTCTTGCGGTGGCGGGCTCGGGGGATGGCCGCGTCGATAGGCGTAGGCCAGCGTCCACCGGTCGGCCAGTGGACCGACAGGGCCCCACGTCGTCCGCGGTCCCGCACCGCCGTGCACGAACAGGACCTCAGGCCCGGAGCCATCACGTACCACCACGATCTCGCTCACGCGGCGAGCATAACGAGGCACTTGAGCTTCGAGTATCGCCGGTCGTGGTGGTCCAGGGGCGACCCCCTCCCCGCGTGATCGCGATATGGTGATGCACAGTGTGCAAGTCGCATGCAGACAGAGGAGCGGCATGGTTACTCGGGCGACCGACGCGGGGACGAACCAGAGTGTGGAACGAGCCGTCGCGGTGCTGCGCGCGCTGGATTCGGGGCGGGCCGAGCTGCGGGTGTCCGACGTCGCCGAACTGACCGGGCTGGGTTCCTCCACGGCGTCGCGGCTGCTGTCCACCCTGGAGCGGCTCGACATGGTCGAGCGGGACCCGGTGAGCAGTCTGTACCGGCTGAGCCTCGGCACGCTGCCGCTCGCCGCGACCGCCGTCAACCGGCATCCCGTCCACCGCGCGGCGCGCATGGTGCTGCAGGAGCTGGCGGCGCGGACCGGGCTCGGCGCGAATGTCGCTGTGCGCCGCGGGAACGTGCTGATGTTCCTGTGCAACTTCGAAGGGGCGCGCGCCCCGAAGTCGTACACGCAGGCCGGGCACACCGCGCCGCTGCACGCGACCGGTATCGGCAAGTGCCTGCTGTCCGGGCTGTCCCCCAAGGAGCGGCGCAGGCTGCTGACCGAACCGCTCGAGGCGCACACGGAGTTCACCACCGTCAGCCACGACCTGCTCGACGAGGAGCTCGCGGCCGTGCGCCGGAGCGGGTACGCCGTGGAGGCCGAGGAGCGGGCGCTGGGCCGGGCCGCGCTGGCGGCGCCGGTGCGTGACGCGTCGGGCGAGGTGGTCGCCGCGGTCTCCCTGTGGGGGCCGACCTCCGTGCTCGGCGGGCAGGACGCGCAGGGGGTTCCCGAGGCGCGGACGGCGCTGGCGCGTGAGGTGATCGAGGCGGCGGACGCCGTCAGTCAGGCGCTGGGCGCCGTGTGAGAACGGCCCGGCCGGCCCTTGTGCGCAGGGGCCGGCCGGGCCGGGTGTTCAAAGACAGGCTCCTACTCCCCGTACGCCTTGAACGCGACGACGTGGGCGTGCCGGGCGCCGTGCGTCGCGTCCACCCTCAGCCGCAGGCCGCTCGTGCGGACCGGGGTGTCCAGGCGGTGGATGCGGTGGCGGCGGCGGTTGTCGGTCACGGCCAGCAGGGTGTGCCAGGTGCCGTCGGGTTCGAGGGCCTGGACGCGGTAGTCGCGGACGAGTTCCGGCATGATCTCGAACGGGGTGCGGTGGCGGTGCAGGTTGTTGAGGTACTCGTCGACGTCGTCGTCGAACACCACGCGCACTTCGGCCAGTTCCCGCTCCCGGTCCCAGTCCAGGCGCAGCCACTCGTCGGCCCGATCGGGGTCGGCCAGCGGCTGTGAGGACCACATCTGAGGGCCCGCGTAGGGGCGTTGGAAGCCCCCGACGGCCTGTTCGGGGACGAAGGCGCGGGTGTCGGGGGCGGTCCTGAAGCAGAACGTGTGGCGGCGCAGCCCGCGGGCCTGCCACTCCAGGACCAGCTGACCCTCCTCCTCGGGGATGTCGTGGTCGACGGCCGCGTCACCGTCGGCCTGGCGGCGCAGGGCGAGGACACCGTCGACGCGTTCGGGGAGCAGGACCAGCGCCGTGTCGGGGCAGGCGCGGACGATCAGAACGGCGTTGCCGGGGGTGTCCGGGCGGTGATCGAGGCGGGCGGTGACCCAGTGGGGGCCGCCCGGCGGGACGGTCACGGTGGTGGTGGACAGGTGGTCGGCGGGGACCGTGTTCTCTGGGCGGCCCGTGCCCCACAGCTCCACGGTGAGCTCCCGGCCGTCGTCGGGGGCGCCGTGGACGAGCAGGTCGACCGTGTCGAGTGCGGGGTCCACCGGCAGGACGAGCGCGAGGTCGCGGGTGAGAGGGTACGGCTCGCCGGGCGCGGCCTGCGTCGGCTCGGCGGCGAGGCGGCGCAGGTGGGAGGAGGCGCTGACCCGGGCGGAGCGGGCGAGGTCGGCGGGGTCGTCGTCGCGTATGCCGATGACCGAGGCGTCCTGCTTGAGGAGCGTGCGGCGTACCTTCTCGGGGTGCTTGTGCGCCAGCTCCCGCGGGGTCAGGCCTTCGGTGACGCAGAGCGCGGCGGCGGTCCCGGCGGCCTCGCCGAGCGTGGCGCAGGTCGCCATCACGCGGGTGGCGCCGAAGGCGATGTGGGTGGCGGAGATGTTGCGGCCGGCGAACAGCAGGTTGGTGACGTTCACCGAGTACAGGCTGCGCAGCGGGATGTGGAAGATGCCGTCCGCGTAGCGCTGGCGGGCGCCGGGTTCGTCGGCGTACATGCCCTGGACGGGGTGGAGGTCCACGGACCAGCCGCCGAAGGCGACCCGGTCCTCGAACGGCCGCTGTTCAAGGATGTCCTGCTGGGTGAGGACGTAGTCGCCGACGAAGCGCCGGTACTCGCGCTTGCCGGGGATGCTGCCGACCCATTCCAGGGTGAGGTTGGCGGCGTCGGGGAACTCGCCCGAGTTCTTGATGTGGTCCCAGATGCCCATGATGACGGCCTGGAGTTCGTCGCGGATGCGCTCGTTGTCGTGGACGGTGTCGAGCTCGCCGCCCCATTCGATCCACCAGTAGTCGCAGCCGTTGTCGCCGGTGCGCAGGACGCGGTTGCGCAGGATCGGCGTGGCCGACAGGTCCTTGGCGTGGGCGGGCGGTACGAACTTGACCGGGTGGCCCGCGTCCTTGGTGTGGAAGAGGATCGTCGAGCCGAGCAGCGCCTCGTCGGCCTCTTCGGGGGCCCAGGGCTCGCCGTGCTCGGAGCGGGCCTCGCGGCCGGTGCGGTGGCGGGCGCCGGCGAGATGGCCGAGCAGGCCGTCGCCGGTGCAGTCGAGGAACTGCTGTGCGTGGAAGGTGATGCGTCGTTCCGACCCCATCATCCAGCCGGTGCATGAATGCAACTCACGTGCATCATGTGGGCCGCTGGCGTCGACCTCGCGGACGTCGGTGTTCAGGTACAGGTCGAGGAGCGGTTCGGCGAGGACCGCGTCGAGGACGACCTGGTCCCAGTAGTACGGGTTGCCTTCGGGGTTGCGGTACTGGTTCTCGGTGTAGAGCTCGCCCATGATGCCGGTCTCCCGCGCCCACCGGTGCACCCCGTGCGCGGTGGCCCCGCACACCCATACGCGCACTTCACTGCTGGCGTTCCCGCCCAGCACGGGCCGGTTGTGGACCAGGGCGACGCGGCGCCCGAGCCGGGCGGCGGCGATGGCCGCACACGTTCCCGCGAGCCCGCCGCCGATGACGGCGATGTCGTAATGGGCCTCTTCTTCCCGCACGGTGCGGCCTCCTCGGTGTGATGCTGGGATACGGCCATGAACGTACATCACATGCATATTGTGCAACTACTGTTCAGCCAGTGGGATCTGCTGTAAGTTCGCGCCGCAGCGGAGGGCGAACAGCAACCTCCGCGTGCCGGACAGAGCCGCGCAGAAGGCAGGGTGAGCAGGATGACCGACGAGACGACGCAGTACAGACCACGTCCGCGCGATGTGGAGGGCACCGCCGGGGGCACCGGCGACACGGGCCGTCAGGCCGATGCCGCCGGGCTGCGCAAGGTGATGGTGGCCGCGGGGCTCGGCCACTTCGTCGAGTGGTTCGACTTCGGCATCTACGGCACCCTCGCGGTGATCCTGGCCCACCACTTCTTCCCCTCGGGCGATCCCCAGGCCGAGCTCCTGTCCACCTTCGCCGTGTTCGGTGCCGGTTTCGTGATGCGCCCGCTCGGCGGCCTGTTCTTCGGTTCGCTCGGCGACCGGATAGGACGCCAACGCACCCTGGCGATCGTCGTCCTCGCCACCTCGGCCTCCACGCTCGCGATGGGCCTGCTGCCCACCCACGCGACGGTGGGCGCGCTCGCCCCCGCACTGCTCGTCCTGTGCCGGCTCCTCCAGGGGTTCGCGGCGGGCGGGGAGAGCGCCGGCGCGACCACACTGCTCGCCGAGTACGCCCCCGAACGCCGGCGCGGCTTCGTCACCTCCTGGATCGACGCCTCCGGCTTCGCCGCGTTCGTCGCGGGCTCCGGCATCGTGCTGCTGCTGTCGGCCGCGCTGCCCGGCAACGCCATGGACGACTGGGGCTGGCGACTGCCGTTCCTGCTGGCCGCGCCGCTCGGCATCGCCGGCGTGTACCTGCGCACGCGCCTGGAGGACAGTCCGGAGTTCCGCAAGCTCAAGAGCGAGGGCAACCACTCCCGCTCCCCGCTGCGGGAGAGCTTCGCCACCGCCCGCACGGCCATGCTGCTGTGCACCGGCTTCATGCTCGTCAAGGCCGTCGGCCACTGGGCGCTGCAGACCTTCATGCCGGGCTATCTGCAGACCACGCTGGAGTTCAGCCGCGTCCAGGCCTTCGCCATCACCACCGCCGGGCTCTTCGTGGTGGCCGCCGCGGTGCCGTTCATGGGCGCGCTCTCGGACCGGGTCGGCCGCAAGCCGCTGCTGATCACGGGCTGCGCCGGGTTCGTGCTCCTGTCCTGGCCGGCGTTCTGGCTGCTCAGCCGCGGCAACGCCGTCCTCGCCGGGGTCGCGATGATCGTGCTCGGCCTGTGCATCGCCGCCTTCGACGGTGCCATCTCCGCGGCGCTCGCCGAGCTCTTCCCCACCCGCGTGCGCTACGGCGCCATGGCCGTCTCCTACAACCTCGCCACGGCGCTGTTCGGCGGCATGACCCCGTACTTCGCGACCTGGCTGATCGGCGCCAGCGGCTACGACCTCTCGCCCGCCTTCTACCTGATGGTCGTCGCCCTCGTCTCCGGCGCCGTCGTGCTGCGCGCCCGCGAGACCGCGCCGCTGCGGCCCGCCGCCTGACCCCCTGCCCACCCACGACCCCGAAGGAGTCAACCGTGCGACATGTCGGCGCCCGCGCGTTCACCACGTCGGCCGCGGCCCTCACCGCCGCGCTCACGTTCGCCGCGACCGCTCAGGCCACCACCGCGACGACCGTGGTCGAGAAGGTCCCGTACGCCATGGACTCGTCGAACCAGGCCGCCTGGTGGACCCCCGCGGCCACCTACAAGGGCAACGGCGAGTACACGTACTTCGCGTTCAACGAACCCGGCACGACCGCGACCACGCACCGCCCGGCCGTCGCCCGCCGCGCCCCGGACGGCACCTGGAGCCGGCTCCCGCTGCTCAAGAGTGACGGAACGCAGGCCGAGTACACCGACGACAACGGCCACAGCCAGCCCTCCGTCGCCCGCGACGGCAGCGGCCGGCTGCACGTCTTCACCTCCATGCACTGCGACACATGGCGCTACTTCCGCTCCGACACGGCCGGCGGCGCCCTGACCGATCACGCCGGCGGACTGCCCGACCAGGGCGCCGGCATCACCTACCCCGTGCTGACGACCGCCCCCGACGGCGACCTGTACCTGGCCGCGCGGGTGGGCTGCGGTGCGGACCAGCGTCCCGGCAAGCTCTACCACTGGGACAACGCCACCGCGACGTGGAGCGTGGTCGCCACCTTCGGCTCCGCCCTGAACCGTTCCGTCTATCCCGACGACCTCCAGGTCGACGCCGCCGGTCGCGTCCATCTCCTGTACGAGTGGTCGAAGGCCCCCGCGTCCGGCTTCCGCCACCAGCTCTCGTACCTCCGCTACGACCCGGCCACCGGGGAGTTCGCGGACCACACCGGTGCCGCCGTCACCGTCCCCACGACCCCCGACACCTCGGACGTCCTCCAGGGCCTGACCGCCGGCGAGGAGTGGAGCACCGACAACACCGGCTACACCGGGCCCGCGGTGCAGAGCGCCAAGCTGACCCTCGACGGCTCGACGCCCAAGGTCGCCTTCCGCTACCGCTCGGCCGACAGCGCGGGCGACTTCCGGGTGTACTACGCCTACCCGAGCGGCGGCGGCTGGGCGCGGCAGACCGTGTACGCGGGCGGCCAGACCGCCGCCGCGGTCGGCATCACCTGGGACGGGACGGAGGGCAAGCGCGTCTACTACGTGACCGCCGCGGGAGCCGACCGCGTCTTCGTGGCGACCGAGGCGGGCGGCGCCTGGACGTCGTCATCGGTCACTCCGGGCCTGACGGCGGACCGGCTCGCGGTGCGACGGGACGCGGACGGGCAGGACGTGCTCTACCTGCCGGACACCTCCCACAACGCCCTCTACTACGCCCGCCGTTGAGGCCGGACCCGGTCCGGGGCGAGGCCGCCTCAGGTCACGGGCTGCCTGCTCGCCAGGTACTCCTCCAGGCCCTCGCCCGTGAGCGGGTAGTAGTCGGACAGGCGCCCGCCCTCGTCGAGCCGGCGGCGGGCGAACGCCTCGCGGTCCTGGTGCAGCAGCGCGTCGTCGGCCAGCGGGATCGCGCTGTGCTGCGGCACCACGACCGCGCCGTCCTCGTCGGCCACGATCAGATCGCCCGGGGTGACCAGCACGCCGCCCACCCCGACCGGCACGTTGAACGCCGCGGGGAACAGCTCGGTCTGCGAGGCGTAGTGCGGTGTGACACCCGTGCACCAGATCGGCACCCCGAGGGCCCGGACCCGGGCCGCGTCCCGCACCCGACCGTCGACCACGATGCCCGCGCCGCCGCGCAGCTTGAAGTAGCGCACCAGCATGTCGCCGAGACAGCCGGTGAAGTGGCTGCCGTGGGCCGACACCACCAGCACGTCGCCGGGCCGGATGGACTCGAGAACGCCCCACAGCGCCGTGTGGCGCTCGGCGTCCTCCTGCTCCGCCCCGTTGAAGACGTCCTCGCGGCGCGGCAGGAACTGCAGGGTCACGGCGCCGCCGGTGACCTTGACGTCCGGCTCGCGGTGCAGCGGCACCGGGCCGTCGATGAAGGTCCGGGTGATGCCCATCTGATGTAGCTTCGCGCAGGCCGTCGCCGCGCTCACGTCCTCGAGCGCCTCCACCATGCGCGCGGTCGGCCGTGCGAAGGGCGCGGTGTGCACCGGCGCCCTCATCGACTCGTAGATCCGGGTCTCCCCCGTCGACGGCGTTCCTCGATCCCTGCTCGGGTTCATTCACTTGCCTCTCCGCGTGCTCCCCGCACGCAACGCCAGTGACAGCATCGCCTATCGATGGTAGATAACAGCCAATCGATTAGTGATGTCAATGCCATCAGTCAACGCCCTCAGGAGTCCTCCGTGCCCTCCTCACCCTCCAGGCCTGACTCACCCTCCGTGCCCCGCGCGCCCGCCGGCTGGTTCGAGGCCGCACGCTTCGGACTGTTCGTCCACTTCGGCCTCTACAGCCTCGCGGCGCGGCACGAGTGGGTGCGCAGCCGTGAGGCCATGTCCCAGCCGGCGTACGACCGTTACCTCGAGCATTTCGACCCGGACCTCTTCGACGCCCGGGAGCTGGCGCGGGCCGCGCGCAGGGCCGGGATGCGCTACGCCGTGCTGACCGCGAAGCACCACGACGGCTTCTGCCTGTTCGACTCGGCGCACACCGACTACACCTCGGTGCGGGCCAAGGGCCGGGATCTGGTGGCCGAGTTCGCCGACGCGATGCGCGCCGAGGGGCTGCGGGTCGGTCTGTACTACTCGCTGTTGGACTGGCACCACCCGGACTTCCCCGTGGACGAGCACCATCCGCTGCGCGGCACCGGGGCGGCCGGCGAGCCGCGGGATCTGGCGCGCTACCGCTCGTATCTGCGGGCGCAGGTGCGGGAGTTGCTCACCGGGTACGGACCCGTCGATCTGCTCTTCTTCGACTTCTCGTACCCCGGGATGGGCCCCGAGGAGTGGGGTGCGCGCGAAATGCTCGCCATGGTGCGGGAGTTGGCTCCCGGCATTCTCGTGAACGACCGGCTCGGTGTCCCCGGCGACTATGTGACGCCCGAGCAGTACCAGCCCGATCGCCCCGTGGAACGGGACGGTGTCCCGGTGATGTGGGAGGCCTGCCACACCCTCAACGGCTCCTGGGGCTACGACCGCGACAACCACGACTACAAGGACCCCGCGCTGCTGGTGCGGATGCTGGTGGAGTCGGTCGCGTGCGGCGGCAATCTGCTGCTCAACGTCGGGCCCACCGGCCGTGGCGCGCTGGATCCGCGGGCGCAGGACATCCTGCGGGCGATCGGCGAGTGGACCCGGCTGCACGGACGGGCGGTGCACGGCGCGGGACCGAGCCCGCACCGGGCACCCGCGAACGCCCTCTACACGCAAAGCGGGCGCCGCCTCTACCTGCATCTGCCGGCCTGGCCGCTGCGCCATGTCCATCTGCCGGGGCTCGCCGGCCGGGTGTGCTACGCCCAACTCCTGCACGACGGCTCGGAGATCGGCTTCGAGGAGATCGACGGGGCGCGGCACGAGCACAACAACCTGGCTCCCCCGGGCCGGCCGGCGGGCACGCTCACTCTGACGCTCCCGGTGGCGCGGCCCGATGTGCTGCTGCCGGTGGTCGAGCTGTTCCTCGACGAGGACCCGGGAAAGCGGTTGCCGCAGCACTCTTGAACATGCGCGGGCGGCCCCCCTAGCATCAGCAATCGATAGACGATTACTGGCTCGCGTGGCAGCCGCATCTCACATCCCGCGACCCCTCCCCCTTCGGCCGGACCCCTCGTACCACTCGTCACGAGCTCCGTCCGAACATGACCTATCGATTATCTA
Source organism: Streptomyces sp. NPDC025806 (assembly GCF_055558275.1). NCBI lineage: Bacteria > Bacillati > Actinomycetota > Actinomycetes > Kitasatosporales > Streptomycetaceae > Streptomyces > Streptomyces sp. NPDC025806. The sequence continues at coordinate 608,696 of NZ_JBVHMU010000002.1, read as the reverse complement.
CGACTCGCAATGGAGCGTGTCCCATGAGAGCAATGTGGCGCCGGACCTGTGCGCTCGCCGTGGCTCCGCTGGTGATGGCGTCGGCCGTCGCCTGCGGCGGCGGGTCCGACCAGGCCGCGGAGGGCACCACCCTCCGCGTCATCGTGAACATCACGCCGAACCTGACGGAGAAGTACTGGAACGACCTCTTCGCGAAGTACGAGAAGGCGCACCCCGGCGTGACGGTCAAGCTCGAACTGACCGGCACGGTCGCGGCGGACGCCAAGCTGCGCCAGGACCTGGCGGCGGGCGATCCGCCGGACGTCGCACAGCAGATCACGCCGACGGCCGACACCGCCTCGCTCTTCGCCGATCTGTCCGACCAGGCCTGGGCGGCCAAGACCCCGCTCGCCGAGCAGTACAAGGTCGACGGCAAGCAGTACATGGCCGGGGTGGGCGAGCAGATCCAGTCGCTCGTCTTCTACAACAAGGCGGCCTTCGAGAAGGCGGGCCTGGACGCCACGGCGATCAGGACCATGGGCGACTTCACCGCTGCCATGGGCAAGCTCAAGGGCGCCGGCTACGCGCCGCTGCAGACGGCGGGCCAGTGGGTGACCGGCGGCCAGTTCTCGATGATGGCGGACGCGGGCGTGCTCACCGCCGACCCGAAGTGGACGGCGAAGCGCAATGCGAAGAAGACGACGTTCGCGGGCAGCGGCTACGTCCCGTATCTCAAGGCGTACAAGAGCTGGATCGACAAGGGGTACCTCCAGAAGAGCGCGCTCGGCGTCACGTACGCGGACGGCCAGACGGCCTTCCTGAACGGCAAGTCGGCGATGTACATCATGGGTTCGTTCTTCGTGCCGGCCGCCGACGCCGCGAAGAAGAGCGACGACATCGGGGTGTTCACGATGCCGACCGACGGGGCGTACCCGTCGGGTCAGTTCGGCAACGTCTCGAACCCGTACGTCGTGGTGAACAAGTCGCCGCACAAGGCCGAGGCGATCGAGTTCGTGAAGTGGGCGACGACCGACCCGGAGGCCATCAAGAGTCAGCTCGCCTCCGACGCGAACCTGCGCCAGGGCTTCTCGTACCCGATGTCGAGCCTGGGCACATCGGTGCAGAAGATCCTCGACAAGGCGCCGTCGGTGATCGTGAAGTCGGGTGAGAACCAGCCGGTCACCGGGTTCAGCGACGAACTCAACAAGCAGATCCAGTCCCTGTACACGGGCGCGTCCCCGAAGGCCGTCGCGGACGGATTGGACAAGTGGTGGAACTCTCAGCAGTGACCCGGGGGCGGCGGCGGGCTCGCCTCCGCGAGTCCGCCGTCTCCCTCGGCATGATGGGCCCGGCGGTCCTGCTCTACACGGTGATGACGGTCGTGCCGGTCGGCGTGGCCGTGTATCTGAGCCTGACCGACTGGGACGGCTTCTCGAGCGCCGCGTTCATCGGGTTCGACAACTACACGCACCTGTTCGACGACCCGAGTTCGACGGACGCCTGGTACGTGACCGGTCTGATCTCCGTGGCCGGCACGGTCCTCATGGTGGGCCTGGGACTCGTGTACGCCCTGGCCCTCAAGGGGAAGTCGCGCACGAACTCGTTCTTCCGGGCGGTCGCCTACTTCCCGCACGTGATCAGCGCGCTGATCCTCGGCTACCTGTGGGCGGCGATCCTCGGCACGAACGGCGCCGTCAACAACACCCTCGCCAAGTTCGGCATCGAGCCGGTCGGCTTCCTCTTCGACGAGAAGTTCGCGCTCGTCTCGCTGATCGCGGTCATCGTGTGGGCGGGCTTCGGCTTCAACGTGGTGCTGTTCGTGGCCGCGTTGCAGACCGTGCCGGCCGAGCTCCTCGAAGCCGCCGCGATCGACGGCGCGAACAAGCGGCAGATCAATCTGCGGGTCGTGATCCCGATGATCGCGCCGGTGGTGACCGTGGCGACGGTGCTCGACCTGGTGGGACTCATCCGGGCCTACGACCTCGTGGTGAGCCTCACCGGCGGTGGTCCCGCCGGGTCCACGCAGACGTTCACATATCTCATTCTCGCCCGGTCCTTCGAGGGCACCAAGGTCGGTTACGCGACCGCTCAGGCGGTGTTCCTGATGGTGGTCTCCGCCGTGCTCGCCCTCCTCGTGACGGCGCTGCGCAACCGGCAGGACCAGGCAGCGACGGGTCGGTGAGGAGCCGGTGGTGGTCGTAACAGAGGCGCTCACGACGCGCAAGGGCGACAAGCCGAAGGGCCGGCCGCCCGAGCAGGACGACACCGTGCGGGCGGAGCGCGAGGGGACACGCTCCCCGATGCGCTGGGTACTGCTGAGCGTCCTGTTCGTCGTCATGGTCGTGCCGGTCTATCTGCTGGTCGTCAACGCGTTCAAGTCGCAGCAGGACATCCTGGACAACCCGTTCTCGATTCCCCTGTCCGGTCTGACCTTCGAGCACATGGCGGCGGCGATCAGCAGCCCGCAGTTCAATGTGATCGGCGGCTACGGGTTCACGCTGTTCCTGGTCGTGATCGTGGACGTGCTGTGCATCGCGCTCGCGGGCCCTGCCGCGTACGCGATCGCGCGCAGCCTGAAGAAGCGCACGCAACTGGTGCTGCTGTACTTCCTGGCCGGGACGTTCATCCCGGGTGCCGCGGTGATCATCCCGGTGATCTACGTGCTGCGCGAGATCGGCCTGGCCAACACGGTGACGGGTCTGGTCGCGCACGACGTGGCGTCGACGCTGCCGGTGAGCATCTTCCTGTTCGTCGGGTTCATCCGCACGATCCCGGTGGACATCGACCACGCGGCGACGATCGACGGCGCGGGCCGCTACCGAACGTTCTGGACCATCATCTTCCCGCTGATGCGTCCGGCGGTCGTCACGGTCCTGATCCTCAACTCCATCGGGATCTGGAACGACTTCGTCTCCCCGCAGATCCTGCTCAGCCCGTCCTCCGGGCACTACACGGTGACGACGGCGATCTACGCCGGCATCAGCCAGTACTCGACGGACCTGACGAAGGTGTTCCCCAACCTTCTGCTCGCCGTCGCGCCCGTCGTCATCTTCTTCATCTACATGCAGCGCCACATCATCAGCGGTCTCACGGTCGGCGCCGTGAAGGGCTGACCTCCGCGTTGTCCGTCGACCTCGGAAGAAAGGATCACGGAGTGTCCAGGAGAGGGAAACATCTGTCCGCGGCCGCCCTGCTCACCGCGCTGACAGTGGTCGCGGCCGGTCATCCGGCCGCGGCCCATCCGCCCAAGTCCCAGGCGGGCAGGACCTATTACGTCGGCCCGTACGGCGACGACGCGAACGACGGCGGCAACGCCACGTACCCCTTCCGGCACATCCAGAAGTGCGCGGACGTCATGGTGCCCGGCGACACGTGCGAGATCGTCTCGGGTTCGTACGAGGAGACGGTGGTCCCGGCCCGGTCGGGCACCGCCGAGCTGCCGATCACGTACAAGGCCGCGGTGGGCGCCGACGTCACGGTGAACGGGGCCTCGCGGCTGACCGGCTTCGATCCGGTCACCGCCGCCGATGTCACCGAGATCGCGAAGAGCGATCCGTTCGCCGCCGGCTCGCAGTTCAGCGACGCGGTGGCGGCCGGGCACATCTACAGCACGGACGTGGACCTCGGCACGGATGTGTCGACGGTCCAGGTGTTCACCGACAAGAAGATGGACATCGAGGCCCAATGGCCCTATCCCGGCCTGGACCTGCTGGGACCCACGCTCCAGTACGCCGGTGCGGGCAGTGCGAACGCCACGATCTCCGACGCGGCCCTGACCCGCCCCGCGGGGTACTGGGACGGCGCACGCGCCCTCACCGGCTACTGGTACATCTCGGCCACCGGCACCGTGAAGAGTTCGGCGGTCGGCTCGGTGACGCTCGACGCGGCGCCGCCGTGCGTGCACAAGGTCGTCCCCGGCGAGACCCGGTACTCCCTCTCCGGGAAGATCGGCGAACTCGCCCGCCCCGGCGAGTGGTTCTACGACCCGACGGCCAAGAAGCTGTACGTGTACGGGGACGACGATCCGGACAACCACCGGGTGGAGGCCAAGCGGCGCACCCTGGGCTTCGACCTGACGAACACCAGCCACACGACCGTGAAGGGCATCAAGCTCTTCGCGACGACCGTGCGGACGGGCGACACGAGCACGGGTGTGACCCTGGACGGCATCAAGGGCCAGTATCTGTCGCACTACACGGACATCACGCGCGGCGCGACGGACTGCGGCACGACGGTGACGCGGGGCGTCACGGACACGGGCCTGATCATCAACGGCACCCACAACAAGGTGGTCGACAGTGATCTGTCGCTGAGCGCGGGCAACGGCATCGCGCTGCGCGGCCAGAACAACACGGCCACCGACAACGTGATCCACGATGTGGACTACATGGGCACGTACTCGGCCGGCATCGCCGTGCAGGGCAACAGCCAGACGGTCACCCACAACACGATCGCGCGGGTCGGCCGCAGCGGCATCAACCTGCAGTGGAACACCGTGGAAGGGCTCGAACCCGGCAAGGACGTCATCGCGTACAACGACGTCTCGGGGTACGCGCGGCTCAGTCTCGACGTCGCCGCGATCTACACCTGCTGCAGCGCGTACATGATGGGCTCGTCTCTCGACCACAACGTGCTGCACGACCCGGATCCGAGCACCAAGTCGTCGACGTTCGGCATCTCGGGCATCTACGCCGACAACGGTCAGAGCAACCTGGTCATCGCGAACAACGTGGGCTGGGGCAACCGCGAGGGCACGGTGATGCTCAACGGTCTCGGGACCGGGTCGCACGACAACCTGGTCGCGGGCAACACCGGCGGGATGACCCTCTTCTACGTGAAGGAGCCGGGGCAGTCGACCGGCACGAAGATCTACAACAACATCGGGACGATCCGGGGCCTGAGCGGCGCGACCGACGGCGGACTCGTCCTGTCGAACAACCTGCCCCCGGAGGCCGATCCGCTGTTCGTCGACGCGGCGGCGCACGACTACCGGCTGCAGGACGGCTCACCGGCACGCAACGCGGCGATCGCCCTGCCGGGCATCAACGACGGATCGACCGATCCGGTGCCGAGCCTGGGCGCCTACCAGCACGGAGCGCCCCGGTGGACCGCGGGAGCCCGCGGTTAGCCGAATGACAGGGCCGGACCGCCAGCCGGACCGCACGGCCGAGGCCCGAGCCGGGATTCCGGCTCGGGCCTCGGTCGTCGTGCTGTCGGGGAGGCGTCAGGGGTTCTTGGCCGCGGCCTTCCGCGGCTTCTTCGCCGCCCCGGCCGCCCTGGGCGCCCTCTTCGCGCGGGCGTCCGGGACCGGCCCGCGGCCGGCGGCGTGGTCGGCGAACGCCGCGGCCGCCCTCTCCGCGTCGCCGGCCCGCAGCAGCTCGACGAGGCGGCCGTGCTCGTCGGCCATGGCGCTCCAGTCGCCCTCGAAGAGCGGGTCCGAGATGGCGCGCAGGGCCCGCAGGCTGGGCTCGATGACCTCCCACATGCGGGCCAGGAACGGGTTGCCCGCGATCTGGCTGACCAGCGTGTGGAACTCGATGTCGGCGTCCCGGAACCGGCTCACGTCGTGCGCCGCGACCGCGGCCCGCATCCGCTCGACCAGCGCGTCGAGCTCCCGCAGATGGTCGTCGGTGAGGTGCTCGGTGGCGAGCTGGGCGGCCAGCCGCTCCAGCGGTTCGCGCACCTGGCGGGCGTACTCGGCGTCCTGCGAGGAGATCTCGACGACGAAGTGCCCGCGGCGCGGGACATGCATGAGCAGGCCCTCGCGGGCGAGCCGCTTGACCGCCTCGCGCACCGGGGCCTGGCTCACGCCGAGGCGCCGCGCGATCTCCGACTCGACCACGCGCTCGTTCGGCCCGAGGTCGCCGTCGACGACGGCCTGGCGCAGCAGGTCGTACACCTGGTCCGAGATCAGGGTCTTGCGGAAGCGGTCCTTGTTGGTGGCCAGCGTGGAGACGAATCCAGCCGACGCATTCGATGTCATGAATTCCCAATCGTGCGACGGGGCGAGCCGGTTGTCCCATGATACGCACTCATCGTCTATCGATGGTGTCCACCAGCCGCTTTGCGAGCCACTCCAGTTTGACGACCTCGTGGGCGGGGCCGCCGCCCTCGTGATCGTTGAAGGGGTAGACGGATATCCGCTTGTCCGCCTCGCCCGGCCCGCGCTGGGCGCCGTAGTGGTTGAAGGCCGCGTACACGGTGGACGGCGGGCAGATGTGGTCCATCAGGGCGACGGAGAACAGAGCCGGCGCGGTGGCCCTGCGGGCCAGGCTGACGCCGTCGAAGTAGGCCATCGTGCGGGCGACCGTCGCCGCGTGTTCCCGGTGCCGTTTCACGAACTGCGCGACCTCGACGTACGGCGGGCGGTCGGTGATCGTGGTGGCGCGCGGGAAGTGGCACAGGAACGGCACGTCCGGCATGACGCCGACGAGGTCCGGCACCAGGCCCGCCGCGGCGAGCGCGATGCCGCCGCCCTGGCTGGTGCCGGTGACGACGACGCGCGCCGGGTCGACGGCGGGATGAGTGCGCACGGCGGCGACGGCGCGGACCGCGTCGGTGTACAGGCGCCGGTAGTAGTAGCGGTGCGGGTCGAGGACGCCGCGGGTGAGGAAGCCGGGGGCCGCCATGTCGCCGGTGGCCGGGTCCGGGTCGGGGGTCTCGGCTCCCTGTCCGCGGGTGTCCATGACGAAGTGGGCGTATCCGGCGCAGGCCCACAGCCGCGTCTCGTGCGGGGCGCCCCGGCCGCTGCCGTATCCCAGGTACTCCACGACGGCGGGCAGCGGGCCCGTACGGTTCACCGGCAGGTGCAGCCAGCCGCGCACCGGATGCCCGCCGTATCCGGCGAAGGTCACGTCGAAGGTGTCGATCGTGGCCAGCCCGTTGTGCACGGGGGCGAACGTCGCGGCGGTGGCGAACTGCTCCTGCCCGGCGAGGGTGCTGTGCCAGAACGCGTCGAAGTCGGCGGGCTCCGGCAGGTCGGGGCGGTATCTCTCGAGCTCGTCCAGGGGCAGGTCGAAGAAGGCCATGGAGCGTCTCCGCGGGGGTCGGGGCCGGCCCGGCCGGGCCGGCGCAGCAGGTCACCGGCTATCGATTATCGAGGGAATCGAAGCAGGGGGATTCACGGCGTGTCAACCATGCAGCCCGTACACCCGCACGGCGTTCGCGTGCAGGACGTCCTCCCGCTGCCGTGCCGTGAGGTGGTCGAGGCCGAGCCGGGACAGGGCCAGCGACTCGGCGCGGCTCCCGCGGGCCAGGCAGATCGGCCAGTCGGATCCGATGAGGCAGCGCCGCGGGCCGACGGTGTCCACGACGCGCCGGACCAGGGCCGCGACCCGTTCGCGCGGGACGCCGTGCTGCTGGGTCAGCAGGCCGGAGATCTTCACGACGACGTTCGGCGCCGCGGCGGCCCGGTCGAGGTCCGCGTACCACTCCCCCGGGTCCGTGCGCAGGTTCGGCGGGTTGCCGAGGTGGTCGACGACCACGGTGAGCTCCGGATGCCTGGCGGCCACGTCGGCGGCGGTGCGCAACGCGCCTGCGAGGAGGTTGAGTTCGAGGAAGGTCCCGGTGTCGGCGAGGACCGGGAGCAAGGCGCGGGCGGGCGCGGGGGTGTCCGTCCAGCACGGCCCGCCGAGCCGCATCCCGCTGGGGCGGTTCTCGCGCGGTTCCGTGAGCAGGGCGCGCAGCCGGTGCTGGCCGGCGTCGGCGTGGACGTGCAGGTTCGCGACGTATCCCGCGACGAGGTCCGGCCGCAGCAGCCGCGCCGCGCGCAGGGCGTCCGTCTCGCCGGCGTCGCCCCGGGACGCCTCGACGAGGATCGACCCGGACAGGTCCGGGTCCGCGTCGGACGCGGCCAGGTCGTCGGCGTCGAAGGTCCGGTGGTGCGGGCTGTCGGGGCGGATCCAGGGGAATCCCTGGGCCGGGTCCCACAGATGGACATGGCAGTCGATCACGGTCGACAGCCTCCTCAGGGGCGGTTCCGGAGTGGTTCCGGAGTGGTTCCGGGGTGGTTCCGGGGTGGTTCCGGAGTATTGACACGCCGGCTCGCGCCGGTGAGTCTAACCATCGGCTATCGATGGGCGATTGCGAAGGGTGGGGCCACGTGAGGCACGGGACCGAGCGGAGCGGCGCTGCGGACGCGGCGGAAGCGGTGCGTCGATGAGGGCCGGCGCCGGGCACGGCCCGCGCCTGCGGGCGGACCGCCCCGTCACGGAAACCCCCCGATGGGCCACCCTGGAGCGGGAGTTGTTCGCTCTCCAGGACAAGGCGTGGCGGGTGTTCGCCGACCGGTACACCGAGGGCGACGGGCGCCTCGTGTTCCGCGACACCCTGGGCCGGGGCCTGGACGGCCGCGACGGCGTGGACGACTTCTACGAGCCCTTCTTCAACTGGCCGACGCTGTACGTCCTCGGCGGCAGCACGGAGCTGCTGGCCGCCGCGCGGCGCCACTGGGAAGGGGTGAGCGCGCAGCTCACCGAGATGGGCATGCTGGAGGGCGGCCTGGAGCGCGGCTACGACTGGTTCCACCAGGGCGAGGGGCTGCTGCTGTTCTACGGGCTGTGCCTCGCCGATCCTGAAGACGCCCACTTGCGCGAACTGGCTTGCCGTTTCGCCGACTTCTACCTTCCGGGCGGACCTAACTACGACGCCGCGCACCGGGTGATCCGGGCGCCGCACAACGGGTCGGCGGGCCCCCGGTGGGGATTCAGCGACGAGGACGCGTACTTCCCGTGGAGTCTCGCGCTGCGCCCCTACGGTCTGCCGCTCGACGGGATGCCCGACGTGACGTCCTTCGACGAGCTGGCGGCGTCCCCCGAGCGGGCCCGGGCCTACGGCCGTGCGATGTGGGACCGGATGGGCCGCGGCGACACCGTCGTGAACCTGGCGGCGACCGGGCTCGCCACCAACGCGTATCTCCTGGGCGGCGGACAGCGCTACGCGGACTGGGTCGCCGAGTACGTCGGCGTCTGGCTCGAGCGGCTCGCCGGGCACGACGTCGTCCCGGACAACGCCGGCCTGAGCGGGCAGGTCGGCGAGTACCTGGACGGCCGCTGGTACGGCGGGCACTACGGATGGTCGTGGCCGCACGGGCTGTCCCCGGTCGCCAGCGGCACCCTGGTCGGCGCGTCCAACGCCACCCTGCTGACCGGTGACACGGCCTTCCTCGACCTGGCCCGCAACCCGCTGGACGCGGTGCTGCGCCGGGCGGAGCAGCGCGGCGCGGACGAGCGGGGCACGCTCGGCGAACGCTGGGATCCCCATCTCGCGGCGATGACAGCCGACCACACCCTGATGGTCCCGCAGCGGCACAACGACTCCGGCTGGTTCGACTTCACGGTCATGCCCGGCCAACTCCCGATGTCCCTCTGGCACTTCAGCCGGGCGGAGGCGGACCGGGAGCGGATCGAGGTGCTGCGGGCCGGCTCGCACTGGGACTGGACGGCGGTGCACACCCAGCGCATCAAGGACGAGGCGGGGCACGAGGAACCCTGGTACGAGTTCCTGCAGGGCCGCAATCCGGACTTCCCCGAGCGGATGCTGCGCAGCGCGCTCGCCTCGTGCCAGGAGCGGCTCGACGCCATCGCCGGGGACCCGGTGGACCCGGCCGTCGGCCCGGACGCACTCGGCATCCACCACTGGCAGCAGCTCAATCCGGTGCTGACCGAGGCGCTGCTGCAGCTGACCACCGGCTCTCCGCAGGTCCTCTACAACGGCGGTCTCGCCCATCTCCATCTGCGCTACCACGACGCCGTGGAGCGGCGCCCCGGGCTGCCGCCGGACGTCGCCGCGCTCGTCACGGACATCAGCCCGGACCACACGGCGGTGGAGCTGGTCAATCTGGGCGGGGCGGCGCGCTCGGTGGTCGTGCAGGCGGGTTCCTTCGCCGAGCACGTGGTGCACACCGTCCGCGTCGACGAAGGCCCCGCGCACGAGGTCGGCGGCCCGTACTGCCGTGTGGAACTGCCCGGCCGCACGCGGGTGCGGCTGACGCTGACCATGACCCTGCGGTCCGGCCGACCCGCATACAACTCCCCTTGGCAGGAAGCCTGATGACCGCGTCTTCACCCGACCGGGCACCGTCCCGGACACCCTTCGCCCTCCCCCGCATCGGCATCGGGACCGCGCCGCTGGGCGGGCTGTTCCAGGAGGTGTCCGAGCAGGACGCCGCCGCCACGCTGCGCGCCGCGGCACAGGCGGGGATCAGCTACTTCGACACCGCGCCGCGCTACGGGCACGGCCAGGCCGAGGAGCGCCTCGGCCGGCTGCTCGGGCCGGCCGGGATCACCGAGCCGGTCGTCTCGACGAAAGCCGGATGGCTGCTGCGCCCCGGGCCCGGCGGCGCGCCGGGCGAGGTCGTCACGGACTGGACGGAGGCCGGGATCCGCCGGTCCCTGGAGTCGAGCCTGACCCGGCTGGGCCGGTCCTCGGTCGACGTCCTGTATCTGCACGACCCGGACGACTACCCGGAGGAGGTCCGGCGCACGGCCTATCCGGCAGTACGCAGGCTGCGCGAGGAGGGGCTGGTGCGCGCGATCGGCTTCGGCATGAACCACAGCGCACCCCTGGCCGCGTACGTGGCCGAGTTCGAGGTGGACGTGGTCCTGATCGCGGGCCGGTTCTCGCTGCTCGACCACGAGGCGTTGACGACGCTGCTGCCGCTGTGCGCGCGGACCGGGACGGCGGTGGTCGTGGGCGGCGTCTTCAACACCGGTCTGCTCGCGGACCCGTCGCCCCAGGCGATGTTCAACTACCGTCCGGTTCCCGGGCGGGAGCTGGCCCGGGCGCAGGAGTGCCGGGCGCTGTGCGCCGAGTTCGGGGTGCCCCTCTCCGCGGCCGCGGTCCAGTTCCCGTTCCTGCACCCGGCGGTCGCCTCGGTGGTCGTCGGCTGCCGGTCGGCGACCGAGGTGACCGCGAACGCGGCGGCGGCCCGCTTCCCCGTCCCCGACGGGCTGTGGGAGCGACTGGCCGACACCGGGTTCGTACCACGGTCCTTGCTGGACGGCTGAGGCTCGGGCCGGGGCGTTCACCTCCAGGCACATTTCGGGTGCCGGCCGTCAAGATGACGACGTATCCGAGCACCACCTGGCAGTCCCTCAGTTGCCGCTCAGCGGCGTTCCCCATGTGGGGTCGTGGTGCGATCTTCTCGCCAGGCAGGTCAGCAGATGCTCCGCCGTGCTGAAGGCACTGTCATGCGGCGCTCCGACCGAAATGAGGTCGGCTGCGAGCCTTGCCGACGCCGACTCCGGCAGGTCCAGATCGGCAAGGAGAGGGAGGATCAGCAGGAGGCGCGCGGCTGGGTCCTCGACGCCTTCTGCCGGGGAGGGGCTGTCGGCCAGGCGAACCAGTTCGTGCCAGGTCAGCCCGGCCCCGGACAGTTCTCCTTCCCAGCTGGCTGTCTGCTGGGCGTGGCTCCGGCCTGGATGGGTGAGGAGGTAGTCGATGCCGTAGTCGCCGACCAGGTTGCGGTAGATCACCACAGCCCCGGGACCGTCTTCAGCCGGTACTCGGAAAACAGGCCAGCGTTCGGGGTCGAAGAGGACTTCGGACAAGGCATCCGTATCGGCACCGTCGTCGCCGAACCACTCCGGTACAGGACGCGATCCGTCGCCGCACATCATGAGGTAGTTCGACCAGAAGCCTCGTCTGGCCGGCAGTGACTCGCCCGCAACCAGCGGGCCGTCGTCGTATCCCTTGATCAGCACACTGGGATCCTGCCACCAGCCACTGACACGCCCCTATCCGACTTGGGCGCCGAGAACGCGCCGCGGCGAGGAAGGTCGCGCAGCCCACGCTGCCGCGGGCCTGATTCTGGGCCGGACCGCGTGAGGGTCTCGCTGTCACTCCGTTGTCACGTCACGGCCGAGCCCACCGTGAGCGTTCGTGCTGTGCCGTCGAGGAGCGCTTCCGTACCCAGAGGCAGGGTGGCCGGCCGCGCTCGGTGGCCGACGGGCAGGCCGCCGACCACAGGGATTCCGAGGTCGCCGAAATGCTCGGCCAGGACATCGACAACGCTCCAGCCGCCGTCCTGGGGAGCTGTTGCATCACCCTCGAACCCGAAGAACTGGCCCAGGGCAACGCCACGCAGCCCGTTCAACGCCCCACTGCGGCGCATCTGGGTCAGAGCCCGGTCCACGTTGCGCAGGCCGCCTGCGGGGTGTTCCAGAAACAGGATGGCCCCGTCGAGAGCAGGCAGCCCGGCGCCGGCCTCGGTGCTGAGGGCCGTGAGAAGTCCCCCGACCAGCACGCCCCTCGCCGTCCCACCCACAGTGACACCTGCGGTCGCCTCGGTCGGATCGGAGCACAACGTGACCGACTCAGTCGTCATCACGGCACGGCGCAGCGACTCTACGGTCGCCTTGTCGAGGACATCATCGCCATGCGTGAGGAAGGGACCGTGGACGGTCGCGAGCCCGCATTCCCTCCACAGCGCGAGGTGCAGGTGCGTCACGTCACTGAACCCGATGAGCGGCTTGGGGTCACGTCGTACGGCATCCGTGTCGAGCCCGTCGGCAATCCTGTACGCACCTGCCCCGCCGCGCGTGGCGAAAACGGCTCTCACTCCCGGGTCCCTGAAAGCCTCGTTGAGATCCGCCAGCCGGTCCCCGTCCTCACCGGCCATGGGGCCCCATTGATCGAAGACGTGCTCGCCCAGTTCCACGCGCAGGCCCCAGGACTCAAGGACGGCCACACCCCGTTCCACGTGGCGGCGATCGGGGCTGCTGGACGGTGACACGAGCCGCACCCGGTCACCAGGGTGAAGCCGTGGAGCACGCAGGCGCCGGTCCTTCGTCCCCGCGCTCTGCAGCAGCCCGTCCGTCGTACTCGGCTGATCGCCCTGGGGGCTGGAAGGATGCATGAGGCGATCATGTACGGAAACATCCCGGGCCTGCCCATGGCTAGGGCTATGTCGCACATCGTCGTTGTTCGGATCAGGGTTGAGTGGCGTCGCTCGCCCGCCCCTCTTCTGCTCGAATCTTTGTCGCTCGCTCATGTGGGTCATACGCCGGTCCAACACCCTCGATCAGGAGCAGGTCTCCCTCGATGTGGTCGGTCCGAAGCCGCAGAATCTTCTGGTATTCCCGGGATTCATACCAGGCACGGGCCTTGGCCATGTCTGGGAACTCTATGAGCACCATGCTTCCAGGCCAGCTTCCTTCCACGACCTCGGCCGGTGGGCCGTGGATGACGAAGCGCCCGTGGAAGGGGTCGAGGGTGGCCTGGATGCGCTCCAAGTACCTCAAAATATCGGGGTGGTGACGGCGATTACGCAGATGCGCGAAGCCATAAGCAGACATGGTGATCCCTTGGCCGGCCTGTCTGTGTCCCCTTTTGAGACGACGCTCTGAACGTAGACGGGAGGTCCGTCACGTGACCATTACCGCTGAGGTAATGATCACGTGATCAAGGTGCCGGTGCACCGCGGCGGTCGGCAGAACTCAGTGTGCTGCTCCGGCTGCATGGAGCAGTCGGGCGAGAGTCGTGTAGGAGCTGTTCCAGGTCCATTCCGTTTGGACCCAGTGGCGGCCCTTCTGGCCCATCTCGTGGGCGAGTTCGGGGTTGCGGAGGAATCTGGTCAGGCGGTCCGCTGTCGCCGCCACCGAGCGGCCGTCGATGACATGGCCGGTCTCGCCGTCGCGTACGGCGTCGGGGGCACCGCCCGAGTCCCCTGCCAGGACAGGCAGGCCCGCTGCAGCAGCCTCCAGGTAGACGATGCCCAAGCCTTCGACCTCAAGGCCCCGCCGTCGGGTGCGGCAGGGCATGGCGAAGGCGTTGGCGGCGGCGTAGAAGGAGGGGAGGGCATGATGTGCCTGGCCTCCGGCGAAGACGACAGAGTCCGATACACCTTCTGTCACGGCGAGTTGGCGCAGTCGGGCGGTGTACGGGCCGTCGCCGACCAGGAGGAGCATCGCGTCCGGGACTGCCCTGCGGATCCAGGGCAGGGCTCTGATCAGGGTGTCCTGCCCCTTGCGCGGGACCAGCCGGGCCGCGCAAAGGATCACCGGACGGCGGCCGAGGCCGTAGCGGGCCCGCACCGGTTCGCCGTCCAGATAGGGGTGGAAGGTGGTGGTGTCCACCCCGGGGGCCAGGCGCGCGGTGCGGGTGCCGGGAGCAAGGGCGGCTTCGATCGGCCGGCGGGTGCTCGGGCAGAGCCAGGTCAGGGCGTCGACGTCCTTGCCGATGCGGCGCAGCAGGGCCCTGGCGCCAGGAGTGCGGGCCCACCAGAGCTCGTGGCCGTGTGTGGTGGCGACCGCAGTGCGGATGTCCGTCGTCTTGCGCAGTCGGGCCGTCATCAGGCCGAGCGGCGCCGCCGCACCGAACCACACCCGGTCGCAGTGGTACCGGCGGGCCACGGATGCGGCGTGCGTGGTGGCCTGCCGTGTGGGCAGGAGGGTCCGTACCGGATGGCGGACCACCGGATACGGATGGGGATGGGGACGGTCGGATGGCCACTCGGCTTTGGCTGGGCTCGACGCCGACGTGAAGACCACTACCTCGTCCGGTGGGAAGCGGTCGGCCAGTTCACGGACGAACGTCTCGATGCCGCCCTGTCTGGGCGGGAAGTCATTCGTGACGATCAGGGTGCGGGGACGGGAGTTGTTCGTCATGCGAGGGCCTTCTTCCTGGAGGGGGTGGCCGTGGTGGTGGGGGTGTCGGTGTGCTGCGGCGATCGGCAGGTCAGCACCCCGAGCAGCAGCGGATAGACGAGGTAGCCGAAGCGGGTCGCGGGCATCAGGGCTGTCGCCAGGCCGAGGCCGAGCGCGAGCCGGGCGGCGGCAGCAGGTGGTGTTCTGGGTGGCCGCGCCATCAGGGATGCCGTGGTCACGAGCGCTCCCGCCGCGAGGAACACGAGCGCGAGGGTCCTGCCGCCCGGGACGTGGGCCGCGAGCAGATGCCCGGGCAGCGGACTCGCGGCCGGCGAGACGGTGTCGGTGAGACCCAGCGGGAAGGCGATGACGTTCTGGTAGAAGGCAGCGGGGTCGGTGAGCACGAAGGGCAGCACGACCGTCGTCGCGGTGGACAGGGCCACGGCCGTGCAGCGCAGCGCGGGCCGAGCGCCCCGGCGCACCGTGATCAGCGCCAGCACTACGGGGAGTGATGGCCATGCCGTCCATTTGAGTGCGGCGGCGGCGCCGAGGACGAAGCCCGCCCGGCCGGACCGTCCCTGTCCGGCGAGCGTGACGCCCAGGCACATCAGGCCGGCGACCGGAAGGTCGATCCCTCCCACCGCGAGGGGCAACGCGACGAGAGGGCAGGCGAGCAGCCAGGCTCGGTTCATGCCGGCCGCCGCGAGGGTCGTCACGAAGAGGCCGCCCATCCACCAGCGCGCGTCTCCGGGCAGCGCGCCGAAGAGGGCCATCGCGGGGAGGTAGGGGTTGAAGTCGGCGACAGCTGAAGGGTCCGCGAGGTACGGGGTGCCGGTCGTGAGGAGCAGGTGCCCCGAGCGCTCGACGACTGCGATCTCCAGTTGTCCGAGTCCTGCCGCCACAAGGGAGACGAACGGCACCACGACGGCTCCCGCCACCGCGACGATCCGCGCGGCAGGCCGGGTACGCGCACCGCACGCCAGGACAGCCGCGACCGCGTATCCCGCCGACGCCCCTGTCCCCCACACACGGTGCGGTACGAGACGCGACACGAGGGTGAGACTCAGCGCCACGACCGTGCAGAGCGCCCACGCGTACGGCTCATATCGCGCGGGACGCAGGTGCCGAACCTGTCGCGCGTACCGTTCAAGTCTCTTCGCCATGTCCGTCGACGGTAGGAATCTGCAGATCGCCGCGCGTCAACCGAGGCTGCGGACCTGGGAGTCAACCCGTGGCATGACGTCCGCCCGCAGGCTCACCCCGTACGGTGACGCGCCCACCGATCTCTGCACGGACCATGGACGTATGCGTATGTCCCTTCAGCAGCGGTGCCGCGTCTGGATCGCCGAGCCCGCCTACCCCTGGGTCACCGGCGGTGCCCTGACCGCCGCAGCCGTGGCGGAGCTGATCGCCTTTCCCGGATCCGTGACCACCGTGACCGGAGTGCTGGTCTCCTCCGTCTCACTGATGTGGCGGCGGTCCTTCCCGCCGGTCGCGGTGCTCACGGTCGCCGCCGGACTCCTCGGGTTCGCCGGGGACGTCAACCTGTACCTGTCGATCATGGCGAGCGGGCTGATCGGCTTCTACACCCTGGGCCGGTTCCGGGTGCTGCACCCCGCATTGATCGTCACGGGCGGCGCATTGGGTGCCGTGTGCGTGAATCTGGTGCACATCAACACCTGGTCGCGCATGAACCTGCCGGTGCCCGCGCTCTGGGAGAAGGGGTCTCTCAGCTTGTTCGCCGAGTCGTTCCTGCTGACCGTGGTCACCTTCGGCGCAGTGATGATGGGCGACGCGGTCCGCTCCCGGGAGGAGTCACGCAATGAACGGAACCTGGCCCAGGCCCAGTTGATCGCCTTGGAGCGGCAGCAGGCCGCCGAGGCCGAGCGCGCCGCCATCGCCCGGGAGCTCCACGACATCGTCTCGCACTCGGTGTCGATGATCGCCGTTCAGGCCGAATGCGCGACCTACACCACCCCCGGGCTCACGCCCGAGGCCCGCGACGGCTTCCAGCAGATTGCCACCACGGCCCGCTCATCGATGGCCGAACTGCGACGTCTCCTCGGCGTCCTGCGCACATCACCAGCGGACGCTGCCCTCACCGCGCCGCAGCCGACGCTCGACCGCCTTGCCGAACTGGTGGAGCAGCACCGGGCTGTGGGCGGCACGGCCGAGTTGAAGGTGACCGGTGAGCGGGTGGCACTTCCCGCCGCGTGGGAACTGTCCGCGTACCGGATCGCCCAAGAGGCGCTGACCAATGCCCGCAAGCACGCGCCCGGTGCACGTACTTTGGTGGAGATCGACTACGGTGCTGCCGCCGGCCGCCTCCTCACCCTACGCATCCGTGACAACGGCCCAGGCCCAGACCCAGGGTTGGCCCCCGGCCCGGGAACGGGTCACGGGCTGACCGGGATGCGGGAGCGAGCGGCCTTGGTCGGGGGTCGTCTCCGCGCAGGGGCGGGCCCGGATGGAGGGTTCCTGGTGGAAGCGCAACTCCCCTGGGCGACCGGGTGATCAACCCCGTGGCGGGAAAGAAGGAGGCATGCGTGATCAGGGCACTGGTCGCCGATGACCAGGCGGTCGTCCGTACCGGCTTCGTGAACCTTCTGGGCACACAGGAGGACATCGAGGTCGTTGCCGAGGCCGAGGACGGAGAGCAGGCCGTACGCCTTGCCGCGGCGACGCGCCCCGATCTCGCACTCCTCGACATCCGTATGCCGCACAAGAACGGCATCGAGGCGGCACGCGAGATCATCGCCGCATCCGGCGGAACGACGAAGGTTCTCATGCTGACGACCTTCGGTCTCGACGAGTACGTGTACGACGCGCTCGCCGCCGGCGCGGCCGGGTTCCTCCTCAAAGACGCGACCTTTCCCGAACTGCTGCATGCGGTACGCGTAGTGGCAGCCGGGAACGCGCTGCTCTCCCCCGAGATCACCAAACGGCTCATCGGCGAATTCGTCCACGCGCGCACATCACGACTGCCCGTTCACTCGGTGGGAGAACTCACCGCCCGGGAGGCGGAAGTGCTCACGTTGATCGCCCGAGGACTGTCCAACGGAGAGATCGCCGGCCGGCTCACCATCACGGACCACACCGTGAAAACCCACATCAACCGCCTCTTCGCCAAGCTCGAACTACGCGATCGGGCCCAGGCCGTGATCGCCGCCTACGAGCTGGGGCTGGTACAAGTCGGTGGCAGGGCCGACTGACAGGCCGAAGCCGCGGACTCCCACTGCTCCTGGAACGACTGGTATCGAGCAGGCCCGCGTTGCCGCGCGGGCCGGGAAGGCACGCCCGTGCTCAGCGCGGCGAACGCCGCCTCGCCCACATGTCACAGCGCATGACAGCGCGTGCCGGACAAGGCCCGCGCCTCCTGGGGCTCCTGTCGACGCGGCCCTGCCGCCCGCTGTAGGTCGTGAGCCACAATGCACGCACGATCGGTGAGGGGGCAGCGTGGATCGGGATGCCGCGAGGGCATGGTGGAAAGGTCTTGTCCGTTGGACGGCTGTCGCCGTGCTGGCGTCGATCGTGCTGTCGCTCCTCGTCTCGGCCCTTCTCCTCGGTCTCCCTCACGGATGGAAGGCGGCCACGTCCTTGGCCGACATCACACTGCGCACGTCATGGATCGCCTGTTTTCTTGTCCCGGTCACCGTCGTCGCGCACGTGACGGTCCACCTCGGTCGCCGCAGGCGGCGGCACCTCCATGGTCGCCACCACCCCCGGTCCTTCAAGAAGGGCGGTCAGCACCGCTGACCCGGCGCTGAGGACCATCGTCATGCATGCTCCTGGGCCATCAGATGTCCTTCACTTCGATGGGAGGGAGAGCGCCGCTAGCGCGCCGGCGACGGTAGGCGAAGGCCAGAGCGATCGTGATCGGGCCCCAGAGGGCGACCGGGCCGGTGGCCGTGAGCGCCAGGGCCTGCCAGGCGCTGGTGGCGTAGTCGACGCGGTCGATAACACCGAACGCGGTGAGCGCCTGCCCGCCGCCGAGCGGGATCGAACTGAACAGCACCGTAAGAACCAAGCCGCCGAACAGCGCAGCGGTGAAGACCGCGCCGGCCCGCACCGGCCTTCCGCCGATGACCGGGATCCAGGCGGGCGCCACCTCGCCCCAGCCCCGGACCAACCCGATCGTCAGAAACGCGATCAGTTCGCTCAGCACACTGAGGGTCAGGACATACGGCACGCTGATCCAGTACGAAGGCATGTCCGGCTGACCGATCTGACCCATCTCGAAGTGGACGGCGAACGGCAGCCGCCACAGGCACGACGGCAACAGGAGCAACGGGAGCGCACAGGCCAGGCGTGTCGCCCAGCGGGGCACCGGACGCTCGGTGTCATCGACGGTCGGAGGTCTGTGCAGGAGGCTGATCTTCATGGCTCCACCCTCGCGAGACGGCTGCCACGAAACATCGCCCGCGCAGACGGAGCACCTCCGCCACACGGCGGAGGCGGACTCCGGGGACTTCGTCTCCGGTGTGAGCGCCTGCTGTGACTGAGCACTTCAGTCGGCCCCTTCGGCCGCCTGAGGTGCTCAATTTCAGGTGGTGGGGCCCGGCGGCAGGTGGACGGTCATGATCAGGTGGCAGGTGGTCTCGCCGGAGCCCCGGTAGGTGTGGGGGGCGTCTCCGTCGAAGGTGGCGGTCTGTCCGGCTTCGACGGGGTGCTCGGTGCCGTCGACAACGAGGACCATCCTGCCCTCGGTGACGCTGATGGTCTCGACGACGCCGGCCTGGTGGGGGTGGCTGGGGTATTCCTCGCCCGGTTCCAGGCGCCAGCGCCACACCTCGACCGGGGCGGGGCCGGAGGTGGTGAGCATGAGGCGGGCTTCGCTGCCCTTGTCTCCGGCCCACAGCGGCATGACGGTATCGGCGGCCACAATGCGGACGCGGCCTTCGGCCGGTCCTTCCATGAGGGCGGAGACCGAGACGCCGAGAGTGTCGGCGAGGCGGACCAGGGTCGCGAAGTTCGGGTTGCCCTGTGCCTTCTCCAGGCCGACCAGGGAGCCCTTGCTGACCTTGGCCCGGCGGCCGAGTTCGTCCAGGGACAGGCCCGCGCGGGTGCGGGCGGTGCGGACGTTGTGCGCGAGCGTGCGCAGGGCCGCGTCTGTCTCGGCCACCTGGCCACCTTTCCCATGGTTCGGTCAGTGGAATGCGCCACACGGTCGTTCGATTGACACAGGGCGGTCATTCCGTTGTACGGTCTAGTCGTTCTACTGCAATAGTAAGGGATCGTCTCGTGATAGCTCTGCTGCTGGCCCTGGGCAGTTCTCTGGCCTACGGATGCGCCGACTTCCTCGGCGGTCTGGGCGCCCGCAAGGCGCACGTGCTGCGCACCGTGATGGCCGCCGCTCCGGCCAGTCTCGCGGTCGAGCTGATGCTGTGGCCGGTCCTGGGAGCCTCGTTCAGTCCGGCCGCGGTCGGCTGGGGCGCCGCTTCCGGCGTGGCCTCGGCGGCAGCGTTCACCCTGCTCTACAAGACGCTGGCCATCGGTCCGATGAACGTGCTCTCCCCGGTGACGGCACTGGTCTCCGCCGCGCTGCCGGTCGCGGTCGGACTGGTGCAGGGCGAGCACCTGGGGATGGCCGGTCTGCTGGGTCTGCCGCTCGCGCTCGTCGCGGTGGTGCTGGTCAGCGCGGGGCACGGCGCGGGGTCGGCGAGGCCGTCGCGCGCCGCGCTGCTGCTCGCGCTCGGGGCCGGTGCGGCGATCGCGCTGCAGTTGATCTTTCTGCATCAGGCGCCCTCGGACAGCGGGGTTGCCCCGCTGGTCATCGGCAGAGCGGTCTCCTCCGTGGTCACTCTGGCGGCGGCCGGGTTCATGCACCGCAGGCTGGGTCCGGAGAAGCCCGCCTACGGGCTGTCGGCGGCGGCCGGAGTGCTGGACTCGCTGGCGAACCTGCTGTTTCTGCTCGCTGCGCGTAGCGGTGACCTCACCGTCGTCGCCGTGATCACCGCCTTGTATCCGGCCGGCACGGTGCTGCTGGCCCGCAGTGTGCTCCGCGAGCGCATCCACAGGAGCCAGCTCATCGGCCTGGGCACGGCCGCGGTCGCGGTCAGCCTCCTCGCTCTCACCTGAACCGTCTGCTGTCCGCAAGGAGACCCGCATGTTCATCCAGCCCTGGGACGCGGCCCTGGACGAGGCCGAGTGGCAGACCTGGGTCGCCGACGGCCACGACTTCGGCCTGCTCAGCGTCAACGGTCTGCTCGGCCACCCGCCCGTCACCGTGCCGACCCACTTCGTCGTCGACGGCAGCCGCCTGCTGACCCATCTGGCCCGCCCCAACCCGGTCTGGGACTCGCTCGCCTACGACCCCAACGTCACCTTCACCGTGGTCGGCGACTACGCCTTCGTCCCCGGCCCCTGGCGGGCAGGACCCGGAACCGAACCCACCGACGGCGTGCCCACCAGCTACTACGCGGCCGTCCAGTTCGCCTGCCAGGCCCGCATCGTGGACGAGCCCGAGGCCAAGGCCGCCCTGCTGCGCCGGCAGATGGCCCACTTCCAGCCCGACGGCGACCACGGCGCGATCGAGGTCGGCCAGGCCCCGTACGGGCGCATGCTGTCCGGCATCCGCGGGCTGGCCCTTGAAGTCGGCGAGGTGCGGGCCAAGTTCAAGTACGACGACCACAAGCCCGTCGAACACCGCACTTCCGTCGCCGACCGGCTCACCGCGCGTGGCCAGGCCCTGGACGTGCCCACCGCACGCCAGTAACGGCGCCGCCTGGACCGCATCGGCCCCTGGAAACCCTGACACCTCCCTCCCCCGCCCCTTCTCGGAACGGAGCACCACCCATGACCGCCTTCCACCTCGATCCCGCCATCGCCGACGCCTTCCCCGACACTCTCATCGCCCTGGTCACCGCCACCGGGCTGCGCGGCCACGAGCCCTGGCCCGCCACCACCACCGCCCTCACGCAGCTCGAGCAACAGCTCACCGACGGATCGTGGGCGCCCGCCGACGAGAGCGATCCCCGCATCGCCGCCTGGCACACCGTCTACCGCTCGTTCGGCACCAACCCGCGCCGGATCCGCCCCAGCGTCGACGCCCGCGTCGACTCGATCGGGGCTCTGGGCTCCACCGGCTCCCACGCCTATCTCACCCGGCCCGAACGCGCCCGCGTCGCGCACCTGGCCGTCGAGCACGCCGACGGCATCCCCGTCATCGTCGGCATCAGCGCGCTGCGCACCGCTCACGTCCTGGAGGCGGCCGAGGACGCCCAGAAAGGCCTGGTACTCCGTGATCGGCGGCACCTTCCCCAAGCCCGCCCTGGAACTCACCCGAGCCGCCCAGGCCGGGAACAGCGAGCAGGCCCAGCGCGTCTCCGAACGCCTCCAGCCGATGTGGGACTTGTACATCCGGCACGGAGGATCCCTGCGGGTCATCGCCGCCGCAGCAGCCCACCTGGGTCTGACCGCGCCCGACAACCTTCCCCTGCCACTGCGCGGCCTCGACACCCGGCAACGCGCCCAGATCGGCACGGTCATCGAGGAACTGGGGCTCAATGCCTGACAGCACATCAGAGATGCCGCCTGGGCCTCACCCTTCACTGCTGGTAGCCGACCACCCTGTTCCGACGCCGGATACCGCAGCCCCAGAGGTCAGGCGACTTGGGACGCCATGCGGTGCAGGCCCTTCCGGTCGTAATACCGCGTCATGAGGAATCCGAAGGCGAGGGCCGCTGCGATGCCGATCGCGATCATGATCCAGGCACGCGCGAGTCCCGCGTCCGCGCGGGCGTCGAAGTACAGGATCGCCCTGACCCCGCCGGAGAGTTGACGCATCGGCTCGAAGAGGGCCAGGAAGCGGTAGAAGCCCGGCACGGCCTGCAGCGGGATCGTGGCGCCCGAGGACGGGAGGGCCAGGGCGATGAAGACGAACATGGACACGATCTGGCCGATGCCCCCGAACGCCGCGTTGATCGCCTGCACGCCGAGCCCCACGCCGAGACAGGCACAGTACGAGAACAGAGCCAGCATGGGAACGTGCGGAGCGTCCATGCCCAGGATGGGGATGCAGGCCACCATGACCAGCGCCACGGTCACTACGGACAGCCCTGCCGTCATGATCATTTTGATGAGCAGGGTCTGCGTGCGGTTGATCGGGACCGTGGGGTGGCGCCGGTGCCAGGGGCCGATCTCGACATCGGCGTAGCCGAGTGCGGTGTCGATGCTGTTGTGGACGATGTTGGCGCCCAGGAATCCGGCGAGGACGAGCAGCAGCACGTAGTAGAAGGCGCTCAGCCCCAAGCCGCTGTGGCGGCCGATGGGGTGTCCCTGCTTCGTGTTCACCGCGACCGGGTCGGACAGCAGCATACGGGCCGTGGGGTCCGCCTCGGCGAGTTGCGGGGAGGAGGTGAGCTGTTTGCCGATACCCAGGGAGGCGCTGCGGGCCGCCTGTTGGCTGATCTTGGCTGCCATCGAGGAACCGAGGCTGCCCAGGCCCGGGTTGGTGAGTACGGTCAGCGTCGGCCGGGTCGCGTGAGGGCCGCCCAGGGAGGTCACGGCGGCGGTGAACTCGCGCGGGACGACGAGAGCCCCGTAGACCTTCCCCGAGGCCAGTTGATCCTGGGCTTCGTCGATGCTCAGCCGGCGCCACTGCACGTCCCCGGGCGGCGTGCCGGCGACGATCTGGCTGCTGATCTGCGCACCCAGATTCTGCTGCGCTCCGGGCAGGGGGCGGCCGGTGTCCTGATCGACGAGGGCGATGGGCAGCCGGTGCAGGCTGCTTTCGGGGGTGAGGATGCCTCCCATGTAGAGCAGCGAGAGGACGAGGGCCACCAACCCGCTCAGCACGCCTGGCGCGATCCACAGCTTGCCCTGGAGCAGCAGGGAGCTGGGCTTCGCCCCGGTCGCTGGGGGCTGGGTGTTGTCGGAGGGCATGGGGCTCCATCAGCGGTCGCGGGTTGCTGGTGCGTGCGGCAGTGGGAGCGTAGGCGTCGACGCGGCCGGAGCGGACCCGCGACACCAGCCGCTTCGCGGTAGCCGCCCGAACGTGTCGTGCGGTCCGGTGCGGGGCTCGGCACGGCCCGTGCCTGCCACATGTCCGTGCCCCTCCGGCACCCGGCCCTCACCCTATGCGTCACCTGGTATCTTGCTTTGCATGGAACCTGGTCATTCGATCAAGCAGGCCCGCGCAGCCGCCCAGCTGCGCAAGGGCGTGCTGGAGTACTGCGTCCTCGCCTTGATGCGGGACCAGCCGCGTTACGGCGTGGAGCTGCTCCATGCCCTGGAGGACTCGGGTGCGCTGGCCACCAGCCAGGGCACCGTCTACCCGCTGCTCTCCCGGCTCCGCCGCGACGACCTGGTCACCACCACCTGGCAGGAGTCCGCCTCGGGCCCTCCCCGCCGGTATTACGCCCTCACCGCCGGCGGCCGGGCGGCGCTCGACGAGTTCACCCACGTCTGGCCCGGCTTCCGTGATGCCGTCGACACCTTCCTGGCCACCCCCCACCCCGCCACCGGAGACCTCGTATGAAGACCACCGACCCCGTACGCGACTACCTCGCCGCCGTCGAGCGCGAGGCCTCCGCACTGCCGGCCGACCGCCGTCAGGAACTCCTCGCCGACCTCGCCGAACACATCGAGGTGACCCGCGCCGAACGCCCCGACGCCGCGCTCGCCGACATCCTCCGGGACCTCGGCGACCCCCGCACCATCGCCGCGACCGCGCTCTCCGAGGCCGGCGGCCAGGGCTTCGTCTCCTCGGCGCCGGGCCCTGCCGCCGACGAGCGCGGCAAGGTGCGGCCCCTGGTCCCGCTGCTCATGCTCACGCTCCCCTTCCTCGCCGCGGTCCCCTTCCCGGACAGCACCGCCCTGCAGTTCCTCAGCGGCGTGTTCCGCATCGTCGGCGCGATTCTGCTCTGCACCTCTGTCCACTGGACCCCGCTGAAGAAGGCGATCGGCGTCGTACTCACCTTCGTCCTGCCGACCACCGCCGTCATCATCTGGGAAGAGACCACCGTCGCCCCGGCCGGTGACCTCCCCGCCCTCGTGGCCAACCTCGTCACGCTGGCCGTGCTGGCCGGCACGGCGACCTGGCTCTGGCGCACGCGTCGCCCTTGACACCTCGGGCGAGGCCTGAGCCCCCGCCCTCCTGGCGCGGCATCGCGGGCTGACCGGCCGAGCGCGGCGCCGAACCGTGCACGAACGATCTCCGCTGGAGCGGATGCTCGGCGAGCTGACCTCGTCCTGCCCTTCCTCTGTCCGGCAGGCTCCCCGCGGCGCGCAAGTGCCCAGGAAAGCACCTGCCTCAGGCATGCGCCGCCGCGCCGGCGAGCCCAGGTGCGGGCCCCTCACGCGGCCCGGCGGGCGCCTGCCGTCGCGGCGGTCAGGAAGAGAACGGCGAGCACGGCGAACGGCCACGGCGAGGAATCGCCGTTCACCTCAGGGGCCACGCGCCGCGCGGAATCGAAGGTCACCCGGATCGTCCCGCCCTTGGCGCCGAGCCGCTCACGCTTCGTCAGCGCATCCGGGTAGCCGCCCGGACACCGCAGCGTGTGATGGTAGACGGTGATCTCCACGTCACCGTCGCCGAATCCCTTCTGCTGTTCTTCGGTGACCTTGCCGATGACGCAGGTGACGGCCTCGTCCCGGGAGGCCGATCGATCCGCGACGGCTACGCACAGCAGCAGCGCGGCGGCCAGCGCGAGCGCCCCGAAGCACCCCGTGGCGCCGCCCACGAGACGGAGATAGACGACCAGAGCACCGCCCAGCAGGGCCGCCCCGCCGGCCACCGCGATCGCACCGGGCGGTGCCGACAGGCCCGACAGGCTCCCGAACGACCAGGCCGCCCAGCCGTACAGCATCGCGGCCGCGGCGGCAGGCACGGCCAGTGCACCCATCCGCCTCGCCGCCGACGCAGCCCCGCCGCCGGCCTCTCCCACTGTCTCCACTCCCGGCACGGACACCACCCCCACCCTGTGGACGCCCGCCACACGGTCGCGGTTTCCCCCGTCCGGGCATCAGCTGAGATCGCTTTCCAGCGGCCTGTCCGGCGGATCATGTGACTGTGCCGGATTCGGGTCGTCGGCAGTCGATCGAACTCCGCCTCCGCCGATGAACGCCGGCCTGCAGCTCAGCAGCCAAGGCGAAGTCGAGTGCTTACGATCCGGTTAATCGGTTCGCCCGCAGCCTCTTGTCGCGGATCATGGCCCGTTGGTACGTCACGGTTTGATGTCCACAACGGAGGGTTTCCCATGTCCACGGATCATCAACGGAGTAGGCGACGAGGCTGGCTCGTCGCCGGTGTACTCGCTTCGGCCATCGGTCTGACCGGCTCACTCAACGCATCCGCCGCGCCGCCCCGCACGCCGGCCACCACGGTCACCGCCTCGCCGGAGGACAACCTCACCCCTGGTCCGCACCACCGCGTGCTCGACCCCCTGGTCGGTACCTGGAAGGCGACGAAGTACAACTGGGTGCTCGGCAAGGACGGCAAGCCGGTCGTCTCCCACGACATCAGGGTGAAGGTCCGCTGGATCAAGAAGACCGGAGGCCGCTTCCTGGAAGAGCGCACCGAAGGCACCCTCGCCGGCCGGTCGTACTACCGCCTCGGCGTCCTGGGCTACTCCAATATCGACCGGCGTTACGAGTGGACCACCTTCGACAGCGTCACCCCGACGGCCATGACCTACCGGGGTGAGCCGGACAGCGGCACCGCCACTGAGATCTCCATTCCCGGCGAGTTCACCGACCCGGGAATCCTCGGCCCCGAATACCAGGGCAAGACCATCCCCATGCGCACGCTCATCAGGATCGACTCCGCAGACCGGCACACACTCGATCTCTACTTCACCCCGCCCGGCCAGCAGGAACGCCTGGTGGACCGGGTCGTCTACACCCGGAAGTAGCCGTTCCCTCCAGGATGCTCGGCCGTCCCGGACACCGGGGCGGCCGAGCACCCGGAGCCGTGCCACCGCCCCCTCGTCGCCGGCCAGGAGGTGAAGTCTGCCGAACGATCCCGTCATGGGCCGATCGCGAGGCGGCGCTTTCGTAGGCGCAGCGAGCCATCCTGCCTGGGGTTCACAGCCGCCGGGCGCCAAGCCAGCAGCGGGCACGTCACTGACACGGGCGAGCGTGCTGGATCCGCAAAGTCCAAACAGTCACCTGCGTTCGTCCATGTGCACCGCCCGCCGACCGGCGGATCCTTCGGACGTCGACCCACGCCCCCGTAAGACCGGTCGCCCATGTCCACCCGACCGAAGGAGAACGCGTGCCACGCCCCAGCAGAAGACGACTTCGGACACTCGTCGCGGCCTCCCTGGCCGTGATCGGACTTGCCGCGCTCGTCCCGACCGCGAGCGCCGACAGCACCACGTACACGGTGACGGTCGGCACCAAGGGGCGCTGGACGCACCCCGACGACACTCCGGCCGGCACTTACATCGACAAGGACGGCACCTTCTACTTCCAGTCCTCGCACGCCCTCTACGGTGCGACCGACCCCCGCAAGTGGAACTTCTACTCCGGTGCCGATCTCGACACGGCGTCCCTGAACAAGTCGCTCAGCAAGTCGGCCGATCCGGCTGATCCCGGCGACCGCAACGACGACACGACCGCGCGCTGCAACAACAGTCCCACCGGGCGCGAGGCCAGCTTCGCCCCCGCAGGCTCCTCCTACGCGCAGAAGAACTACTGCGACCTGGCCGGCGTCTGGGTCGACCCGGACACCGGCGACTGGTACGGGCTGGTGCACAACGAGTTCACCCCCCAGCCGTTCGGGGACAGCTCGCACTTCGACGGCATCGACTACGCCGTCTCGAAGGACCAGGGCCGCACCTGGACCATCAAGGACCACGTGATCACCTCGCCGTACAGCACGGTCCGCGGTGACACCTCCGCGTTCCCGCAGCAGACGTACCACTACGGCGACGGCGACCCCCGCCTGTTCACCGACACGGCGTCCGGCTACTTCTACGTCTTCTACGGCTCGCGGATCGTCGACAAGAACGGTGGCTGGCGGGTCTTCCACGGGCATGTCGCCCGCGCTCCCATCTCCGCGAAGATGGCGCCCGGCTCCTGGCAGAAGTGGTACGACGGCTCCTGGTCCCAGCCGGGCAACGGCGGCCTGGAGAGCAACATGGTCCCGGTCGACGCGGCGCACCCCACCGGCTACACCCCGGCCGCGCAGGAGTACGACCCCGCGACGCCCGGCACGGCGAACCAGCAGGTGGCGGCCGGAGCCATGCCTCCCACCTCGCCGCTGTTCGTCATGGACATCACCTACAACGCCCATCTGGGGCTGTACATCGGCGAGCCTCAGGGCGTCGACCAGTCCGGCAACGCACCACAGCAGCTCTACGCCACCGACGACCTGTCCACACAGAAGTGGCGGCTGCTCGGTGACACCGGCGGCTACACCACCGCCTCCTGGTATCGCTGGTTCCTGGACAGCGCGAACAAGACCAGCACCCGCATCGTGGGCCGTGACTTCCGTGCCTACTGCTCCTACGGCTGCTCGAACGACTCGTACTCCGAGTACGTGAACCTGCGCATCGACACCGACCGGCCCGATGCCCCCGTGGACCAGGGCACGGGCTACCGCATCGCCAGCGCGGAGGGTCGTGTGTTGGCCCAGGTGTCCGGTGGTTCAGCCGCGACCTCCGTGCCCGCCGGTGAGGGTGGGGACCGGGCGTCGTGGACGTTCACCGCGAACGGTGACGGCTCGTACCGCATCACGAACGACGCCTCCGGCAACCTGCTGGGCGTGGACTCGCGGTCCACGGCGGGCCGTGCGTGGGGCGCCGTTCCCTCGGTGACCGCAGCGAAGCAGGGAGTCCCCTCGGTCGGCCAGCAGTGGTTCGTGTTGCGGAACACCACCGCCGACGGTGCACCCACCGGAACATACCGGTTGGTCAACCGATACAGCGGCCTGGTCCTGGGCCTGTCCGCCGACACCGCACGCACGGCCGAGACAACTCCGCCACGTTTCTGGAACGCCGCCGGTGGCACCGGTGGAACCCGAACCTCGGGCGAGCAGACCCTGACGCTCAATCGGTAGCGCAAGTACGCGATGGTGCCCCCTCCTCTCCCGGGAGGGGGCACCATCGTCCGCCCCGAACAGTGTCGTCGCGGGCCGTCGGGACTGCCGAATTCGCGGTCGGGGCCCGCCAGGCTGCAGCGGATCGCCTGGGCTAACTACCTTCTGGCGAAGGGTCCTTGGCCTGAGCGTCCAGGCGGCGCAAATGGGTACGCATGCGGGCCTCGGCGGCCGGGACGTCGCGGGCGATGACCAGGTCGAGGAGGATCTCATGCTCCTCGGCCGACTCCATGAGCCGGCCCGCCTCGGCGAGGCCGGCGAGCCCGTAGAGCCGGGAGTGGCCGCGCAGGGCGCCGACGACCTCCACCAGGCGGCGGTTTCCGGCGAGTTCGAGCAGGGCGAGGTGGAAGCGGCGGTCGGCCTCCAGGAAGGCGACGAGGTCTCCGGTTCGGGCCGCGTCCACGATCTCGTGCGCCACCGGGCGCAGTCGCTCGAGCCGTTCGGGGTCGCCGGTCCGTGCCACCACGCCGACCGTGGGCACCTCTATCAGTTCGCGCACGGCGACATATTCGGCCAGATCGCGCTGGGTCAGTTCGGTGACGCGGAAGCCCTTGTTGGGCACCGGCTCGACCATGCCCTCGCGGGTCAAGTCGAGCATCGCCTCGCGCACCGGCGTCGCGGACACGCCGAACTGGGCGGCCAGTTGGGGAGCCGAGTACACCTGCCCCGGGCGTAGTTCACCCGCGACGAGCGCGGCACGCAGGGCGTGCGCGACATGGTCACGGATGCTGCGCCGGGCCGGCACTGCGGGCAGCTTCAGCGCGTGGTCTGCGGTCGTGGACACACACTGCTCCTCATGGGCCGGCGGAGTGCCGCTCCTGCGGGTGCGGCGCCAAAGGCGATCGTACTGATCTTACGGCTGGTGAGCGCCGCACCGCCCCCTTGCGACGATCCGACTGTGGCGCCTACGACCGACCGTCGTCGTCGAACCCTGGCCGACTACGCACCTTCTCAAGTGCAGTGCGATGTGAAATTGTACTGCCACATCGCACTGGCGTGCCCACGTCAACCATCAACTCGGCCTGCCCGTGCGGCTGTTGGATCAACACCCCCATAGGAGATCCAAGATGCATGGCCACGATCGAAGAAGCACCCCACGCCGCCATCTCGCCCGAGCTGTGTGCACCGGTGTGCTCACTCTCGCCCTGGCGCTCACCGTCGGCACCTCCCCGGACAGCCGTGACGCCCGAGGCTCGGCGGAACCGAATGCGGCAGTGTCCACCGCCGCGTTCGACCCTGCGGGCGCGGACCGTCCCACGGGCACCGGCCCCTCTCCCGCCGATCCGTCCGCCGCGCCGGACCGCCCAGGCGGCAACCGGCTGCCGGTGAAGGAGCGGGCGCCGCTGCCCGCCTCGAGGGAGGCCCTGACCCGCGAGCACGGCGAGCGCTCCATCGTGAAGCCCTCACACCCGCGGCCGTCGATGCGTGCCCTGAGCCAGACGCGCCGGGCGGCCGAGTGCTCGACGAGTGACTTCACCGGCAGCACGGGCGCCGAACTCGTCGCCCGTATACGGGAGTCCACACCCGACTGCATCAACACCCTGTTCTCGCTGACCGGTTCCGACGCGGCCGGAGCGTTCCGACAGGAGCAGATGGTGACGGTCGCGCACGCGCTGCGAGACGGTTCCGCCGGCTACCCGGGCGACGGCAGCACCGGCATGCCGCAGACGGTCCTGTATCTCCGGGCCGGCTACTACGTGCACTGGTACAACAAGCCCGATGTGGGCGCGTACGGACCGGAGTTGAAGTCCGCCATCCAGGGCGGCCTCGACGCGTTCTTCGCCTCCGAGCACGCGCGGGACGTCACCGACGCCAACGGCGAGACCCTCGCCGAGGCGATCACCCTGATCGACAGCGCGGAGGAGAACGCCCGCTACCTGCCCGTCGTCGAGCGGATGCTCACCGGGTACGACTCCTCGTACGACGACAAATGGTGGATGCTCAACGCGGTCAACAATGTGTACACGGTGCTCTGGCGCGGCCATCAGGTACCCGACTTCGTCCCGGCCGTCGAGGCCGATCCGGGGGTCCTCGGCACACTGCGCGACTTCGCCGTGGAGCACGTCGCGATGCTGGGCGGCGACAACTCGTACCTCGTGTCCAACGCGGGCCGCGAGCTCGCCCGGTTCGTGCAGTATCCGGGGCTCGTGGACACGGTGCGGCCGCTGATGAAGGAACTGCTCGGCCTCTCCGAGATGACCGGCCCGACCGCCGCGCTCTGGGTCGGGGTCGCCGAGATGGCCGACGCCTACGACAAGGCCGACTGCGCCGAGTACGGCGTGTGCGACCTCGCGCAGCGGCTGCGCGACGCGGTTCTCACCGACCGGCAGAGCTGCAGCGACAGCATCGACGTGGTCGCGCAGAACATGTCGGCCGGCGACTTCTCGACGGCCTGCGACAGCCTCAACGGTCAGGACGCCTTCTTCCACAAGGTCGCCCGGGACCCGGGGCCGGTGAAGGACGATCACAACACCCGCATCGAGGTGGTCGTCTTCGACTCGAGCGCCGACTACCAGACGTACGGCGGGGTGATCTTCGGCATCGACACCGACAACGGCGGCATGTACCTCGAGGGCGACCCCTCCGCGCAGGGGAATCTGCCGCGCTTCATCGCCTACGAGGCGGAGTGGACCCGCCCGGACTTCCAGATCTGGAACCTCAACCACGAGTACACGCACTATCTGGACGGGCGCTTCGACATGTACGGCGACTTCGCGGACGGCACGTCCACGCCGACCGTGTGGTGGATCGAGGGCTTCGCGGAGTACGTCTCGTACACCTACCGCGGGCTGCGGTACGAGGAGGCTGTCGCGGAGGCCGGCAAGAAGACGTACCGGCTGAGCGAACTCTTCGGCACCACCTACGAGAACGCGGACACCACGCGGGTCTACCGCTGGGGGTATCTCGCAGTGCGCTACATGCTCGAGAAGCACCCGGCAGACCTCGACACCGTGCTCGGCGCCTATCGCGCCGGTGACTGGGCCGGTGCACGACGGCACCTGACGGAGACCATCGGAACGCGTTACGACGCCGACTGGGACGCCTGGCTGGACGCCTGCGCCCAGGGTGGCTGCGCCCCGGCGGTCTGACACGTCGAGTAGATCCGGCACAACCCGCACAGTGATACGCCACCGGTCGGCGCGGAGCAGACTCCAGAGGGTTGCCCCGTACCGGCCGGTCGGCGGATCCGGTCCGGCTTCGCCGACTACCGACCGGTTGTGAGCCGGCAGCGCTCACCTCGCGATCTGTCCTGGTCAAAGCGTCAGCGGGGCTGCTCTCTGCCGGCGGAGAAGCGGGCGTAGTGCGTGAGGACGGGCTGCAGCCCCCGACGCTCGTAGAGGCGCTGAGCACCCGTGTTGGCCGCGAGAGTCCCGATCAGCAGGTCGCCGATGTCGAGCCGCTTCAGCTCCGCGTCCACCTCGTCGAGCAGCAGCGTGCCGATGCCGTGGCCGCGTTCGGCCGGTGCGACAGAGAGTGTCTGGAGTTCGGCGATACGCGTGCCGGTCACCCAGGTGTCGTCGGGTCCGGTCTGGATCTCCACGAAGGCGTAGCCGACCGCTCGGCCGTGGCGTTCGGCAAGGAGGACGAAGGAGCCCTCCTCCAGGATCCAACGCCGGTAGCAGGAACGGCGCAGCTCCCACGAGCGTTCGTCAGGGAAGTACGCGAATCCCGGCTGGACGGACTGGTGGTGAGCGTGCAGCGCGAGCCACAAAGGCTCCAACCGGTCGATCAGCTCGGCACCTCCTTTGTGGAGGGTGACGTCACCGTCGGCATGGTGGTGTGCCTGACTCATCTCAACTCTCCTTTTCTCGCTCGACACTAGCCTGTTCCCTGCCTGGCAGGGGCGGAGTTCACCGGCCGCCGGCGCGGGGGACGAAGGCAGCACACAGGCACGCGGCGAGGGCGAGCCCTGCGGTCGCCAGGAATGCGGTGCCTGCCCCGGGGGTGAACTCGCCGGGAACGGCGCCGGTCGCGTACACCGACACGATCACGGCCAGTCCCGCTGCTCCGCCGAGCTGTTGGGTGGTCTGGAGCAGTCCGGACGCCGATCCGGCGTGTTCGGGGTCGACGCCTGCGACGACGAGTGAGGCGGCGGGCATGAAGGTGAGACCGGCGGCGATGCCGTTGAGGAGCAGCGGGCCGAGCACGGCGGACGGGTAGGTGCCGGTGTCGCCGAGGGTGCTGAGCCAGAGGTAACTGGCGGTCAGGCCCAGGGTGCCGGTGACGATGAGCGGCTTCTGTCCGAAGCGGGCGACCAGGCGCGGGGTGATCCGGGACATGGCGAAGATGCCGAGGGTCATGGGGAGGAAGGCGGCTCCGGCGGCGAGCGGGGCGAAGTCGAGGACCTGCTCGACGTATTGGACGACGAGGAAGAACACTGCGATCTGCGAGCCGAACACAAGTGCTGTGACGGCGAGTCCGGCGATGCGTGGGCGGTTGCGCAGGAGGTCGGGGCGCATGAGCGGGTCTGTGGCGCGGCGTTCGGCCATGGTGAGCATGACGGCGAACAGGACTCCGGCTGTCAGTCCGCCGAGGGTGACGAGGTTCGTCCACCCGCGGTCGGGTGCGGTGGTGAGGGTCCAGACGAACGCGACAGCCGTTGCGGTGGCGGTGAGGGCTCCCGCGAGGTCGAAGCGCGCGGGCCGGCGTGGCGTCTCGGTGACGAATCGGCGGGCGAGCAGGGCCACGACCACTCCGATGGGGACGTTGACCAGCAGCGTCCAGCGCCAGGACGTGTACTGCGTGATGACGCCGCCGAGGATGAGGCCGAGTGTTCCGCCGCCGATGCTCACCGCGGAGAACAGGGCCAGAGCGCGGTGGCGGGCGGCTTCGTCGCGGGCGCTGGTGGTGAGCAGCGCGAGCACCCCGGGGGCGGCGAGGGCGGCGCCGGCGCCTTGCAGGGCTCGGGCGGCGACGAGGATTTCGGCGGAGGTGGCCAGTCCTCCGAGCAGGGATGCGGCCGTGAACAGGGCGATTCCGGCGCTGAAGACGCGCCGGCGGCCGTAGGTGTCGCCCAGGCGGCCGCCCAGCAGGAGCAGTCCGCCGAAGGCGAGGGTGTAGGCGTTGAGCACCCATGACAGGCCGGCCGGGGTGAAGCCCAGGCCGGTCCGGATGCGTGGCAGGGCCACGTTGACGATGGTCGTGTCCATCGCGAGCGTGAGCTGCGCGACCAGGACGACGACGATGCCGGTCGTCGCCTGACGGATCGCGTTCGGTTCCCGGGCGGCGGCCCTCTTGGGGGTGGCGGGGCTGGAATCCAGTGGTGTTCGAGACATGACGGATCCTTGTTTCCGAAGGGCCGCGGCGCCACGCGGGCGGGCCGGGGCGGACGGGTTGCGGGCAGGTCCAGGCCGCTGGCGGCGCGCGTGCACTACAGTTAAGTGGAGGCGCCGCCGCTTTCCCTCCACGTTAAGTGGAGGCGCCTCCACTTGGCAAGCGGCAGCCGTGGGCGATCACGCCACGGCCCCGCTGAACGCGAGCGGCAGGCGACCGCGGAACAGTGAAAGGCGACCTGATGAGCAAGGACGGGACGCGCCCGTTGCGCGCCGACGCGCAGCGCAATCGCGAGAAGATCCTCACCGCGGCGGTGCGTGTGTTCGCCGAGGACGGCCTCAACGCACACCTGGAGCGCATCGCGAAGGAGGCCGGCGTCGGCACCGGAACGCTGTACCGCAATTTCCCGACCCGCGAGGTCCTCATCGAGGCCGCCTACCGCAACGAGCTCACCAAGCTGTGCGAGGCCGCACCCCGGCTCCTGGCAGAACGGCCGGCGCGTGATGCGCTGCGCGCCTGGATGGGCTGCTTCATCGACTACGCCACCGCGAAGCTCGGCATGGCGGACGTCCTGCGCTCCCTCGTCGAGTCCGGCGTGAACCCGTACGCCGAGAGCCACGAGCGCATGCTGGAAGCCCTCGCTTCCCTCCTCGACGCAGGGGTCGAGGCCGAGGCCATCCGTTCCGACATCGGCGCCCCCGACATGTTCGCCGCCCTCACCGGGATCGCCCTCGCCTCGGGAAAGCCCGACCAGCGCGAACAGGCCGACCGGCTCCTCGACCTCACACTCGACGGCCTGACAGTGCCATCACTTTGACCCGGACTTCACAGGCCCGTCTGTGGCCGACACAGCGGCCCGCGTGCCCCGGCCCGTCACCGAGGCCGGAGCCTCTGGGCTGCGCGAGCGGGGCGGCGCGGCCTTCGTCCTGCCGACGTCCTACCTCTTCGTCACCCCTAGAGCGGGAAGGACCGTCTCCGCCACTCGGTACGCCTCCTCCAGAAGGGGGTTGCCGGAGAGGATGAACGTGTCGACTCCCAGTTCCCGGTACTCCTCAAGGCGGGCGACCACCTGGGACGTCGAGCCGACGACCGCCGTGCCGGGGCCGGGGCGGAAGAGGCTCATGCCGGGCCAGAGGTTCGGGTGGGTCTCCAGTTCCCGGGCGTGGGCGGGGACGCGGCCGCCGTGCTGGCGGAACTGGCGCTGCCAGCCCACTCCGTCCTCGCCGGCGCGGTCGCCCAGTTGGCGCCGGTAAGTGGCCTCGGAAGTGACGTCGAGGAGTCGGTCGGCCGCCGCCCAGGCCTCGTCCTCGGTGTCGCGGACGATGAGGTGGAGGCGCAGGCCGATGCGCAGGGTGCGGCCGTGGGCGGCGGCGCGCTCGCGGACGTGATCCAGTTTCTCCTTGAGCAGGTGCGGGGGTTCACCCCACGTCAGGTACACGTCCACGTGTTCGGCGGCCATCTCGATGCCGGGCGCGGACGAGCCGCCGAACCAGAGCGGGACGTGCGGGTCCTGGACCGGCTTCAGGTCCCGCAGGGAGGCGCCCGCGTCCTTCAGGTCGTAGAAGCGTCCCTTGTGGTCGAAGATCTCGCCGGCGGTGAGGCGCTTCACGATCGACCAGTATTCGGCACTGAGTGCGTAGCGCTCGTCGTGCTCCACGTGGAGGCCGTACTCCTGGAGGGACTTGGTGGAGCCGTTGACGACGTTGAAGCGCAGGCGGGGGCCGAAGAGGGTGTCGAAGGTGAGGGCCATCTTGGCGAGGAGCGTGGGCGAGATGAGGCCGGGGTGGACGGCGAGGAGCGGCTTGAACGCGGTGCTCGTGGAGGCCGCGAGAGCGCTGGCGAGAGGCCACACGTCGTAGAGGTCGGTGGCGAGGAGCGCGCCGGTGAAGCCGAGCCGTTCGACGGTGCCGGCGAGGTGGCTCAGGTAGCCGAGGTCGACCTGTCTGCGGCCGGCCGGTTCCCAGGGGTAGGCGCCCTCGCGCGGGATGATGTACCAGAGGACTTCGGGGGCGGGCACGGTGATCAGGCCGCCTTCCGGGCCACGGCGTCCGCGACGGTGACGGGGCGCTCGATGAATCCCGTGCGGTGGAAGACGTCCGCACCCTGCTGCTGCTCGGTGAGGACGTCGTCGCTGACGGCCTCGATCCGCCAGGGCAGTGCACGCAGAGCGGTCTCCCAGTCCTCGACGGTGCCGCCCTGGTGTTCGGCTGCTGTCTCGGCGGCTTCGCGGGGGTGCGCCTTCGCCCAGTCGTCGGCGCGCTGGAGGGCGCGGGTGAGGGCGTCGATCACGTCGGGGCGCTGTTCGGCGAGGTCACGGCGGGTGAAGAAGACGGACCGGTCGGAGATGACGTCTCCGGTGCGCACGAGGACGCGGACGCCTCCGGCGCGGAGGGCGGCGACGAGCTGGGCGCCCTGGGCGACCCAGGCGGTGATCTCCCCGGAGCGCAGCAGCTTCTCGCTGTGCTCGTCTCCTCGCACGGCGGTGATGTCGGTGGCGTACGAGAGGCCGGCGTCGTCCAGCGCCTTGGCGACGAGGTGGGTCTGCCAGGAACCGACGGCGAGGTGGACGGTTCCACCCTTGAGGTCGGCGACGGTGCGCACCGGGCTGCTTTCGAGGACGAGGAGAGCGCCGTGGTCGGGGCGGGGCGCGGAGACGGCCGTGTAGACGATGTCGTGGCCGGCGGCCTGGGCGGTGACGGGCGGAGTCGAGCCGGTGCCGCCGAAGTCGATGACGCCTTCGGTGAGGAGTTCGCCGGTGCGGACGCCGTTGGTGTAGGCGTGGAAGGCGGCTGTCTCGCCGACGGCGGCGAGTTCCTGCTGGGCGTAGTCGAGTCGGGAGAGGTAGTAGAGCGACGGGTTGCTGTTGTGGACACCGATGGTGATGGTCATTCAGATCACTCCGGATTCTGCGGGGGTGCGGGTGTGGACGCCGAGGTCGGCGAGGAGGCGGCGGCGCAGGGCGGCGAAGGCGGGGTCGCCGGGGTCGCGGGGGTGGTCGACGGCGACGGGTTCGTCGGTGACGAGGCGTCCGTCGCGCAGGACACAGACGCGGTCGGCGAGGCGTACGGCCTCGTCGACGTCGTGGGTGACGAGGAGCACGGCGGGGCGGTGCGCGCGGCACAGCTCGGCGACCAGGTCCTGCATCCTGAGCCGGGTCAGGGCGTCGAGGGCGGCGAACGGTTCGTCCAGGAGCAGAAGTTCGGGCTCGCGGACCAGGGCGCGGGCGAGTGCCACGCGCTGGGCCTCGCCGCCGGAGAGCGTGCCGGGCCAGGTGTCGGCGTGCTGTTCGAGACCCACCTCGGACAGGGCCTTGAGGCCGCGTGCCGCCTGTCCGCGGGGCAGGGCGACGGTCACGTTGGAGAGGACCTTCTTGGAGGGGACAAGGCGCGGTTCCTGGAAGACGACGGTGCGTGCCTCGGGGACGAGGACCTCTCCCCCGTCGGCCCGGTCGAGGGCGCCGAGGATGCGCAGGAGGGTCGTCTTGCCGCTGCCGCTCGCACCGAGGAGAGCGACGAACTCGCCACGCCGGATGGTGAGGTCGAGCCCGTCGAGGACGGCGCGCTCGCCGAAGACGCGGCGCAGGCCTGTGATGCGGACGGCCGCGCTCATCGGGTGCCTCCCGGTACGGCGCGGCGCCACGGCATGAGGACGCGTTCGAGGAGGCGTACGACGGCGTCGGCGAGCAGTCCGAGCAATCCGTAGACGAGGATGCAGACGGCCAGGATGTCGGTGCGGGCGTAGCTCTGGGCCTGGGTCATGAGGTAGCCGATGCCGGCGGTGGCGTTGATCTCCTCGGCGGCGATGAGCGCGATGACGCTGAGCGTCATGGACAGCCGCAGGCCGGCGAGCAGCGAGGGCAGGGCGCCGGGGATGACCACCTCACGGACGATGCCGAGGCGGCTCATGCCGAAGCTGCGCATGGCCTCGACGAGTTTGGGGTCGGTGGTGCGGACGCCGCTGGAGGTGGAGACGTACATGGGGAAAGTGGTGGCGACGGCGATGAGGAGGATCTTCGCCGTCTCGTTGATGCCGAACCAGACCATGAACAGCGGGACCAGGGACAGGAACGGGATGGTGCGCAGGGTCTGCAGGGAGGAGTCGAGGAGTTCGTCGCCAAGCCGGGTGAAGCCGGTGGTGACGCCGAGGACGAGGCCGGTGACGAGCCCGAGGGCGAGGCCCAGGCCGGAGCGGGTGAGCGAGGTGGCGAGGGCTTCGGGCAGTTGCCCGTTCCCCCACAACTCGCCGATCGCGTCGAGGACTTGCGGCGGCGAGGCGAGGACATCCGGGGTGAGCAGGCCGGTCGCCGACGCCACCCACCACAGGGCGAGGAGCGCGACGGGGCCGAGGGTGCGCACGGTGGCGGAGCGGGCTCGGGAGCGGGTGCGGCCCGCCGGCGGGCGCGGGGTGACGAGACCGGGTGGCGCCTCGACGGCTGGTCGGTCGGTGAGTGTCATGACAGTTTCTCCACGTCGATGACGTGCGGCGCGACGTCGACCTTCGTCCGGGTCACCTTCTGCTCGGCGTAGAAGCGGGCGACACGGTCGAAGCGCTCGATGTCGGCGCGGGTGATCGGTTCGACGGTGCCGCCCTGCGCGGTGA
Source organism: Streptomyces sp. NPDC025806 (assembly GCF_055558275.1). Classification (NCBI taxonomy): domain Bacteria; kingdom Bacillati; phylum Actinomycetota; class Actinomycetes; order Kitasatosporales; family Streptomycetaceae; genus Streptomyces; species Streptomyces sp. NPDC025806. Next base: position 570,218 of record NZ_JBVHMU010000002.1, on the reverse strand, counting down.
ACCGGGTCTGGATGCGTGCGGCCTCGCCGGTGACGGCCTGCGGGCCCGCGTCGGTGGTGACGTTCAGGTAGGCGCGCGGGTTCTTCTTCTCCTTGACGCTGCCGTCGTGGAGGAAGGTGTAGAGCGCCTTGACGACCTCGGGATGCTTCTTGGCGAAGCCTGTGCGGACGGCGTTGAGGCTGTAGTTGTCGGAGCCGATCTCCTTGCCGTCGGCGACGAACTTCGCCTTCCCGGTGCCGAGTTCGGCGACCGCGTACGTCGACCAGACGGCCCAGGCGTCGACCTTCCCGGTGTTGAGGACGGCTGCGGTCTGGTCGGGGCGGAGGTAGACGCGCTCGACCTTGTCCGCCGGGATGTGATGGTCGGCGAGGGCCTTGAGGAGCAGGTACTCGCCGGTGCCGCCCTGGTTGACGGCGACCTTCTTGCCTACGAGGTCCTCGATCCGGTCGATCCCGGAGTCCTTCTTGACGAGGATGCCCTCGCCGACGGGGTCGGGAGCCGTCGCGGTGAAGAAGGTGAAGCCGGGGGTCTGGGCGAGGGAGGTGATGCCGGAGGTGATCGAGCCGGTGGCGATGTCGAGCTGCCCGGCGTTCATGGCCTGGGCCGCGGGGGCGAACGGGCCCGCGCTGCCGGTCCATTCGACCTTGGCGTGCACCTTGGCGAGGGCTCTGGCCAGGGAGCCGTCCTTCTTTCCGAGGGCGAGCACGCCGGAGTTCCCGGGGTCGGGGATGCGGACGGTGATGTCGGCCGCCGCTCCTGGCCCGGAGTCGGCCTCGGACGTGCCGCAGCCGGTGACGGCCGCGAGTGCGGCGAGGGCGGCGAGCGCGGACAGGGTCTTCGGGATGCGCATGACGGGTTCCTCAGGAAGCGGGGCGGGCGGGGGCGGGTTGCAGGAGGCGGGCGCGGCGCAGCGGCTCGGGGTCCGCCCAGTCCCGTACGTCGACGGGTTCGGGCAGGAAGCCGTGTGCGTGCAGGGCGGCGGACTGCCGGTGGAGGAGGGCGAGGCGGTCCTCGGAGAGGTCGGGGTGCAGGGTGCGGTGGGTGCCGGGGCGGTAGGCGCCGGCGACCCCCTCGGCGCCCGCTCCGGTCTCGGCGCCGAGGATGCGGGCCACGTCGTCCGGCCGGTCCGCGGCCCAGTCGGCTGCGCGCAGAAGCACGGCGAGAAAGCGGTCGACGAGGTCGGGGTGGTCGTCGAGCAGGCGTCGGTGGACGGTGACGGGGCGCGGGGTGCCGTTGTTCACGCGGTGTGTGCGGTCGGGCAACGCGTCGAGTTCTACCGCCACTTCGGTGCCGGCGCGGCGGGCCGCCTCGACGGAGAGCGCGCCCTTGACGTAGACGGCGTCGACATCGCCGCGCCGGAGCGCGGCGAGTTCCGCGGCCCACTGTCCGCTGTGCCCGTCGGCGGGTACGTCGACGAGGACCGCGTCGTCGAGGCCGAGCCCGGCCGACGCGAGGGCCCCCTCGAAGCCGCGCAGGGCCATCGCCCGCCAGAAGTCGATGGCGATGCGGTGGCGCGGCAGCGCGAGGCGCAGGCCCCGCAGGGCGGCGGCGCCCCTGATCCCCGAGCCTGGTGCGACCAGGACGGTCTGGCGCTCCTCGATCCAGGTGAGGCCGATGAGCCGGGTCTCCTCGCCGCGCGAACGGGCCCACAGGGCGGGGACGTTGCCGCCCTCGCGGAAGAGGCCGGGCAGGGCGTGGGTGTAGTGCGTCTGCGGGTCGGCGTCCCCGCCGGCATCCTGCAGCGACCGCACGGTGATGCCGTCCGGGGCGAACTCGGCGGCGAGCCACTGCCGGTCGGCGGCGATACCGGTCGCTGTGGGGACGGGACAGCGGGTGAACCAGAGGGTGTCCGGGGCCGCGTCGGCGGCGGCCTTCGTCCGGAACGGGGCGTGCGTCATCGAGGCTCCCAGGTGAGTGGAAGAAGGGAGGCGGGTGGAGCACGGGCACACCTGGGCGTACGAGGCCACGCGGATGCCCGGCTCGTGGAGCGCGGGAGTGTTGTTCGCCAGAAGGTCAGCGACAGGTGGCGCTGGAGACGCGCGCCAGGTCGATGTGACGGCGCAGCGTGAGCGGGGACGCGACCAGAGGCGGGGCGAGGGCGACGGCGGGCCGGAGTTGTCCGGTCATGGCGCTGCTCCCCTCTGCGATCGGGTGATCCGTGCTGGTGGCGTGGTGGTGACGAGTGCACAGTGGCACGTCCCGCACGGCACCGGCAAGGACCTTCCCATGATGTGGGAATGAGTGTGAACGGAGTGTGTCACCAGGGCCTTTGGTACCGTCATAGCCACTTCAGGCGGACCTCCGGGGCTGCCGTAATGTGGGAAATCGGAGCCGGTCCCACGCCGTACGCGACCGAGGGAGCCCCAGCGTGTCCGCCCCCACCGCGCCCCGCCCGCCCGCCGGCGCTCAGGCTGTGCAGCGCGCTCTCGACGTCCTGCACTGCTTTCATGACAACGGGCCCGACCTCAGCGCGTCCGAGCTGGCGCGGCGTCTCACCCTCCCCGTCTCCACGGCACACCGGCTGGCCCGCACACTCCTGGGCGCGGGCTTCCTCGAACAGGACGTTCGTACGTCGCGCTACCGACTCGGCCCCGCGGTCACCGAACTCGGGCGGCTTTCCTACCACCAGCGAGGGCTGCACCTCGCCGCACCGGAACTCGCCGACCTGGCCGAGCGGACCGGCGCGACCGTGGACCTGGCCCTGCGCAGCGGCCCACACGCCGTGATCGTGGCCGGCGGCTCGGTGACGCCGAAGGTCGGCCTGCGCAGACCCCTGCACTCCACCGCGCTGGGCAAGGTGCTGCTGGCCTGGGCGCGCCCAGGCGAGGCCGACCTCGCAACGCTGCCTCCGTTGCGCTCCTTCACCGACCGCACGATCGTCGAACCGCCCCTGCTGGCTGCGGAGTTGAGGCGCGTGCGACACGACGGGCACGCGTGGAACGACGGCGAGTCGGCCCACGGCGTCCGCACCCTCGCGGTACCGGTGCTCGACCGGGCGGGACACGCCCGGTTCGCGCTCGCCGTGCGGGCCACCCCGGAACTGATCACGGACGAGAACGCCGACCGCTGCCTGGACCAGGCACGCGCGTGCGCCCGCGCCCTGGAAGTCCTGCTGCTGCCTCCCGGGGAACGCAGACAGACCCCATAGACGAGGGTGCTCCGACGGACTCCGACGGTGAACTCGCCCTCATTACCTAGCCGTTCACCGGCCGGGCCATCAACGCGCGACGCATTGATCCTCGTCGAACCAGGCTGTCCCGGGTCCGGCGCCGGCCGGGTACGCGCGGGACGAGGTCACTCCTTGCGCTCTTCCAGGCCGTGGAGGGCCGTGCAAGCCGCCTGGACCAGGCAGAGTGCGGCGGGAGCCCGATCTCGATGGCCCGGGGCGAGGGCGCGCCATGGCCACATTCACCGCGCCCCGGACGGCTCCGTCGTCATCGCCCGCCATTTCCGCGGCCGGCACAGCAGGAGGTACGGCCGAGGGCTCCGTCTCAGCCCTCGGCCGGCGGGGCGGCCGCTTCGGCGGCGCGGCGGTATTCCTCGTTGATGCGCTGGGCTTCCTCGAGCTGGTCTTCCAGGACGATGATGCGGCAGGCCGCCTCGATGGGCGTGCCCTGGTCGACGAGTTCGCGTGCGCGGGCGGCGACGCGCAGCTGGTAGCGGGAGTAGCGGCGGTGGCCGCCCTCGGAGCGCAGCGGGGTGATCAGGCGGGCCTCGCCGATGGCGCGGAGGAACCCCTGCGTGGTGCCGAGCATCTCGGCGGCCCGGCCCATCGTGTAGGCGGGGTAGTCCTCGTCGTCGAGTCGGTCGTACGAGTCGTCTGCTGTCATCTGCACCTCTCTCGGGAACGCGTCGAGGGGCCCTGGTGCCGTACGGCACCAGGGCCCCGAAGGAACTTTTACACCACGTGCCGACCCTGATACGAAGTCGGCCCTCTGTATCCGCCTGCCCGGCACACACGCTGCCGGGAGTACGGGGATCGCGATTGCTTGACCGGAGACCACCTCACTATCGATGTCCTGCGGTACCCGGACTCGAGACTTTCGTCCGGGCGATCCTGATGGTGCTTCGTTCCTCCGTTCTTCCTCAGTGATCAACTTCCTGTCAACGGGGTACTGCGTACTGCACTCGCGGGTACCGGATCCGCCATGTCATGACGGCGGTCCCGCGGCGGCGGCCCCTGATCACTGCGGGCCACCCGGTCCGGCTGTCAGCCCTGTCGCCGTCCTGCAACCGACCTGGCTTCGGAACTCCACCGCCGTACCGTCCTGCGTACTGCGACTTCAGGTACTGCCGCCCGGCAGTTCGTCTCTGCCGGGCCCTTCTGTCTGTCCTCTGGTTACGAGAAAAACCATAGCGACGCCACAATCGAATGTCTACTGTAGCCAACATAGATTTTGGAGTGTTCGCTCATGAGGTAATCGATCTCGAACGGCGACGCGGGTGCCTGTCGGCGCATCGCGGTCCCCCGCCCGGTCGGGGGACCGATTGAGGGGCGGGACGACACGTGATTAGGATCGGTTTCCATGTCGAAGCCTGACGAGCTGCTCGTAGACATCGCCACGTTGGTGGAGTCCGGGCAGAGCAACCAGATGTCCCTCACGGTGGTCACCGGTGGCGCTGTCATCACCGGTCGGCTGGCCTCCGAAGCGGTGTGGAGGCAGCGGGTGTCAGAGGTCCTGGCGGACTCCGCCCGCCTGGGCGAGTTCTCCCCCGTTTTCACCGCTACGACGCGCGACGGCGGGCCGCCCGCCCATCTGCACTTCCACATGGCGCGGATCCTTCAGGGCGCGGTGGGGATCCCGGAGACCGGCGGGATGTACCGCGTCTCGATCGCGGACGTCAGCGCCTGGAGCATGGGCGACTTCAGCTACTCCGATCACTGACTCCGCGCCCTCAGGGGTGCCCGACCCACCGATGAGCGAAAGGCCCGAACGGCGTGTGCCGTTCGGGCCTCTCGGCCGTCGGGGCGTCAGATCTGTCGCCTCGCCAAGGACATCACCCCGTAGCCGCGTGACCCAGGGGCTGTCATCAAGATCCCGTCCGCCCCGCCGGCGCCTCGCGCCGCACCTCTGCCACCGGCGCCCGCACGAGCCCGGCGTCACGGCGTGAACCCCCGCCGTTGAACGCCAGGTTCAGACAGAACGCCAGCAGCGTCGCACTGGTCACCGGTGATCCGAGGACGATGCCGACGCCGTCGGGGAAGCGCGAGTACAGGTCGGGGGCGACCTCGGGTGCCATGCCGACGCCGATCGCCACCGCGATGATCAGCAGGTTGTGCGTGCCGTCGAAGTCGACCTTGCGGAGTGTGCCGATCCCGACCGCGGCGACCGTCGCGAACATCACGAGCCCTGCCGCGCCGACCACCGGCTGCGGCAACCCGGCGACCAGCGCCCCGAGTTTGGGCACGAGGCCGAGGACCACGAGGATGCCGCCCGCGATCGTCGCCACGTGCCGGCTGCGCACCTTCGTCATCGTCACCAGGCCCACGTTCTGCGCGAACACCGTGTCGAGGAAGGCGTTCATGATGCCGCCCAGCACCCCGGAGAGCCCGTCCGCCGCCAGCCCGCGCGCCATGTCGGCGGTGGTCAGCCGCTTCCCGGTGAGCTCCGCCACCGCGATCAGATCGGCCGTCGACTCGGCGAACAGGACCAGCATCACCACGCACATCGACAGCACGGCGACCGCGGGGAATTCCGGGGCACCGAAGTGGAACGGGGCACTGACCCCGATCCAGTCGGCCGTCCGCGCCGCCGAGAAGTCGACCAGGCCGAGCGGCACGGCGACCGCTGTGCCCGCCAACAGGCCCAGCAGTACACCGGTTTGAGCGAGGAACCCGCGTCCGAACCGTGCCACGAGCAGGATCACGAGGACGACGAACGCGGCGAGCGCCAGGCGCGAGGGCGCCGCGTGATCGGCGGCCTTCGGGTCGTTCCCGACGACCAGGTTCACGCCCACGCCGATCAGCGCGAGCCCCACCACCGTGATCACCACGCCGCTCACCAGCGGCGGGAAGAAGCGGACCGCCTTCGCGAACGGGTAGGCGATCAGCAGCCCGAACACCCCGGCCGCGAGCATGGATCCGTACACCGCCTGGAGCCCGTACTCCCCGGCGATCAGGATCATCGGTGTCACCGCGGTGAACGCGGCCCCGGCCATCACCGGCATTCGCACACCGAGGACGCGGCCCACGCCGGCGCCCTGGATCATCGTGACGACGCCGGCGACGAGCAGATCGGCGTTGATCAGGACGGCGATCGTCGCGGCATCGAGCCCGGCCGCGGCACCGAACACCAGCGGCACGGTCACACACCCCGTGTACATCACGAGCACGTGCTGGAGCCCCAGCACCGCGAGCCGCCCGAAACCGGCCCGCTGTCCGCCCTTCGCAGGCATCGTCACATCAACCACCGTTCTGTCGGGTCTATCGGGCGAAGTTGGCAGCGATCCGCTGCTGGATGTAGTCGGCCGCGGTGATCGGCGGGTAGCGGCCCTCCGGACCCTCGATCACCACGTCGCGGTCGGCCTGCGCGAAGAACGCGATGCTGTGGCGGGCCGACCGGTCCTCGTCGGGCCCCGGTGACCTGACCCGGTGGAAGTTCGACGGGAGCCGGTCGTCGCTCCACCGCATCAGCATGTCCCCGATGTTGCAGGTGATCACGGAGTCGGCCGGCTCGACCGGCGTCCACTCCTGCGCCTCGGCCTCCTTGCCCGGGCACACCTGCAGCCCGCCCTGCCCCTCTCGCTGGAACAGCAGGGTCAGGCAGTCGAAGTCGGTGTGCGCCCCGGCCCGCCACACGTTCGCGGGGATCACGGCGTCGTCGGGCACGGCGAAGTAGTGCAGCATCCGCAGCGTCGACTGGTAGCGCGGGCTCGCCGGGTCGTGGGCGCGCGCGAAGAACCCCTCGGGCAGTCCCAGCCGGTCCGCGAAGCAGGACAGCACCCGCATCGCCAGGTCCCGGCAGCGCGCCTCGAACGCCAGCACGCGGTCCTGGAACCCGGGCAGCACGTCGTCCGGCCACAACCCCTCCATGTGCGGACGGGTCAGCTGGTAGGACTCCTTCTGGTCGGGCGTCCCGATCGAGGGTCGCACCTGGGTCATCGACTCCCAGCCGGAGTTGAGCCCCTTCTTCAGGCCGTGCCGCGCCTTGGTCCGCTCCGGCAGGGCGAAGAAGGCCTCGGCGTCGGCGAACGCGCCGTCCACGGCCTCGGGTTCGATGCCGTGGTTGACCAGCTGGAAGAAGCCGATGTCGGTGGCGGCGGCCCACAGGTCCTCGGTGATCTCCGCCTTGCGGCGGTCGAAGTCGGTGAGGTCGATGCGCCGGATCTCCCGGGCGGACGTCTCCGTCCCGGCCCCGCCCATGCGGGTCTCCTTGGCCAACTCGTCGAGTGTGTACGTGGTGTTCGTCATCGCGGCTGTCGCTCCTCTGGAACGGAGTTGCGTACGGGATGCAGTCACCGCCCCTGCGATCCCCAGCACGGGCACTCAGATGCCCGCGTGCACGGTCACGGCGGACCCCTTCGTGGGCCCGGCGCCGTGGGCTGGCGCGGGCCCCGCTCGCCGGGGCCCGCACGCGATGCGCTCAGCCTGCCCGGTGTGTGTTTCCGGTGGGGATCGCGCGGTTACGCGGCCGTAAAGCTCAAAGTGTCCTGGTCGGGGGTTCAGGGCCCAGCTGCTCATGCACCGTAGGAGTCCCAACGGGCGAGGCCTGCCGCCAGCTCCCGCGACGGAAGCCGGACATGCTCCCCGTCGCGCACCAGCACCTCGCCCCCGACCAGCACGGCCGCCACCGTCCTGCTGCCCGCACACGTCAACAGCGTCGCCCCCGGATCGCGGACCGGGAGGCAGGCGTAGTCCCGGTCGAAGCGGTGCAGGACGAGGTCCGCCCGCATTCCCACGCGCACCCCGCCGTCCGGGTTCTCCTCGATCCCGAGCACGCGGTTCGCGCCGCCCGCCGCCATCGCGAACATCTCGGGGAACCCGAACAGATCCGCCTGGCGGTGCGCCGCCCGCTGCAGATACGCCCCGATGCGCAGCGCCTCCAGGATGTCCTGCGTGTCGTTGCTGGCGGCCCCGTCGACCCCGAGACCGACGCTCAGGCCGGCCTTGAGCATCTCGGGCACCGGCGCGATCCCGCTGCCGAGCCGCATGTTGCTCAGCGGGTTGTACGAGACACCGACGCCGTGCCGGGCGAGGGTGGCCCGCCCCTCGGCGTCGAGCTCCACACAGTGCACGGCGAGCAACCGCTCCCACAGGAAACCGGCCCACTCCAGATACTCGACGGCGCCGACCCCCGTACGGTCACGGCACATCGCGTCGTCCGTCGTCGTCTCCAGCAGGTGCAGCGAGACGGGCAGCCCGCGCTCCTCGGCGTACGCGCGCACGGCGCCCATGCCCTCCGGCGTCAGACACCGCGGATTGGGCACGGCCACGCCGACGTCCACCCGGCTGCCGCGCGCCTGCGCGATCAGCTCGTCGGTGTGCGCGAGGGCCTCCTTCAGCGGCTGCATCAGCCGCGGATCGAAGCCCCACTTGCGGCTCGGGTCGGCCCGGTCCGCGACGCCCCGGCACAGCACGGCCCGTACGCCGCTGTCCTTGAGGGCCCGTAGTACCGCGTCGTGCACCTCGGGCGACGGGTGCGGCCACATGTGCTCGACGAGCGTGGTGGTGCCGCTGCGCAGTGCTTCGGCCGCGGCGGCGGCAGCGGCCGCGTAGGCCCGCTCGGGTGTGAGGAGCGCCGCCTCCTCTCCGACGGCGCTCAGCCACGCGAGCAGCCCGAGCCCCTCGCCGATGCCGCGCAGTCCCGCCTGGAAGAGGTGGGTGTGGGTGTTGACCAGGCCGGGCGTCAGGTGTCCACCGTGACCGGCCAATACCTCACCCCTGCACGGGAGTTCGCCGTGCTGCGCGAGCGCTGTGACCCGTCCGTCGGCGATGTGCACATCCATGCCGGGCAGCCAGCGGCCCCCGCTGTGGACGGTGACGTCCGTGATCGTCCCGAGAGTCATCGGGCGGGCTCCTTCCGGGGACGGGCCGCGCCCGTGTGGTGGAACAGCAGATTGAGCAGGAACGCCACGATCCCGGTGACGGCGATTCCGCTGTCCAGGACGGTGCGCAGGTACGAGGGGAGCGGCGCGTAGAAGTCCGGCGCGCCGACGGGGATCATGCCGAGCGCGAAGGCGAGAGCGACGGTCAGCAGGTTCCGCGGCTCGGTGAGATCGGCACGCGCGAGAATGCGCAGCCCGACGGCGCCCACGGTCCCGAACATGACGAGCGAGACCCCGCCGAGGACCGGTCCCGGCACTGCGGCGACGGCGGCCCCGAGCACGGGCACGAACGCGAGCACCACCATCAGCACTCCGGACAGTGCCACCACATGACGGCTCTTCACGCGCGTCACGCTCACCAGGCCCACGGACTGCCCGAACGTCACGATGGGGAAGGAGGCGAGCACCCCCGACAGCACGGTCGCGGCCCCGTCCGCGCGCAGTGCCCGTACGACGGTGGGCGCGTCGTCACCACGGCCGACGATCTGACCGACCGCCAGGGTGTCGCCGACGGACTCCACCATGTTCACGAGCTGCACGACAAGCATCGCCGCGATGGCCGGCACCACGAACGTGGGCGCCCCGAAAGCCGTCGGATCGGGCGCCGTGACGACGCGCGCGTCCACGACCCCCGACCCGTCGAACAGGCCCAGCGGGAGCGCAACCACGGTGCCCACGGCCATGGCGAGGAGCACCGAGAACCGGGCGAGCGCGGGCGGCGCGACGCGCTCCACGACCACCACGAGCAGCACGGTCCCGGCGGCGAGCGCCAGCCCGCGGCCACCGCTTCCGCCGGCCCCTTCCCCGGCGACGAGACCGGCCGCCGAAGGCACCAGCGAGAACCCGATGACAGCGATGACCGTCCCGGTGACCAGCGGCGGAAACAGATGCAGCCAGCGCCCGAACCACGGCGCGACGGCCAGCGTCACCAGGCCGGACACGACGGTCGCCCCGAACACGGCGGCGAGCCCGTGCTCCTGCCCGATGAGGATGGCGGGGGTGATCGCGGTGAACGTGGAGCCCATCACGATCGGCAACCGCGCCCCGAACCACTTCAGACCCAGCGACTGCAACACGGTGGCGATCCCGCTGACCAGCAGGTTCGCGCTGATGAGCAGCCGTATCCGGTCCTCGGGCAGATGAAGCGCGCTGCCCACGAGCAGCGGCATCGTGGCCATGCCCGCGTACGCGACGAGCAGATGCTGCAGGCTCAGCGGCACGAGCCGCCGCCACGGCGGCCGTACGTCGACAGGATGGGGTCCTTGGTGCGCGGGCGCGACGGCATGCTCGGCAACAGCCATCGTTCCTCCTCACAGCTCGGCGGAAGACGGCTGGTTAGCGCCCGGGCAAGCCCCGCACCCGGACACCCACCGGCCGTTGCAGCCATGACCGGTGTGGGGGTGACGGTAGGAAGACGGTGTTTCGGCGGCGTTGCGCTCAGGAAAAGCACATGGTCGAGTCCGACCGCTGACGCTCAGTCAGAGGTTGTCTGCGGTAGCCGAACAGCCAGGCATTTTCCGACCGGGGAAAGAAGCGGTCTCGTCGGCACGTGCGGCGTTGGTGTTGAGGAGGGTCAGGCCCAGCGGAGTGGGGGTGTGCAGGGCTCTGTTGCGGGTGCGGGTCGTGGTGATCAGGCCGGCCGACCTGAGCGTGGACGCGTGCTCACTGGCGCTGGCGGCCGCCAACCCCGTACAAGCGGCGAGCTCGGACGTGGAACACCCCGGATGTTCGGCAACGGCGTACAGGACGGCCGCGCGGCTCGCCCCGAGCAGCGCGGCGAGCGTCGCCGTGCCGGCCGACCGCGCGGCAGGAACGAGGATGTCGGCCTGCCGCCCGACGGGGTACGTCACCACCGGTTGAGGCTCGGCGTCGAGCGAGACGCTGGGCCGTTCCGCCCCGAAGAACGACGGCACGAGCAGCACCCCTCGCCCGTCGAGCCGCACGTTCTCGTCGTACCCGGAGAACGTGTCGAGTTCCAGCACGGGCGACTTCCACCGCACCCACCTCGGGTTCAGCGACCCGAGCAAGCGCCCCACCCCTCCCTCCAGGAGGTCCCGTGCCCGCCTGGCCCGGTCGGCCGCCCGCTCCCTGGCGAGGCGGTCCTCGTAAGGGCCGAGCAGTACGTCGTGGACATGGTGGAGGCTGTCGAAGAGCCGTGCCAACAGTTCCCGGTCGTCGGCGAGCCGGCGGGTCCAGGCCGGCATGGGCTGGGCCGGCGCGAAGTGGTCCAGTTCCTTGCGGACCCAGGCGCGGGGAGTGGATCGCGCCCTGTCGAGGACGTCCCGAGGGTCGCCCTGGGCGGGCAGCGTCAGGAAGTCCGGTGCGCCACGCCCGGGCGGGATCAGGTCCAGAACCATGCGGTCCTCGGGCCGAAGGCGCTCCAGTGAGTGCCGCCGCCACGCCCCGAACCGCACGCTGTCGCCGCGCAGTTGCAGGGCTCTCACCGCCGCACCCAGATCCAGCAGCGGCAACGGCCCCGACGCCACCCGCGTGCGCTCCAGGTCCGCCATCGTGAAATGCACTCGGTACACCCTGTCGTCCCCCGCATACGTGTGCCCCGTACATCCTGGTCCGGCGTGATCCTCCCGTGACGCCCTTGTTCGGTCCAGACCGAAACAGGTCGAGGCGGTGACGGAGTCGGGCCAAAACTGGCGCCGGGCGCCGGAGTCACCGGCGCGAAGGAACACGACGTCAGGGGAACAGCATGCTCAAGCGGAAGATCGGCACCGGCCTGGCAGCTCTGGTTGCGGTGCTCGGAGCCGGGGCGGCGACACTCGGTTCGGCCGGGACGGCGGAGGCGTCGAACCCGTACTGCGCCTCGGGGTACCACTGCATCTTCTCGGGGTCCCTCGGCTCGATGGGCTACTCGTTCTACAACACGGACACCGACTTCCAGGACGACTACTACGCCGACGGCACGTCCGTGAACAACAACTCCTGGTCGGCCAGCAACAACAGTTCCTCCGGCTACGAGAGCCACTACTACACCGGCATCGGCAGCGACTGGGCGACGAACGGGTTCCTCTTCTGCGTCAACCCGGGGCACTCGGTCACCCTCCCGGACAAGTACAAGGACCGTGCCAGTTCGCTGCGGCTGCGCGGGACGACCTCCATTTCCTGCTACTGACCGGTGCGGCCAGCGGGTCCGGCGGCGTGAACGGGGGTGCCGCCGGGCCCGCTCACACGGAAGGAGCCTTGCCTCATGCCTCTGCATGCCCGCGCCGGCCGCACCGTCCGGTTGCTCGCTCTCGTCCTCGTCGTCACCGCCGGGCTCGTGGCCTGGGCCGTCGCCGCACGGCCGGAAAAGGGGCCCGAAGCACACCCGGCGGGAACGTCGCTCCCCGCGTTGCGGCAGAACCAGCCGCTGTACCGGCTGCTCTACGAGCCGACGCCCCGCGAGGTGCGCGTCGCCACCCAGCGGATCATCGGACGCTGCATGTCGGACCACGGTTTCCGCTACCCGGGAAGGCCCTCGGCTGCGGACGCCGCCGCCCAGTTCCCCGCGCCCTTCGGGCTCGAACCTCAGGACCTGACCACGCCCGCGCCGAAGGACCCACCTCCCGAGCAGCGGCGCAGTCCCGCTTACATGCGGGCACTGCTCGGAGACCCCGGCAAGCAGGCATCCGTCACAGGGGCCGGCATCCGCGTCAGTCTTCCCACGACCGGTTGTCAGGCCACCGCCGAGCGCCGGCTTCTCGGCGACGGGCGGCTGCGGCACGTTCGGCTGCGGCTGGAATTCGCAGCCGGGGAGCGGGAGACGCTGCGGGCCGTCGAACGCAGTCCGGCGCTACGGAGGGTAGGCGGCCTGTGGCGGCGGTGCATGAAGGAGTCCGGGCGGTCGTTCAGAGACCCTGTGGCGCTCCTCCGGGGGCTGCCTGAGAGTACTCGTCTTCGTGGTGACCCCGTCGTGCGGGCTGATCTGCGATGCAAGGCCCGTACGGGGTATCTGACCGTCGGCTACCGGGAGGTGGCGGCTGCGCAGCGGTCCTGGCTTGCCGCCCACAGCAGCGCCGCCCTCACCTGGACCAGCCTGAACACCTCCCAGCTCCGAGCAGCACGACAAGCCCTCCGCTGGCGAACACCGCCCGCGCACTGACGGTACTGATCCGGGACTCGCAGCCGGAACGTGCGCTGTCATTCTCCTTGATGATGGCCAGACGACGCAGTCAGAGGATCGGGGCGGGAGAGTGTCTCAGACAACGGGAGCCCGTTCCTTGCGGCAACTTTCCTACGCCCCCGCAGTTCGGCTCTGGTCCGCGGGCGGTACTTGGGTTCTTTGCCGCACCCGCAGGCGGATCGTCCTTCGTAGCGCAACCCTTCCCCCAACACTGCGGCCACCACAGACCACCCGCGCACATCACGCCTGGGCGGAGGCGCGAAGTCATGACCAGCGCAGATGAGGGGCTGGGCACAGTTCGGGCACCGGTGCTCCAGCTGCCGGTAGGCATGCTGCTTGAAGCTGACACGGCAGGATACGCACGCGTAGTGCAGCTTGTAGGAGGTCATGGCGTAGTGACACACCGAGGCACCGTACCGAAAAACCCTTAATGCAGACCCCAGGTCGGAAGGATGGTCAGCAGCCGCGGGCCGCCTCGACGAGGTGGTCGCGTACGCGGTCGACGTCCGGGTTCGCGGACACCCCGGGGCGCTGCACCAGATAGCCCGTGTTGATGGGCGGGTCCTCCGGGTCGTTGAGGAGGACCAGCGCACCGGATGCCAGTTGCGCCTGGCACAGGTAGCGGGGCAGCACGCTGAAGCCCGCCCCGCCCACCACCGTGGACAGGACCGCTCGCAGATCGGGCACGGTGACGGCGGCGGTGCAGTTCAGTCGCTTGCCGAAGACGTGTCGCCAGTACCGGCGCACCATCGGCAGATCCTCGGCGTACGAGACCAAGGGCACCGTGTGCAGCACGCCCGGCCCTTCCGTCGCAAGCGGCCCCTTGACGCGGTCGGCCCAGAGCGGCGCCGCCACCAGGACGAATTCCTCGTCGGCGAAGGGGGCCCAGGCGAGGGAACGCCCGCGGGGGCGGGTGGTCGAGATGACGAGGTCGTAGCGGCCCGCGCGCATCTCGTCGAGGAGGGGGTCGGTCAGGCCCATGGTGACGCGCAGCCGCACGCCGTCGGCGATCAGCGGCCCGAGCGCCGGCAGGGCGAAGACCGACAGCATCTCGGCCGGGCCGGCCAGGTGAACCGGTTCGGCCCGGGCCCCGTCCGCCATCCCGTTTCCGGCGGCCACCCCCAGCGCGTCGAGGGGGCCGGCGATGCGTGCGGCCAGCTCGTCGGCGACGGAGGTCGGAGCGACCCCTCGGGGCAGCCGCTCGAACAGTTCGCGCCGCGTCTGACGCTCGAGATTGCGGATCTGGGTCGTCACCGTGGGCTGGGAGAGACCGAGCGCGTGAGCGGCCGCCGTGAACGATCCGAACCGATACACGGCCAGGAAGGTGCGCAGGAGATTCAGGTCCGGGAGTCCGGAGACCGTGGAGGCGCTCGTTCCGGCGTCCACCACACCCGAAAGACTGTTATGGCTCACACCGTGAAGCCTACGACATTCTTATACCTCTGACGCCGGGACCTGGCTCGGCCCTATTCCCCGGCAGCCATGAAGGTTCCTATGGCAGCTATTGGAACCTTCATTGGTCAGGCCGCATCCCCGGACCTACCTTCGAAGACATCGCCGAACTGACACTTCGGACGCAGAACGTCAACAGCGTCCACGGTGTCGGTCCGTACAGAGCGCATCCTCGCGGGTCCATCGCGTGAACCCGCCCCTCGTGGAAGAGCCCCGCCCATGTCAAAGATCCTTTTCGTGATGACCGGTGTCGACCACTGGACGCTGGCCGACGGCACCCAGCACCCGACCGGCTTCTGGGCCGAGGAGGCTGTCGCCCCCTACCAGGCCTTCAAGGCGGCGGGGCACGAGATCGTCGTCGCCACTCCCGGCGGCGTCGTGCCCACCGTCGACCAGGGCAGCCTCGCGCCCCAGGTCAACGGCGGACAGGAAGGCGCCGACAAGATCGCGAACAGCCTCGCCGCGATGAGCGAGCTGCAGTCCCCCATCACCCTCGAGGACGTGAACCTCGACGACTACGCAGCGGTGTTCTACCCCGGCGGCCACGGCCCGATGGAGGACCTCGCCGTGGACGCCACCTCCGGCAAGGTGCTGACCCTCGCCCTGGAGTCGGGCAAGCCGCTCGGTGTCGTCTGCCACGGCCCCGCCGCCCTGCTCGCCGCGACCACCGCCGACGGCACCAACGCGTTCCAGGGCTACGACGTGGCCGCGTTCACCAACGAGGAGGAGACCCAGGGCGGCTTCGCCGACAAGGCGAAGTGGCTGCTCCAGGACCGCCTCACCGAGGCGGGCGTCAACGTCGAGGTCGGTGAGCCGTGGGCGCCGAACGTGGTCGTCGACCGCAATCTGGTCACGGGCCAGAACCCGGCCTCCTCCGCGCCCCTCGCCGCCGAGCTGCTCAGGAAGCTGGCCTGATCACGATGGGCACCGACCGGCTCGACGAGGTCCTCGACGCCACGTACGACTGCCTGACCAGGTACGGCGTGCGGCGCACCACGATGGACGACATCGCCGGCACCATGGGCGTGTCCCGGTCCGCGGTCTATCAGTACGTCCGCAACAAGGACGATGCCTTCCGGCGGCTCGCCGCCCGCCTGCACGAGCAGGCGCTCGAGCGAGCCCGCCTGGCGGCGACCGACCCCGGCACCCCGTATCCGGGCCGGATCCGGGGCGTACTCGCCGCCAAGCTCGACCTGGTCCTCGAACTGGCCGGGGACTCGCCCCACACCTCCGAGCTGCTCGACGCCGACGCCCGGCTGTTCGCTGGGATATGCGGCGCCTTCACCACCGAACTGCGCAGGCTGCTCACCGATCTCTTCACCGAGACCGGCACCGTGGCCGAGGTGGAGCCGGCGCAGGCCGCCGACATCTGCATCGCCCTCGTCATGGGCCTGGAGCACCGGGCCGACGCCCGGGCACTTCTCCCCCCGGCCTCGGACGCGCTGGTGGCGGGCCTGCTGGGCACACCTGCCGGGCCATGACGCTGACGGTCCAGCACTCCCTCGTACATCCGACACACTCTTCTCCTACCTCTGGAATCGTCATGCCTTTTTCCAATCGTGAATGGCACCTCGTCGCGCGCCCCGTGGGCGAGCCGAAGGCCTCCGACTTCGCCTTCGTCACCACGACCGTGCCCGACCCCGGGCCCGGTCAGATCGTGGTCCGCAACGACTTCCTGTCCGTCGACCCGTACATGCGCGGCCGCATGGACGACCGTGAGTCGTACGTCCCGCCCTTCGGCCTGGACGAGCCGATGACCGGGTCGGCGGCAGGCACCGTCGTCGCGTCGCAGGCCCCGGACGTTCCGGTCGGCACGAAGGTCACGCACTTCCTCGGCTGGCGCGAGTACGCGCTGCTGACCCCTGCGGACGTGCAGCTCGTGGACGCCGAAATCGCTCCGCTGCAGGCCTACTTGGGCGTCTTCGGCACCACGGGCCTGACCGCCTGGGCCAGCCTCACCGAGGTCGCTCCCGTCAAGGAAGGCGACGTCGTCTTCATCTCGGGCGCGGCCGGCGCCGTCGGCTCCGTCGCCGGACAGTTCGCCCGTAAGCTCGGCGCGTCCAAGGTCATCGGATCCGCCGGCGGCCCCGTCAAGGCCAGGCGCCTCACCGAGGACTTCGGGTTCGACGTCGCTCTCGACTACCGCGAAGGCGACATCGCCGGCCAGCTGGCCAGTGCGGCTCCCGACGGCATCGACGTCTACCTCGACAACGTCGGCGGCGACCACCTCGACGCGGCCCTCCAGGTCATGAACCTGCGCGGCCGAGTCGCTCTCGTCGGCGCCATCTCGATGTACAACGCGACCGAACTGCCCGCGGGCCCACCGCACCTGCCGCTCGCCATCGGCAAGCGCATCAACCTCCGGGGCATGAATGTCAGCGATCACCTCCACCTCGTGGGCGACTTCGCCCGCCAGGCCGGAGGGTGGCTCGCCGACGGCTCCCTCATCGCCGACGAGACGGTCGTCGACGGCATCGAGAACACCCTCGACGCCTTCCAGTCCATGATGCGCGGCGCCAACACCGGCAAGATGCTCGTCCGTCTCCCCCAGGCCTGACGCCCCTGCGCGTGCTCCTGGCGCCGGCCGTCACGCGGCCCCCGACCCCGGGCGGCGGATCGCGCCCCAACGGTCATGGACACCGTGCAATCCGCCGCCCGGAACCGCTGAACCTCCCCACTGGAGCACCACCATGTCCGACATCACATCCGTCGTGGCCCGTCTGCGGAGCACGTTCCACAGCGGCAGCACCAAGCCGACCGACTGGCGCAAGCGGCAACTGGTCGCGCTGCGTGCCCTGTTCACCGACAACCGCGAGGCCATAGCCGACGCCCTCTTCGCCGACCTGCGCAAACCGCGGCCGGAGGCCTACGCGGCCGAGGTGGACTTCCCGATCAGGGAGATCGACCACACACTCGCCGAGCTGGACCGATGGCTGGCCCCCACCGAGCTCGGCGCCGACTCGCTCGCCGGGCTGCCCGAGGGCACCACCGCGGGCACGTTCTACGAACCGTTGGGCACCGTCCTCGTGATCGCGCCCTGGAACTATCCGGTCCAGCTCTCACTCGTACCGGTCGCCGGCGCGCTCGCCGCCGGCAACACCGTGGTCCTCAAGCCCAGCGAACTGGCCCCGGCCACCTCGGCGCTCCTGGCACGCCTCGTGCCCAGGTATCTCGATCCCGACGCGGTCGCCGTCGTGGAGGGCGGGGTGCCGGAGACCACGGAGCTGCTCGCCGAGCGGTTCGACCACATCTTCTACACGGGCAACGGCACGGTCGGCCGCATCGTGATGCGTGCCGCGGCCGAGCACCTGACGCCGGTCACGCTCGAACTCGGCGGCAAGTCTCCGGTGTTCGTGGACCGTGACGTCGATCTGTCCGTCGTCGCCACCCGGCTGGCCGAAGCCAAGTTCCGTAACGCCGGGCAGACCTGCGTCGCCCCGGACTACGTCCTCACCGACCCCGCCACGGCCCGAGGGCTCGAGGCCGCGCTGGCCGAGGCCGTGAAGGCGATGCTCGGTGACGACCCGCGGCACTCGGACGCGTACGGCCGCCTCGTGAACGCGCGTCACTTCGACCGGGTCGCCGCCCTGCTCCACTCCGGCACGCTCGCCTTCGGCGGGAACACCGACCGCGACGACCTCTACATCGCTCCGACGGTGCTGAGCGGCGTGAAGCCCGACGCGGCAGTGATGCAGGAGGAGATCTTCGGCCCCGTGCTGCCGATCGTCGAGGTCGCCGACCTGGACGAGGCCATCGCCTTCATCAACGACCGCGACAAGCCTCTCGCGCTGTACGGCTTCACCGAGAGCGAGACCACGCGTGCCCGCCTCGCCTCCGAGACGTCTTCCGGAGGGCTCGGCTTCGGTCTGCCGATGGCTCATCTCCGCGTCCCCGACCTTCCGTTCGGCGGCGTCGGTGAGTCGGGTCTCGGCAGCTACCACGGCCCGCACTCGATCGCCACGTTCAGCCACCGCAGGGCCCGCCTCGACGTCCCCCTGGCCTGACGCCGCCGACCGAACACCCGCCCCGCCTGCGCACTCCCCCGCGCGGGCGGGGCGGTGCGTGCCCCGTACTTCCTGTTCCGGCCGTTGTCCGCCGGATCTCCCAACGAACAGCCGAAAGCCCACCACCATGCCTGGCAGAAACACCGCCCCGCACCCGGACAGCCGCAAAGGCACCGGTCTCGTCCTCGCGCTCGGCCTCGCCGCGATGGTCGTGTCGATGATGCAGACGCTCGTCGTCCCCATCCTCGCCGTCATCGAGAACAACCTCGACATCACCACGTCCGCCGCGAGCTGGCTCACCACGGCCACTCTTCTGTCGGCCGCGGTGTTCACCCCGCTCCTCGGCCGGCTCGGCGACCAGCGGGGCAAGCGGCCCGTGCTGCTCGGTGTCCTCGCCCTGACCGTCGTCGGGTCCGTGCTGGCCGCGACGACGAACGCGCTGCCCCTGCTGCTCGTGGCCCGCGCCCTGCAGGGCGCCGCCACCGCGATCTTCCCGCTCGCCCTGTCCGTACTGCGCGACGAACTGCCTCCGCAGCGACTGCACGGCGCCATGGGCCTGGTCAGCGGCACCCTCGCGGTCGGCAGCGGGCTCGCGCTCGTCGGCGCCGGACTCCTCACCCAGGGCGACCACCCGGACTACCACCACGTCTTCTGGATGGCGACCGTACTGTCCGCGCTCGCACTCGTCGTCGCCGCCGTCGTCGTACCGCACTCCCCCGAACCGCTGGGCGGGCGCACCGACTGGCTCGGCGCGGCGTCGCTGGCCGCCACGCTCGTCCTCCTGCTGCTGCCCGTGTCGCAGGGGAACACCTGGGGTTGGGGTTCGGCGCGCACGATCGGCCTCTTCTGCGCCGCGGCTGTCACGGCTGCCGTGTGGGTGCTGGTCGAGCGCCGGGTGAGCGAGCCTCTCGTGGACATGAAGATGTTCGTCCTGCGGCCCGTCCTGTTCACGAATGTCGCGGGACTGCTTCTGGGCTTCGGTATGTTCACCCAGTTCATCGCCATCTCCTACTTGGCCCAGACACCCAGGGCACTGGCCGGATACGGCTTCACGGCCTCCGTGCTCTCCGCCGCTGTCACCTACCTCCTTCCGGCGACCGTGGCCTCGCTCTTCGCCGCCCAGCTGGGAGGTGTGCTGGTCCGCCGCATCGGAGCCCGGGCCACGCTCACCGCCGGTTCCGTCTTCGGCGTGCTCGGATACGTGTGGCTGGCCGTGCAGCACGCCGCCACCGGCTCCGTCGTCGTGGCCGGCATGCTGACCGGCGTGGCCGTGAGCTTCGGCCTCGCCTCGCTCCCCGCCTTCATCGTCGCCGGCGTCCCGGCACATCAGAGCGGCATCGCGAACAGCATCAACTCCATCTCCCGCTCCGTCGGCAGCGCGGTGGGCAGCGCGGTCATCACGTCCCTGCTGACCGCGAACCTGATCAAGGGACTACCCGCCGGCGTCCCGGCGCTGCCCGAGGAGGCGCAGTACACGACGGCCTTCGTGATCGGAGCCGCCGCGTTCGCTCTGGTCGCCGTCACGGCCCTCACCGGTCTGCGCATCGACGACGGCCGCGGCCGGACGGCGCGGCGGGGCACCGTGGAGACGGCCTCGCTGCCGTCCGACCGATCCGTCGTCGACGTCGCGGCGCGCGGCTGATCGACAGCTCGCGTCGAACCGGTGCCGAACCGGTCACCCGGTGGCCTGCGAGTGTCGTGGGCGGGCCACCGGGCACCTTCACATCCGCTTCTCCGGCAAAGCCAACTCGCGTTCCGCGGAGCGCCGGTGAGCTGACGGCTCAGTAGCGGTCGAGGATCAGCTGGGTCTTGAGGATGTCGCCGTGGTAGAGCCAGCCGTTGGCCTCTGCGACCGTGATCGCGTCGTCGTGCAGGTCGGCAGCGTCGGTGTACGAGTCCGTCTTGAAGGACAGCTCGACGACATACTCCGTGCCCGTCCCGCCCGCGCCGACGACCGGCAGCACCTCGATGCTCGCGTCGTCCGACGCGCCCCACGCGCCCTTGTACACCTGTGAGGTCACCGGACCGTGGGCACGTGACGCCTGCAGGACACCCTTGCCCCACCCTGCGGAACCCCAGTCCTGCAGCTTGCCGGGGATGTCGTTGACCACCCAGGTGCGTCCGGTGTCACTCGACGGCATCGAGGTACCGGAGTACCCCGTCGCACTGTGGCTCTTCTCGGCGCTGAAGCTCAGCGTCTGCTTCCCGTAGCCCCAGTCGACTTCGGCCTTGTAGTTGGTGTCGGTGCTGTCGAAGCCCGCCGTGTTGGCGGTGTTGAGGGCCGCGTCGATGTCGCCGTCCGCCACGGGGAAACGCTTCTTGTAGCTCTCCTCGAAGGAGGAGCCCTCCTTGTGCCGCAGCCGCACGCTCCAGCCCTCGGCGTCGAGCGCCTGGGCGTCGGTGTCGTAGTAGGAGTACGAACGGGCCTTGGCCGAGCCCGTGATGCCGAAGGCCGAACGCACGCCGGCGGTCGGGGTGTGGGACGCGTCGAGCGCCGCCGCGGTGAGATTGATCTTCACCTCGTACGACGGGACGGCATTGGCGGCCGCGTACGCCGGTGCGCCGGGGCCGAGCAGCGCGATGAAGGAGGCGGCCAGGGTGACGGCGGAACCGGCGGCCGCCCTGCGGTTGGTCCGGGACATCAAGGTCATGGCGGCGATGCTCGGGGCCGCGGACGGAATGCGCGTGGCGGGCAGGTGTGCCGCGGGTGAATCCGAGGCGTCGACGATGCGATGCCGCGCGGCGAGACGTGGCTGCTCGAAGTGCCGTCCGGAATCGTGCTGTTCACCACCGGCGGCGGCGCCTCACCCCGTACGCGACACTGGCCGACGCCGACACTTTTCCCGCCGCCGGCGGCGAGCGTACGCTCCCCGGTGCGGATCGGACGCTCAGGCGGTCGGGCTGCTCCCTGGCTGTCCTTCGCCGTCCGCCTCGAGGTTCGCCCGGAGAGCGGCCAAGGTGGTGGCGAGGGTCTTGCGGTCGGCGGCGGAAACCGTCCGCGTCAGGGAGACGAGCGCGCTCTCCACCACGGGCCGGGAAGCCGCCAGCACCTTCTCGCCCTCGGGAGTGAGGCGCAGCACGGAGGATCGGCGGTCGTGCGGGTGCGCGACGCGTACGCACCAGTCGGCGGCCACGAGCCGGTCGACCGCCTTGCTGGCGGCTCCCACGGTGATCGCCAGCTCGGCCACGATGTCGAGTACGCGGCACCCGTCCACCCGGTCGATGATCTGCAGGAACTCGAACTGGCCTAGTGTCAGGCCGTGTTCGGCGCGCAGGCGGGCGCCGACCGCGTTGTAGAGCCGGGTCTCCACGCGGACGAGATCGAGGAAGAGAGGGGTGACGTGGCTCACAGAACCTCCAATAGATTCCCAGGAATCATCTTCCCTGGAAGATAGTTGGACACGAGCAGATGGATTCCAAGGAATCCATCCTCGCATCCCGACCCGATGGAGGCCCGCCATGTCCCGACAGCAGCGCCAAGCCCTGGACGCCCTGCTCCGCTCCGTCCCGCGCGGCGCGACGCAGCCGGCCCCCGCCGAACTGCGCACCGGCTTCGCCGCGGCCATGACGCGGCCCGCGCCGGACGGCGTCGCCCTCCGCAGAACCGTCCTCGGCGGGCGGCCCGCCCTGGAGCTGGAGCCGGCCGGAGCGACCGAACGCGGTCGGCTGCTCCATCTCCATGGCGGCGGATACGTCGTCGGCTCACCGGACACCCATACCGGCCTGGTCGGTGAACTCGCCGTCCGCACCGGACTGCGGACCACCTCCGTGGACTACCGGCTGGCTCCCGAACACCCCTTCCCCGCCGCGGTCGACGACGGACTCGCCGCCTACCGCGACCTCCTGGCCACCGGCGCCGATCCGCGGGAGATCGTGATGGCCGGCGACTCGGCCGGCGGCGGCCTCACCATCGCCACCCTGCTCGCCGCCCGGGAGGCAGGACTGCCGCTGCCGGCCGCCGCGGTCGTCTTCTCCCCCTGGGTCGACCTCACCCTCTCCGGAGCCAGCATGCGCACCAAGGCAGACGCCGACCCGATCCTCACCCCGGCCGACGTGCGCGCGTACGCGGATCACTACATCGGCGGCGGCGACCCGAGCCACCCCCTGGCGAGTCCGGTGTTCGCCGACCTCTCCGGCCTGCCCCCACTGCTCGTACAGGTCGGGGCGAACGAGGTCCTCCTCGACGACGCGGTGCGCCTTGCCGCCCGCGCCGGCGCCGCCGACGTCGAGGCCACACTGGAGATCGGCCCCGGCCTCCCCCACGTCTACCAGACCGAGCACGGACGCCTCGACGAGGCGGACGCCGCACTCGACCGCGCCGCCCACTTCCTCAGCTCCCACCTCCGCACCCCGGCCGAGGCCGGCCGCACACAGGAACGCTGACCACCAGGCCCGTCACCGGCGCAGCACCCTTCGTGCCAGTCGGTTGCCCAGGAACTGGCCCAGTTGCACGAGGAGCACGATGGTCAGTACGGCGATCCAGGTCACCGTCCAGTTGAAGCGCTGGTAGCCGTAGGCGATGGCGAAGTTGCCGAGGCCTCCCCCGCCGACCGCGCCGGCGATGGCCGTGGCGTCGACCACGGAGACGAACACGAAGGTGTAGCCGAGGATCAGGGGCCCCAGTGCCTCGGGGATGAGGACGGTGGTGATGATGCGCGCCGGGCCCGCGCCCATGGAGCGGGCTGCCTCGATCACTCCGGTGTCGATGGTGATCAGGTTCTGTTCGACGATGCGGGAGATGCCGAAGGTGGTGGCGATGATCAAGGGGAAGGTCGCAGCGGCGGTGCCGATGGTGGTGCCCACCACGCTCAGGGTCAGCGGGCCCACGGCGGTGATGAAGATGATGAAGGGAATGGGCCGGACGAAGTTGACCACCAGGTTCAGGGTGGTGTGGAGCGGCGTGTTCTCCAGCAGCCCGCCGCGGCGTGTCGTGTAGAGCAGAAGGCCGAGGAGCAGGCCGAGGAAGCCTCCGAGGACCAGGGTCACGGCCACCATCCACAGGGTCTGTCCGATGGAGGTGGTGAAGACCGGCCAGAGGGTGTCCCAGTCGGTTCTCATGCGTGCACCTCCACCGTGGCGACGGTGCGCAGTCGGGCCACGGCCGTCTCGATGTCCCGCTCGGATCCGGTCAGTGAGAGCGTGACGCTGCCGAACGATCGGCCCTGCAGGGTGTCGATGCCTCCGTGGACGATCTCGAAGCGGAGGTCGTGCTGCCGCACGGTGTCGGTGAGGACCTGGCCCAGCGCGACGTCGCCGTCGACCGTGACGGAGACGAGGGCGCCTTCGTGGCGCTGCCGGAGCCGTGCGACGTCACCGGCGTCGGGCCGGTTTCGCATCACCGTCGCCACGAAGCGGCGGCTGGTCTCGGTCCGGGGTGTGGAGAAGACGTCGTACACCGTGCCGACCTCGACGAGTCGTCCCGCTTCCAGTACGGCGACGCGATCGGCGATGCTCCGCACGACGTCCATCTCGTGGGTGACGACCACGACGGTCACCCCGAGTTCGGCGTCGACACGTCGGAGCAGGCGCAGCACGTCCTGGGTGGTCTCGGGATCGAGCGCGCTGGTGGACTCGTCGGCCAGCAGGACGGCGGGCTGGTTCGCCAGGGCTCGTGCGATCCCGACCCGTTGCTTCTGGCCGCCGCTGAGCTGGTCCGGGTAGGCCCAGGCCTTGTCGGTCAGGCCGACGAACGCCAGGAGTTCGGCGACTCGCGCCCGCTGCCTCTCCTTGGACCATCCGGCGAGTCTCAGGGGGTAGGCCACGTTCCCGAACACCGTCCGGGACCGGAACAGGTTGAACTGCTGGAAGATCATGCCGATGCGCGAGCGGACCTGGCGGGTGTCCCGCTCGCTCTGTTCGCTGATGACCACGCCGTCGACCGTGACCGTGCCCGACGTGACGTGTTCGAGCCCGTTGATCAGCCGGACCAGGGTGCTCTTGCCTGCTCCGGAGTGGCCGATGATCGCGAAGATCTCCCCCTCCTCGATCTCCAGGTCGATCGAGTCGAGGGCCGTCACGGTGGCCGACCGTGCGGTGAAGGTCTTGCTGACGTCGTGGAATTCGATGAGTGGTGCCATGGGTTCCTGCTTCGGTTCGGACCGGGGCGCGAGGGGGCGCCGGCGGGGACGCGCGTGGTCAGTGCGCGGCGCGCACGGTCTTCTCCAGCGAGGCGAGGATGCGTCGCAGGTCGGCCCGCGACCGGTCCACGGGCACCGCTGTTCCCTTGGAGGCGTCGATCGCCGCCTTCTTCACCGCTTCGTCGTGGTAGAGCTTGGCGATCTTCAGGTAGGTCGGGTTGTCCTTGTCGGCCGCGCGGGCGACGAAGACGTTGATGTACGGCTCGGTCTCGGGCTTGGACGGGTCGTCTCCGTACAGGGCCTTGGAGGGATCGAGGTCGGCGTCCAGCGCGAAGTTGTTGTTGATCACTGCCGCGTCGACGGACGGAAGTGAGGCGACGGTCTGGGCGGCGTCCACCGGCGTCACCTCGACCTTCGATGCCGTGGTGTCCACGTCCGCGGGCGTCGCGAGGACCGATCCGCCGTCCTTGAGTGTGAGCAGACCGGCCTGCTGGAGCACCAGCAGCGCCCGGGCCTGGTTGGTCGGGTCGTTGGGGATGGCGACCCGACCGTGCCGCGGGATGTCCTCGAGCGTCGTGTGCTTCTTCGAGTAGAGGCTGAGCGGGACCACGGCCGTCGAGCCGATGGGGGTCAGGGTGTCGTGGTCGGCGACGTTGTGGTTCGCCAGGAACAGCAGGTGCTGGAAGAGGTTCAGGTCGATCTGCTTCTGTGCCAGCGCGGGGTTCGCCTGTGTGTAGTCGGTGAAGTTGACCAGTTTGATGTCGATCCCTTCCGCCGCGGCGCGCCGGGTCAGTACGGGCCAGAAGTCCGAGCTCTGGTCGGTCGTGCCGATCTTCACGGTGACCCGTCCGGACGCGTCCGCGCGCGAGGTGCCGCCCGTGAGGTGGGAGATCAGCAGGGCGGCCGCCACGAGCAGGGCCACTGCGGCGATCGAGAGTCCGGTGATCAATCCGGTCCTGTCGCCTGCCGGCTTGTCGGGGAGTTCCGCGGCGGAGCCGGGCTCGGTGGGTGTGTTCGTCATGAGGGTGTTCTCCTGTTCGGTTCAGTGGGACAGAACGTGCGGCGAAGGGCGGTCGACGGCGGGCGGCAGGTGGTGCGGGAAGGCGTCGAGCAGTTCCCTGGTGTACGGGGCGGCCGGGGTGTCGAAGACGGTGTCCCTGGGGCCCTCCTCGACGAGTTCGCCCTGGTCCAGCACGGCGACCCGGTCGCAGAAGTGCCGCACCACCGCGAGGTCGTGGGAGATGAAGAGCAGCGACAGGCCGAGTTCCTCCCGCAGGTCCATGAGCAGGTTCAGGACCTGGGCCTGCACGGAGACGTCCAGCGCGGAGACCGGCTCGTCGGCGATGATCAGGCGTGGCCGGACGGCCAGCGCACGGGCGATCCCGATGCGTTGGCGCTGCCCTCCGGAGAACTCGTGGGGATGGCGCGGGAGATGGGAGGCCGACAGGCCCACCTGTTCCAGGAGCTGCGCCGCGCGTCTCCTGCGCGCGGGGCCGTCCAGGTCCGTATGGATGCCGAGCGGCGTCGTGACGATCCGCTCCACCGTGTGCCGCGGGTTGAGCGAGGCGTACGGGTCCTGGAAGACCAGCTGGACGTCCCGGCTCAGCTCGCGGCGCAGGCGCGTGCCACGGGCCGCGCCGGAGATGTCGCGGCCGTCGAAGCGGACCTCGCCGCTCGTGGGCCGGAGCAGTCCGGTCAGGACCCGGGCGATGGTGGACTTGCCCGAGCCGGATTCCCCCACCAGGCCGAGGGTCTCGCCTTGGGCGACGTGCAGGCTCACGCCCTTCACCGCGGGGTGGGGTCGGGAGCCGCGCCTGCCCGGGTAGTCCACGCGCAGGTCGCGCACCTCCGCCAGGATGTCGGGGCCGGGGGCGGCGGGACGTGCGCGTGCGCCGGTGCGCTGCTTCGGCTCCGGGTCCTCCACCGTGGGGAGCCGGGTGCCGGGCACGGTGTGCAGGGTCGGGGCCGCTCCGACGAGGGCCTTGGTGTAGCGGGTGGAGGGGGACGTCAGGAGGCGTTCGGTGGGACCCTCCTCGAGTGCCTCGCCGTGCCGCATCACCAGCATGCGGTCGCAGGTCCGCGCGACCACGCCCACGTCGTGCGTGATGAGGAGCATGGCCGTGCCCGCCTCGGTCTGGAGTTCACGGATCAGGTCGAGGACCTGTCGCTGGACGCGGGCGTCCAGCGCCGTGGTCGGTTCGTCGGCGATCAGCAGTCCGGGGTCGTTGACCAACGCCATGGCGATCACGACGCGTTGGCGCATGCCTCCCGAGAGGTGGTGCGGGTGGTCCGCGGCGCGGGCGGCCGGGATGCCGACGCGTTCCAGCATCGCCGCCGCGCGCTCCCGCGCTTCCCGGCGGCCGGCGCGTGGGTGGTGGACGCGGTAGGCCTCCGCCACCTGGGCGCCGATCGTGTGGTACGGCGACAGCGCGTCGAGGGCGTCCTGGAAGATCATCGCGGCTCGGGCGCCCCTGACCTTCCTCAGGGCCGGTTCAGGTGCTCCCACCAGTTCGAGGCCGTCGCCTCCGAGCCGGATGCTTCCGCGGACGCGGGTGCGTGCCGGGTCGTGGAGGGCCAGGGCGGCGAGGCCCACGGTCGACTTGCCCGAGCCCGACTCTCCTACGAGCCCCAGGACTTCACCCGGGGCCACGGCGAGGGAGACACCGCGGACCGCGGGGACGGGACCGCGCGCCGTGTGGAAGGTGACCTCCAGATCGCGGACGCGCAGTGCGGGTCGATCGGTCATGCGAGCCTCACTCGGGGATCCAGCCAGGCCACCACGAGGTCGGCCACGGCCACGAACAGGACGACGAAGAAGGCGGCGACGAGGACCGTGCCGACGACCGTGGGCAGGTCGTTCCCGGTCACGGCGTCGACGGCGAGCTTGCCTACGCCGCCGAGACCGAACACGGTCTCCGTGATGAACGCGCCGCCGAGCAGCGCGCCGACCTCCAGGCCGAGCAGCTGCACCAGCGGGCCGGCCGCGCCGCGCGCGGTGTACTTCAGGTGGGTGCGCAGATGGCCCAGTCCCTTGGCGCGGGCGGTGCGGACGTACCCGTGATGCATCGTCTCCAGCATCTGCGAGCGGGTCAGCCGGGCGTAGACGGCCGCGTTGACAAAGCCGAGGACCAGCCAGGGCAGGATCAGACCCAGGGCCCACTGACCGGGCCGGGTGGTGAAGGGGACGTAGCGCGGGGGTGCGAACAGGCCGGTGGAGTAGACGAGCACGAGCTGGAGCAGGTAGCCGAGGAAGTAGATCTGGACGCTGGCGCCCAGCAGGTTGAAGCCGGACAGGAGGCGGTCGGTGGGCCTGCCTCGGCGCAGTGCGGCCGTCAGGCCCGAGCCGACGCCGAGGACGAGGATCACCGCGAGGGCGCCGACCGTGAGGGAGACGGTCACGGGGAGGCGGTCCTCGATGGCGGACAGGACGGGCTGGTGGAGGGTGTAGGAGTAGCCGAGGCAGGGGGCCGGGCAGGGGATCGGGGTGCCGTCGAGGTCCGCGATGGTGCGGCCGGTGACGAGACCGCCGACGTAGTCGGTGAACTGGGCGACGATCGGCTGGTCGAGTCCCATGCTGGTGCGGACGGCCGCGAGTTGTGCGGAGGTGCATCTGGGGCCGCAGGCGATCAGTGCCGGGTCGGAGGGGGCGGCGTAGAAGAGTCCGAAGGCCGTGGCGGTGATCGCGAGAAGTACTGCCACGGCCTGCGTGATCCTCTTGAGGAGGTATCGGGTCATGGTTGCGGGAGGTCAGGAGTTCTTGACGTACACGTCGGCCAGGGCCGTGACGCCGTAGATGGGGTGGGTCGCGGCGCCGCCGATGTTCTTGCCGCGGAACTGGGCGATGCTCTTGTAGAGGAAGGGCACCACAGGGACGTCCTTCATGACCGTCTGTTCCAGGCTGATCAGTGCGTCGGCCTTCTTCTGCGCGTCACCGATCTTCGCGATGCGGGCCAGTTCCCTGTCCACCTTCGGGTTGCTGTAGCGGATGGAGTTGGACACCGCGTCCAGATGGCTCTCGTAGCCGAGGGGCAGCAGGGTCGACGGGGTGGGCCAGTCCACGGAGTTGGTGGACAGAAACAGGTCGTACGGGCTGTCCTCGCCGCCGAAGATCTGGTCGTTGAAGGCGCCCGGCTGAAGGGGCTTCAGGACGAGCTTGATGCCGGCCTTGGCGAAGGCGTCGGCGAGGACCTGTGCGACCTGGTCGTCCGCCGGGCTCTCGGTGGGGTAGGCGTACGTCAGCTTGGTGACCTTGGTCTTCGCACGGGCCAGGTGCTCCTTGGCCTTGGCGATGTCTCCGGCGGGGGCGACGGGGTAGAGGTCGTACTTCTTCCAGCCGACGACGGCCGGCGAGGAGAGGGTGGTCGCGAAGTCGCCGACGTGGCGGCCGCCGAGGACCTGGCGGGCCTGTTCACGCGGGAAGAGGTAGTGGATGGCCTTGCGGACCTCGGGATCGCCGACCCGGTCGTTCCTGATGTACAGGTCCTGGGTGTAGGCGCCCTTGCTTCCGGAGACGACCAGCTTCCGCTTGGCGGGGTCGCGTTCGACGGTGGAGATCAGCTCCGGCGGCAGTTCGTCCTTGGTGGTGAGCGTGGTCGGGCCGGTGCCCTGGCCGTTGAACACCTCCTGGGCGGTGTTGAGGGCGGCCTTGCC
The DNA here is from genome assembly GCF_055558275.1 of Streptomyces sp. NPDC025806. Classification (NCBI taxonomy): domain Bacteria; kingdom Bacillati; phylum Actinomycetota; class Actinomycetes; order Kitasatosporales; family Streptomycetaceae; genus Streptomyces; species Streptomyces sp. NPDC025806. Next base: position 540,873 of record NZ_JBVHMU010000002.1, on the reverse strand, counting down.
GAAGGTGAACCGGAAGCGGTCCGGATAGGCGTGCCGGATCGAGTCCGTCTCCGGCTTCCAGTACGGGTTCCGGGCCAGGGTGAGGCTCTGGTTCTGCCGGTGCTCGACGATCTTGTACGGGCCGGTGGCGAACGGCTTCACGTCGTAGCCGGTTCCGGTGTCCTTGTCCTTGCGGACCGGCGAGGAGGAGGACTGGGACGCCATGTACGGCACGTCCGACTGCGGCTCGGGGAAGTGGAAGACGATGGTCTTGTCGTCGGGCGTCTCGATGGCGTCGAGGTCGCCGTCCTTCTTGGGGCCTCCGTACTTCTTCACCGCCTCGGTGCGGTCCTTGGCGCCGGTGAGCCACTGCGGCCAGTACGTGGGGCCGACCTCGAAGCCGGGGGCGAAGGTGCGCTCGATGCCGTACTTGACCTGCTGCGCGGTGACGGGCTTGCCGTCCTCCCAGGCGATGCCGTCCTTCAGGTGGTAGGTCCACGTGCGGCCGCCGTCTGCCGAGGTCCCGGTGTCGGTGGCGAGGTCGCCGACCAGCCTGGGCTTGCCGTCGATGAGCTGGTACTGCGTCAACTGCCTGCCCCACAGCAGCGAGGTGCTGTATCTCTCGCCGGCGTAGATCTTCTGCGGGTCGAGGTGGGAGAAGTCCTCCTCATTGGCGACGGTGACGGTCCCGCCCTTGCGGGCGCCGGGGAGCGCGGGGGCGGGTCCCTGGCTGTCCTCGGCGGTGCCGAGGGCGGCGGTCAGCCGCTGGCCGCTCTTGGCCGCGGTGCTGTTCCTGCTCCGCTCGTTGCCCGTGCCCGCTCCCGCGGAGCAGGAGCACAGCAACAGGGCGGCGGCGGTGACGAGAGCCGGGACGGCTACGGTGCGCGGGGTGATTTCGGGCATGGCGAACTCCCTTGCGTGGCGGGTGTGTTGTCGGTGACGGTGTAAGACGCGGGGGCTCAGCGGACGGTGTGCGGATCGAGCGCGTCCCGTACGGCGTCGCCGAGAAGGTTGAAGGCGAGGACGAACACGAGGAGCGCGGCGCCGGGGAAGACCATGTACGTGGGGTCGTCGTAGAAGACGTCGGCACCCCGAGAGATCATGCGGCCCCAGTCCGGGACGGGTTCGTTGATGCCGACGCCCAGGAACGACAGCGCGGCCTCCGTGGTGACCATCGCGGGCACGGCGAGGGTGAGGTGCACCAGGACCGGTCCCCACACGTTGGGCAACAGCTCACGGAACACGAGGTGCCGCCGGCTCGCGCCGAGGGCCCGGGCGGCCTCGACGAACTCCCGCTCGCGCAGGGACCGTACGACGGTGCGCAGCACCATCGCGAGCGACACCCAGCCGAAGACCGAGAAGACGAGGACGAGGACGGCGAACTGCATCCAGGCCGGTTCGTCCTCGCCGGGTCCGACGAAGCGCGTCTGGATGACCGGCCCCAGCGTGATCAGGAACAGCAGCGCGGGAAAGGCGAGCAGCACGTTGCAGACGAAGGTGAACGCCCGGTCGACGAGGCCGCCGAGGTATCCCACGGCCACCCCGACGACCACACCGATGACGGCGACGAGCGCGGACGAGGCGAGGGCGATCAGCAGCGAGGTCCGCATGCCGTACAGGAGTTGGGCGAGGACGTCACGCCCCAGACCGGGCTCGATGCCGAACCAGTGCTCGGCCGAGACACCGCCGTTGGGCAGCACGGGCAGACCCTCCGGGCTCAGGAGGCCGGTGCCGTTCTGCCCGTAGTGCTCGGTCGGGTTCTTGCCGTAGAGGGCAGTGACGAGTGGGGCCGTGACGGCCAGGACCACGAAGAATCCGACGACGCAGAGCGAGACGACCCCGACCCGGTCCCGCCGGAACGCATCCACTACCGATATCGCTGCCACGCCGCCGCACTCCCGGATTGTTTCGGGCACGCCGACGGTGACGGAGCGCCCTGGATCTCACCGGAGACGGGATCACCGCTCCGGATTCCGGACACTAGATCGAAGGAGCGGCCCCCCGCAGCATCTTGGATTCCAAGGCCACATCCCCAATATGGCTTTGATTTCCGCAATGTTGCGTGGTTCATCCCCTGGCAACAAGGATCCCCATCAATCGCCCCGAATCGCCCTGCCGAAGGAGACGGGCATCACAGCCCGACCCTCAGATGAGCCGTGGCTCATCTCGCAGCCGGCCACGTCGAGGGAGGTCAGCGGATCAGCACAGCGGTGGCATGACGTCAGGTCAGTGACGGCTCACCCGCTGGGTGCTCGCTGGGAGGACATGTCTCACCGGACGATGGCAAGGGTGGCGTGGCCGGGTCCGAGGGCAAGGACGCCCCCGAATCGGTCGGTGACGTGAGCGAACCTGCGATCTGCGAGGACAGCGACGAGACCCACAGCTGCCAGCGCGACACCGCGGCAGCCAGCGCACCCCCACCGACGACGTTCAATTGGTCCAGACAAAAACCTTGACGCCCCCCTCGCCGCTTCCTAGCTTCAACTAGTGAAGGAAGCGACCCCCCCACAGGTTCCGGCCCGGTTTCCCCTGGCTGCATGTTTGGCATGCCCATGGCACTTCCGCGCCGGCTCTCACGGAAGCGATGTGATGCACCGTGCGCGCCCCATGGAGACTCCGACTGATCGGCGCGGCAGCCGCCGTCATCTGCGCCTGCGCCACCCTCGTCCCGGTGAGTGCGGCCGGCGCCGCACCCGCCGTCCCGGCCACCGCGACGCTCGCCGCCGACTTCACCGACGACTTCGACGGCCCGGCGGGCTCCGGGGTCGACACGTCCAAATGGAGCCAGGAGACCGGCGACAACAACGGAAACAATCACGAACGCCAGTACTACACACCGGGCGCGAACAACGCCGCACTCGACGGCAACGGCCACCTGGTCATCACGGCCAGGAAGGAGAACCCCTCGGGCTACCAGTGCTGGTACGGAACCTGCCAGTACACCTCGGCCCGCATGAACACCTCCGGCAAGTTCAGCGCACAGTACGGACACGTCGAGACCCGCATGAAGATCCCGCGAGGTCAGGGCATGTGGCCCGCCTTCTGGATGCTCGGCACCGACATCGGCAGCGTCGGCTGGCCGGGCTCCGGCGAGATCGACGTCATGGAGAACATCGGCCGGGAGCCCGGCACCGTCCACGGCACCCTGCACGGCCCCGGCTACTCGGGGGCGGGCGGAATCGGCGCCGGATACTCCCTGGCGTCAGGAGCCTTCGCAGACGCGTTCCACACCTTCGCGGTCGACTGGGCGCCCAACCAGGTCTCCTGGTCCGTGGACGGCCACGTCTACCAGACCCGCACCCCGGCCGACATCGGAAGCAATCAGTGGGCCTTCAACAAGCCGTTCTTCCTCATCCTCAACCTCGCGGTCGGCGGCGACTGGCCCGGCGACCCTGACGCCTCGACCTCCTTCCCGCAACAGCTCGTCGTGGACTACGTCCATGTCTCGACCAGCAGCACCGGCCAGGCCGTCAAGGGTCTGGCCGGCAAGTGCGTGGACGTCCAGGGCGCCTCGACGGCCAACGGCACCCCCGTCCAGCTCTACGACTGCAACGGCACCGCCGCGCAGCAATGGTCATTCAGCGGCAGCCAACTGCGCGCCCTCGGAAAGTGTCTGGACGTGACCGGCGCCAGTACGGCAAGCGGCGCGAAGCTCCAGCTCTGGGACTGCACAGGCGGCGGCAACCAACAGTGGACGTACAACGCCACCACTCACGACATCGTCAACCTCGCGGCGAACAAGTGCATGGACGTCACCGACAACAACACGGCCAACAGTGCCCCACTCCAGATCTGGGAGTGCAGCGGCAACGCCAACCAGAAGTGGACCATGTCCTGACCCACACGCCCTAAGCCCTGGTGATCGCTCCGCTGCGGGCGAGCAGCAGGCAGGCCGCGCCCCGCGCGTGCTCCGTGTCCCGCCACGGTGACACGGTGATCTCCAGGTCCCGCAGCGGTTCGATCGCCCCGGCGACGGCCGCGGCGGTGAAGGCCGGGCCGAGGTGGGGCCACAGCACGAGGCCCTCGCCGATCACCTTGACCGCCCTGACCGCGAGGATGTTGACGACTCCGGCGACGCTGCGTCCGAGCAGCTCGCCGGCCTCGTCCAGAACCGCGAGAACCGCCGGCTCCCCCCGTTCGGCGGCGTCGGCCAGCGCGGCGAGCCCGTCCCCCGCTCCGAGCTCGACGCCGGCGCGGCGGGCTCCGTCCAAGAGTGCCGTCTGCCCGACGAAAGCCTGCAGGCAGCCGTGGTTGCCGCAGTTGCACAGCGGCCCGGTCCGATCGACCGGCATATGGCCGAACTCGCCCGAGAGTCCGTCCGCGCCGCGCTGGACACGGCGCTCCAGCACGACGCCCATACCGAGACCGTCTCCGATGCCGACGACGAGGAAGTCGTCGTGATCGCGGCCCATGCCGAACAGCAGCTCGGCCGTCGTGCTGGAACGAAGGTCGTTGTCGACGAGTACGGGCACGGGCAGGGATCGGCCGAGCTCCGCGGCCAGCGGCAGATCGTGCCAGTCCATGATCGCGGAGAGCCGCACGACGCCCGTTGCCGGATCCACCATGCCGGGGACCGCGACGCCGACTCCGCGGATGGGCGTCGTGGTCCGTCGCGCCTCGATCTCCTCCCGCAACACCCGGGTGAGCAGGGGGACGGGTGACTCCGCCACGCTCAGGGGGAGACGGAATTCGTCGGTGATCTGCCCGTCGAGCCCGACCACGACGCCTGCCAGATGGTCGACGGCGACGCGCAGGCCGAGGACATGGGCGGCGGTGGGGACCAGTTGGAGCGGGACCCGGGGGCGGCCCTTGCCGGAGGAGGCGTGGGGCTCCAGTTCTCGGATGAACCCTTCGCCGATGAGCCTACGGGTGTGGTCGGTGACGGTCGCGGCACCCACCCGCAGCTGCTGGGCGATCTCCGCCCGGCTGAGCGGTCCGGCTCCTCCGAGCAGCGCCAGGATCTCGGTCCGGATCAGATCCCCAGGTGCCGGTGGTTGTGCCTTCACGCCATCCCCATTTCGCCTGTCAGTGCGTCGAGTTGGAACCCTTGACGTCCGATCTTTGCACCTCTAGCGTCCCAATTTACTCGGGCCCGAAGAAAATGCTCAGTCACTTCCCCCTTTCCCTGTCGGGTGTCACATGAGGAGGTCAGGACATGCGCTTGCGTGCCGTGCAGTGGGCCGGCGTCGCGGCGGCGGGAGCACTCGTCGCGCTCGCCGGGTGTGGAGGGTCGTCCGGCGAAGGATCGGGAGGGTCGAAGAAGTCGGATGGATCGGTGACCCTGACCTGGCAGATGTGGGCCGCCGGAGCCGACGAGGAGAAGCAGCTGAAGCACCTCGCGTCCCTCGTCACCCGGGAGCACCCGGACATCAGGCTGGAACTGAAGACCGCCCCGTTCAAGGACTACTTCACCAAACTGCAGACCCAGGCCGCGGGTGGCGACCAGCCGTGCCTCGTGAGCATGCAGAGCCTGCGCCTGTCCGGCTTCACGGACCTCATGGAGCCGCTGGACTCCCTGCTGAAGGACGGCGCCGGCACGGACGGTTTCGAACCGGCCGCGCTCAAGGCCCTCCAGTGGCAGGGCAAGCAGTACGCCCTGCCGATGGACCTCGCCAGCATGCTCATGTACTACAACAAGGACGCGTTCGCGAAGGCGGGCCTCGCCGAGCCGAAGACGGGCTGGACCGTCGCGGATTTCGAGAAGGCGGCGAAGTCGCTGACCAGGAACGGGAAAACGGGCTTCGGGCTCTCCTTCTCCGACCTCCCCATGCTGACCATGGCGCTGACCTACAACGGCGCCCACCCCGTCACCGCCGACGGCAAGGCACAACTCGACGACCCGGCGATGGTCAAGGCCTTGACCTGGTACTCGGGCCTGGCCACGAAGGACAAGGCGGCGAGTGTCCCGGCCAGCTCCAGCGACGGCGGATGGGCCGAGACCCAGTTCGTCAACGGCAACACGATGATGGCCGTCGACGGCACCTGGAATCTCGGATCCACCTCCAGCCAGGCGAAGTTCAAGGTCGGCGTGGCTCCCATCCCCGCCGGTCCCGACGGCTCGAAGACCTACGTCGCCAACTCCGGCTTCGGCGTCTCCAAGAGCTGCGCCTACAAGAAGGAAGCGGTCAAGGCACTCTCCGTCCTCACGGGACCCGAAGCGCAGAACTACCTCGCCGGGCAGGGCCGCGTCTCCCCCGCCCGCACGGCGGCGCAGCCCGCGTACGAGAAGTTCCTCACCCAGCAGACCGGCGGGCAGACAAAGACGGTCAAGGCCGGGATGGACGCCGTCCGCGACAGTCTCGCCGGCGGCGAGCCGTTCGTCGGAACCCAGAACTGGGACGAGGTCAACACCCTGTTCAGCCAGTACCTGCTGGAGGCGTACACCGGGTCGACGTCCGCCGAGTCGGCGCTGACGGCCATTCAGAAGAAGGCGGGCCGCTGACCCGTGGCGACACCACCGATCGAGCAGAGCACCCGGCCGGCGCCCGGCTCCGCCGCCCGGCCGGGTCGGGTCCGGGACCGGGGCCGGGGCCGCCGCGGCGGCAGCCCCCGTCGCCGGGAACGCTGGTACGCCTACGGCTTCCTGTCCCCCGGGGTCATCGGACTGACCGTCTTCACCCTCTTCCCGGTGGCGATGGCCGTCGTGATGAGCCTGTACCACTGGCCGATCTTCGGCGAGCGGTCCTTCCTCGGACTCGACAACTTCCGCTACCTGCTCCTGAAGGACCCCGGCTTCCTCGTCTCCGTCCGCAACACCTTCGTCTTCACCGCACTGTTCCTGCCGCTCAACGTCGTGCTCTCGCTGGCCCTGGCGTTCTGGATCTCCCACAGCCGCTGGCAGCAGCTGTTCCGGGTGCTCTTCTTCATTCCGGCGATCACACCGATGGTCGTCAACGCCGTGATCTGGAAGATGCTCTACCAACCCCAGGGCGTCATCGCCCACTACCTCGACAGCTGGTTCGGCGTCACCGCACCGAACTTCCTCGCCGACTCCGGCACGGCGATGCTCTCCGTCGTCGTCATGAGCGTCTGGCAGGGCATCGGCTACAACCTCGTCGTGTTCTCGGCCGCCATCGACGAACTGCCGCGCTCCGTGCTCGAGGCCGCGGAGATCGACGGGGCCCGGGGCCTGACGAAGTTCCTGCGCGTCCAGCTGCCGCTCATGTCGCCCGCGGTCTTCTTCGTCACCACCATGACCATGATCACGTCGATGCAGGTGTTCGCCCAGACCTACATCCTCACCCGGGGAGGACCAGGGGACTCGACGGTGACGATGGTGCAGAACGTCTACGAGAACGGCTTCGTCTCGCGCGACCTCGGCGTGGCCGCCGCGGGCGCGTGGCTCCTCTTCGCCGTCATCCTGCTCATCACCGCCGTGCAGTTCCTCGGCCAGAAGCGGTGGGTGCACTATGAGCACTGACAAGATCCGCTGGACCCCGCGCAGTGTGGTCTCCCATGTGCTGCTCGTGGCGGTGACCCTGCTGTTCCTCGCACCGGTCGTCTACGCCGTGGCCGCCGCGCTCAAACCGCCGGGCGAGACCTTCGCCGACCCGACCTCGCTCACCGGCTCCCACCTGCGCTGGCGGAACTTCGCCGAGGTCTTCGACTACCTGCCGTTCCAGCGGTTCATCCTCAACGGACTGCTGGTGGCCGCCGTCGGCACGCTCGTCGTCCTCGCCGCCTCCTCCCTGGGCGCCTACGCCTTCGCCCGGCTGAGGTGGCGCGGCAGGGACGGCCTCTTCCTGGTCTTCCTCGCGACCCTGATGGTGCCGCAGGAGGTGCTGGTGGTCCCGATGTTCATCCTCATGCAGGAGTTCGGCTGGGTGAACAGCTACCAGGCGCTCGTCTTCCCGTGGGCCTTCACCGCGTTCGGCACGTTCCTGCTGCGGCAGTTCTTCCGCGGCATCCCGTACGAACTTCAGGAGGCCGCCACCCTCGACGGCTGCTCTCCCCTGCGCACCTTCCGCTCCGTCATGCTGCCGATGGCTCGCCCCGCGCTCAGCGTGCTCGCGGTCTTCACCTTCATCGGCTACTGGAACAGCTTCCTGTGGCCGCTCATCATCGTCAACGACGTCAGCGCGCTCGGCACCGTGCCGCTCGGCCTGGAGCTGTTCTTCGGACAGAACGGCAACCAGTGGCATCTGGTGATGGCCGCCTCCGTCATCTCCCTCGTCCCGACCCTGCTCCTGCTCATCGCCCTGCAGAAGCACCTGGTGAAAGGCATCGCCGCCACCGGCCTGGCCGGCCGCTGACCCGGCCATGCCGGCTGGACGTGTTTCACCGTGGTCTCCAAGGAGGATCCCCTGCTGCGCTTCGACCGACGCACCGGTCCCGATCTCGGTGCACAGACGCCCGTCTACCCGTCCGCCTCCGTGCCGCGCTGGTACACCGACGCCAAGTTCGGCATCTTCGTCCACTGGGGCATCTACTCGGTGCCCGCGTGGGGCACGCCCCGCGACCCCGGCGTCCACACCCCCGTCGAGCTGGAGTACGCCCACCATCCGTACGCCGAGTGGTACGCCAACACCGTGCGCATCTCCGGGTCGCCCACCCGGCGGTTCCACGAGGAGACGTACGGCGTGGGCACCTCGTACGAGGACCTGGCCGACCACTGGACGGCCGACCGCTTCGACGCCGACGCGTGGATGTCCCTGTTCGCCGAATGCGGCGCGCGCTACGTCGTGCCCACGGCCAAGCACCACGACGGCTTCTGTCTGTGGGACTCGGACACCACCCCGTTCACCGCGGCACGCCGCGGGCCCCGCCGTGATCTGCTGGCCGAGCTGAGCGGCGCCGCACGCCGCCACGATCTGCGCCTCGGCCTGTACTTCTCCGGCGCCCTCGACTGGCACGTGAGCACGCTGCCGCCGATCCGCTCGCTCACGGACCTGTTCGAACTGCGCCGCAACGACAGGTCCTTCGCCGACCACGCACACGCGCAGCTCGACGAACTCGTCGAGCGGTTCCGGCCCGACTACCTCTGGAACGACATCGACTGGCCGGACGACGGAAAGGGCAGCGGCGACCGGGACCTGGCCGCATTGTTCGCCCGCTATCTCGAGCGGGTGCCCGACGGCCTGGTCAACGACCGCTGGGGCGTGCCGTACCACGGTGTGCGCACACGCGAGTACCTGACCGAACAGGAGCCGTCCGAGCCGGTGTGGGAGGCGTGCCGGGGACTCGGGCAGTCCTTCGGCCACAACGCGGCCGAGGACGACCGGCATCTCCTCAGCGCCGCCGAGCTGGTCCGGCTGCTCGTCGACACCGTGGCCAAGAACGGCAACCTGCTGCTCAACGTGGGCCCGCGGGCCGACGGCTCGCTCCCCGAGAGCCAGGTGTCGCGGCTGCGCGGGCTCGGGCAGTGGCTGCGGGTCAACGGCGAAGCCGTGTACGGCACCCGGCCCTGGCTCCGCCACACCGACCCGGCCGGTCACCCCGTCCGCTACACCACGCGCGAGAAGACCCTGTTCGTGACGGACCTGGCGCCGGGCGAGGGGCGGCTGACGCCGGCCCGTGATGTCGCCGAGCTCGCCGCCGGCCGCCCCGCGAGCTGGCTCACCGCGGCCGGCCCTCGACGAGCGGTGACGGACCCGGACGGCACGGTGATCGTGCCGGAGGAGCTGCGGGGTGCGGCTGCGGCCGTGCTCGCCATCGAAGGCGGCGTCGGATGACGCACAGCACCGAGCGCACCGAGCGATTCCCTCACCCACCGACGGAGCTGTCACGATGACTGCGCAACGCTGGTTCACCGAGGCCAAACTCGGCATCTTCATCCACTGGGGCATCTACAGCGTCGACGGCGTCGCCGAGTCCTGGTCGTTCTTCGACGGCCGGGTTCCGTACGACCGGTACATGACGCAGCTCGACCGGTTCACCGCCGACCGCTTCGACCCCGACGCGTGGGCGGACCTCTTCGTGCGCGCGGGCGCCCGCTACGCCGTGCTCACCGCCAAGCACCACGACGGAGTCGCACTGTGGGACACGGGGGCGAACGACCTGTCGGTGGTCGAGCGCACCCCCGCCGGACGTGACCTGGTCGCCGAGTACGTCGAGGCGCTGCGCCGACGGAAGGTGAAGGCCGGTCTCTACTACTCCCACCTGGACTGGTCGCACCCGGACTACGCCACGGTGCGCAAGCCCGACCAGGACCCGGCGGAACGCGGCAACCCCTACTCGATGCCCGCCCCCGGCGACGAGGACCCGGACCGCTGGGAGAACTTCCTGGACTTCCACCGGACCCAGGTCCGCGAGCTCCTGGACCGCTTCGAGCCCGACCTGCTGTGGTTCGACGGCGAGTGGGAGCGCACCCCCGAACAGTGGGGCATGGACGCATTGGCCACGGAGATCCGAACCCGCTCCCCGCACACCGTGGTCAACGGCCGACTGACCGGCCATGGCGACTACGCGACGCCCGAACAGGGTGTGCCCATCGAGCCGCCCGCAGGCCCGTGGGAGCTGTGCCTGACCATCAACGACTCCTGGGGCTATCAACCCCGGGACACCCACCACAAGTCGCCGCGGCAACTGGTCCGCATCTTCGCGGAGACCATCGGCGGCGGTGGCAACCTGCTCCTCGACGTGGGGCCCCAGGCCGACGGCACCATCCTCCCGGAGCAGGCCGCCCGGCTGGAGGCCCTGGGAGAGTGGATCGGCCGGCACTCCCCCGCCGTGTACGGGACGGACCGGGGTATGCCGCACGGCCACTTCTACGGCCCCTCCACGCTCTCCGCCGACCGCAGGACGCTGTATCTCTTCGTCTTCGACCGCCCGAGCGAGTTCGTCGTCCTGCGCGGTGTGCGCAATGCGGTGACCTCGGTGCGGGTGCTCGGCACGGACACGGAGGTGCGGCACGAGCGCGTCGGCGGCCTCGACGAGGTGCCCGGATGGGAGTACATCCACCTCACCGACGACCAGCTCGACCCGCTGTGCACCGTGCTGGCCCTCGAACTCGACGGCGAAATCGACCTCTACCGGACGCACACGCGCGACGGGGCCGCCTCCGATGCCGCCCCGTAGGCCCCGGCAACCACCCCTGTCAGCGCACGGAGGAGCCATGCCCGCACCCCGTCCCGTGATCGCCGTCGCCGGTCTGGGCATCGAGTCGTCCACGTTCTCCCCGGCCCGGACCGAGGCCCCCGCCTTCCATCCGCTGTGCGGCGCCGACGTCCTCGACCGCTGTCCGTTCCTGGCGCACGGGCAACCCCTGCGCGCCGCTGCCGACTGGCGTGGCGTCCTGGTCGGCAAGGCCCTTCCCGGCGGAACGGTGACAGCGTCCGCGTACGCCGCCCTGTCCGGCGAACTCATCGACCAGCTCAAGGAGTTGGGACCGGTCGACGGCCTCTGGTTCGACATCCACGGTGCGATGACCGTCGAGGGGCTGGACGACGCCGAGGCGGAACTGCTGGCCCGCATCCGCGAGACCGTCGGCCCGGACGTGCTCGTGTCCACCTCCATGGACCTGCACGGCAACGTCTCCCGCGCTCTGGTCCACCTGACCGACCTGATCACCTGCTACCGCACGGCTCCGCACGAGGACGTGATGGAGACCAAGGAGCGCGCCGCCCGCAACCTCGTCGACCAGCTGACCGGCGGCGGACCTCGTCCGGTGAAGGCGTGGATCCCGGTACCGGTCCTGCTGGCCGGCGAGCAGACGTCGACCCGCGTCGAGCCCGCCAAGAGCGTGTACGCGGCCGTCGCGGAGGTGGAGGCGGCCGAGGGGGTGACGGATGCCGCGGTCTGGGTCGGCTACGCGTGGGCGGACGAGCCGCGCAACCGGGCAGCCGTGGTCGTCACCGGCTCCGACGAAGCCGCCGTCACCGGCGGAGCCGAGCGGCTGGCGCGCGGGTTCTGGGACGCGCGGCACGACTTCGCCTTCGTCGCCCCGACCGGCACCCTCGACGCATGTCTCGACGCGGCACTCGCCTCCACGGCGCGGCCGTACTTCGTCAGCGACACCGGCGACAACCCGACGGCGGGCGGTGCCGGCGACGTCGCCTGGAGCCTGGCCCGCGTACTGGCCCGCCCGGAGTTCCAGGAGTCGTCCGGTCCGACCGTGCTGTACGCCGCACTGCCGGGCCCGGCCGCGGTCGACGCGGCCGTTCGGGCAGGGGTCGGCGCGACGGTCACGGTCACCGCGGGCGCCGAGGTCGACGACCGGCACGCGGGGCCCCTCACCCTGACCGGCGTCGTGCACGCGGTGCGGCACGGAGACCGGGACGCGCAGACAGAGGTGGTGCTGCGGATCGGCAGCGTTCACGTGATCCTGACCCGGCAGCGCAAGCCGTACCACCACGAACACGACTTCACCGACCTCGGGTTGAACCCGCGCACAGCCGATGTCGTCCTCGTCAAGATCGGCTATCTGGAACCGGAGCTCTTCGCCATCGCCGCCGACTGGAAGATGGCGCTCACCCCGGGCGGCGTCGACCAGGACCTCACGCGACTCGGTCACCACCGCATCCACCGGCCGATGTTCCCCTTCGACCCGCGGATGCCCGACCCGGACCTCACCGCCCGGATCATCGCCTCCTCGGACCGTCCGCTCAGCGGGCCCGAGGAGTAAGGGGACACGAAGGTGACAACGATGTCCCGCCCGGTCAGCATTCGATCTCTCAGGGAGAGTCCATGCGATTGCCGAGACCAGTCCGTCTGGTCCGAATTCTGTCCGTCCTGGCCTCCGCGGCTGTCCTGATCAGCGGTACGTCGGCAACAGCCGCGTCACCGAAGGCGGGACCGTCGTTCCCCGAGGATCCGACGGCGTATGTGAACACCTCGATCGGGAACAACGGGGCGGGGACGACGTTCCCGGGGGCGGCGCTTCCCTTCGGGATGGTGCAGAACAGCCCGGACACCCGGCTCAACTCCTATGCCTCGTACGACTACGCCGACTCGGAGATCCTCGGATTCAGCCAGACGCATCTGTCCGGCGTCGGCTGCCAGACCAACGGGAACATCCGCCTGATGCCGGCGCCGGGCGACTTCCCCGGAACGCGGCCCGACCAGCAGGCGGCCGGTTTCCGCCACGCCGACGAGAAGGCCGAGCCCGGCTACTACAAGGTCGGCCTGGACAACGGCGTGACCGCCGAGCTGACGGCGACCGCACGGACCGGGTGGCAGCGCTACACCTTCCCGGCGGACACCGACCGGCGGACCGTGGTCGTCAACGTCGGTTCCAGCAACGGCTACACGTACGCCGGTCAGGTCGACGTCGTCGGCGACGACACGGTCGAGGGCTGGATCACGGGCGGCAACTTCTGCTGGGAGACGGGCAAGGAGCGGTACAAGGTCTTCTTCAGCGCCAAGTTCGACCGGTCCTTCGACACCTTCGGCACCTGGGCCGACGGCGACGGCGTCGCTTCCGGCCGGCGGTCGGCCGCCATCAGCGGTACGTCGTCGGACGGTTCGCGGGCCGACGGCGGCGCGATGGTCGGATTCAGCGGCGGCGGCCAGGTGGGTGCTGCCGTCGGCATCTCCTACACCTCGGTCGACGGCGCCCGGCTCAACCGCCGTACGGAGAGCGCGGATCAGACCTTCGACTCGGTGCGGGCCGCCGCGCACCGGACGTGGGCGCGCCAGCTCGACCGGCTGCAGGTCGCCGGCGGCAGCGAAGCCGACCGGCGCACCTTCTACTCCGCGCTGTACCGCGCGACGCTCCATCCGTCGGTCGGATCCGACGTCGACGGGCGTTACATGGGCTTCGACAAGGAAGTGCACCGCAGCGACCGGCCGTACTACCAGATGCTCTCGCTGTGGGACACGTACCGGACGCAGAACCAGCTCGTCGCGCTGCTCGAACCGCGCCGCGCGACCGACATCGCGACGTCGCTGCTGCGCGTCTACCAGGACGGCGGCTGGCTGCCGCGCTGGGCGCTCGGTGCGAGCGAGACCAACGTGATGAGCGGGGAGGGCCCGACCCCGTTCATCACCTCCCTGTACGCCCGTGGGCTGCTCGACAAGCCCACCGCGGGCGCCCTGTTCGACGCGCTGTGGAAGAACGTCACCCAGGTGCCGTCGGACCAGTCGGTGTTCCGCGGCCGTGACGGCAACCCGACCTACACGCAGAACGGCTGGATCGGCTATCAGGACAAGGGCGGCTACACCTGGGGCGACTCCCGTCAGGCCGGGTCGGCGACGCTGGAGTACGCGCTGGCCGACTGCGGTCTTGCCGACATGGCCGCCGGGCTCGGTGAGACGGCGAAGGCGAAGACGCTGCGGGACCGCTGCGGAAACTTCGCCAACGAGTGGGACTTCGGCGTGAGTTCGAAGAGTTTCGACGGCTTCCCGCGCGCCCGCACACCTCAGGGCACCTGGGTCGGAAGCTCCGATCCGACGCAGAGCACCGGCTTCCACGAGGGCACGGCGTGGCAGTACCAGTGGCTGGCGCAACAGGACGCGCCAGGCCTGTTCGCGCTGATGGGCGGCAAGGCCAAGGCGCAGCAGCGTCTCGACACCTTCTTCGACATGCCGGAACTGCTGCGCGACCACACGGGCGTGGCGAAGAAGTCGTGGGTCGTCGGCGCGTACGACTACCACAACAACTTCGCGTTCAACCCGAACAACGAGCCCGATCTGCACGCTCCTTGGATGTACGCGTGGACGGATCAGCCCTGGAAGACCTCCGCGGTGCTGCGGGCCGCGCAGCCGCTGTTCACGGACGACGCCTACGGCATGCCCGGCAACGACGACCTCGGCACGCTCTCGTCCTGGTCGATCTGGTCGATGATCGGCGTCTACGAGGTGATGCCGGGCTCCGCCGAGTACGTGCTCACCGCGCCGATGTTCGACCGGGTGCGGATCCAGCCGGACGGCGGCCGGCCCGTCGACATCGTCGCGCCGGGTGCGGACCGGTCGAAGCTGCAGTACGTGTCGTCGGTGCGGGTCGGCGACCGGGACTGGACGAAGTCCTGGATCAAGCACGCTGATCTGCTGAACGCGGGTACCGTCCGGTTCGCTCTGACCTCCGATCCGTCGAGCACCGACTGGGGCCGGGGAAGCGGCGCTCAGCCGCCGCGGCACGGCACGGTGGACACCGGCGTGCGGCCGCACTCCTCGCTGCCCGCCGCCAGTCCGGCGCTCCTCACACCGGGCGCGAGCCTCAAGGCCGGTGTGGGTGCGGCCAATCTCACCGGCTCCCGGGCCGAGGTCGCCTTCACCACCGACGCGTCCGACGGCATCACCGTGACTCCGTCCTCGGGCCGGCTGACCGTCGACGCCGGCGGCCGGGCCGCCACCGAGGTGACGGTCACCGCGGGCGACTCCGCCCAGCCCGGCCCGCGCACCGTGAAGGTCACGATGACCGACGCGTCGTCCGGTGAGCCGCTGGGCAGTACGTTCCTCTCGCTGAAGGTCACCTCGCTGTCGTACGGCAAGCCGGCCACGCAGAAGAGCACCGCCTGGGGCGGTGTCGCGGCACGGGCCGTCGACGGAAACACCGACGGCAACTACACCGTCGGCTCGGTCACCCACACCGCCGAGGACGGTTCCGCGGAGCCCTGGTGGCAGGTCGACCTCGGGGCCTCGAAAGCCCTCTCCGACGTCACGGTGTGGAACCGCACCGACTGCTGCTCGGAGCGCCTGACCGACTACTACGTCCTCGTCTCCGACACCCCGTTCACCGGCGACTCGCTCGCCGAGGCACTGGCCCAGCCCGGGGTGACCGCCGTCCACCGCACGGACACCGCCGCCACGCCGACCGAGGTCCCGGTGCGGGCCTCGGGACGCTATGTCCGCATCCAGCTCGCCACCACCGCTCCCCTGTCGCTCGCCGAGGTCGAGGTGAACCCGTCATGACACAGAACTCCGGAAGACAGCCCGGTCCCCGGTCGAAAGGGCGCCGCGTGACCGGGTCACGGCGCGCGTCGGCGACCACGGCGGCGCTGGCTCTGTGCGCCGGACTGCTGACGGCGCTGGGCGGTTCGCCGGCGAACGCCGACGGCGGCGGGCCGGTGATGACCGACCCGGGATTCGAGTCCGGCACCTTCGACGGCGGGCAGTACTACCATGCCTCGCTCGTCGCTCCGGGCGCCTCGGGGTCGGGGCACGCGGCGCAGGTCGGACTCGGGTACGACGGGGACAGCCGCTACCCGCGGGGCGGCAACCTGCCGGTGCGCGGCACAGGTGTCTCGCGCGGCATGGTCAACAAGCCGATCCGGCACGTCGAACCCAACACGGTCTACGAGTTCACCGCCAAGGTCCGGGCCGCGGGCGGCGCGTCGGTGCGGGTCGGTGTCTTCGACGCCGAGAGCGTCGCGTACTACCGCGGCGCCGCAGACTACGTGGACGTCACCGGCACGGCCTGGACCACGGTGACGCGCACCGTCACCACAGGGCCGCGCACGAGAGAGCTCAACGCGTTCTGCTTCCTGAACGAGCTGGGCAGCGGCTCGGGGCCCGGCTACTGCGACGACTTCACGATCCGCGAGGTCGGCCCGGCGGCCGACCCGACACCCGCACCCGGAGGTGACACCCGGTCGCTGGGAGCCAACGGGTTCCCGGTCACCGTCCCGGCGGTGCAGTCGTTCGCGCGTCGCGAAGGCGGGTCGTGGCGGCCACAAGGTGACCTCACGGTCTCCGTGCGCCGTGGGCAGGCCGCCGCGCTGCGCGGTGACGCCGAGCGGATCGCCGACGAGTTCGTCGAGGCCGACCTGGTACGGACAGCCACGGTGCGGGTGGTGGACGATCACGCGTCCGTGCCACAGGGAATCCTGCTGTCCACGGGAGCAGTGGACCTGTCCGCCGCTCCGGCCAAGGCACGGGCCCTGGAATCCCAGGCCTACCGCCTGGACATCGACGAGGACGCCGTCGTGGTCACCGGAGGGTCCGGCACGGGGACGTACTACGGCGCTCAGACCGTGCTGCAGGCCCTGCGGTCGGCCGGGCGGCTGCCCGGCGGCGTGGTGACGGACTGGACGGACCAGGCCTTCCGCGGGCTTCAGGTCGACTCCGGGCGGCGCTCCTACTCGATCAGCTGGCTGAAGAACCAGATCAAGGATCTGGCCTACACCAAGATGAACTACCTGCAACTGCGGGTGAAGGACGACCAGGGCCTGCGGGTGGAGAGCGCGGTGGCACCCGAACTGGTCGACCGGTTGCCGGCGGGCGGGTCGTGGACCAAGGCCGAGATCGCCGACCTCGTCGCGTTCGCCCGCCGGTACCACGTCACCGTCGTCCCGGAGATCGACGTACCCGGGCACAGCAGTCTCGACCTTCAGGTGTATCCGCAGTACGCGCTGCCGGGGAACACGGGGTACGACTACTCCCGTGCCGATGTGCGGGAGCGTCTGGCGCGGTGGGTCCGGGAGATCGGGGCGACGTTCGACGCGCCGTACGTGCATCTCGGCGGTGACGAGTTCTTCGACGCGGACAACCCCCGCCTGCTGTCCTGGGTCCGCGGCATCGCCGGGCCGGAGGCCACCGGGGAGGACGGGTACAAGGCGCTGTTCAACTACCTGTCGGGCGAACTCGCCAAGGACCATCGTGGTACCTGGATGTGGAACGACATGATCAGCGACCCGGCCGGCGGCGCCGTCCGCCTGAGCCGCGACATCACGATCGACTACTGGGCGGAGATCTACGACGCGCCGGCCGCGAACGCCTATCTCGACGCGGGCTTCACCCTGATCGGCTCGTCGTCCGACCTGTACCACGACCTGTGGCCGCCACTGACGGCCGGCAACAAGAACAACACCATCAACCAGCCCTGGCCGGCCGACCAGTGGACGACGTACGGCAGCCCGTACGTGTACTCCGGCGGCTGGGGCGCCCCTTACAGCGTGCCCGCCGAGAGCAAGAGTGCCGGGCAGTTCTTCCCGATCTGGGACGACCCGCACGGCTGGGCCCCCGAGTACGTCCTCACCCAGACACTGCTGCCCCGCCTGCGGGTCCACGCCCAGTCGGTGTGGAACTCGCCCGACCCGGTGCGCGACTTCGCGTCCTTCGACCCGTACCTGCGCAAGCTCGGTCACGCACCTGGCTTCCGACAGCCGGTCGACTCACTCGAGTTGAACCCTCCGCAGCACTGACCCGTCCCGGGGTTCCCCGATCATGGGGAACCCCGGCACAGGTTCCGGCCCCTGGTCATCCCGCCGCTTCCGCGGCGACGCTCGGCTGCGGCCGGGTCCGCGCGCCCCAGCGGGCAAGAGAGGGGCCGGCGGCACCCACCACGGCGAAGAACAACGCCAGCAGGAGCCAGCCCGCCGTGCCGAGGCCCAGCACGACCGTGGTGAGGATCGCGGGGGCCAGGGCCTGGCCCGCGTTGAAGCCCAGACCGAAGACACCCTGGTACTGGCCCTGGGCATGGTCGGGGGCCAGCCCGAAACCGAGAGCGAAGGCAGCCGAGGACTCCCAGACCTCGCCCAGGCTGTGAATGAAGATCGCCGCCAGGACCAGTCCTGCTGCCGCCCAGACAGGGGCGTACGCCGCCAGCGCCATCATCGGGCAGCTGACGAGGAAGAGCAGGCCCGCGGTGCGAAACGCCCTGCCGCCGTCGTCGAGGGTCTCGATACGGGAGCCGATCCTGGTCTGCATCAGGATGCAGAAGCCGGAGTTGACCGCGAACAGTGCGGCCACCGTCCACCGTGGCGTCGCGGTGTGCTCGGAGATCCAGATCGGCAGGAGCAGGGAGACCACCGGGTACTGCAGTCCCATGGCCCCGTAGAGGGCGGTGAACGTCAGGAAGGGACGGTCGGCGAAGGCGAGCCAGCGCCGCTGCCGCGGGGGCGTCTCCAGCACCGGATAGCGGGGCAGCAGAAGGAGAAGCGCCGCGCACAGGGCGAAGCTCGACGCGTTGCCGAGAATCAGCGTGACGTAGGCGGCGCGGGTGTCCGCGGCCAGCGCCAGTCCGGCGCCCACCGTTCCCAGGACGACGCCCAGGTTGACGAAGGTGCGCAGCTTCGCCCGGAACCGGGCCGGCCGCTCACCTCCGACCCGCACCACCAGAGCACCCCACGCCGCGCCGCCGACCGCCGCGGCGATCTGGTCGACCGTCGCGATGACCGTGAGCGCGGCCCAGCTCTCGACGAGGACGAGGGCCGCCATCGACACCGCCTGGACCGCGAGGGCCGTCATCATGATCGTGCGTGCGCCGCGCCGGTCGGCGAGATGGCCTCCGGGTATCCCCGCGCCCAGACCGATCAGTCCGGCGATGGTGAGCGCGGCGCCGACCTGCGCCGCGGGCAGGCCCACGATCAAGGTGAAATAGAGCGCTGACGCCGCGTTGAACAGACCGTTGCCGACCCGGTTGACGAAACTGGCGGCGACCAGCACGCGCTCCGGCCGGGTGTCCCCCGCCATCCGCCCTATTCGACCTGCAACCCCACCCTTGATCATGTGTCG
Source organism: Streptomyces sp. NPDC025806 (assembly GCF_055558275.1). NCBI lineage: Bacteria > Bacillati > Actinomycetota > Actinomycetes > Kitasatosporales > Streptomycetaceae > Streptomyces > Streptomyces sp. NPDC025806. Next base: position 521,562 of record NZ_JBVHMU010000002.1, on the reverse strand, counting down.
CAGGCTAACAGCGCCGCGGGACCCGCCTCAGGCGTACGAAGATCGCGTGCCCTGAGCGCCGCACCGGCGTGAGATCCTCTCGATCATGTTCGAGAGCGAGCGCGACCAGCGGGCGACAGCAGGCGTCGAGGCCCATGTGCGCGACTTCTGGGAACAGCCCGGCAGGGGGAAGGGCAAGGCGGAAGGGCAGGTCAGACGAAGAAGCTGTCATGGCGGACGAAGAACTCCGCGTGCTCCTGCTCGCTGAGCCCTGCCAGCTCGGTGACGCCCTCGAAGTAGTCCTCTCGGGGTGCGCCGGGTGCGAAGAGCATGAGCATGGAGGCGGGTTCGCCGGACTCGTTGCGGAAGGCGTGCAGGCCACCGACCGGTACGTACAGGTAGTCGCCGGAGGTCGCGTCGACCCAGCGACTGCCGTCGAACAGCCGCATGGTGCCGGACAGGATGAAGAACGACTCCGACATCGCCCTGTGGAAGTGCGTGCTCGGTCCGCTCGCCTCCGGCCCCATGTCCACCCGGTACAGGCCGTACTCGCCGTTGGTCGAGAGCGTCGTCGACAGGTAGTGGAACGCGGTGCCCTGCGAGACCAAGGGGTCGGCGGGCTTCGCGACGAAGTCAGGCGCGGTGCTCGCGGGCCGGAAACCGGCACTGACCTCGCCGTGTTCACCGAAGTAGCGCGGGTCGGGGTAGGACATGGGATTCCTTTCGGGTGCGTGGCGCCTCCGCTTCGCCGGACGTGATCAGCTTCGCCACCGCCGCGACCTGGAACAACACCGATCCGCTCAAGTACCGTGCAGTGCGGCTAAGCAATCGGGGGGCGGAGAGCGTGGAGCGGCAGGAACTGGAGGCCTTCCTGACACTGGCCGAGGAACTGCACTTCGGGCGCACGGCCCACCGCCTGGGGCTGTCGGCAGGACGGATCAGCCAGGTCATCAAGACAGTCGAACGCCGGGTCGGAGTGCCGCTGTTCGAACGCACCAGCCGTCGCGTGACCCTCACCCCGGTCGGCGAACGCCTCCGCGACGACCTCCTGCCCGCGCGCCGGATCATCGACGAGGCACTCGCCCGCGCGGTCGCCGCGGGGCGCGGCATCACCGGCTCCCTGCGGATCGGCTACTCCAGTTCGATGGCAGCCAACCTGCTGCTCAAAACCATGGAGACGTTCCGCACAGCCCATCCGGACTGCGACGTGTCCATCCAGGAGATCCAGCTCTCCGATCCCTACGGACCGCTGCGCAGCGAGCAGGTGCACCTCCAGGTCACCGAACTACCCCTGGACGAACCGGATCTGGACGCCGGACCCGTGCTCTACACCTCCGCGCGGGCCCTCCTGGTCTCCAGCTCCCACCCCCTGGCCCGACGCGAGACGGTCTCACTCGAATACCTCGCCCAGGAAACGCTGTTGACCATCGGCGGCACGGTCCCCCGGCACTGGCTCGACCACAACTTCCCCCGCCGCACCCCCTCCGGCCGCCCGATCCCCCAGGGCCACGCGGCGATCTCGTGGCAGGAGATCCCCTTCCTCGTGGCCGCAGGCCAGGGCGTCTCCCTCGCCTGCACCGAAGCCGAGCCCCACTACTCCACACCCGGCGTCACCTGGCTCCCGATCCAGGAATCACTCCCCTGCCACTTCGCCGCCATCTGGCCCAGACACGGCATGACCAGCCGTGTACGAGCCTTCCTGGAGACCCTCCACAACACGGCGCCGGCCTGACTCCAGACACGTGCCCCGGGCCAGGTCGGAGGGGATCAGCGCAGTCGTCGCGCGCGCAGCACCAGGTCGTCCGTGTGGTGCGCGCCGGCACCGCCGTCGGGTGCGACGCGTGGCCGCTGCTCGTCGACCTCCACCTTCCAGTCGTCGGTGAACCGGGCGGCGACCATCGACGGCCAGACGTAGTCGGCGGGGTCGAAGCCGCTGTCGTCGTGGGCCTGCTGGGTGTCCATCCCCGCATGGTGCACGAGCAGCAGTACGCCGCCGGGGGCGACGGCCGCGAGGAGCGCTCGCTCGGCCGCGGCGTCGGGGGTGCGCAGCAGGGCGGGATACTGCGCGGAGACGAGGTCGAAGGAGGCGGGCGGGAGCGCTGCTTCCGTCAGCGCGGCGTGTACCCAGTGCACGGTGACGTCCGCGTCCCGCGCGTGCCCGGCGGCCCGTTCCAGCGCCACGCCCGAGACCTCGAGCGCCGTCACGTCCCAGCCGCCGCGCGCGAGCCAGACCGCGTCCGCGCCTTCGCCGCAGCCGACGTCGAGCACCCGCCCGGGCGTGAGCCCGGCGACCTCGGCCACGAGCGCACCGTTGGGCTGACCGCTCCACAGCTGGTGCCGGTCGGCGTACCGGTTGTCCCACTCCTCCCGCACCGCGGGGTCGCCGAGGTATCCGTCGCCGGGCAGGGAAGGGTCGGACGCGGGCGATCCCGCTGTGATGTCGTGGGTCATGGATCCAAGGTCGCCCATCGTGGTCCGGCGACGCCACTCTTGTTGCCGCTCCGGCAAAACGGCGGCGCGTGGTGCGGTCTCAGGGGGTTCGGGCCGCGGCGGCGTCGCGGAGGAGCGCGGCGAAGGTCAGGGCGGCGGGGGTGAGCGCGTGGTCGGCCATGCGCACCAGGAGGATGCGGCGGACGGGGGCCGGCGCCTTGAGGGGCAGGACGACGACGCCGGGCCGGATGCCCTCCAGGGCCAGGGTGGGGGCGAGGGCGACGCCGATGCCGGCGGCGACCATGGCCTGGGCTTCCTGGTAGTCGTGCGCCTCGTAGGCGATGTGGGGCTCGAAGCCGACGGCGCGGCAGCCGCGGACGAGCGCCTCGGCCACCGGGTGATGTTCGGCGCGGGTGATCCAGGTGTCGTCGGCGAAGTCGGCGAGTGAGGCGGTGGCACGGCCGGCGAGCGGATGGTGGTCGCTGACGAGCAGGGCCGGCGGGTCGTCGAGGAGCGGGGTGACGACGATGTCCTCGCGGTCGAGGCGGTTCCAGTCGTAGTCCCACATGAGCGACATCTCGACCTCCCGGTTCTCCAGCATCGCCCAGAGTCCGGCGATACGGGCGCTGCGGACGGTCAGCCGTACGTCGGGATGGGCGTCCCGGAAGGCGATCACGGCCTGCGGGAGGAGCGAGGCGCCGACGGTGGGGAAGGTGCCGATGCGCAGGGTGCCCGCGCGCAGGCCTGCGAAGTCGGCGAGCTCGTTCTCGGCGGCCCTCAGTTCGCGTTCGATCCGTTCCCCTCGTTCGGCCAGCGCCCGTCCGGCGTCGGTGACCGTGACGCCCCGGGCGTGGCGTTCGAGGAGGGGCTGTCCCGCCTCCGCTTCCAGGCGGCTGATCTGCTGCGACACCGCTGACGGCGTGTAGTTGAGGGCGCGGGCCGTCGCTGTCACCGAGCCGCGCCGGGCGACCTCGGTGAACAGCAGGATGCGTCGGACGTCCAGCATGCGCCCCCTCCAGCGTTCACTTCAGCTTAATAGCCATGCAGATTTCCGAGATTGTACTTCACGCTCCCGTATCCCACCTTGGAGGTCACCACGCACGGCGGAACCGCCGGCGGGCTTCCCTTTCCTGTCTGTGAGGAGTCGGTTGTGCTGCGTCTGCAGGGCGAGATGATCCGCGGAGGTACCAGCAAGTGCTGGATCTTCGACCACGGCGACGTGGTCGCCACGGGCGTGGAGGTCGATGCCCTGCTGCTCGCCGCCTTCAACGCCGCCGACCCCCGTCAGATCGACGGGGTGGGCGGCGCCTCCTCCACCACCTCCAAGGCCGCTGTCGTGCAGGCGTCGACCCGGGCCGGCGTGGATGTCGAGTACGCCTTCGCACAGGTCGGCATCGGCGACGAGCGCGTGGAGTGGGCCAGCAACTGCGGCAACTGCGCCACCGCCGTGGCCTTGTACGCGATCCACCACCAGCTCGTGCCGATCACCGCGGACACCACCACGGTCCGCATGCTCAACATCAACACCGGGGCCCGCCTCACCGGCACGATCCCCACGCCCGCGGGCACGGCCCCGGAGGAGGGCACGGCCGTGGTGCCGGGTACCTCGGCACCGGGCGTGCCGGTCCTGCTCGGGTTTCAGGATCCGGCGGGCTCGACGACCGGCCGCGCTCTGCCGACCGGACGACCGCTGGACGAGCTGACCGGCCCGCACGGCCCCGTCGAGGCATCCCTGGTGGACGCCGGCGCGCCGGCCGCCCTGTTCGAGGCCAAGGCGTTCGGCCTCGACGGCACGGAATCCGTCACCGCGTTCGACGCCGCGGTGCCCGCGCTGACCCTGCTGCGCCGCCAGGCAGCGCTCGCCATGGGCCTGGCCCGCGAAGGCGATCCGGTCAGCCACGCGGTGCCGAAGGTGGGCATCGTCGCCCGCCCAGCCCCCTACCTCACCACCCAGGGCATACTCGTCGAACAGGACGAGTACGACCTGGCCGTGCGCATGGTCTCCATGCACGCCCCGCACCCGGCGATCGGCCTGACCTCCGCCGTGGCCCTGGCCACCGCCGCCGCCACCCCCGGCACCCTCGCCCACCGCGTCGCCCGGCAGACCGCCGACGGCACGCTGCGCCTGGGCACCCCCGCCGGCGTGATCGCCACCCGAGCCGTCCCCGCGCCGGACAGCGCGTCCCCCACGGTGCTCCTGCACCGCGCCGCCCGGCGTATCGCCCGAGCCGAACTCCTCGTTCCCGTCCTGGAAGGACGCCCCGCATGAGCCGCAGCGACGCCGCGCCGGGTACCGTCACCCCACCACCGGGCCGCATCCGCCGGATGCTCTCCCACCTCTACGTCCAGTGTCTGATCGGCGTCCTCCTCGGCGCCGCCGTCGGCTGGCTGTGGCCGTCCGTCGGCGCCGATCTCAAGCCGTTGGGCGACGGCTTCATCGCGCTGGTGAAGATGTTCATCGCGCCGATCATCTTCTGCACGGTCGTCCACGGCATCGCCTCCATGGGCAACGCCCGCGCGGTCGGCCGGGTGAGCCTGAAGGCGCTGGTCTACTTCGAGGTGCTGACCACGGTGGCCATGGTGATCGGCCTGGTCGTCGTCAACGTCGTCAAGCCGGGCACCGGTCTGCACATCGACCTCTCCACCCTGTCCGCCGAGGGCCTCCCGCCGGAGGCGACCACGGCCCCGGAGGGCTTCGCCGATTTCCTCCTCACCGTCATTCCGGCCACCCTGGTCAGCGCCCTGACCGGCAACGAGATCCTGCCGGTGCTGCTGGTGTCGGTACTGTTCGGCTTCGGCCTGCATGCCAGCGGAGAGGCCGGCCTGAGCATCGCCCGGGGCATCGAGAAATTCTCCACGGTCCTGTTCACGCTCATCCGCTGGACCATGCGGCTCGCCCCCGTCGGCGCGTTCGGCTCGATGGCCTTCACCATCGGCAACTACGGCCTGGGCACCCTGCGCCACCTGGCCCTGCTGGTCGGCTCGTTCTGGCTGACCGCCCTCTTCTTCGTCCTGGTCGTCCTCGGGTCGGTGATGCGGCTGAACGGACTGCGGCTGCTGCCCTTCCTTCGCTACATCAAGGAAGAGCTCCTGATCGTCCTGGGCACCTCCTCCACCGAGCCGGTCCTGCCGCGCATGATGGCCAAGCTCCAGCACGTGGGCGCTTCGAAGCCGGTCGTCGGCATCACGCTGCCGGCCGGGTACTCCTTCAACCTCGACGGCACCGCCATCTACCTGACCATGGGCTCGGTCTTCCTCGCCCAGGCTCTCGGCATCGACCTCAGCCTCACCCAGCAGCTGACCATGCTCGCCGTCATGCTGCTCACCTCCAAGGGCGCCGCAGGTGTCACCGGCTCCGGCTTCATCGCCCTGGCCGCCACCCTCAGCGCCGTACCGCACGTCCCCGTCGCCGCCCTCGCGCTGATCTTCGGCGTCGACCGGTTCATGTCCGAAGCCCGCGCCCTGACCAGCCTGGTCGGCAACGGCGTCGCCACCCTGGCCATCGCCCGCTGGGAGGGCGAACTCGACGAGGACCGCGCCAAGGCCGTCCTGCGCGGAGACATCCCCTACTCCCCCGCCGCCGCTCCCTCCGCGGTGGCGACCGAGCCCGATCCGACGTATGCGGCGCCCGCGCCCGAGGCGAGGCCCGGACGAACCCGCGACCCGGTCCACGCCGCGAGCTGACAGCGCGTGGGCGGGCCGGCCCGGAGCGTCTGCTCCGGGCCGGCCCGCCTGTCTGTCTGTCTGTCTGTCTGTCTGGCGCAAGGAGCCGTGATCCGGGGACGGTCAGTCCACCACCGGCCAGTTGAGCTCGGTCCGCAGGTCGCGCGGGTCCATGTCCGGGGAGGGCTGCGTCACGTAGGTCTCCCATCGGTCCGGCCCACCGGAGAGTCCCTGCGCCGACATCCAGTCGTGCAGCCGCGCCCAGGAGGACGGGAGCCCGTCGAACGCCCCGCGGTGGATCAGCCGCGCGACCCTGCCTCCGGGCAACGCACCGACCACCACACCCGCCTCCGGCCGCACGGCCCGGTCCGTGACGAACCCGACCTCCAGGTCCAGCTTCTCCCCCGGCGTCCCGCGGTAGAGACCGAAGGCGGGGCTCGACACGGCGATCTGCTGCGCCTGCAGGGTCCGGGCCAGGGCACCGAAGGAGGCGTCGAAGAAGTCCCGCAGTTCGGCCATCCGGACGACACCGCGCACGACCGCGGTCGTCGCCGGGACCAGCTGCACCAGTTCCGGCTCCGAGGCCCCGGCCGCGCTGTCGGACGCGTGACTGCTCATATCGTTCCCTCCACGTTGCAGGGTTGCTCAGGACGGCAGACCGTACGTGCGCCGAGAACTCATCGTGGCTCACCGGACCGACAGGCGCTGTCCCTGACGTGCCGGAGGTGTGCTCAGCGCAGGGCGGTGGCGTTGGCCGGTGAGCCGACTCCTCCGGTCAGGTTGAGCGGCTTGACGGTCAGCAGGCTGTCCCAGTGTCCGGTGGTGCGGCTGTCCTCGACGAGGGCGGTGAGGTTCCACAACTCGCCGAGCGGAAGGCCCAGTTTCGCGATGAGCTCCTGGTGCATCATGCCGCCGTCCTCGGGGGCGCTGGCGTGGAAGTCGCTGTCGGGCAGGACCGGGAGGGTCTCCACGGCGAAGGTGTCGGTGGCCATGAGAGCGACGCGCTGGTCCCAGCACCAGGCGACGAAGTCCCGCTTCTGCGCGAACCCGGTGGCGCGCCGCGCCTCCCGGGCCTCCGCCCGTTGCGGCGGGGTGGCGGTGAGATACCAGTGGGCCCAGCCGGTGTGAACCATGAGGAGATCGCCGGGTTCGACGGCGCAGCCTTGGGCGGCGAGCGCCTCGTCGAGGAGGTCGGCGGTGAGCGCGGGGCCGTCCCGGTGGTCCAGCGGGGTGCCGCGTTCGCGGAGCAGGCCGTCGATGTCGATGAGGAGCCCGCGGCCGGCGAGGGGTTGCTCGGCCCAGAGCTGGACGCCGAGCCGGGGGCTGCCGGGTGCGATCTCGTCGTCGGGCACACCGTTGTAGAACCCGTGTCCGGAGGCGCGGCGGTGGCGCAGTCCGTCGACCTGGGTGGTGGCCTGGAGATGGAAGTGGTCCAGGTGGTCGTCGCGGGCCTGGTCGTGCTTGGCGGTGATGTGGTGTTCGGGGATTCCGCGGGCCTTGGACATGGGCGGGTCGAAGGCGTCGAGCGCGTAGTCCAGGTTGAAGGCGAGTCCACGGGTGACGCAGTCGGCGGCACGGCGCACTTGGTGCGGGCCGGCGAGGCCGGCCATGCCGCGGTCGGGGTGGTCGGTGAACAGGTGCCAGCTGGAGCCCGCAGGGGCGTCGGTGCGCTCGGTGAGCTGCTGGTAGGTGGGCAGGGGCATGGGGTGGTGTGGCCTTCTGTCAGGGGCAGCGCGCGGCGATCTCGGCCGCGGCACGGCGGACTTCGCCGATGAGTCGCGCGTGGTCGGCTTCGGTGAGCTCGCTGCCGGTGCCGGTGATGCTGAGGGCCCCCATCACGTCGTCGCCGCGGTGGACGGGGGCGCTGACGGCGGTGACGTCGAGGACCCGTTCACTGACCGACAGCGCGTAGCCGTCCTTGCGGACCTGGCGCAGGTCCGCGGCCAGGTCCTCGGCCGTGACGCGTTCGCCCGAGATGCGGGTGAAGGGGGTGACCTGCTCGATGAGGTCGTGCTGTTCGGTGTCGGGGAGCCAGGCGGCGAGCGCCTTGCCGGCTCCCAGGTGGAGGGGGAGCTTCTCGCCGATGGGGAGTTGGTAGCGCAGCGGGTTGCGGCTCTGGACGCGGGCGATGAGTACGCGGGACAGGCCGACCCGGACGTAGAGGCTGGCGGCCTGTCCCACGGTGGCGGCGAGTTCCTGGAGGACGGGGAGGGCGACCTGGCTGAGGCGGTTGTTGATGAGGAAGGCGTGTGCGGTGGCCACGGAGGCCGGTCCGGCCACGTAGCCGGTGTCCTCCTTGGCCGCGTAGCCCCGGTCGATGAGCACGTTGAGGATGCGCTGGGTGGTGGCGACGTGCAGGTCCGCGCGGCGGGCGACCTCGCTCAGGCGCAGGGGTTGGCGGGTGTCCTCCAGGACGCCGATCACGTCGAAGGCCCGGTCGAGGGATCTCATCGCGGAGGCGGGGGCGCCGGAGGCTGCGGAGGGGGCCATGGGAACTCCTGGATGGTCTGCTCGACGGCGTGGGTCCGATAAGACTTATCACTCTACGAGCAGATGAGTGGGTCGCACGGCTCCATCCAGAAGGCCGGTCGTCCGTCTAGCGGGCGGGTCCCGCGGTGGTGCCGACGGCGGGCTCGGTCAGGGCCGTGCCGGCCTCGGCGCTCTCATCGGCCGGCCGGTAGGACAGGAGGAACGAGAGGATGCCGCTGATGCTCGCGGCGATGCAGGTGGGCGGCTGGAGTGCGCTCTCGACCTGGCCGACCCAGTGGGCGTCGCCCAGGGCGATGCCCGCGGCCTGGCCGAGGACGATGAGGACGCCTCCGACGAGGAAGACGACGATGCTGAGGCGGAAGAGAGGCTGCAGCAGGCGGGAAGCCATGGCGTTGCCTTTCGCTGGTGCGGGGACGGTGTGCGGGGACGGCGTGCGGGGACGGTGGGGACGGCTCTCGACGGCGGACGGCGGGGAGTTGGGCGGACAGCAGGGAGTCATACGGGCAGAACGCCGGTGGCGACTCCGGCGCCGATGAACAGGATGGGCAGGCAGTAGTAGGCGACCAGGGGCAGGAAGGTGCGGGACGGGTCCACGCCGGCGATGCCGCTGGCCACGTAGATCGGCGCTCCTGACGGGGGTGAGGCGCCCTCGGTCGAGGCGAAGATGAGGACGGCGACGCACGCGGTGGCGGGTGGTACGCCGGCGCCGACCAGGGACGTGACGGCGACGGGTCCGATCGCGGCCATCGTGGCGCTGGCGGTGAGCGGGATGGCGACGCCGACGACGAGGACACCCACGATGAGGGCCATCGCCCACAGCGGGGCGTCGATGCCGGCCAGCAGCTCGGTCAGCTGCTGCGGCAGGCCCAGCTCCCCCAGCACGTTGGAGGCGGAGAAGGCCGCCACGATGGTCACGCCGATCACCCCGAACTGCGGGGCGGCGCCTCCCAGCACCTGCCACCACGCGCGGCTCGTACGCGGCAGATGGCGCCGGCCGAGGAGGAGGACGGTGGCGATCAGGAGGACGGGGATCCAGGTGATCAGGCTGATGGCGTCCGACATCTTCGTGCCGACCCACTCGGTCATGGCGCCACCGGTGGGTCCGCGCGTGAGCATGAGCGGCACGAGGATCGCGGCGAACAGGAAAAGGCTGGTCCAGCCGGCCCGGAAGCTGGCGCGCAGCGGCAGGAGGTCGGTGCGGTCCATGGGCTGGATCCGGTGGCGGCGCACCATGACGAAGGCGGCGGCCATCCGGTAGCCCAGGCACCACAGGCCGCCCAGGAACAGGGGCAGGACGATGTCGTCCGTGGTGGCCAGGGAGGCCACACCGGCGGTGCCCATGAGGATGAACATGGTGGAGCTGAAGGGGAAGGTCACCCCCATGCCCGCGCCTCCGGCGGCCACGGTGGCGGCAAGTTCACCGCTGACCTTCGAGCGCTTCATCCAGGGGATGGTCACCGAGCCGACCGCGGCGGTGACGGCCGCGCCGACGTGGGCGATGGCCCCGAAGATCCCGGCGGCGAGGGTGGAGGTGTAGACGGGGCCGCCGCGCAGCCGCCCGAGCAGGGAGTTGAGGATGCCCAGGAGCTGGTCGAGGACGGGGGTACGAGCGAGCAGGTAGCTCATGAACACGAACGCAAGGGCGGCGAACGTGACCTCTTCCTGCATCGCCTCGGCGAATCCGGCCCACATGGCGTGGCCGATGTCCCCGCCCGCGAACAGGCCGGTGACGAGGAAACCGACGATGAGAGCCTCGCCGATGTTCCGCTTGAGGACGGCGTTCCACACGATGATGGCCGCTATGTAGCAGCCCAGCGCCCAGACAGCGGTCACGACGCACCTCCTGGCATGACGGCAGCGGCAGCGCGGATGTCGGCGCGCCGTCGGGCTTCGTCGGCCTCCACCTCGCGGGCCCGGGCGAGCACGTCCGCCGCGCGGGCGGCGGGGACGACGGCGACGCCGTCACCGTCCGCGACGATCAGATCGCCGGGCTGGCAGACGACCCCGCCGACGGCGACCGGGACACCGACGCGTCCAGGACCGAACTTGTAGGGACCGGCCGGGGTGACCGCCCGGGCCCACACCGGGAAGCCCATCTCGGCGAGGACCTCGACGTCGCGGGCGGCGCCGTCGAGCACCATGCCGACCACACCCCGGGCCCGGGCCCGCTCGGCGATCAGTTCGCCGATCAGCGCGCGGGACACGTCGCCCTCACCGTTGACGACCATGACGTCACCGGGTTCCGCGGTCTTGAGCGCCTGGTGAAGGGCCTGATTGTCACCGGCTCGCGTCCACACCGTCAATGCGCGTCCCACCACTCGGGCGCCCGGCCACAGGGCCCGGATCCCGGAGTCGAGCAGCCCCAGCCGCTCGGTCGCGTCCCCGATGTTCGCGGTGGCCACGCCCTGGTAGGCGGCCACGAGCTCGGGCGTGACCCGGCCACTGTCCCGCAGGCCCTCGGTCCGCGCGGCCAGGAAGTGGAGCCGGCTGATCTCCCGCGCCAGGCCGGTGTCCAGGCCGAGGTCCGCCACGAGTTCGGACGCGGCGGCGATCTCCCTGCCTCGGCGCTCCCCGTGCTTGAGGGTGCCCTGGTAGAGGCGTTCCAGGGTGCTCTCGCCGTCGGCGAGCTCCCTGGCGATCTGCTCGCGGACCCACATCTCGTCGCCGGCCGCCCGGCCCGCGTCCACCGCTTCCACGATGACCGCGGCGAGGCCCTTCATGAACAAGCTGCGCAGCAGCTTGCGCGCGGAGGCGGCGCCCGGTTCGGACCCCAGGTCCTCCACCGGGGCGCCGAGCGACCCGAAGTAGTCCGCGATGACAGAGGCTCCGCGCCCGCTGGCCACCAGAGTGGTGCGGTGGCGGTACTTCGGAACCGAGCCGATCACCGACACGTCCGCGAACACCGCGGCCGAGGCCCCGGCGACGATCTCGGCGATCTGCCGCTTCAACTCCGGCGCGCCCGCGTTCATGTCCGCGTACACCGTCGTCGCGCCGAGGTGCGGGGCGGCATCCTCCGCGACGGCTCGCGCGGCCTTGGCTCCCGTGAGACCGAGGACCAGGTCGCTGCCCCGGACGGCGTCGGCGACCGTCGCCGCCCGGGTCGTGCCCGCCGGGGTCGGCACGTCACCCGGATCGAATCCGGCCACCTCCCAGCCGTGCTCCGCGAACCCCGCCGCATACAGCGCTCCGGCCTCGCCCAAGCCCAGAATTCCGACCTTCATACCCACGCCTTTCTCATAGAGTGAGAGGTTTTCTCACAAGGTGCGGGCAGATGTTGCTCTGGCGTGACGCACACGTCAAGAGTCCGGAAATGATCGATCAAAATCAGCCGCGCAGGAGTGCGGGCTGCGCCTCCGGCGGCTTCGGGTGCGCGCCACCCCTGCCGAGCGGCAGTCATCGCGCTCGACCTTGGCGGCGGCGTGGTGACGGCGCCCCCCTCCGCGCCATCGTCGGCAACGCCGGCCGGCGGCGAGCGTGGTGGTTCATCCGCTCGCGGCAGGGAACCCGAGCCGCGAGCGCATATCTGGACGGACCGTAAAAAACGGAGCGATCGTCCGCGAACCACGATCTGCGGAGGATGAGTCATGGGCGAGAACATCTGGAACTACCCGTCCGCCGCCGGCTACACCCCGGACACCGATCTGACCGGGTACAAGGTCGAGGCGACGGACGGCAGCATCGGCAAGGTCGACAAGCACTCCCAGGACGTCGGAGGCCAGTACATCGTCGTCGACACCGGCGTGTGGATCTTCGGCAAGGAGGTCATGCTGCCCGCCGGCACGATCACGAACATCGACGCGGACGCGAAGACCATCAGCGTCGGGCGCAGCAAGGAGCAGATCAAGGCCGCCCCCGAGTTCGACAAGAACAAGCACCTCGGCGACACCGAGTACCACGAGGAGCTCGGCACCCACTACAGCAGCGGTGCGGGCAGCGGCATCACGACGCCCACGCCTCCCGGCACCCCCGGAACCCTCAGCGAGACCTCCCACCGGGCCTAGGCCACGAATCCAAAGTTCGCGCTGGACGCAACGTGTAACGCCGAGTGCCCCTCCCCCTCACGCGGAGGGGCAGGGGCACTCAACGTGTCCTCCTACTCGGCAGATACCGTGAACGCCCCCTCTGGAGTCAGGGACACTCCGGCCGGGTGGGTGCCGGGCGAGGGAAGGAGCTGCGCCTGGGTCGCCACCGCAAGTACCCCAAGGCGTGCTGCTGCTCAGTTGTTGTCACCGATACACGACGAGGTAGGAGTAGAGCACGCTCACGGGGAGGCAGCGGTAGCCGCGTGCGTAGCCGTAGGCCACGTACAGCTGGCCGTAGACCGGGCACTGCCAGGAGTACATGCCCCCGATGTTGATGTACTCCGTGGTTCGGTACTGCGGCGTACCTTGCATCGTTGCGGTGGTCGCGTGCGAAACGGGAGTCGATGCCTGCACGGACGAGGATGTCGGCGCGGCTTCGGCGACGCCGCCGAAGCCCAGCGCCATCGCCGTCACGAGCGCTGAAGCGCCGGCCGCCCTGCCGAATCTCCGTTTCATCGGATCTCCTCTGATCTCGAGACGTGGTGGTGCGATGAGCGGAACTGTCGCGATGGCCTACCAGGTGGGCCCGGAGTGCGGGCGCTCCTCCGCACGGCGGCGGGCCTCCTCCTCCGCGAACCTCGCCTGGCGCTCGGCCTCCTGCTTGGCCTGGAATTCCGCGTACTCCTGCTCGGAGCGCCTGCGCGCTTCCTCGAGAATGCGCAGCTCGTCGTCGCTCAGCGGCATGACGTCGCCCTCTCTGTCGTGGTGGCCTGTCGCCCCCGTTGCCTTGAGCTTTCGCTGAGGGGAGGTTGTTGCGCAGCCCGGCTCCGGCGACGAAACAATCCCGCCCCGACCGCGACGCCCGACGCGAAACCCTCTTGTCGGCTGAGCACCGCACCTGGTTGGGTGCGAGATCAGCAGGTCAGGGCCGGACGGTGTCGCTACGCGAGACGGGGCGGGGCATGGGGCGTCACGAGAAACCGCTCGATCCGAGGCAGGGCCCAGTGGCCCGGCTGGCCTGTGACCTGCGGCGGCTGCGTCGGGAGGCGGGCGGGCCCACGTACGCGGCCATGGTTCGCCGTGCCGGGTACTCGGTGGCGACACTGTCTCGGGCGGCTGCGGGCGAGCAGTTTCCCTCTCTGCCCGTGGTGCGGGCCTACGCGACGGCGTGCGGCGCCGACCCCGAGGAGTGGGAGGAACGTTGGTACGCCGTATCCCAGGAACTGACGGCTCGTGAGCAGGCCGACGATGCGCCGTCCCCGTATCGAGGTCTGGCACGGTTCGAACCCGGTGACGAAGACCTCTTCTTCGGCAGGGACGCGCTGGGCGCCGAGCTGCTGGACCTGACGAGGGAGCACCGTGTGGTCGCCCTCCTCGGTCCTTCGGGGAGTGGCAAGTCCTCTCTGCTGCGGGCGGGGCTGATTCCCCGGCTGCAGCGAGCGGTCCGGTCAGATGAGCACGGCGCGGCGGCCCGTCCGGCGGCCATTCGGGTCCTGGCCCCCGGGGCGCACCCGCTCGACCGTTACCGGTCCGCGCTCGTCCCCGCGACGGGTGACGGGGAGACCTGGGTCGTCATCGACCAGTTCGAGGAACTCTTCACGCTGTGTCCCCATCCGGCCGAGCGGGAAGAGTTCGTCGCGGCGCTTCTCGCTGCCCGGGACCCGGGCAGCTGCCTTCGTGTCGTCCTGGGGATCCGCACCGACTTCGCCAGGCGCTGCCACCAGTACTCCGGGCTCGCCGAGGTGCTGCGAGGCGCGAGCCTGACCGTGACCCGTATGAGCACGGCCGAACTCCGCGAGACCGTCGTCGGACCAGCACGCGCGCACAACCTGGTCGTCGAGCGCGCGCTGACGGCCCGGCTCATCGCCGACGTCACGGAGAGCGGGTCCGCGTTGCCCCTGCTGTCCCATGCCCTCCTGGAGACCTGGAAGCGGCGGAACGGGCGGACGCTCACCCTTGATTCCTACGAACGGGCCGGAGGTCTCCAGGGAGCCATCGCGCAGAGCGCCGAGGGAGTGTACGCCCGGTTCGACGCCACCCGGGCGGACATCGCACGACGGATCCTGCTGCGGCTGATCGCCCCGGGAACCGACGACACGCCCGACACACGCCGCTCCACGACACGGGCGGAGCTAGAAGCCCTCTCCGGCGCCCCGGGAGCGGACGGTGTCCTGGACGCGCTGGCCCGAGCCGGGCTGATCACACTCGACGGGGCCGGCGTCTACCTGACCCACGAGGCACTCATCAACGCCTGGCCCCGGCTGGACCACTGGATCGAACAGAGCCGCGAGAAGCTCCACTTCCAGCGTTGGCTGACCGAAGCCGCCGACGCGTGGGAGGCGATCGGACGGGAGCGGGGCGTGCGGATCTCCCCGATCCGCCTGGCGCAGCTCGCCGCACACGCCTCAGACGCCGAGCGGGATGACATCACCCCTCTCGAAGCGGACTTCCTCGCCGCCGGCATGGCCACACACCGCCGTACGCTCCGGAACCGCCTTGCGACCCGGGCCATGGGATCCCTTCTGGTGGCCACAATCCTGCTGACCGCCGCCATGGCGCGAAGACAGCGGAGACTGCTCCGCGGACACTAGAGGGCACCCGTACCCCTGAGGAACAATCTCGGTGGCCGATGCCGGGCCGGTGGTGGTGCCGGCCACCGGTGCGGTGGACGAGCTGGTCCCAGGCGAGCGCGCTCCGGCCGCCCCCGATCGCCGGAGTCGGAACACCGTTCGAGCACCACCCCCTCTACGTCGCGAGCGTGTCCAGGACGTCCGCCACCGGGGTGGGATCCAGCGGGCCGATGTGTGACGCGTGGGGGAAGTCGTGCACGCGGAAGCGGTTGCCGGGGGTGGATGCGTCGGCTTCCGCGATCATTCGGTCCTGGAGCGCGGTGGCGATCGTACGGTCCCTGCCGAAGCGCAGGTACGTGCGGGGAACGCGTCCCCACCGGTCGGGTCGGCCGACCGCGCGGCCCGCGTAGGCGGCGACGGGCTCGTCGGTCTGCATGCCCGCCAGGATCCGGCGGAAGTCGGCGTCGGGGTGGTCCGCGCAGATCATCTCCTTCAGGAGGGCCAGCTCACCGCTGACGCCCGTACGGAAGTTCAGCCGCAGGACCCCGAGCCGGTCCGGGTCGCCGACCGTCAGTTCCACCGGGCTGACGGCGTTCGCGTTCTCGGGCGCCGCCGTGCAGGCGTCCGCCGTGGGCAGGTCGCGGCTGGGGCAGAAGGCCGCCATGTAGCAGATGTGGTGCAGCAGGTGCGGGACGGCGTCGGCGACACTGCTGACCGAGACGCCACCCAGGCTGTGCCCGACCAGCACCACCGGGCCGTTGCGTGCGGCCTGTCGCACGATGCCCGTGACGCGCGCCTCGTAGTCGTCCAGCCCGAGCCCCTTGAGCGGGGAGGGCTCCACCGCCATGGCGGTGAGGTCCTGCCGCTGGTACGACTCCGCCACGAAGGCCTCCGCGCCGTGGTGCGGTTGGTCCACCATGACGACGCGGTGGCCGCGCAGCGCCAGTTCCCGCGCCATCGGCATCCAGAACGCGCCGGCGCTGTGGGTCCCGTGCACCAGTACGTACGTTCCGACCCTGCGACGCGGGGCCGCCGCGGCCGGCGAGCCTTGCAGCACGGTGGCCGACGCCATGCCGCCCATGGCCAGTCCCAGCCCCCGCAGAGCCGTTCGCCGGGTGGCGCCTTTTCGTTCTTCGTTCGTGTCATCCCTCATGAACACCACGCTAGGAACGGCCCGTTCGGCCCACCAGCGGCCCAGCACCCCCACAGAGGTGGACCCAGAACCACCCTGTGACGGGTGTCGAACCCTCCGACCCGCGTCGCCATGGCTGGTTCCTGCTTTGCCATTTCTGTTCCGTGATCAGGCCGAGGCTGCCAGGATGCCTGCACGCTTTCGTTCTCAGCGCGGCCCGGGCTCCCGAGCCGTGCCGCCTGGTCGGAAGCCTGTTCGCAGGTGTGTGGGGAGGATGGGGTCGTGTTCGTAGGGCGCGAGCGGGAACTGGCCGGGCTGCAGAGCGCGTTGCAGGTTCACCGGCTGGTCACCGTGACCGGTGTCGGAGGCGTGGGCAAGTCGCGGTTGGTACGGCAGGCGGTGGATCTCGGCCTGGCGGCCGCTCCGGCCGATTCCTGCTGGGCGGATCTGTGGCAGCTGCGCGACGAGGAGATGCTCGCGGCGCTCGTGGCGGATGCCTGCGATCTGTCCGATCACACACCGAGGATGCCGGTGGACGTGATCTGCAACTGGATCGGCGAGCGCGAGCTGCTGCTGGTGCTCGACTCCTGTGAGCATCTGCTGAGCGCGTGCCGGAGCCTGGTGCAGGTGCTGCTCGAGAAGTGTCCGCGCCTGAGGATCGTGGCCACCAGCCGCGAAGTGTTCCACCTGGAAGAAGAGTTCGTCGCGGTGGTCCAGCCGCTGCCCTACACCACGGATGCCGCCGAGTTGTTCCTGCGGCGCGCCACGGAGGCGGGGCACGCGCCGGAGCCCGGGGATCTGAACCAGGTCACCGAGCTGTGCGCCTACCTCGACGGGCTTCCGCTGGCACTGGAACTGGCTGCGGGGGCGTTGCGCGACTGCAGCATCGAGGACCTTCTGCTGCGGCCACGGCACGAGTTGAGCCGGGACGAGGACGCGATTCGTCCCATGGGGCCCCGCCGGCACGACGTCCTGCGGACCGCGCTGGGCTGGAGCCATGAACTGTGCACGCCCGCGGAGCGCCTGCTGTGGGCCCGGTTGTCCATTTTCCACGGTCACTTCGACGAGACCTCGGCCGTGGCCCTGTGTTCCGGCGGGCCCCTCTCCGCCTTCGACGTGAGCCATGCTCTGGCCGGCCTGCTGGACAAGTCCGTCGTGACCCTGCGCCGCGGGCGTCTTCTGCTGCTCGACACGGTGCGCGAGTACGGGCGCCTGTGGCTCGCCGAGCTCGGTGAGCTGGAGACGATGGCCGGCCTGCACGCCTCGTACTACCTGACGCAGGCGCAACAGGCGGACGCCACGTGGACGAGTGCCGAGCAGACCGGCTGGTACCGCACCATCAAGGAGGCGCACCCCGACCTGTGCGCGGCCCTGGACCACCTGATCGCCCACGACGTCGACGCGGCGCTCGAACTGGCCACCCTGACGGGCTTCTACTGGACGTGCTGCGGACATGCGCACACCGCGCAGATCTATCTCTCCCGCACGCTGAAGGCCTGTGACAGCCAGGGGCCGGTGCGGCAACGCGCCGTGTGGGCCCTCGGCATGACCCATCTCCTGCAGGGGAACCACGCCACGGGGACGCACCTGGCACGGCAGTGCCTGGAGAACGCCCGTGCCACCGAGGACGCGACCGCGCTGCTGCGGGCCGCGTATCTGCAGGCCATGAGCGACCTTCTGCAGGGCCATGCCCAACTGAGTCTGGACCTCCTGGAGAACGCCCTGCGGAACGCGAGCGCGCTCGGCACGGACGCGGACGAGCCCGCGCCCCAGGCCGTGATGATGTGCCGGATGCTGCGGCTGTTCGCCCTCACCGGGCTCGGGGAGCTGAAGGAGAGTCTGGATTCGGCCAAGGCCCTGCGTGCGGAGTGCGTGGCCATGGGCGAGCACTGGATCCGCTCGTACGCCGACTACCAGATGTGCGTGATCGCGCTGCGCGAGCAGGACAATGAACGGTCCCTGGAGTACGCCCGTTCGATGCTGCACGCGAAGCAGCAGATCGGCGACACCTTCGGGATCGCGCTGGGCCTCGACATGCTGGCCGCCGCCTTCTCGGCCAACGGGGACGGACATTCCGCGGCGCTCGCGTCCGGTGCGGGCCAGCGGCTGTGGGACGCGGTGGGTCATCCGCAGCGCGGCGCCCCGGACGTGGCGCCGCTGCGCGAGGCCGGCGAGGACGTGGCGCGCAGCCTGGTGGGCACCGTGACCTACGAGTCGTACCGCAGCGAGGCCGCCCATGCGGACCCCGGCGAGATGCTCGCCTGGGCGGCCGGCGGCGAGTCTCCCCTGTAGGGCGCGGGCGCGACGCGATCGTACGAGACGACTTTTCTGGGCGATCACCCGTTCGCCGCACCCGATACGACTTTCGCACCGGGTGGTACGGAGTGCTGAAAAGCCTTGTGCCGCCTGGTCAAAGTCGCCTTCGGCGGCACGTCGACGCAGGGGGGCGCGCGGTGGTGAAAGCCCGCGCACGAATTCGACCGCGCGCACCTCCTGCCGCGCCGGGATTCGGCGATCGGACGCTGGTAACTTCCGGCCTCATGATCAATTCGATTCCCGAGGGTCCGGCTGCCCTGCGGTCCCGCATGCCGATGCCGCGGGGGCAGGAGGTCGCCCGGCCCACGCTGCTGCGAGCCCCCGAGGAAGAGGACCGCGCCGTCCTCGACGCCCTGCTCGCCTCCGGGTCCGTGCGCGAGCGGCATGACCGGATCGACGAGCAGCTCGCCGAACTGGTGCGCTGTCTGCGCCCGCACGACGCCCTCTCGGGACGTCGGCTGGAGTGCGCCGTGGCGGAGTTCACCGGTGGCGCCGAGCTCAGCCGCTACGGAACCTGGGCCTGGTACCCGTGGTCCGGGCGGCTCGTGCACGTGCTGCCCCGTGAGGAGTTCCGGCGCGTACGCACCGACCGCAATCGGGGCAAGATCGCCACCGCCGAGCAGCAGCGACTGCTGGGGCGGCGGATCGGGGTCGTCGGTCTGTCCGTGGGCAACAGCGCCGCCCTCACGTGTGCCATGGAGGGTGTCGCGGGATCGTTCCGCCTGGCCGATTTCGACACACTCGGCCTCAGCAACCTCAACCGGTTGCGCGCCGGCGTGCACGACCTGGGTCTGCCCAAGACGGTGCTGTGCGCACGGCAGATGTACGAGATCGATCCCTACCTCGACATCGAGCTGTGGCACGAGGGGCTCACCGAGGACACCATCGACGCCTTCTTCGGAGCCGCGGACCGTCCGCTCGACCTGGTGATCGAGGAGTGTGACACCCCGTGGGTCAAGACCGCCGCACGTGAGCACGCGCGACGGCACGGCGTCCCGGTCCTGATGGACACCAACGACCGCGGGCTGCTGGACGTCGAGCGCTTCGACCTCGAACCGGACCGGCCCCTGTTCCACGGCCGCGGCGGCGATCTGACCGCCGAGGACGTACGCCGGCTCGCCCCGGCGGAGGCCCTGGCCTACCTGCTGCGCGTGTGCGACGAGAGCCGGCTCAGCCCCGCCATGCAGGACGCGGTCGGCCGGATCGGGCGCACCCTGTCCAGCTGGCCGCAGCTGGCCAGCGGGGTGACGCTGGGCGGCGCCCTGGTCACCGACACCGCGCGCCGCATCCTGCTCGGCGCGCCGGTGCCCTCGGGCCGCTACTACGCGGACCTCGAAGAGCTCGTCGGCGCCGTCGACCCCGAACGCGTCCCCGCGGGAGCGGCCCGGTGAACCACCTGCCCGAACTCCACGGCGAGCACCTGTGGTTGCGCGAACTGCGAGCCACCGACCTGGCTCCCTTCGAACGCATCCACACCCACCGCGCACTCACCCGCTACCTCGGTGTCGACCGGATGGACGCCCGGCAGGCCCAGGACGCGTTCGCGCAGCATCTCGCCCAGCCCTACACCCACCCACGGCGCAAGCACACCCTGGCCATCTGTCCACCCGGCCAGGACGTCATGGTCGGCACCATGGGCCTGCTCGTCGAGGAGTACGGCCGCAACGCCATGCTCACCAGCCTCGTCCTGCTCCCCGACGCGCCCGTGCGGGGTCACGGTCACGAAGCGGGGCGACTCCTGATGGCCTATGGATTCGGGCACTTGGGGCTGCATCGCATCTGGGCCGGGCACCGCGCGGATCACACCCGGATGCGCGCGGTGATGCTCGCGGCGGGACTGCACCCCGAGGCCACGCTGCGGGAGCTGTTCCACACCCAGGGCCGGTGGCACGACGTCACCACCTACGCGGCCCTGGCGCCCGCATGGACCCGCGACGCCGGCCCCGCCGAGCAGGCCATCCTCCGCGGAACCGTCATTCCTGCCCCTGCTGTCAGCTCGGACGTCGCACCGGCGCACTCCGCGTTCGCGGCGACCGGCCGATGAACCGTTCGGCCGGCGCCGACCAGGTGGGGCGCGGGTGTGGGCCGCGGCCTCATGACCCGGGTCGTGCTCCGAGGGGGAACGACGCTCGTTCTTGCCACTTCGTGCCGTCGTGCACGATGAGCTCCACCGATGAGACCTGAGAGGTGATGGGGAGTCCGGCTGCCAGGTCGGCCTCGATGTCTTCCAGGACGGTGTCTTCCTGTCCTTGGGCGATGGTCAGGTGCGGCACGATGTCGGCGAACCGGCCCCCGTACGGCGGAGCCTCGGGCCATCGCTCCGCGACCGCCTCGGTGAGCTGCCGCAACTGCGTGTCGGGTTCCGGGGCGAGATAGGAGACTCCCGGCAGCCGTCCGCATCTCTCGAACCGCAGCTCGAAGGCCGAGTGGCTTCCCATCAGGTCGGCGAGCCGGGCGTGGACGAGCGCGTCGATCCGGCTCTCGTCGAGGAACGGGAAGAGCACCGTGATGTGGGCCGGGACCCCGGCCTGGGCCGAGGGGTCGAGCTGTTCGCGCCACGTGTGGACGGATGGTTCCGCCTCCGGGACCCGGACGATGAGGGCCGTCTGGCCTGCCTGAAACGCGCTACCGCTGTCGTCTGCCATGACACCGCATGGTGTCATGGCTTCCGACAACGATCACCGGCCGTACCCGGGGCTGTCCCGGGTACGGCCGGCGTTTGTTCGCGCACGCGTCCCCGCGTTCTGGCGCGACCTGCCCGGGGCGGGCCACGCAGGGCCGTCAGCGGCGCAGCTTCAAGCGGTGGACCCCGCCGTCGACCGTTCCGACGAAGAGCGTGCGGCCGTCGGCGGTGGCGGTGAGCTTGGTGGTGTCGGTGTTCTGCAGTCCGCTCGAAATGTTCTCCCACGTCAGGCCGTTGTCGGTGCTGCGCAGCACGCCCCGGCCGCCCTGGACGAGTCCGGATTCCTTGGAGCCCCTGGTGGCGGCGTAGAGGGTTCCGCGTACCTCCAGCAGGTCGGAGACGTGGACCGCGAGCGGCCCCGTGTCGGCCGTGCGGAAGGTCTTGCCGTCATCCGTGCTGACCCGGACCGACGTGCCGCCCACGACCAGGCGCCGGCCGTCGTTCACGATCGCGGAGACGGGGCCGTCGGCGACCTTGGTCGTGGTGACGCCGCCGTCGTCCGAGCGGTACAGGCCCGAGGCGTTGCCCAGCCACACGCGCTGAGGGTCACCCGGGTCACCGGCCATGGCGTCGAAGGCCCTCGCGTGGCGCAGGTTCTTCCAGGTCCGGCCGCCGTCGCGCGTCGTGAACAGGCCCTCGCTCATGAGGCTCTCGTAGCTGATTGCCACCCAGTCGGGGTCGGCCGGGTGGACGAGGATCGCCTTCGGGATCTCCGACGACTTTCCCTTCACCTCCCAGGTCCGGCCGGCGTCACCGCTGCGCGAGACCTCGAAGATGCCGGTCGCGGCGCGCCGCACCTTCCACACCACCTTGGTGTCCTTCGGCGACACGGCCAGCTGCGAGGTCATCCGGCCGGTCCAGCCTTCGCCGCCGGACTGGCCCCACTCGGGACCCACCACGGGGAGCGCGGTGCGATAGGTGCCGCTCACCGTTCCGGCCAGCAGGTGATCTCCGCTGGTCGCGAGCGCGAGGGTGGTCAGGCCCTGCACACCGATCCGCTTGTAGCCCTTCCCGATGTCCGTGCCCCGGTAGAGACCGTCCTGTTCGCTGGAGACGGTCACCGAGCCGTCGGCCCAGCGGTCGAAGTCCAGCGGGATCGCGGCCTTGGAGGGACCGGGTGCCGGCTGCCAGGTCCTGCCGTGGTCGCGGCTCAGCTGTCCGGCGCCGTACAGCGCGCGCAGGTACAGGTCGCCGCCGGACGCGGACAGTCCATAGCCGCCCTCCTCCAGGGGCAGGAGGGTGGACCAGGTGCGGCCCTGGTCGTACGAGCCGCGCACACCCTCGCCGGGTACGTACGTCGCCACCACGGTGGAGTCGGCCGCCAGACCGCGGACGCCTTCGTCCGACGCGTCGAGGATGCGCCGGGCCTCATCCGGGTCGCCCCGGCCGACGTCGTCGATCCGCCAGACGTCGGTGAAGGTCGCCAGGTACAGGGTGTCGCCGATCAGGGTCGCTTCGCGGACGGAACCGGTCACGCCCGTGGGGTGCAGCGCCCAGGTGTCGCCCGCGTCCGTACTGACCATCAGGGTGCCGTCGGACACCGCGACGAGGGTGCGGGTCTGCTCGTCCGCGACGAACACGTCGAGGTACGCGTCGGGTACGTCGAGCGTGCGCCAGGTGCGGCCGTTGTCGTCGGTGCGCAGGATCGTGCCCCGGCGGGTCGGGTCGCCGTTCGAGTTCACGGCGTACCACCAGCGGTCGGGACGGCGTGCGTCGACGACGACCGGTCCGGTGCCGTTGCCGTCGGCGACGGGAAGGCGGCCCGCCTGGCGCCACGTGGCGCCGCCGTCGGTGGTCAGCCAGGGGGCGGCCTTGCGGTACTGGGTCATGACGGCCTGCTGCGGCCGGGCGGGTGTCAACGCCAGGTCCCCGGCCTCGCTGTTGGGCCCGACGGGCTCCCAGCGGTCGCCGCGGCTGCTGACGGGCGTGACTTCGAAGGCACTGGTTCCGGTGATCCGGCGGCCGTCGGTGGTCGTGGCCCGTACGGCCAGCCGGTAGGCGCCGGCCTTCTTCCCCGTCACGTCGGCCTGGTAGTAGCCGGCCCCGTTCTTGGTGGTGGGCAGGGTGAAGGCCTTGCCGTGGGGCGGGGTGACGGTGAGCTGCGGCGGCGCGTCGAGGGCGGTCGGGGCGGCGATGTGCACGGTGGAGCGGCCGTCGCTCGGATCGGGGGACGCCTGGACGACCAGGTGCCGGACCACGAGCAGGTACGGGATCCGCAGGACCGGGCCGCGCGAGGGAGTGGCCGTGATCCGGCCGCTGATCTCCGTGTCGCCGGCCGGGCGGTCGGCGCGCAGGGTGACGGTGACGGTCGCGGATCCCCCGGCGGGGACGGTGACCTGGGCCGGGGACACGGTGGTGGGCCCGGAGCTGCTGAGCTGGGTGGTCAGCGGCTCCTTGCCCGGGTTGGTCAGGCGGACCTTCGCGGTGTCGCCTACGGTCTTGCCCGCCAGGTCGGCGAGTCCGAAGGACACCGACGACGGGGAGGAGCCGAGCGTGGCCGACGCGGCGGCGGCCACGTCGAGGCGCCCGTTGCCCTGGACGCTGGGTCCGGTGCCGGCGAGCGGTTTCGCGGAGCCGACCAGCGCGGACCGGACCCCCTCGGGGTCCTGGTCCGGGCGCAGTTGACGCAGGAGGGCGGCGGCCCCGGCGACGTGCGGGCTCGCCATCGACGTGCCCGACATGCGGTAGACACCGGGCTCGTACAGCGCCGAGGGGATCGTGGAGCGGATCTCCACGCCGGGGGCGACCAGGTCGGGCTTGAGGCCGAAGCCGGTGCCGGGTCCGCGGGAGGAGAACGAGGCGATCTCGTCGGTGGAGTCGGATCCGCGCAGCGTGACCGACACCTTGCCTTCGGTCAGCGCGCGGCTCAACGGCTCGTACTGGGTCGCGTCGATGCCCATCACGACCAGTCGGTCCATGCGCAGCGAGTCACCGGAGGCGGCGGTCCTGGGCAGGTCGGGCCGCGCGGGGGTCGCCTGTGCCTCGGCCGTCCCCGGTTCTGCGAGGAACACGGGTCCGCTGTCGGCCCGGCCGCCGCCGAGCACGGCCAGCGCGCCGCGCTTCTCGGCCTCGCGCGCCCAGTCGAGGTCTTCCTGACGCAGCATCTCCACGCCGGGTGCGACCGCCGTGTCGGCCAGAAGGATCTTGCCCCGTACGTCTCCGGCCCGTGCCCAGTCCGCGTCGGTGCCGGCGCCGACGTCCACGAGCGGGGCGGTGACCGGTTCCTCGGGCGGGTTCGCGGAGATGATCCCGCGATACGTCTGGATCAACTCCGGTTTCTTGCCCGCCAGATACGCGCTGGGGACCCGCAGTCCACTGGTGGAGGCTCCGACCGCGATGACGCCGTCGGCCGACGCCGGGGTGCTGATGGTGCCGGCGCGCCCGTTGTTGCCCGCCGCGGCGACGACGACCAGCCCTGCCCGCACGGCGGCGGTCGCCGCCCGGCCCAGCGGGTCGGTGCCGTCGCCGGGGCCGCCGAGGCTCATGTTGATGACGTCGGCCCGGTAGGGGTTGGCCGGGTCGGCCGCCGCCTCGATGCCGGCGATGATGTCGGAGGTGTACGCGCTGCCGCTGTCGTCGGTGACCTTGTAGGCCAGCAGACGCGCGTCGGGCGCCATGCCGGTGACGCCCTCCTTCCCGGCGGCCTTGCCCGCGATGATTCCGGCGACGTGGGTGCCGTGACCGTTGTCGTCCATCGGGTCGTCGTCGCGGTTGGCGAAGTCGTAGCCGGCGACCACCTTGTGGCCCTTGCCGAATCCGCCGCCCAGATCGGGGTGACCGTAGTCCACCCCGCTGTCTAGGACCGCCACGACGGTGCCCTTGCCGGTGGCCTTCGTCCCGGACGGGTCCTCGCGCTTCCACACCTCGGGTGCGCCGGTGAGCGGCACGCTCGTGTCCGTGAGCACGTGCATCCGTGTGTCGGGACGGACCGCGGCGACTCCCGGCATCGAGGCCAGCCGCGCCTGCTCGGAGGCTGGGAGCGTCATCGCCACGGCGTTGACGAGCAGGCCGAGTCTGCGGGGCGAGGCGGGGTGCAACCCGGCTTCCCGCGCCTTGTCGACGAAGGCGTTCTGCCGCGAGGTCAAGGACTTGCGGGCCTCGCCGACGGCAGTGGCGGTGCCGGCCGCCTGCGAGGTGAGCGAGCCGTCGGGGGCGGCGGACACGGCGGCGTCGCCGGTCAGTTCGACGATGACCCGCTGCTTCGCGTCGGGGGTCTTCGCGGTCGCGGTCGTGGTGCCGGGCAGGGCGGTGAGCGTCCCGGTGAGCGCCACGGTGGTCACCGTGACCGCCACCAGGCGCCGGGTTCTTCGTGGTTTTTTGACCATGAACAGAATTCGTAGCTCTGAACTCACCCGCCGGACAACCGTTCTTCGCGGCCCATTGCTGTCGCTGGCACCTGTGGGCCAAGTCCTGGATGTCCTCGGCAAGTTTGCCGCAGCCCCGCGAGGCTCAGCCGAAACAGCCCGCTACCGTACTCCAGGTGAGGAGTCACGGTTGTGAACTCCCCACCACCATTGCGCTGTTCACCGGTCGGACCATGGGCGCCCGGCACATGCGTCGTCCGTCGATCCTGGCTGTCCGGCCCATGTCGCCGTGAGCGGGCGGGACCAGATGATGCAACGCCACACCGGCGGTACGCACCGCAGCCGCCCCGGTGTCATCTGCTTCCCTCCCCCACGGAAGGCTTCAGCCATGGGACAGCCGTATCCCCCGTTCCGCCGCACCCCGTCGGGCCGCCGCACCCTCGGTGGCCTCCGTCGCTGGCTCACCGCGACCGTGGGCGCTCTCGCCCTGACGAGTGGTCTCGTGGCCGTCGGGCCGCAGGCCGCCGCCGCGGGCCTGACCCAGGTCACCGGCTTCGGCTCCAACCCCGGAAACCTGTCCATGTACACGTACGCGCCCGACTCGCTGCCGGGCGACGCGCCGCTCGTCGTCGCCCTGCACGGCTGCACGCAGAGCGCGAGCGACTACTACGCCCACTCCGGCTGGCCGAAGTTCGCCGACCAGGACAAGTTCGCCCTGGTCTTCCCCCAGACGACCAGCGCCAACAACGCGAACTCCTGCTTCAACTGGTTCGACTCGGCCGACAGCACGCGGGGCCAGGGCGAGGCCCTGTCCATCAAGCAGATGGTCGACACCGCCGTCGCGCGCTACGGCAGCGACACCAGCCGTGTCTACGTCACCGGCCTGTCCGCCGGTGCCGGCATGACCGCGAACCTGCTCGCCGCCTACCCCGACGTCTTCGCGGGCGGCTCCATCGCCTCCGGGCTCCCGGCCTCCTGCGCGACGAGCGTGTCCGCCGCCTACACCTGCATGTACAGCCCGCCGGACAAGACACCTGCCCAGTGGGGCGACCTCGTGCGCGCCGCCGCACCCGCCGGGACCACTCACTGGCCCCGGGTGGCGATCTGGCAGGGCACCTCGGACACCACCGTCGCACCGGCCAACGCCACCGAGCTCCGCGACCAGTGGACGAACGTGTGGGGCATCGGCCAGACGCCCTCCCGCACCACGGACCTCCCCGGCAACACCACGCTGAGCGAGTACGACGACGCCTCCGGCAGGCCCGCCGTGTCGGTGTACTCGATCTCCGGCATGGCCCACGGTCTCGCGGTCGACCCCGGCAGCGGCGCCGAACAGTGCGGCACCGCCGGTACCTACTACCTCGACACGATCTGCTCCAGCTACCACACCGCCCGCTTCTGGGGCCTCGACGGCGGCGGTGACCAGCCCCCGGGCGCCCTGCCGGCGCCCACGGGCCTGACCGTCGACGGGACCACCGACACAACCGTGAGCCTGAGTTGGGGCGCGGTGGCCGACGCCGCCTCCTACCACGTCTACCGCGACGGCACGAAGGTGGGCACCACGGCAGCGGCCTCCTACACCGACACGGGACTGGCCACCGGCTCCACGCACACCTACACGGTGGCGGCCGTGGACGCGGCCGGAGGGGTGGGGGCCGTCTCCTCCCCGGTGACCGCGACCACCACCGGGTACACGCCCACCTGCTTCACGGCGAACAACTACCAGCACACCGCCGCCGGCCGCGCCTACCAGAGCGGCGGCCAGACCTACGCCACGGGCTCCGGCCAGGCCATGGGTCTGTACAACACGTTCGTCACACACACCCTGAAGCAGACGGCACCCGGCTACTACGTCGTCGCGGACACCGGCTGCTAGACCCGGCCCCCGCCACCGCGCTCGAACTCGCGGGTGTCCACGTCAGCGGGTGTGTCCGAGCCCGGCGAGGGCCCGGTCGAGCATGTCGGCGAAGAAGTCGGCCGCGGCTGCGTCGATGCACAGAGGCGGTTTGATCTTCAGGATGTTCAGGTGGTCACCGGTCGGCTGGACGATGACGCCGAGGTCGAGCATGCGCTCGCACAGTTCGGCGGTCTCCTCCGTGGCGGGCTCCAACGTGGCGCGGTCACGGACCAGTTCAAGGCCGAGGTAGAGGCCGGATCCGTGGACGGCGCCGATGAGGTCGTAGCGGGCGGCCAGCGCCTCCAGGCGCTCCTTCAGGTGGCCGCCGACGCGGACCGCGTTGCCCTGGAGGTCCTCGTCGCGCAGGGTGTCCAGGACGGTGCGGCCGACCATGCTGGAGACCGGGCTGCCTCCGGTGGAGGAGAAGAAGTAGCCCTGGTCACGATAGCGTTCGGCCACTTCCTTCGAGGTGATCACGGCGCCCAGCGGGTGGCCGTTGCCCATGGCCTTGGCCACGCAGACGATGTCCGGGACGACCCCCTGCTGCTCGAAGCCCCAGAACCAGTGACCGAGGCGCCCGTAGCCCACCTGCACCTCGTCGGCGACGGCGAGGCCGCCGTGGCGGCGGACCGCGGCGTAGACCTGCGCGAGGTAGCCGTCGGGGAGGGCCACGCCTCCCGCGTTGCCGTAGTACGTCTCGCCGAGGAAGGCGCCCGGCGGCCGGCCGGAGGCGGCCAGTCGGTCGATCTCCGCGACGGCCTCGGGGGCGTAGCGCGCCGCGTCCGCCCCTCGGTGGCGGCCACGGTAGGAGTTGGGCGCGTCCGCGGTGTGCACCCAATCCGGTCGGGTGGAGAGGGCGTTGGGATTGTCCTGGAGCGAGGTGGAGACCGCGTCGGAGGCGTAGGTCCAGCCGTGGTACGCCTCCCGCAGCGCGAGGACGTCCGGCCGGCCGGTGGCTCCGATCGCGAGCCGAATCCCCAGGTCGACCGCCTCCGAGCCGGAGTTGACCAGGAAGACGGTGTCCAGCGGCCGGGGCAGGAGCGCGGCGAGTCGCTCGGTGAACTCCACCACGGACGCGTAATGGAAGCGTGAGTTGGTGTTGAGCCGCCGCAGTTGCCGGGCGACGGCCTGCTCGACGCGGGGGTGCGCGTGGCCGAGCGGGGTGACGTTGTTGACGATGTCCAGGTAGGAACGGCCTTCGGTGGAGAGCAGGTAGTGGCGCCAGCCTCGCTCGATGCGCGGCGGATCGGCGTAGTAGTGCCCCTGCACGGTCGCGAAGACGGCGTCCCGCCGCTCCAGCAGGTCGCTGTTCTCGGTGCGGTCGGTGGTCGCGAGGCCCAGGACCGCGGCGGGGTCCGCGGTCAGCGGGAGCCAGCCTGCGGCGTACTCGGGGCGCACCCGGTGCGGGACGGCCGGGGCGCCGGCGTGGGCGAGCGCGACGTGGATCCTCGTGTCGGACGTGAAGCGGGCGAGTTCGACGCCCGCCGGGACGATCGAGCCGGTGGTCACGAGCGGCTGCACCGAGTGGGGGAACGAGAGGGTCAGCTCCCGGGCGCCGTAGGTGAGGGTGACATGTCCCGGTGCCGCCGACAGGACCTGTCCCTCCCTCGGGACCTGCATCACAGCAGGTCCGGCGAGCCACAGGTCGAGGCCGGTCGGCACGGTGGCCGGGGAGTCGGCCGACAGGGGCGGTGTCTGTGCGAGGCGCGGCTGGGCGTACCGGGTCACGGCGGCAGCGGCGCCCCCGGCGAGCGCGGAGGCGGCCAGCCGGTCCTCGATCCCGGGTTCGCACCAGGCTCCGCGGTCCATGCTGTCGGCGTCGGTGGACAGGTCGAGAACGGCGATGTCGGCGCCGGTGACGTCCCGCAGCAAGGGGCAGGCCGGTGCCTCGGTGGTGGCCGGTGCGTCGGCCAGGCCGATCGCCTCCTTGACCAGGTGGGTCATCACCGGCAGCGGGAGGCGGGTCGCGTGCTCGAACATGGACCACTCGCGCTCCAGCGCGGACCGGGCGTAGTGGTTGTCCTCGTCCACGGCGGTCTGCTGCCGCCCGCTCGCGACCAGTACGGCGGTCCGCACCACCACGAGCGGCCACAACGCCTCCGCCTCCTCGGCCGACAGCGGCCGTACGGCGTGGAAGGCCCGCACGGCGGGCAGCACGCGGTGGGGCTCGAATCCGTCGTGGTGCAGCATCGACGAGAGGCATACGGCGAGTTCGCCTACCGCCCAGGTCTCGGTCAGGTCGCCGAAGTCGATGACGCCGTCGGGCAGGGGCAGGCGGTGGCCCGGTGAGCGGATGAGGTTGTCGTCCGTCAGGTCGAGGTGCGCGGCCTGCGTGGGCAGGCGGTCGGCGACGCGTCCGAGGCTCTCCCCTGCGTCGGCCGTCGCGGCCAGGACGGCCTCGCGCCGCTCGGGTTCCTCGATGTACCGGGCGAGTGCGGCCACGACGCGTTCGCCGTGGCGGGGGTCCCACTGGAGCACGCGCTCGATGCCCGGGTGCCGGAAGTCGCGCAGGGCGGTGCTGACCCGTCCCGCGACGGTTCCCATGGCCGCCACCGTGCTCGGTGACAGGTGTCGCGGCCCCGACAGCGAGCCTCCGGGCAGATAGCGCAGCAGCCGGGCGACGGCCGGCCCGCTCTCGGTGTCCACGGTCCCGTACAGCGGGGAGCCGTCCGTACGGCGCACGACCGTGGCGACGCGCAGGTCGGGGTGGGCCGCGGCTATGAGGTCGGCGGCCTCGTCCTGGGCCTCGATCTCCGTCCTGCCGAAGGCGGGGTTGGCGACCTTCAGGATCCCGAGGGCCGTCCCGTCGTCGCCGCGCAGCAGAAAGTTTGCGTCCTGCTGACTCCCCAGCGCCTCGGCGCGCAGGCCTACGCCCAGCATCCGGGCGGCGACGTGCTCGGCCTGGGCCTCGCTCAACTGCGGTACGGGGAGTGCCTCCTGGGCGAAGAAGTCGATGGTGCGGTGCTCGTCGTGCGGCGGCATGCGGAAGTTCCTCGGCGGTTCGGAGTGCGCCGTCGGCGCGTGGGAGAGGGACAGGTGCGGATCGTGCGGTCGGGGTGAGGCCTTCGACGCACGCCCTAGTCGACGTCCCACATGAACCGGTGGGTGTGAATCGCGAAGTACGGGAAGCTCTCCACGGACTCCACGCCCTCGACGGTCCGTACGACGTCGTGGATGAAATCGAGGAGGTCCTGCGGTCGCGAGCAGACGACCTCGGCGAACAGGTCGTAGCCGCCGGAGGTCAGGACCGTGTAGACGACCTCCTCGTGTCGGGAGAGCTCGTCGGCCACGGCGCGTGAGTCGCCGCCGATGCGCAGGCCGAGGAGCGCCATCGTCTGCCGGCCCATGGTCATCGGGTCGGTCACGCCGACGACCTGGACCGACCTGGTGTCGATCAGCCGCTGCAGCCGGTGCCGGGCGGCCGACGGGGACAGGCCCACCTTGGGGCCCAGCTCGGCGTAGGGGATACGGCCGTCGACCTGCAGTTCGCGCAGGATGGCCCGGTCGATGTCGTCCATGAAGCGCTCCTCTCCGCCGTGAAGGAAACAGCGAATCTGTCACCCGTCTCACGCATGCTGACAGAATCAGACGCTCGATTCAACGGTCCGCGTTTCAGAATCGAGCGTCCCGGCATCCGTGGAGTCGGTGCGTGAGCCCCCGGCCGGCCGTCGCGTCGCCAGGTACGCCCGCAGGGCGGCCCGCTCCTGAAAGGCGCCGAGGGCCCTGTGCACACCGTCAGCGAGTCGGGCCGGGCGGCTGGTATTACTGGGGCATGCAGGAAGAGACGGCACGCTCCGCGATCGACACGTTCATCTCCGCGTTCAACGCCTCGGACGACAGCCATGTGACGGCCCTGCTCTCCCAAGCCCTGACCACAGACGTGGTCTTCTGGGGGCCGTTGGGGCGCAGCGAAGGAATCGCGGCGGTGGAGCGGTTCGTACTGGACATCCGGCGCCACCCGGCGGGGACCGGCAAGATGGTGCGCTGCTCGGCGGTGGACATGCCGGACGAGTGGGCTCGGTACCAGTGGGTCTTCACCACGCCGGACGGAGGCCCCCGCCTCGCGGGAACGGACGTCGTCCATCTGCGCCGGAGCCTCATCGACCAGGTCATCGTCTTCGCAGGAGACATCGAGCCGTCCGCCTCCTGAGCCGTCCTACCGTCACTGTCCTCCTCGTGAACTTGTCCCTGTGGAAGCCTGTGCACATGGATGCGTTCGCGGACCGACTCGACGGCGGGTGGCGGTGGTGGGAGGCCGCCATCGAGGAAGCGCAGGAGGGGCGCTGGGTTCGTGATGCCGTGGAACGGCACGTCATCCGGGACATCGGCGCCGCCACGAACTCTCTCTCCGGTGGCCGGACGGCCCCGTTCACCGAGGACTCGTGGCACGTACGCATCGGGAGGATCGCCAACTGGGCCGGGGTGCTGCGACTCGCGGCCCGGTCAGGAGGATGGGTGCTGCGGCCGGTCGCCGGGCGCCGCCCACCGCGCCCCGCAGGCATGGCCGAGCTGCTGTCCGGCATCTACGCGGTCGGTGAGCAGGGAGAGATCTGGATGCGGCAGCTCCTGAAGGGCGATCTGCCGCCAGCCGACGAGATCGCGAAGGCGGAGGGTTTCCTCACGGGGCCGGGGTCCGTCGAGGACCTTGAACTCTTCTTCTACGACTGAGATCCGTCGACTTCTACGAATGAGATCCGTCGCCCCGGGCCGTCCGACCAGGTCGCCCGGTTGAGGAATGCGGTTGCGGCGGATCAGGCGGATGCGGTGATACTCCGGCATGAGTAGAGACGCCGAGGTCATCGTGCTCGCCCGATGGTCGGACGAGGTGATGGAGCCTCTGACCCGGGACGACCCGGGCCGCACGTGGCAGGGCCGCTTCGTCCCGATAGCGGGCCACTGGGGCTACGAGTTCGGTTGGGCCCTGGAGTTCGAGAAGATGCACGCCCGCAAGGGCCTGCTCCGGCACCTGGAGTCGCTGCCGTGGCCGCATCCGCACACGGTGCAGGTGCTGCTGCGTGACCAGGACGACGACTGCTTCGGGCTGTGGATGTTCCAGGACGGCCGACTGGTGGAAGTCACCATTGCGCGCACCGAGCGCTTCCACCAGCCGGCACCGCCCCATCAGGACTTCGCACCCGACCCGGGCATGCTGCTGCGCACCGACCAGAACAGGGCCCTGCCCGAGCAGACCCCGGAAGCGCGCCGCGACACCCGATCACCCTGGTAGACGTCAAGGTCGAGATCCCGGTCGTTGCATGGCGACAACCGCGCGGAAGCCTCGGGCCGCGAGGGCAGGGAGAAGCCCCCGCGGGTGCGGATCGCGGTGTGCCGCGGATCAGCGGTGCCGGGGGTTCAAGGAGCGCACGCGGATCTTCACCCTCGATGTCGCGTGTTCCGGACCCTCGACGGCCGTTAGACGGTCGGGGCCGAACCCGCGGTGCGCGGAGGTCGGATCACCCCGCACCGGCGCACCTCCGCGCCCTCAACCCCCGACCCCTTGGACTCTCCACCCATGTCGCTCTGGCTGCTCAATCACTTCTCCACCCTCACCATCGCTGTCCTCGCCGTCGGCGGCACTGTCGTCCTCGCCGTCACCGGGAGCGTTCTGCTGCGCCGCAAGTACCCCTCCCTCGCGCGGGGCGAGCACAACGACATGGTCGAAGCGACTCTGGGGATGTTCGGCGCGATCTACGGAATCATCCTCGCCTTCGTCATCGTCACGCTCTGGACGCAACTGGACAGCGCCCAGACGATCGTCTCCGCCGAGGCCACCGACGCGGCCCTCATCGCCCGCGACGCCCGCGCCTTCCCCACGCCGGTCCGCGCCGACCTCGACCGGGCGATGAGCGGCTACGTCCACGCCGTCGTGGAGGACCAGTGGCCCCGCATGCAGGCAGGACAGCCGTCCTACGGGGCGACCGAGACACACCTGCGATCGGCGTTCACGGTGCTGCAGACGTACGACCCGAAGAGCTCACGCGAGGAGGTCTTCTACGAGCAGGCCGTCGGCAACCTCAACGACATCGCCGCCCAGCGCCGCGCCCGCATCACCATGGCCCAACAGGAACTCCCGCCCCTGCTCCAGGTGTTGGCGTTCGGCGGCGCGGTCGTGCTCATCCCGCTGACCTTCCTCTACGGCATGCGCAAACTGCGCGTCCAGATCCTCTTCGTCGCCTCCGTCGCAGGCCTGGTCGGCTTCAGCCTGCTCCTCGTACTCGTCCTCGACCGCCCCTTCGCCGGAGACCTCAGCATCAGCCCCGCTCCCTACCAGGAAGGCGCACTCGCCCAGTACTGGACCTAAAGGCCCGCCACGAGAAGGCGGTAGCCGACGTCCAGTGTTTCGCGGTCGAGCAGGTCGGCATGGTGTTCGCGCCACAGGCCGGAGGACAGGTCTCTCGACAGCCGAGCCAGGCCCGGGCGGAGAACTTCCTCGCCGGTCTGGGCGAGCATCGAGATGCCGGCTCGCACGTTCGGATCGAGGTAAGCCTCGGGTCGGCGCCAGAAGGCGGCGCCGAACCCGTCGGTGCAGTCGTGCGGAACCGGGACCGTCCCAGCGGGACGTTGGGCGATCATCACGGCGCTGGGTTCGACTGCCAGTACCGTGTGCGGTGGCTCGTAAGAACCGGTGCCGGCACCGACGTTGACGACCGTGCCGGCTTCGCCGAGCGCCTTGTGGATCCTCGCGGCCATCCGGCGGTCGGGGCGTCGCGTGTGGTGGTAGGTCGCACCGATGCGGTCATACCTTGTCACGACGGACAGTATGCCCCGTCAGGCGCCAACTGCCGCTGCCGAGCCGGGCCTTGTGCCCAGGCGGCGTCTCCGGCGGCCTCTGTAGCATGGCGGTGCTGTGCGTCCCAGGGGGAGCTGACCGTGGAGAACATCCTGTCCGTGGCCATCGGGGCCGCTCTCGGCCTCATAGGGGTGGTGTTCGGATCGTGGTTCACCGCGCGCCGACAGGACCGCCTGTGGCTTCGCGAACAGAAACTCAAAAGCCGGGATCGGCTTCAACACGGCCGTGGTTCAGCTCCTGGACCATCTGAAGGAGACACGGCTGGGTGACGACGGCCCCGGAGCCAACGAGTTGGCGAACCAGATGCAGGAAGCACGCTCAGCGCTCTTCCTGCTCTGCGCCGACGACACCGTCGTTCTGGCCAACGCTCTCGCACGCCGGGTCTGGGGCACCCGGCCCACGGACGGCAGGGAGGACCGCCGGGCCGAGTTCCAGGAGACGCTGAACCTCCTGCACCGTTTCACCCGACAGCTCCGGCAGGAGATCTCCAGGTCGTAGTCCACTCAGATGCGCCGACCACGGGACGTCGGCTACGGTGGGCGCATGTCTACGCCCCGAGTTTCCTAGCCAAGGACCCGCTTCCACGCCAGAAGTGTGTCCTTTTCTGCTTTCTCGGAGCGTTACCTCATGATCACCGTTCGCGGTGTCGAGCTGCGCGCGGGTGCCCGCCTGCTGCTCTCCGACATCTCCTTCTCCGTCTCCCCCGGCGACCGCATCGGCCTGGTCGGCCGTAACGGCGCGGGCAAGACCACCCTGATGACCGCCCTCGCCGGGCAGGCCAGGCCCGCTGCCGGGACGGTCACCCGGACCGGACCGGTCGACCTGCTGGCCCAGGACTCCCGCGCGGCCGACCCGGCCGTCAGCGTGACCGACCGGATCCTGTCCGCCCGCGGCCTGGACCACGCCCTGCACACCCTGCGCGAAGCCGAGGCCGCGATGGCCGAGGCCACCGGGCCGGCCGCGCTGGAGCGGGCGATGAACACCTACGCCCGCACCGAGGCCGCCTTCCAGACCGGCGGCGGGTACGCCGCCGAGGCCGAGGCCGCCCGGGTCGCGGCCGGTCTCGGCCTCCCCGAGCGCGTCCTGGGCGAGCCGGTCGGCGCGCTGTCCGGCGGACAGAAGCGCCGGGTGGAGCTGGCACGGATCCTGTTCGCCGGGCACGGCGGCACGCTGCTGCTGGACGAACCCACCAACCACCTGGACGCCGACTCCGTCGCCTGGCTGCGCACCTTCCTCCAGAGCCATCAGGGCGGTCTGGTGGTGATCAGCCACGACACCGGCCTGCTGGCCGACGTGGTCAACCGCGTCTTCCACCTCGATCCACTGCGCGCCACCATCGACATCCACAACACCGGCTGGAAGGGCTACCTCAACCAGAGCAAGGCGGACGAGCGGCGCCGGGCCCGGGAACGGGCCAACGCCGAACGCAAGGCCGGGGCTCTGCATGCTCAGGCGGACAAGATGAAGGCGCGGTCGGCCACCGCCGTCATGGCCAAGAGCATGGCCCGCCGCGCCGACCGGATGCTCGCCGAGCTGGAACCGGCCCGGCGCACGCAGAAGGTCGCGAAGATCCGGCTGCCCGAGCCCGCCGCGTGCGGGCGGATGCCGCTCGGCGCCGTCAGCCTGGCCAAGTCCTACGGCGACCACCAGGTCCTCACCGGCGTGGACCTGGCCGTGGACCGAGGCAGCCGCCTCGTCATCCTCGGCCTCAACGGCGCGGGCAAGACCACCCTGTTGCGCCTTCTGGCCGGTCAGGAACGGCCGGACGCGGGACGGGTGGTCCACGGGCACGGGCTGCGCCTGGGCTACTTCGCCCAGGAACACGACACCCTCCACGCCGAGCGGACCGTACGGGAGAACCTGCGCGCCGCCGCGCCGCACCTCAGCGACGGTGAAGTACGGCGCGTGCTCGGCGCGTTCCTCTTCTCCGGAGACGACGCCGACAAGCCGGCCGGGGTCCTCTCCGGCGGGGAGAAGACCCGCCTGGCCCTGGCCGGCCTGGTCCACTCCGGCGCGAACGTCCTGCTGCTGGACGAGCCCACCAACAACCTCGACCCCGCCTCCCGCACCGAGGTCCTGGCCGCGGTCGGCTCCTACCCCGGCGCGATCGTGATGGTCACCCACGACGAGGGAGCCATCGACGCCCTGCGCCCGGACCGCGTCCTGCTGCTGCCGGACGCGGACGAGGACCTGTGGAACGAGGACTACCGGGACCTGGTGTCCCTGGCCTGACTCGCCTGACTCGCCTGACCGAAGGTCCCGCTCGTGCAACAGCACTGATGTGAGCTCGGTGCCGCCGGGGGTGGGCTACGGACGCCACTCCTCGCGGTAGCCGGGCCGGTCCGCGTAGGGCAGGGCGAGCAGGCGCAGCGTCGCGCAGGGCGCCGCGATACTCCGGTTGCCGCAGCTCCGGCAGACCTGGGCTTCGCCCGTTCCGTTCTGGTCGTGCGGCCGTTCCACGACGACCCGCTCAGGCGCGTGCAGGACGAGGAGCTGCCGCTTGGCGTCGACCTCGCGCAGCACCCGCGCCGGAACCTCGCAGTCACAGACCGCGCCGGGCGCCGCGTGGAACATCTCCATGGTGGCCTTCACGGAGTCGGCGTCGCCTTCCAGGTAGGCGTGGATGTCGCACCCGAGGGTGTGCCAGCTGCTCGCGTCGCTCGCGTCCTCGTCGAGCTGGGAGCCGAGCCATGTCGCGAGGTTGTCCACCACTGCGCCTCTTCCTTGGAGGGCCGGTTCTTCCCCGGCCTCGAACGGCCGGCCCCGGCCTGTTCGCCGGCCCCGCAGCTTCTCACAGGGGGTCAGTGGCCGGTGTCGCCCACGTCGAGCACGATCTTCCCGACCGCCGTGCCCGAGCGCAGCCGCTCCACGGCTTCGCCGAGCGCGTCCATCCCGTACCGCTCGTACGGCAGTGTCAGCGCGCCCGAGGACAGGTCCGGCAGCAGGCGCAGCACCTCGGGGGCGACCTCCTTGCCGCGGGAGATCATGTTGACCGGGAGGAGGGAGACCTCGGCGAGGAAGAAGTCCGCCAGATCCAGGGTGAGTTCGCGGCCCGCCGTGTAGCCGACGAGCGCGGCGCGGCCTCGGGGGCGGACCAGCGCGAGGGCGTCGCGCAGGATCCGGCCGCCGACCGTGTCGATGAGTACGTCGGTCTTGCCGCCGATCGCCTCCTCGGTCAGCTCGGAGGCGAGCACTGCCTCGGCGGTGCCGGGTACGTGCTGCAGCTTCGCCGGACGGCTCACCGCTCCGATCACGTCCGCGCCGGCCCGCGCCGCGAGCTGCACGGCCATGGCGCCGACCGCGCCGGACGCGCCGGTCACCAGCACCCGCTCCCCCGGCCGCACCTGGGCGATCGCGTGCACGGCGGCCCAGGCGGTGCCGACCGGCGAGAAGTAGCTGCAGGCGAGAGCGGGGACGGTGCCCTCGGGCATGGTTTCCACGGCGGCGTCCGGAACGAGTGCGTGTTCGGTCCAGGCACCGTCACGGCTGAGCCCGAGTCCTTCGCCGCGCAGCCGGACGAGTGCCCCCTCAGGGTGCGTGTCCGAGGCTAGGACGTACCCGCTGCCCTGGGTGCCGGGGATGAACGGCAGCTCGGGAAGGATTCCGAACTGCCCGTCGAGGATGTTCAGATCGAGATGGGCAACGGTGGCCGCCACCACCCGGACCAGGGTGTGCCCGGGCAGGGGCCCGGGAACGGTCCGCTCCACGAGCCTCGGCAGGGTGCCGAACTCCTCGAGGACCAGAGCGCGCGAAGTGGACGAGGTGGTGCTCACGTGCCGAGTTCTCCCTTTCCCCGATGTGCGTGACGTTCACGGCCGTTGACACTCCGGTACGAGCACGATCCGCGAAGGGGATGAGCTTGCCACAGGTCACGTGCCTCGGGTGGCGGCTCGGCCCCGTGCCGGAGCGCTTCGACGGCCAGAGGCGATACTGGGCCGATGAGAGACGTCATGGCTGAGTACGAAGCGGACACGGAACCCATGATGCGAAGGGTCTACGTCGGCCTGCGCGAGGACAGCCTCGATCCTCAGGACGTCGTCGCCCTCGCCTCCGCCCTGCTCAACTGGTGCCCTCGCACCGCTGCCCTCGCGGAGGTCGTCGAGCGGAACCCGGCCGAGGTGCCGCGGGCGGAGATGGCCGTGCTGGCGCGGCGGATCCTGGACGACGCGGGCTTCGAGCCCGGCTTCGATCTCGCTCCCGAGCGCTTGGAGACCTTGCGTGCCGCGCTGCGCGTCGTGGCCCGCGATCTGCCCACGCGGGGGATCGAGGGGGAACCGGCGATCGAGATTCTGGAGGACTGCTTCCCGGTGGGTGCCGGTGTCCGCCTTGCCGACGGCGAACGGCTCGGCTGGGGCGGCCCCGTCCTGCCGAACATGTGCGACGACCTCGCCATGGCCTTGACCAGCCTGACGGTCCTGATCCAGGAGAGCCTGCTCGAACGGACCTGGCAGGTCTGGCCGATGTGCCCCCGGCATGAGCTCGGCGCCCACGGCTCGGAGCGGGAGCGCGAGGTCGTGTGGTGGTGCGCGGGCAACGGCGGACACGTCCTGGCGCCCGTCGGCGAACTCGCGCGCGCCCTCGACCGTCCGGCTCGCGACACGGTCGGTCCGGCGGGAATCCGGTGAGATCGATCGTCGTCGGCACGGCTTGCCGCTCGGACGCGGGCGGGCGGTCCGGACGAACGGGCCACGGCTGCGCGGTCAGAGCTCGCCGCGGCGCGCGAGCTGCTTCACCGCGTTCTCGCGGATGATCTCGTCCTCGTCGTCGCGCAACCCTTCGAGGGCTTCCCGGGCCTGCGCGCCGGGAACGGCTCCCAGAGCCCAGATCGCCTTCACCGCGAGCGCCCGGTTCTCGTCCCAGTCCAGATGCTCGGGAACCCAGCGAGTCGCCAGGACCAGTGTCGGCAACGTCTCGGGCGAGCGGAGCCTGCCCAGCGTGGACACGATGTCCTCGTGCTTCCTGTGCCACTCGGCAGGGAACAGCTCGGTCAACGGCTCCCTGAACTGCTCCGGCGAGGCGCCTGCGGCGGCCTTGACGATCAACGCCATCTCGACGTCGTCGGCGTCCCGGCGCTCCATGGCGTCCCGGAGCAGCCGGAGTGCCAGGACCCCACCGTCGGACTCCCCGAAGTGAGCCAGCACCTCGTCGATCGTGCGCGTCGGCGGCGAGCCCGGTGCGAACACCAGGCCCATGACCAGGTCCTGCTCCTCAGGGGTCATCGCTCGCCCGCCTTTCCCGCGTTGAACGTCCCACCGGTCTTCGGTGGACCCTAAGGCCTGTCCGACGGATCTTGTGACCGCGTAACGTGCGGGCATGACACCTTCACTTGAGCGTCCCCCCTTGCAGGCCGACGAGCGCACCGCGCTCATCGGCTGGCTGGACCTCCAGCGGCAGATCCTGCGGTGGAAGTGCGAGGGTCTGAGCGAGGCCGACGCGCACCGTTCGGTCGTCCCTACCTCGCCGTCGATGACGATGGCCGGGCTGATCAGCCACATGCGGTGGGTTGAGCACACCTGGATGGAAGTGGTGTTCCTCGGCGGCGACAAGGCACAGAACCCGTCCTTCGACGAGACGGACGAGGGCGCCGACTGGCGGACCGACGGCGTTCCGCTGAAGCAGCTGCTCGCCCAGTACGAGGACCAGTGCGCCCGCAGCAACGAGATCGTGGCTGCCGCCTCCCTGGACGACATCGGCCGCAACCGCGACTTCCGCGCCGGCAGCGCCAACCTCCGTTGGATCCTCATCCACCTCGTCGAGGAGACCGGGCGGCATGCGGGACACGCGGACATCGTGCGGGAGCTGCTCGACGGGGCGAAGGGGTACTACTAGCCGCGCCCGGTGCCGGGTCTAAGGGGGATTAGGCTTCCGGCCGCACGTGTGCAGGGGGCCACGGAGGGGGCGGACATGGTGGAGTTGGAGAAGAGGTCGGAGCGGGTCGGGTCCGCGTACCGGCGCGGCGTGTGGACCACGCTCACGGGGTGGGGCGTGGTGCACAGCGCCGCGGGGGCGATCGGCTGCGCGCTGTGGGGCGTCAGCCCGTATCCGCCGCTGGTTCCCGAGGTGGTCCTGGCCGCGCTGAGTCTGGCCTTCGCCGCCGCCTGGATCGTGGCGTCCCGGCGCGCCCCGCTCCACACCGGACGGCCGCCGGCCGGCGGGCGCGGGCTGGTGTGGCTGGTCGCCTGGCTGGTGCCGCTCGCCACCCTCGCCTGCTTCGACCTCGGGTTCATGGTGTCGCCGGAGTACGGTCGCGAGACCGCGCGCCTGGAGGCGGCGGGATTCGGGCTGCACGCCGCCCCGATCGTGCGGCTCGCCGGGAAGCCGGTCCGCGGGGACAACGACTCCGACGAGCCTGTGTACTTCGAGACCGACCTCGTCCTGCGCATTCCGTACGACAACGGGCCGCGCGAGGTGACCGTGCCCGGCATGTACACCCGCTACCACCCGCCGAAAGCGGGCACGACCATCGACGTGTACTACGCGCCCGGCGACCCGCGCCCCGACTCGCCGGTACTGGAGGACGGCCGCCGCTGGGGCACGGGGGTGATCGGCACCCGACTGCTGATCCTCACCCTCATCCCCGTCCTGTTCGCCGGGGCATTCCTGACGAGCGTGCTCGCGGACGAAATGCCGCGTGCGGCACGGCGGTACACCCCGAAGGTGCACCTGCCCGCCCTCGGCTTCCTCTCCCTCGGCCTGCTCCTCCTGCTGCCGACCGCCCTGGGCTGGGGCACGGGCGGCGCGGCCCACACGGCGGCCTTCCTGTCCTGTGGGACGCCGGAGGCCGCGCTGGCGTGGGTCTGGCGCTCCGCCTGACGGAGGTACGGGAGAAGGCGGTGGCGCGGCAGGCAGCCGGCTCGCCGGTCAGGAGGGAGGCATGCCTAGGATGCCCGCATGGAGATCAGTCGGCTTCCCGCCGAGGCGCGGGCTCGACGTACCGCCGAGATAAGGGAGTTCCTGCGCTCACGGCGGGCCCGCGTGTCGCCGGCCGAGGCCGGGATGGCGGTCGGTGACGTCCGCGCACGCCGGACCCCCGGACTGCGTCGCGAGGAGGTCGCGGTGCTCGCCGGGGTCGGGGTGTCCTGGTACACGTGGCTGGAGCAGGGGCGCGAGATCAATGTGTCCGCGGACGTGCTGGACGCCATCGCACGGGTGCTGCGCCTGGACGCCACCGAGCGCGAACACCTGTATCTGCTGGCCGGGTTGAACCCGCCGCGCGTGCTCCCGGTGACGGGCCGTGTCGTCTCGGACGAGCTGCGTCAGGTGATCGACTCCTGGCTGCCGCGTCCGGCCTATCTGCTCGACCCGCACTGGAACCTGATCGCCGTCAATCGCGCCGCCGAGATCGCCTTCGGCTATCGCGAGCACGACCACAACTGCCTGGTGACGTTCTTCACCGGCGCCCGGTACCGATCGTCGCTGTGCCAATGGCGGGACGCCGCCGAGGCCATCGTCGGGCAGTTCCGGGCGGACGCCGCTCGCTACCCGCAGGATCCGGAGTTCGGCCGGATCGCCGCCGACATGTGCGCCGTCAGTCCGGAGTTCGCCGAGCTCTGGGCGGAACACTCCGTCCGCAACGCCACCAGTGGAGCCAAGACCGTCTCCCATCCCGACACCGGTGAACTCTCCTTCAGCTACACCGCGTTGACCCTCCCCGAGCTGCCCGGCCATCGCCTCATGCTGTACACCCCGTCGAACGGCTCGGGTACGCGGGAACGGCTGGACACCCTGCTACGGGCGGCCACGGTCGCGTAGCCCGGGCCGTGAAGGGCAGCCCCTGAAGGTGGTGGTGGCAGACCCAGGTTCACCCCACACTGTCCGGGCCGCGGCCGGCCGCGCAGGATCGTCGGCATGAAGCGATTCACGAACCACACCGTCCTGATCACCGGTGGCACTTCGGGCATGGGCCTGGCCACCGCACGCCGTCTGCTCGACGAGGGTGCCTACGTCGTCATCACCGGGCGCGACGAGGCCCGCCTCGACAAGGCAGCCGCTGAACTCGGCGCGGCAGGCCGCGTGTTGACCGTCCGCGCGGATGTCGCGGACCTGGCCGACCTGGATGCCCTGATGCGCCGCGTCGAGACCTGGCGGGGCAGCCTGGACGCGGTCTTCGCCAACGCGGGCACCGGCGTCTTCAAGCCCGGCATCGAGATCACCGAGGCCGACTTCGACCACTCCACGGACGTCAACTTCAAGGGCGTCTTCTTCACGGTCCAAAAGGCGCTGCCGCTCCTGAAGGACGGCGGCGCGATCGTCCTCAACGCCTCCTGGACACTGCACCGCGGCCTGCCCGTGGCCTCCGTGTACTCGGCGACCAAGGCCGCCGTGCACAATCTGGCCCGCACCCTCGGATCCGATCTGGCCCCGCGCGGCATCCGGGTCAACTCCGTCAGCCCCGGCTACATCGACACCGAGATGTACCGCGGCGCCAACACCGATGCCGAGGCAGACGCCCGTAATGCCGCGCAGGTGCCCCTCGGCACCATCGGCCACGCCGCCGATGTGGCCGCCGCCGTCGCCTTCCTCGCCTGCGCCGACTCCGCGTACATCACCGGCCAGGACCTCGTGATCGACGGCGGCCTGGTCGGCTCCCTGCCCAATCGCTGACCAGGTCAGTTGACGGAGTCGAGCTTCGCCCGCTGCTCCGCGGTCAGTTCGAGCTCGACGGCGCCCAGGTTCTCGTCCAGTTGGGCCACCGACGAGGCGCCGATGAGAGGGAGAACCGGGACGGCGCCACCCATCAGCCAGGACAGCACCACCTGGTTGACGGTGGCGCCGGTCTGCGCCGCCACCTCGCGGATCGCCTTCAGGCGCGGCTCGGTGCCCGCGTGCTCGAAGCCCGGGCCGAGCGGCTTGTCGTCCCGTACGTACGCACCCGCGATCAGCGGCGAGTACGAGACCTGTGTGAGCTCCGGGTTGGCGCGCAGGTAGCTCAGCAGGTCGCCGCTCACCAGGCCCTGGTTGCCGTCGGGCGAGCGCAGGCTCGGGATGTCGGTGCGCTGGCGCAGGTAGCTGTGGTGGTGCTGGAGCACCTCGTAGCCGGGCACACCCGCCACCGCGGCGAGGGTGCGGGCGCGCTCGATGCGCCAGGCCCAGTGGTTGCTCGCGCCGAGGAGGCCGGCCACACCGTCGGCGACGACGTCGGCGAAGCCCTGGACGGTCTCCTCCAACGGGGTGTGCTCGTCCATGATGTGCGCGTACAGCAGGTGGATCCGCTCGATGCCGAGGCGTTCACGGCTGGCCTCGGAGGACTCACGGATCACCTGGGCGGACAGCCCCTCGACGTCCCGGCTGAAGCCCGTGGTGGGCTGGTTGGGACGGGCGCCGAGCTTGGTGGCGATGGTGAACTCGTCGCCGACACCCCGGCTCTTCAGCCAGCGGCCTACCAGCTCCTCGCTCTCGCCGCCCTGGGTGCCGTTCACCCAGAACGCGTAGTTGTTGGAGGTGTCGATGAAGGTGCCGCCGGCTTCGGCGAACCGGTCGAGGATCGCGAAGGACGTCGCTTCGTCGACGGTCGTGCCGAAGGTCATGGCGCCGAGGCTCAGCACACTGACCTCACGGCGGGTCGCGGGCGAGCTTCCGATGACGCGGTACTTCATGAGGGGTCCTTTCGGATCGGGGTGATCCCGGCGATGTCGGATGTGTGTCCCGGTGCACGCGCGCACGGGCATCGTCGGCGCGCGGCGCACGAGGGAGAACACGAGCCGGACCGCCGGGATCACAACCCGGGGCGAGGTCCGGCGTGGCGCGACGGGGAACCAACCGGTCAGCGCGGTGCGACGGCCTGGAGACGGCCGCGCGGCGAAAGGTGTTGCGCGCACAAGGTACATGACACGGCCGGGGACCAGAAGCCGTCTCCCCCGCCCGGGTCCTGTCCGGTCACTGCGCCGCGTCGTCCAGGAAGCCGCTCTTGGCGATCAGGTACGCGAGTTGGGCACGGCTGCGGCTGCCGAACAGCTCCGCCGCCCACCGCATGTGGTTGGCGACGCTGCGGGGGCTCATGCCGAGCCGCGCCGCGATCGCCTCGTCCGTGTGGCCGTTGACCATGTGCCGCAGGATCGCCCGGCGTACCTCGTCCGTGAGCAGCGGCGGCAGTCGGGTGCTGGGGAAGCTGTGCAGCGGTGACGCCCGCTGCCACGCGTGCTCGAAGATCCCGGCCAGGTAGCGGACCACACCCGGGTGTTCCACGACGAGTGCGAGGTCGGAGCGTTCCGAGCCGGGGTCGGGGATGAAGGCGACCCTGCGGTCGCAGATGATCAGCCGGTCGAAGACCTCGTCCAGCGTCCGCACCTCGCCGCCCGCGCCGGTGATGCGCTCGACGTACGCGAGGGTGGCCTGGTGGGAGCGGATCGTGTGCTGGTAGATCGTCCGCTGCGACACGCC
The DNA here is from genome assembly GCF_055558275.1 of Streptomyces sp. NPDC025806. Classification (NCBI taxonomy): domain Bacteria; kingdom Bacillati; phylum Actinomycetota; class Actinomycetes; order Kitasatosporales; family Streptomycetaceae; genus Streptomyces; species Streptomyces sp. NPDC025806. Next base: position 476,906 of record NZ_JBVHMU010000002.1, on the reverse strand, counting down.
CCGCTCGATCGCCTCGAGATCGCCGGCGAGCGCCTTGTCCAGCAGTTCCTGCGGCCGGCCCCCGCCGGGCTGCGCCGTCAGCAGTTCCTCCTGGCAGGCGTGCACCGCCGCGGTGAGAGTGGAGCTGATCGCGTCGGCCCCGTGCACCGCGCGGATCAGATGCGATTCGCCCTTGCCGTAACTGTCCAGGTAGATCGCCTGCGCCTGGGCGACGGCGGCCCGCATGGCCGCCAGAGCGTTCTGCTTCTCCTCGATGGCGCGTTCCATGGTGTGCATCTGCGCGCCGGCCGCCAGTTGCGGGGGTATCGGGGTCAGGGTCCCGTCCGGCAGGCGCTGGACGAGCCCCAGGTCGAGCAGACAGCGGGGGCAGTCATCGGGTGTCGGCCTGTTCCGCAGTGCGTCCGAGTAGTACTGAAGTCCGTCCGCGCAGATCTCGACGGTCCCGCCCGTACTTCCTTCGCTCGCTTTGTCCGCTCGCGTGCACATTTCCCCGCCTTGCTGGTTCTCGCATTGCAGGATCATCCTCCCCGATCTCCGAGACCTGGAGCGCGGGGACCGAGCAAGATCCTCGCCGGGGAACCAACCCGGTCCGAACCAGCGAGATCGAGTCACAAGGAGGCGAGCTTGGAAGTGCTCCAGCATGCCGAGGGATCCGTACGGGCCTCAGGACATGCTGCCCCGGCACACCGTCCCCGGGGCGGGCGTGCGGCCCGTACGGAGGTATCGGTCGACGGACTCCCTGACACAGCGGTTCTGGGGGTAGGTGCCGTGCCCCTCCTCCTCGGCCGTCAGGAGCACACCGACGCCCTCGCCCAGCGCTCGCGCCATGTGGCGGGCGCCGGGGTACGGGGTGGTCGGGTCGCCGGTGCCGCCGACCACCAGGACGGGGGCCGCACCGTCGGCGTCCACCTGGAGTGTCGGGCGCTCTCCGTCGAACGGCCAGTCGTAGCAGAGGTAGACGCCGGTGGACCAGGCCTCCCCGAAGACGGGTGAGGCGGCTTTGATCCGGGCCTCGTCCCGGTCGAGACGTTCGAAGCCGGGGCGCAGGCTGGAGTCGGCGCAGGTGATCGCGGTCTGGACTGCGCGACTGTTGTCGTGCGGGGGCGCCGCGCGGTCGGCGGAGCCTCTGTCGTCCGCGCCCTTGCTCAGCGGACGGCCGTCGTTGCGGTCGATCAGCGCGGTGAGGGCCTTGGCCAGCTTGGGCCAGCCGTCCGTGCCGAGGTCGAGGTGGTCGCTGACGGCGTACGCGAGGTCGTCGGCGTCGAGCTTCCTGCCGTTGCCGGCCGGGGCGGGCCTCTTCTTCAGCCGGTCGGCCAGGCGTGCCATGCGCCGCGCGGCCTCCTCGGGGCCGTCGCCGGTCGGGCAGTGCCGGATCCGGGCCGCGCAGTGCGCGGCGAACCGGTCGAACGCCGCCTGGACCGCCTTGACCTGCGACACCTGCTCCTCGTCGAGGTTCTCGGTCGGATCGACGGACGCTTCGAGGACGAGCCGTCCGACGTGCGACGGGTACAGGTGGGCGTAGACCGCGCCGAGCGCCGTTCCGTACGAGACTCCGAAGTAGTGGAGCCGTTCGTCGCCGAGGAGGTAGCGCATGAGGTCGAGGTCGCGCGCGGTGTGCGAGGTGCCGATGTACGGGAGGATCGCCCCGGAGTGCTCGGCGCAGGCGTCGGCTCCGTCGTAGCCGGTGTCCTCGGCGGTCTTCCCGCAGCGCACGGGGAGGGTCGCGCCGACGCCGCGCGGGTCGAAGGAGACCAGGTCGTAGCGGTCGAGGAGCGGCCCGTACTGGTTGAGGCGTGCGGGTAGTCCGCTCACGCCGGACACGCCGGGGCCGCCGAAGTTGAGGACGAGCGAGCCGATGCGCCGGGCGTTCGGGCCGGTGGCCTTGCGGCGGATCAGGGCGACGTCGATCGTCCTGCCGTCCGGCTTCCGGTAGTCGAGGGGTGTCTTCATGGTGGCGCAGTCGTAGTCCGTGGGCGGCGAGGTGCAGCGGGACCACTGGAGATGCTGGCCGGTGGTGAGCGCGCGGGGCAGGCCGGCGGGCGGGTTATGCGCGGTGAACTCCGTACGCGGCTCCGCGCTCCGGACGCGAGCGTCGTGCTGGAGCCAGGCGGCGACGGCCCCGATCGCGGTGAGGACGAGCACGGCGATGATGCGCACGCCGATCGAGAGGCCCGGTCTGCCGCTGCGCGTCGGCTGTGCGTCCCTCATCGACATCCCCACGCTCCCGCCCCTGGACGTCCGCCCCGAGCCCTCATCCCCGCGCCGGAGTTCGTCCGATCGTCAAATGAGTGCAGAGTACAAGCCGTTTCCGTCGACGACGACCACCCCGGGTCGGATGCCCTGCATCGATACCCAGGCGCACTGGGCAGGGCGTGTACCCGGGCGGTTGCGGTGATCGATTGCAGCCCTTGTGAAGCGGGCGGACGCATCGGCGACGTCGCGGTCGGCGCCCTGCTGGGCGGCCACCGCCGGCGGGTGGGAGCGGCGCATCGGGAATCGCTTGATCATCGGCGGTGTTGGGATCTGCTGTCGGACCCGCCCTGTGAAGGACTCTTCGTGCGCGCCATACAGATCGATCGCTTCGGCACCCCTGACATCCTCGACGTGGTCGAGGTTCCCGAGCCCGGGCGCGGCCCCGGCGAGGTGTTGATCCGCACCATTGCGACCAGCATCAATCCCGTCGACGTCAAGACACGGGAGGGCGCCATCGGTGAAGGAGCGCCACCACTGCCGATGACGCTCGGCTGGGATCTGGCCGGCATCGTGGTCGACGGTGGGAACACCGGGCTGCGCCCCGGTGACCGCGTCATCGCCATGTCGCACCAACTCGGCACCGGGCGAGGGACCTGGGCCGACCTCGTCGCGCTTCCCGCTCAGGCGGTCGCGGCGGCGCCGCGGTCCGTCAGCCTGCCCGAGGCCGCCACGTTGCCGCTGCCCGGGCTGACGGCCTTGCAGACGCTGGACTGGCTGGCGGTCGAAGCGGGTGAACGGCTCCTGATCACCGGCGCTGCGGGCGCGGTCGGCGGTTTGGCGTTGCAGATCGCCGTCGCGCGCGGTGCGAAGGTCGACGCCCTGGTCTCCCGGGAGGCGCAGGTCGCTTTCGCCCGCGACCACGGCGCCGGTCTCGTCACCACCGACCGCGGCGCCCTGCGCGACCGTCACTATGACGCGGTCTTCGACACGTTCGGGGCGTTCGTGACCGAAGCGGTGGCCGATGGCGGCCGGTACGCGTCGGTCGCCACCCAGGCCGGCCCGGTCCCCGACCTGTCCTTCCGCGGCGTGCGTACGACCGTCAACCAGGTGCGCGAGGACGGTTCGGGCCTGAGCGAGCTGGCCCAGCTCGTCGACGACGGCTCCCTGCGGCTTCGTACGCACGCCGCCTTCGGCCTCCACGAGGCCGAAGCCGCGCATGCCCGCTTTCTCCAAGGCGGCTTGTCAGGAAAGATCACCCTGCTCTTCTGACGCCCCCGACAGGAGACGCACCTCGGTCACAGGGCGTCGCGGACAGCGGTCAGGATGTCCTCGGTGCCGGCGCCGAGCGCACGCGCGGCGGAGGTGAAGTCCCGGGCGAGCATGGCGAGTTGGCCGGCGTCATGCGTAAGCGGTTCGGACGGGAGCGCCGCGACCCGAGTGCCCGCACCGCGGCGGGTGCGGATGAGCCGGCCGGCCTCCAGCTCGCGGTAGGCACGAGCCACGGTGCCGGGCGCCAGACCGAGGTCGACGGCGAGCTGGCGCACGGTCGGCAGACGCTCGCCCTCGACCAGCCGGCCGGTGCGGATCAGCGCGGCCAGTTGGGCGCGGATCTGCTCGTACGGCGGCACCTGACTGGTGGTGTCGACGCGGACAGCGGGGTCACTCATCGTCGAAAGGGGTGTCGTCGGCTGCCGCGTCCTCGACCGCCCGGGGCGCCGTCACGGTGACCAGGGACCATCCGAAGGTGAACAGGCTCAGCAGGCCCAGAGGGCAGAGCACCACGAGGGTGGCCGCTCCCAGGCGGCCGGCGCAGCCCTGCTCGGTGAGCGCGATGAAGATCATGAGCACGACGAGCAGCACCTGACTCGACACCAGCAGCCCCCAGGCTCCGGTGATCGCCCACGCGCGGTCGCGGCGCTGCTGGTCGCTGCCCGGGCCATGGGCGATCCGTCGCAACGCCCAGACGCAGACGGGCGTCGCGACCGTGAGGGCGGCGAACATCGGGCCGCTGTAGTACAGGCCGGGCCAGGGGCCGAGGGGTGTGGGAATGCCGTCGCAGGCGACGGTGAGGACATGCCCCGCTCCCACCGTCCGGGCGGGGTCGGAGGAGGCCGTGAGCGCACCGATCACCAGCAGGGTGACGAGGGACGCCGCCTGGAGAAGCAGCAGGGGTGCCATGCGGGGCGGCACCTGGTCTCTGACGAGGCGTGGGGCGATGCTCGCGGTGCGCACCGCCTCCTGGGGGCGCAGGGTCAGGGCGTCGCCGAGCAGGACACCGCCCACCGCGCACAGGCCGAAAGCGGTGATGGCGATCACCAGGGGCATCGCGATGTCGCCACTCTCCACGGTGACCAACTGCTGTGCGGCCACGATGCCGATGGCCAGACCGGACCAGCGGGCGCAGGAATCGGCGTGGTCGAGGAGCCGGGACTGGAGCGGAACGGTGTCGAGCATGCGGAGATCCCCTCCAGATCATCTTGTACCAAGTGGTGAGTACAAGATGCCCCGGTCGGGATCTTGTGTCAATCGAGGTTCCGCCGGGCGCACCCCGATGGCAGGAGCGGCAGTTCGCGGCCCACCGCCCCGCCCGCGGCCCGTGAAGCGCTGCTGGGGCCCGGTCGTCGCGCGTTGCCGTGCGGCGTCCGGGCCCGCGGATCGGTCACGCCGCGGAGGCGCGTTCGGTCAGGACGTCCTCGATGTCGGCAAGGCAGTCGCCGCAGCCCGTGCCCGCCTGGGTGGTGTCCCCGACCGACGTCACGTCGGTGGCCCCGGCCCTGATCGCGGCTACCACCTCCGACTCGGGGACACGGGCGCACAGGCAGAGCAGCGGATCCCCGCTCACCGGGGCGCTCCTTCCGTGACGGGGCACTCGTGGACGGTCGCGTCGCCGGGTGTCCGGGAGCGCAGTTCCGCCCTGCGGATCTTGCCCGAGGCGGTGAGCGGGAGTTCCGTCGTGAACTCCAGCTGCCGGACCCACTTCTCGGCCGGCAACCGGCGGGTCACCTCGGCGAAGACGGCCCGCGCCGTCTCCGCTCCCGGACGGTGCCCTCTCGCGGGGACGACGTAGGCCTTGGCCTGCCACAGGCCGACCGGGTGCGGAACCGGGACGACCGCGGCCTGCGCCACCGCGGTGCTGCGCAGCACCGCGCGTTCGAGTTCCAGCGGGGAGATGCGGACGTCGAAGGACTTGAACATGTCGTCCGTGCGGCCCACGTACGCGTAGGAGCCGTCCGGGTGCCGCACCACCAGATCGCCGGTGTGGTAGTGGCCGTCGCGGAAGGCCTGGTCGGTCCTCGTCGTGTCGCCCGCGTAGCCGGTCATCATCCCGGCCGGCGCCGGAGCGAGCCGGACGCACAGTTCGCCGGGCGTCCCGTCCGGCACCTCCGTGCCGGTCTCCCGGTCGAGGAGGCGGAGGTCGTAGCCGGGCAGCGCCCAGCCCATCCGGCCGGGTTCCACACGGCGGCCCGGCGGGTTGCCGATCTGCGCGGTGGTCTCGGTCTGCCCGAACCCGTCCCGTACCTGGAGCTCCCACGTGTCGTGCACGGCGTGGAACAGCGCGGGTTCGAGGGACTCCCCGACGGCGGTCGCCTCCCTCAGAGCGGAGGGCCGCGGTCCCAGGCCCTCCTGCACCATCCCCCGCCAGACGGTGGGCGGCGCGCACAGCGTCGTGATGTCCCGTGTGCGCAGGGCGGTCAGGACGTCTCGCGGTCCGGGCCGCGGGGCGGCCAGGGCGACCACGGTGGCGCCCGCGGTCCAGGGGACGAAGAAGGAGCTCCAGGCGTGCTTGGCCCAGCCGGGCGCCGAGACGTTGAGGTGCCGGTCGCCGGGGCGCACGCCGTTCCAGTACAGGCCGGAGAGGTGGCCCACCGGGTAGCTGAGGTGGGTGTGTTCCACCATTTTGGGGCGGGAGGTGGTGCCGGAGGTGAAGTAGCGGAAGAGGGGGGCGTCGGCGCGGGTCGGCTCGTCGGGTTCGAAGTCGTTCCCGGCGAGGCGGGAGGCGTCGAAGGCCAGCCAGCCCGCGGCGGTGCCGCCGGCCACGATCCTGGTCCAGGGCCCCTCGATCCCGGCGAACCGGGGCGCGGTCTCCGCCTCGGCGATCACGTGCCGGATGTCCGCGCGCTCGATCCGGTCGGCGAGTTCGTCCGCGGTCGTCGTCGTGTACGTGGGGACGACGACCGCGCCGAGCTTCATGGCGGCGAGCAGGGTCTCCCACATCTCGACGCGGTTGTGCAGGACGACCAGGACGTGGTCGCCGCGGCGCACGCCGAGGGCCCGCAGCCATACGGCCACCTGGTCGGAGCGGCGCGACATCTGCGCGTAGGTGACCTCGACGTCGGCCGTGCCGTCCGGGTCGGCGCCCAGGATCCGCAGGGCGGGCGTCGTGTTGCCCGCGGCCAGGACGTCGAACCACTCCAGGGCCCAGTTGAAGTGTTCCGGGCGCGGCCACGCGAAGGCCCTGCGGGCGGCGTCGAGGTCCTCGCGGTGTTCGAGGAGGACGTCTCGTGCCGCGCGGAAGGCGCGGGTCGCGGCGGTCTCGTCTCGGGGCATGTTCCTTCGTCCTCTCATGCTCGTGCGGCGACGGGCTCGAACTCGGTGGCGTCCTGGGCGGTGCGGGCCGGCAGCAGTTCGGCGGCCACCGCGTCGGCCACCTTGCGGAACTCGGTGTTGAGCCCCGGCCGTCCGTTGCCGATCTGGGTGAACCAGCGCACGTGCTCGGTCGGGACGCCCAGGGCGTACAGACCGTGGTGGGCACGGCCGCGGCCGTCGACGACGCGGAAGGAGCCGCGTTCGATGTCCATTCCTCCGGTGACGAACTCCTCACCGGTGGCCGGGTCCCGGTTGATGAACTCGCGCACCAGGCCTTCGCGGAGCAGCTGCCGGATCAGCGGCGAGCGGTCGCGGGGCAGGTCGGGCGCCGGGATCCGGGCGTCGACGAGCGCCTGCGCGTGGCGCCTGGAGCCGGGCACCTGAGGGGAGTGCACCGTGAAACGGCCCGCCTCGGCGTCGGTCCCGAACTGCGTGTCCGGGCCCGCCACTTCGACGGTGCCGTGGTCCATCAGGGCGAGCAGTTGCTCGGTGCGGAGCATGGGCGGGCCGGCGGAGAGGAGCGCGTTGACCGGCACGTAGCCCCGGCGGAAGTCCGCGTCGTACGAAGCCGGCAGGAGCCCTCCGTAGTCCACGGCGGAGCGCAGGACGCCGCGCAGGTCGCGCAGGGTGTCGAGGGCCGCCTTCAGCGGTCCGTCCACGGTGCCCAGGGCGGCTTCGCCGAGGTCCTCACGCAGGACGGACGTCAGGCGTTGCCGCCAGTGCTCCTGGCTGTCGAAGTGTTCGTCGCGGAAGGGCCGGGCCAGCTGCCACAGGTCCAGCTCGGGGGTGTCGTCCAGGCCGGCCTCCGCGACGGCGTGGGTGCCGTCACCGCCCGCGTCGATCTCGCTCACGTAGCGGGCGGCGAACTTCTCGGCGGCCTGGTCGCCGTGACGCGCCCTCATGTGACCGGTGTAGTAGACGTGCCGGATCTCGTTGAGCACGAGGGGCAGGAGGTCGGTGGCGAAGTCCAGCCGGCCGCTGCCCCCGGTCTTCTTCCGCCGTGTGCGGGCGGCGTCGACGGCCTCGTCGGTGAGGAAGGCGCCGCGGTGCACGTAGTTGGGTGCCTTCTGGTTGCGGCCGCGGGCCGGGATCGGCAGGCCGCTGCGGGAGCCGGCCACGATCCGCGGTTCGCGGCCGGACGGCTCGTAGCGCAGCGGCCCGTCCGCGTCGCGGACGAACCGGCCGCCGCGCCCCTCGGTGAGTGACATCAGGACGTCGTAGAAGGACAGGCCCATGCCGCGCACGGCGACGGTCGCTCCGGCGGGTATCGCGTTCTCGCTCAGGTTCATGTCGGCGGCGGAGTCGCCGGGAACGTAGTGCAGCCCCGGGCGGCCCTCGGCGAACTCCGCCATTACGCGGTCGAACGCGTCGGGCTCGTTGTCCGGATGCCCGGTGGCGAACACCACCTTGTCCGCCTGCCAGGCCCGCTGCTCGTCGACCGTCACCCGGTAGCGTCCGTCCCGGCCGGGCCGCACGGAGGTGACCCGGCCGTGGACGGGTATCAGACGTACGTGGGGCGGGAGTTCGTCGGTGAGGGTGCGGTACACGAACCGCAGGTAGCGCCCGTACTCGAGGCGCGAGGCGAAGTCGTGCGGTCCGTGTCCGTCGCCCTCCCGCGCCCGGTCGGGGGCGTACTCGTGCAGCCACTCCCCCAGCGAGGGCCCCGCGCCGGGGCGCGGGCGGCCGCCGTCGGGTCCGCCGGAGAACATGGTGACCTGGCCGATCACGGTGTTCATGGCGAACCAGGAGTCCTGGTCCGTGCGCCAGATGCGTCCGGCGCCGACCTCCGCGGCGTCCACGGCGTAGACCGTGACCGGGCGGCGGTCGTCCGTCTCGCACAGGCGCACGGCGAGCCGTTCCAGGACGGACAGTCCGCGGGGTCCGGTGCCGACGACCACGATGGTGTGGGGTGCCGGCGACATTGCCTCGGGTGTGTTCACAGCGCACTCCTTGCGTGAGGTGAGGGGAGGAGTTCCGAGCCGGTCGTCTCGTCGCGGGTCCAGTCCAGGGCCTCGCTGTCGTACACGGTCTGCACGTGCGCGAGCATCCCGAGCAGGTCGTCGGCGCGCGGCCTCGCGCGCCCGGCCGTCGCCGAGGGGCTGATCGGCATGGCGCCGGTGGACTGCCAGTGCAGCCGGCCGTCGTCGCCGAGCACGGCGCGTGCCCGCTGCGCGTTGTCCGCGTGCAGGCAGTACGGGACGTCGAGCAGGCCGCGGGCGAAGGCCTCGACGAGCGCCTGCCCCAGGTCGGTGCCGAGTTCGAGCACCGCCTCCACCAGGGCGCGGGCCTCGTCGAGCACCCCGTCGTCGGGTGCGGGGCCCAGCAGGTGGAGGCCCTCGGCACGGGCGTGCCGGGCGGCACGTGCGGCCTCCTCCAGCGAGCGCACGTTGTCCCGGACGGTCGGGATGCGGTGGGCCTCCGCGGTTGTCTTGACCAGCAGCCGTTCGGCACCGGCGCGCACCGCGAGCCGCGCGCTGTCGCGCAGCAGCGCCAGCGCTCCCGCCTCCGTGCGCGGGAAGACGCCCATGTAGGTGTAGAGCACGATGTGGCGGCGGACGTCGCCGAGGTACTCGTCGCCGAGCCGGCGCAGCGCGGCGAGGGCGGCGGCGTCCTGCGCGAAGTCCGTCTGCTGCGCGTAGCTGAGCGAGATGTCCCGCAGCCCGTGCTGGCGGAAGAACATGCCTTCGAGCACCGACAGCGCCACCAGCAGCGACGGCGGGCACAACTGGCCGAGGAGGCAGCCTCCGAAGGTCTCCAGATGGGCGGTGGGTGAGCCGTCGGCCAGCCGTTCGCAGGACCGCGCCCACGCCTCGACGGACTGCCGCAGGGGCGTGCGTCCGTACGGCAGGCAGTAGGAGACGGGCCCGCCCTCGGTGGCGTCGAGTCCCGCGGCGAGCAGCCCGGTGACGATGCCGAGGGGAAGCGCCGAGCCGTGCCGGACCTGGACGGCGAAGTCGCCCAGGCCGTGCCGCAGTTGCCGGGTGGTGTCGGCTGTGTGGGCGAGGATCGGGTATCCGTTGAGCTCCGCTCCGGCACGCACCGCGCGTCGTGCCGCGCTCAGGTCGCCGACCCGGGTGTAGCTGTCCAGGGTGAGGGTGCCCACCGTGCGGGCCCGCGCACCGTGGACCGCGACGAGCCCGGACCGCATGGCGGCGGGGGTCGCGAAGCCCATCCTCGGCTGGACCACCAGTTCGCCCGCGCGGGCCGCTTCGGCCACGGCCTGGCCGAAGGACGGGCGGTGGTCGGGTTCGGGTTCCGTTCCCGCACCGGTCACCGGCTGCCCGCCCCGAGCAGCGGGCGGATCGGCGCGGTGTCCACGAAGTGGCAGAAGTCGCGCAGTCCGTCGCCGTTCTCGAAGACGGCGTCGAAACCGGCGTCGAGCAGAGCCGGCGCGTAGGTGCCCGTCGCCGCCGCCCGTATGCCGATCGTGCCCCCGATGACGACCGGCAGCCGCTCCAGGTCCTGTCGGGCGCGCAGTTCGCGGATCAGGCGCTCGCCGTCCACGGCCCCGTGGCCGTTGACGGTGCTGATGACGAGGAGATCGGGGGCGAGCCGCCGGCAGGTGGAGAGGAGCAGCTCGTCGGGGACGCAGGGTCCGAGGTTGTGCACCTCGTGCCCGCGTTCCTCCAGCAGCAGTTGGAGGTAGATCAGGTTCCAGGTGTGGGCGTCGGAGGAGACGCTGGAGAGCAGGACGCGGCGCCTGCCGCCAGGTAGGGGAATTCCGAGCTCCGGACCGGTTCCGGTGGATGTCATGAGGCGCTCCCTTATCGGGAATGGGCTTTTGCGACGCGCCGAGCCTAGGCAGGACCGGGTTCCCACCGCGCCCTCATGTTCCTGCAATGCAGGTAGGTGCCTGCCTTTCCCCCTGGCGACCGGGCGGGCGCCCGCCACAGACTCGAGGAAGTTCCGCGACCGGACGTTCCGCAAGCGCCACAGCGAACAACAGCCGTGGATAACCGGTCGCTTTCCCTGGAAAACCACAAGGAGCCCTCGATGAAATCCGTACCCGCCTCCCAGGGTCCGACCCCTTTCCCGCTCGACGCGCGCGGAATGCGGCCGGTCGAAGTGCACTGCCACGGCTTCGGCGACGTGGACTTCTCCGACTTCACGCGGGTCGACCTGGACCGCCTCGACCAGTGGTGCGCCGGCGAGGGCGTCCTGGCGCTGCCCACGATGTACCTGCACCGCGACCGGCTCGGGGAGTTCGAGGCCTTCATGCGGCGCTACGCCGCCCGGCGCGCCGACGGGCTGCTCCCGCACATCCCCGGGATCGCCCTCGAGGGGCCGCTGCTCTCGCACCGCGGCGGCACCCCGCAGTCCACCGTGTGGGCACCGAGCCGCCCCGAGTGGGAGCGGCTCGCCGCGCTCGGCGACCACGGCCTCGTGTACACGGTGGTCTCGCCGGACGCCTACTCGCCCGAGTCGGTGCTCCAGGACGACCCGCACCTGCGCGAGAGCGACTTCGAGTGGATCGTGCCGACCCTGCTGGCCCACGGGGTCCGGCCCGCCCTCGGCCACTTCACCCGCGACGACCCGGCCCGCAGCGCGGCCACCGTCGACACCATCGTCGAGACCGCACACCGCTCGGAGTGGAACGGCACCGGCGTGCGCGTGACCACCGACCACCTCTTCAACGACATGCCGCTCAAGATCAGGCACGCCTTCCGCACCGACCGGGCGCGCGCCCAGCGTGACGAGGTCATCGCCTCGTACGACCTGCCCAACTGGACGCTGGACAACATCAGCGAGATGGCCGGACCGGTGCCCGGCGCCATCATCAAGCAGGCGGTCGCCGGCCGGATCTCGGCCTGCATCAACTTCGACGGCGAGCACGTGGACCTGGCGATCGCCACCCGCGCCGTCCAGCTGATGGGCCCCCGCAACGCCATGATCATGACCGACCGCTGCGACTCCGCGCGGCTTGGCGGCCGATCCCTGCACCACACCGCCGACAACGCCCTCTGGTACGAGGAGAACGGCGTCGTCGCCGCCGGCTCCCACCCGCTGGTCCGGCACATCGCCAACGCCGAGGCGCACGGGCTCAGTGCCGAGGACATCGACTTCCTCATCACGCGCACCGCGCACCGCACCTTCGGAATCGCCGCCGCCGAGCGCGTCTCCGCGGCTGCCTGACCGGCTTCATCCGGCGCTCGCGAGTGAGCCGCCGATTCACAGAACGGGACGATGTCGTGTTCGACCACATCGCCGATGCGATGAAACACCCTGACGTGGTCCGGCTGGACCGCAATCTCTATGTTCTGCGTTTCGAGATGATGAAGCTCTATTCAGCACTCGAAGCAGTCGAACGGCTCCTCGCGGACGGAATTGTCCGCCCGGGCGACACCCTCATGGACAGCTCGAGCGGCACCTACGGCCATTCGCTCGCTCTGGCCTGCCACAAGTACGGGATGAAGTGCCGCATCGTCTGCTCGACCAAACTCGACGACACGATGCGCCGCCAGTTCGAGATGCTCGGCGCCCAGGTCGACCAGGTCGAGATACCCCCGGGCCCGCTCGTCGACAAGATGGACCAGCGGGCCCGTCTCGACCGGGTCGCCGAGATTCTCGACACCGAGGACCGCGTCCACTGGATGCAGCAGTACCACGACGACGTCCACTACCTGGGCTACCGGGCCGGCGCCGACCTGCTGCGCAAGGAGTTCGGGGACGGGCCGCTCACCCTGGTCGGCGGTGTGGGGACCGGGGCCTCGACCGGCGGGCTCACCACGTACCTGCGCGCGGCGGGAGCCGATGTGTCGCTGGTGGGGGTGCAGCCCTTCGAGAGCGTCACCTTCGGCAGTGATCCCGTCGAGGACCCGGTGGCCAGCATCGCCGGGATCGGCAGCCCCATCGTGATGCGGAACGTGCGCTACGAGCTCTACGACCGGGTGCACTGGATCGGGTTCGACAGCGCGGCGGCGGCCACCACCGCGCTCCTGCGCCGGCACGCCGTCTACGCCGGCATGTCCTCGGGCTGCAACTACCTGGCCGCCACTTGGGAGGCCGCCCACGCGCCGGAAGTGCCCTGCGTGTTCATCGCCGCCGACACCGGTCACCGCTACGCGCAGAACGTCTACGCCCGCCCCGAGGCCGACCAGGACATCCACGCCCTGACCCCGCGCCGCATCGACTCCCTCGACCAACTCGCCCTCCCCTGGTCGGTGATGCGGTGGCAGCGCCGTGACTTCCGGCCCGCCGGCGCCGAGCAGCCCCGCACGCTCCGCCACCAGGAGCGCATCCCCGCCCCCGGGGCCGCTTCCGCACCGTCGCCCCACGAGGAGGTCCTGCTGTGAGCATCCCGGCCCCCACGACACCGGGGCGGAATCTCATCGCCCTCGAATGGCTCCAGTTCGGCCTGGCCCGGCTGGTGACCGCCGCGGCGCAAGACGGGCTCACCGTCCACCTCCTGACCGGTGACCGCGGCGAGTACGCGCACGAGTTGGCCCGTGTCGACAGCGCGCACCTCGTCGTGCACGAGGTCGACACCCACGACGCCGGGAAGGTCGTGGCGGCGGCCCGGGCCATCGGCGACCTGGCCGGGCTGCTCAGCACCACCGACACCTGGAGCCTGGTCGCCCAGGCCGCCCGCGAGCGGCTCGGGCTGCCTCACCAGTCCCCCGAGGCCGTGCGACTGGTGCGGGACAAGGCGCAGTTGCGCCGCCACCTCTTCGAGCAGGGCCTCTCCCGTTCGGCGGGCTCGACCGTCACCAACGCCGACGACGCCGCCACCCTGGCTTCCCGGGTGGGGCTGCCCCTGATCGTCAAGGACAGCTCCGGCACGTCGAGCGAGCACGTCTGGCTGGCCCGCACTCCCCGCGAACTCACCGGTGTCCTGGCCGAGATGCGTACCCGCACCCTGCGCGGAACACCGGCCGCAGAGCCCTACTTCCCCGGCCCGCTCTACAGCGTCGAGACCCTCACCTGGGAGGGCCGGACCCGGGTGATCGGCGTCAACAGCCGGATCATGTCGGCGCCGCCCGCCTTCCGGGAGGAGGCCCTCGCCTTTCCCGTAGGGCTGCCGGACGGGGCGCGGGTGGAGGTCGAGCAGTGGATCGAGCAGGTGCTCAAGGCCGTGGGCTACGACGAGGGCTTCGCGCACACCGAGTTCATCATGGGGGACGACGGCTTCGAGGTCGTCGAGATCAACCCCCGCCTCGGCGGCGCCCTGGTCGGCGAGGCGATCTCCCAGGCCTACGACATCAACCTGTACGCGGCGTTCGTCGACCTCGCGCTGCGCCGTCGCCCCGCTCTGCTCGACGCCCCGCTCACCCCGCGCCGGGGCGTCGCCCAGGTCCTGCTGTATCCGCCGCGCCCGGGGGTCCACCTGGGCTGCGACGGGACGGAGTCGTTCGCCGCGCATCCGGGCGGGCCCTCGCTGTACTCCTGTCTGGCGCCGGGCACCTGGGTGCGCACCGTCACCAACCAGGACGGCTGTGTCGCGGTGCTCCTGGCGACGGGAGCCACCAGCGAGACAGCACTGCAGAACGCCCTGTCCGCCGCCGGTGAACTCCGGATCCGGACGGAAGGGGACACCGATGTCTGAGCGGCGACCGCACCTCCTGGTCCTCAGCGGCTGGGCGGGCGTACTGGAGACGGCGCTCGCGCTCGGGTTCGAGGTGAGCTTCATCGGCGCCACCACCGACTTCTCCGACGAGGACCGCGCGGTCCTCGCGCGGTGCCGCTTCGTGGAGGAGATGCCGGCGGACCGGACCGCGGCCGTGCTGGCCGCCGCCCGCCGCTTCCACACGGCGCTCCCCCTCCACGCCGCGGTCTCCTTCGGGGAGTTCGGCACCGAGAGCTCGGCCGTGGTCGCCGACGCGCTCGGCATCCGGGGCCTGAGCCTGCGCACGGCGGCGCTCACCCACTACAAGGACCTCATGCGCGCGGCCCTGACCGACCGGCCCGAACTCGCGCTGGCCTGGGCCCGGGTGGCCGACTCCGCGGGGCTGCGGGCGTTCGCCGAGCGCCACGGGGTGCCGCTGATCGTCAAGCCCGTCTCCGGCTCGGGCAGCGTGGGCGTCCGCCAGATCTTCACCGAGGCGGAGCTGCGCGAGACGCTGGAGGACTCCGCCTTCTGGCGCGAAGGCCCGTACCTGGCCGAGGAGTTCGTGGCCGGTGACGTGATCTACAGCGTCGAGGCCATCACCCTGGACGGGAAGCACCACATCGCCGGGGCCTCCTCGGGTGTGCTGTCCCCCCACCCGAATCTCGCGGTCACGGAGATCGCCGTACCACCGCCGCCCCCGTACGACGCTTTCCTGCCGGAGATCCACCGGACCGTCCTGGCCTTTCTCGACGCGGTCGGGCACGACTGGGGCCTGACCCACACGGAGGTGAAGGTCGCCGCCGACGGCCGCCCGGTGATCATCGAGTCCCAGCCCCGGATCGGCGGCATGCGGATCTTCCGGATGATCGAGCACGCCACGGGGGTCGACGAGGTCGGCACGATCCTGCGCAGTCTGCTGCCGGACGGGCCTCCTGTCACCCCGCCGCACCTGCCGCCCTGCACGGCGGTGGGCCTGTGCCTGTCCCTGATGCCGCCGAGCAGACGGGTCCGGCGCACCGCAGACCCCGAACTGCTGCGCCGGATCGAGGGAGTCGACGACTACGAGATCTCGGTGCGGCCGGGTCAGGTGCCTCCCCCGGTCACCGACAACGCCGCCGGGCGCCCCGGACTCATCTGGCTGCGGGTGCCGGACCACTCGGCCGGCGAACGCGTGAAGAAGGAGATCTCCCGCACCTACTGGGTGGAGTACGAGGACGGCGATGTCTGGTACCCGTCGTTCTGAGCTGTGGGGCGAGGTGACCCGGCTCCCCGCGACCCTGCGGTTCCTGCTCGTCACCTCGTTCCTCATGCCGCTGGGCAGCTTCATGGTCCTGCCGTACCTGGCGATCCTGCTGCACGACCGCCTCGGCATGGCCATGGGCCCGGTCGGACTGCTGCTCGGCGTCACCTCCTGCCTCCAGTTCGCCGGGGCGTTCGGCGGCGCTCTCGTGTCCGAACGGCTGGGCTGCAAGCGCTCCATGGTGACGGGGCTGAGCGTGCGCACCGCGGGCTTCGCCCTGTTCGCCGCCGGCCTCGACAGCCCGCCCCTCGCCGTCACCGCCGTACTGGTCACGGCGCTGGGAGACACCCTGTACTCCCCCGCGAACAAGGCCTACCTGGTGTCGGAGGTGTCCGACGAGCACCGTCCCGTCCTGCTGTCGGTGAACAACTCCGCGCTGAGTTCGGGCATGGCGCTGGGGACGCTGGTGTCGGGGCTGCTGATCTCCCGCTACCCGCTCCTCGTGTTCGTCGTGGTCGCGGTGATGTTCGCGGCGATGACCCTGGCTCACCTGCTCCTGCTGCCGGCGCCGTCCGCCGCCGCGGCGGCGCGCGGTGCGCAACGGGAGGGCCGTCGCGGCGACTGGGGGCGGGCCTTCCTGACCGCTCCTGCACTGATCGCCCTCGCGACCGCGTACATCTACTGGTACTTCCAGAACTATCTGGGTGTCTTCGTCACCGCGGCCCACTCGACGGCCCTCTACAGCGCGGCCCTGATCCTCAACAGCGTCCTGGTGGTGCTCGGCCAGCCTCCGGCGGCCCGCTGGATCGGCCGCGTCCGCTACTCCACGGCCGTGCTGATCGCCTTCCCCGCTCTGGCGCTCGGGTTCCTCGCCCTGTCGCGGCCCGGGATCGCCTCGGTGCTGCTCGGCACGGCGGCGATCAGCGTGGGCGAGGGCGTGCTCTTCCTCAAGAACGAACTGGAGGCGCTCGAAGCCGTGCCGGGCCGTCCCGCGCTCGCCGTCGGCAGTCAGCGCCTCGCGCTCGGCGGCGGGTCCCTGCTGAGCGGCATCGCCGGCGGACAGCTCTACGCCGCCGGCCAGTCCGGGGGTGGGCCCGGTCAGTTCTGGCTGTACGCCGCCGGGCAGACCCTCGCGGTCACGGTCCTGGCCGCGGCCGTCGCCCGAGGACGCCGTCCCCGCGGCGGCCCCGAGGCCCCCGCCCCCGAGGCCGCCGACCCCTCCCCCGCAAGGAGCCGATCATGAACGTGCCCACCCGCCTGCCCGCCTGCGCCTACCCGGAGCCGGCCGGCCCGCCGCGCCACCGGACACCGTCCGTGCGCGGCCCGCTGCCCGGCCCCCGCAGTGCCGAACTCCTCGAACGGCAGGCGCGGCGCGAGTCCAACGCCCGCACCTACCCCCGGCACCTGCCCCTCGCGATCCGGCGGGCCCGGGGCAGCTTCCTGGAGGACCTCGACGGCAACGTGTTCCTGGACTTCCTCAGCGGAGCGGGCGTCCTCCCGCTGGGGCACAACCCGCCCGAGCCCCTGGCCGCCGCCCACCACCAACTGGACGAACTCGTCCACGGGCTGGACTTCCCCACCCCCGTCAAGGACGAGTTCACCGGGCTGACGCTGGAGATGCTCCCCGAGCCGATGCGCGCCCGCACGAAGATCCACTTCTGCGGGCCGACCGGAGCCAACGCCGTCGAGGCCGCCCTGAAACTGTGCAAGACGGCCACCGGACGCACGGATGTGATCACCTTCCAGGGCGGCTTCCACGGCAGCTCGCTCGCCACCCTGTCCGTCACCGGTCTGGTCGCGCAGCAGGCGAGCGTCGGCGGCCGGATGCCGGGCGTGCACTTCTTCCCGTACGCGCACTGCCATCGCTGCCCGCTCGGTCTGCGCCGGGAGTCCTGCGCCGTCAACTGCGCGGGCCTCCTGGAGCGTTCCCTCACCGACCCCAACGGCGGCATCCCGCTCCCCGCGGCCGTCGTCCTCGAACTGGTCCAGGGCGAGGGAGGGGTCATCCCGGCCGACCCCGATTTCGTGCGGCGCCTGCGCGCCGTGACGCGGGGGCTGGACATCCCGCTGATCGTCGACGAGGTGCAGACCGGCTGCGGACGGACCGGCACCTGGTTCGCCTTCGAGCAGTTCGGGATCGAGCCCGACGTGATCGTCGCGTCGAAGGCGCTCAGCGGACTGGGGTTGCCCGCCGCGGTGATCCTCTACGACGAGCGGCTCGACGTGTGGCAGCCGGGCGCGCACAGCGGCACCTTCCGCGGCAACCAGGCCGCCTTCGCCGCGGGCGTCGCGACCCTGCAGGTGTTCCGCCGGGACGGCGTGCTCGCCAACGTGCGAGAGCGCTCCGCCCAGCTCTTCGACCGGCTGGCGAAGCTCCGGGAACTCACCCCTCGGGTGAGTGACGTGCGGGGCCTCGGCCTGATGATCGGTGTCGAGCTGGCCGATCCGGACACCGGCCGGCCCGCGTCCGAGCTGGCCCGCCAGGTACAGCGCGAGACGCTGCGGCGCGGCCTGATCATCGAACTGGGCGGCCGGGACGACGGAGTGCTGCGGCTGCTGCCGCCGCTCACCTGCACCGCGGCCGAGGCGGACATCGCGGCGGACATCCTGCACGCCGCCCTCTCCGAGGCGCTCACGTCCGCCGATTGACGACGCCGGGCCCGGCCGGGATTCAGCTTGCTGCACCGCGCCTTCTGCTTCCTGCAGGCCGCCCGTGGTGACCGCGCCGCCCAGCAAGACTCGACGTACCGCTCCGCCCCACCGCGCTTCTACACCGCCGGAGTCACGACATGGTTCGCGTCACAGCATCCCCTCCGAGTCCCGCACGGCTGCGCGCCGCCCGCGCCGGGCTCACCGCCGTCTTCTTCGTCAACGGCGTCCTGTTCGGCACCTGGGCCTCCCGGGTCCCCGCCGTCAAGGAACAGGTCGGCGCGGGCAACGGCGTGCTCGGGCTGACACTGCTGGGCATCGCGCTGGGCGCGCTGCTCGCCAAGCAGCTCGCGGGTCAGCTGGTCGCCCGGGCGGGGACCGTCCCCGTCACCCGGGCCGGAGCCGCGCTGGCCTGCCTGCTGCTGCTCCCGCCGGCCTTCGTGGACGGCGCGGTCGGGCTCGGTGTGGCACTCCTGCTGTTCGGGGCGGCCATGGGGCTCCTCGACCTCGGGATGAACGCGCACGGCGTCGAACTGGAGCGGCTGCGCGGACGGCCGGTCATGTCGTCCCTGCACGCGTCCTTCAGTGCGGGCGGGCTCGCCGGGGCGCTCGCCGGCGGCCTGGCCGCGGCGCACGGCGTCACCCCCCGCACCCACTTCGCGCTGGTGACGGTCGTGCTCGGGGCCCTGGCCGCCCTCGCCACGACCCGCCTGCTGCCCGCCTCCTCCACCGACCGCCCGGCGCGCACCCGGACGGCCCCCCGCACCTGGGTCCGGTTGCCGCGCCGGCTCCGCTTCCCCCTCACCCTGCTGGCCCTCACCGGGCTGTGCGCAGCCGCCGGTGAAGGGGCCGCCGCGGACTGGAGCGCCCTGTATCTGCACGGGGAGCTGGGACGATCGACCGGGTTCGCCTCCCTGGGCTACGCCCTGTTCTCGGTGGCCATGGCCGTGGGCCGGCTGGCCGGGGACGGCCTCACGGCCCGATGGGGCGCCCTGCGCACCGTCGTGGGCGCTGCCGCACCGGCCGGGATCGTCTTCGCCCTGGCGCTCGCCTCCGCTGACGCGACGTTCGCCCTGATCGGCTACACCGTGCTGGGGCTCGGCCTGTCCGTGGTCGTGCCGGTCGTCTTCTCCACCGCGGGAATCCTAGGCGGAACGGCGTTCGGCCCGTCCCTCACCTACGTCTCCAGCATCAACGGCATCGGCATGCTCATGGGGCCCCCGCTCATCGGGTTCGTCGCCGAAGGGATCGGACTGCGCCCGGCCCTGGGCCTCGTGAGTGTGCTGGCCGTGCTGTCCGCGGCCCTCATGACCGCCTTCGCCCGGCGGACCGGGCCACGAGCGACGTTGACCGGCCCCCCGGCGAACCACCACGCCACACCGGAAGAAGCGCCCGAGGAAGCCCTCATGAACGGAGACAGCGATGCCCGGCATCCGACCCACTGATCCCCTCGTCCTGGCCAGAGCGACGGCCGACAGTCTGGTCGTCGCCGCGGACCCCGAATCCCGCCGCAGCTGCGTCTTCTTCTGGGAGATGTACCGTCCCCTGCTGCGGGACGTGGCGCAGGCCGCGCAACGCCTCGAAGAACCCCGACTACGCACCCTCGCACAGGAGTTGTGCGCGCGACCCGAGGACCCGGCGCGGCACCGCGCCCTCGTCGACGCGCTCGCGGCTGCGGACCCGCACGCACCCACCACGGCCGCCCTGTTCGACGCGGCCTGGCGGGCGGAGCAGGACAACCGCCTCGGGCACCACCTCGGCGACCGCTACCGCGCCGGCGACCCTCGCCCGGTGACGCTCGACGAGCTGCGCGCGACGGCGCCACGGCACGCGCCCGCCGCCGCACCGGACGCGCCCGTCCTCATCGTGATCCCGTTCCGCGACCGGGACACCGGCGGCGTCCGCGCGCGCAACCTGATCGCCTGCCTCCTGTCGCTCGGTGACCAGTCCTTCCCCCGCGACCGGTTCCGGGTCACCGTGGTGGAGTCCGACGCGCACCCGCGCTGGCGGGACGTCATCGCCCCGTACGCGGACGAGTATCTGTTCGCCCCGAAGCCGGACACGTTCAACAAGTCCTGGGCGGTCAACGCCGGTGTGACGCACACCGGCGCGCAGGCCGAGGCGATCTGCATCCTGGACGCCGACGTGCTCACCGACCGCGCGTTCGTGGCCCGCAACGTGGAGCGCCTGCGGCGCCGCGGCACCGGAGGACACCTCACCTACCGGGACATGCTCGGCATGACCGAGGAGTCCACCGCGCACGCCGTGCGCCGGCGCGTCCTCGAAGGCGCCGCCGAGGCCGACCCGCGGGAGGTGCGCGGCTTCGTGGTGCGCCGGCCTCCGGGCGCCTGCGTCTGGGTCCGTGCCGGGGTCTTCCGGCAGATCGGCGGCATGGACGAGCGGTACGAGGGCTGGGGCGGCGAGGACACCGACTTCGCGTACCGCATGGACTTCGCCGCCGCCTTCGACACCTTCGCCGACCCGCTGCTGCACATGAGCCATCCGTCGGCCGCCGTCCTGCGCGAGGACGGCGAACTCGTCAACGCCCATATCCCGTGGCTGAGTTGGGACCCGCAGGAGCCGATCGGCCGTCTGGACCGCTTCGCTCCCGCCCCGCTCTGACCCACCTCCCCACCCTCCCCTCCCTCTCCTCTCCTCCCCTGTCCCCTCTCCCCGTCTCTCTGCCGACGAAGGATCTCCCATGCCCGTCAAAGGCTGCATGTTCGACTTCTCAGGAACGCTCTTCCATCTGGAGAGCGCCGAGGAATGGCTGACCGCCGTGCTCGCCGAGGCCCGTGTGAGCGCCCCGGCGGACGAGGTGCGGCACTGGGCCGGGCGACTGCGCGAGGTCGGTGCGGTGCCCGGCGGCCCGGCCCCCCGCGGCGTCAGCCCCGAGCTGGAACGGCTGTGGCGGGAGCGGGACCTGGACGCCGCCCGGCACCGGAAGGCGTACACGGGCCTGCTGCGGGCGACCGAGCTGCCCTGGCCGGAGCTGACCGACGCGCTCTACGAACGCCACATGACGGCGCCGGCCTGGCAGCCCTATCCGGACACCGCCGAGGTGCTCGCGGCACTGCACGACGCCGGAGTGGACATCGCGGTGGTCAGCAACATCGGCTGGGACCTGCGCCCCGTCTTCCGCGCGCACGGCCTGGACCGCTACGTGGACGCCTTCGTGCTCTCGTACGAGCACGGTGTCCAGAAGCCGGATGCCGAACTCTTCCGCACCGCCCTCGGCCTCCTCGACCTGGACGGAGCCGACACGGCGATGGTGGGCGACGACCGGGTGGCCGACGCCGGGGCGGCCGCGGTCGGCGCCGCCGTGCACTTCGTCGACGCCGTGCCCGTCGCCTCCCGGCCCGACGCCCTGCGCCGCCTGCTGCCCGAACTGCGCTGACCCGCACACCGAAGGGACCTGTGATGCCGTACACCCCGCACGACCCCCGCGCCCCCCGGATCGCCCTCGTCGGCGCCACCGGAGCCGTCGGCGAGACCCTGATCCAGCTGATCGAGGACCGCGCGTTCCGCTACCGGGAGATCCATCTGCTCGCCTCGCCCCGCTCCGCGGGCCGCACCCTGCGCGTCGACGGCGTGGAACGGCCCGTGAGCACCGTCGACTCCTTCGACTTCGCCGAAGCCGACCTGGCGTTCTTCTCCGCGGGCACCGACGTGAGCCGTAAGTGGGCTCCCGGGGCGGCGGCCCGGGGTGCGCTGGTCATCGACAACACCAACGCCTTCCGCATGGATCCCGACACCCCGCTCGTCGTTCCGCAGGTCAACGCGGATCTCCTCGCCCAGCGCCCCACGAGCGGCATCATCGCCAACCCGAACTGCTCGACCATCCCGCTGGTCCGGCTGCTGCGTACGGTCGAGGACCGGTGGAGGCTGCGCAAGGTCGTCGTGAGCACCTATCAGGCCGCGTCCGGCCGCGGGCACTCCGGCACGGCGGAGTTGCGGGAGGCCACGCACGCGGCGCTGGCCGACCCCTCCGACACGGGACCGCAGACGGAGTTCCACCCGACCCTCGCGTTCAACGTCGTGCCCTTCATCGACCAGCTCCTGGACTCTGGCTTCACCATGGAGGAGCAGAAGATGCTTCAGGAGTCCCGCAAGATCCTCGGTCTCCCGCGGCTCGACGTGACGACCACCTGTGTCCGGGTCCCGGTCCTCAACGGCCACTCCGAGGCCGCCTGGGTCGAGTGCGAGGACTCCGTGGACCGGGCGGAGCTGATCGCCCGGCTCAGTGCGCTCCCCGAGGTCACCGTGCACGACCGGGACGTCCCCGGCGCCTTCCCCACCCCGCGCACCCTCACCGAGGCCGACCATGTCCACGTGGGAAGGGTCCGGGTCAGTCCGCACGACCCGCGCGGGTTCTGGCTGTGGGTCGTCGCCGACAACCTGCGCATCGGCGCCGCGCTCAACGCTCTCCAGATCGCCGAGGAACTCGTGTCCCGGGGAACGCTGTGACCGCGGCCGGCGCCCCGCTGGTGCTCAAGTTCGGCGGGTCCAGCTTCGCGACGCCCGGCGCGTACGGGGAACTGGCCCGCGCCCTGCACGCGCGGATGGCGGCCTCGGGGCGACGCCTCGCGGTCGTGGTCAGCGCGATGCCGGGCGAGACCGAAGCGCTGCGCGGCCGGCTGCACGAGGTGGGTCCGCGCCCCGGGGGCGACCGGGTGGCCGGGCTGCTCACGCTCGCCGACACGGTCAGCGCCCATCTCCTGGCGGCGGCGCTGCACCACCTCGGACGCGACGCCACCGTGCTGGCCGGGCACGAGAGCGGGTTCACCACCGACGAGACCTTCATGTGGGCCCGGCTCGAACGGATCGCGCCGCAACCGCTGCGCCGCGCCCTGCGCGAGCACGAGGTGGTCGTCGTCCCGGGCGGCCAGGCCGCCGACGGCCGGGGCCGGCCCACCTGGCTCGGCAAGAACAGCTCCGACCTCTCCGCCATCGCCGCGGCCGTGGCGCTCGGCGCGGACAGCTGCGAGATCCACTCCGACGTGGAGGGCATCTTCAGCTGCGACCCGAACCGGGTCACCGGCACCAGGCTGCTGCCCCAGGTCTCGTACACGGACGCCGCCGCCATGTCCCGCCACGGGGCCAAGGTGCTGCATCATCGCGCCGTTCGCCTCGCCGAGCGCCACGGTGTGGAGATCGTCTGCCGGCACAACAGGGAACCGTTCACGCGGGGAACCGTCATCGGCCCGGGCGAACCCGCTGCCCGAGCCGTCGTCCTCAACCTCGGCTCGCGGGTCCTCGCCTATCCGGACCACGCCGCCGCGGACCTGGCGCTCCAGGCGTTCCGCGCCGACGGCGTGGCGGCGCTGCGTCCGGCGGACGGTCCGCACGTCGCGCTGATCGGCGGCTACACGGACCCGGAGGCCACACGGCGACGACACGGCATCACGTCCGGCCGCGAGGCCGGCGTCCCGGTGACGGTGCTGCACGCCGGCCGGGCCACCGTCCACACGGCCGCCGACGAGCCGGCCGCCGTACGGCTCGCGCAGCGCCTGCACGACGCCCTGGGCACCGGAGCCGGGCAGGCCCTGGCACCGGCGCACGCCTGACCGGGCCCACGACACCACCGGAGAAGGACCACACATGACCGCACCCGCCACCACCGGCCGCACCGCCACCCTCCTCACGATCGACCTGCCGGACCCGTTCCGCGACACACTCGGCGAGCAGCTGGCCGAACTGCCCCGGCCCGGCCACGGACCCACCGGGGACATCGACTGGCTGATGACGCGCTACCTGCAGATGTTCGCCCGGATGCCCACCGCCGTGCTGCAGCGGATCCTCGACTTCGGCCGGCACGCCGACACCCCCGGCGTCGGGTATCTGCGCAACGCCCCGGTCGACCCCTCGCTCCCCCCGACGCCCGGCGACGGCGGCCCGAGCACGGACAAGGACACGTTCGTCGCCGAAGGTGTGCTCCTGGGGCTGAGCGGCCTGCTCGGCGAGCCGGTGGGTTTCGCCACGGAGAAGAACGGCCGGCTGGTCCACGACGTCGTCCCCGTACCGGCCGGCGCCACGACCCAG
Source organism: Streptomyces sp. NPDC025806 (assembly GCF_055558275.1). Classification (NCBI taxonomy): domain Bacteria; kingdom Bacillati; phylum Actinomycetota; class Actinomycetes; order Kitasatosporales; family Streptomycetaceae; genus Streptomyces; species Streptomyces sp. NPDC025806. The sequence goes on along the minus strand of NZ_JBVHMU010000002.1, from coordinate 452,649 downwards.
ACCAATCAGGGGTCCTCCGTCTTCCTCAACTTCCACAACGACATCGTTCACGACGCGAGCGGCCGCTACGACCTGGCCAGTCCCGACTTCCTCGTGCTCAGCTGCCTGCGCGCCGACCACGAAGGGGTGGCCGGCACCTACTACGCCGACGCCCGCGACATCTGCCGCGTGCTGGATCCGGAGTGCCTGGAGGTCCTGCGCAGCCCGCTGTTCCGGATGAACGCGCCCGGCAGTTACGTGCGGGACGTCGCGGGCGGCGCCGAGGTGTACTCCACCCTCGTGCCGATGATCAGCGGCCCCGAGTCCTGCCCGGAGGTGTCCGCCGCCGCCAACGGGATCCGCGCCCACGGTGCGCCCGCCCGCGCGGCGCTCGACCGGCTGCAGCAGGCCTGCCGGGAGGTCGCCCACGAGGTGTTCCTGCGCCCCGGCGAAGCGCTGCTCATCAACAACCGCAAGGGCCTGCACGCCCGCTCCTCCTTCACCGCGCACTACGACGGCCGGGACCGCTGGCTTCAGCGGACCTACGTACGCCGCAGCCAGTGGCCGATCCGTCACCGGTCCGTCCCCGGCTCCCGGCGACTGCACTGAGCACGACCTCCAGAAGGCGAGACCCGTCATGAGCAGCACCCCGCCGGCCGGTGACGCGCCCGGCCGCGTCGCCGTCATCAACTACCGCCGCGTACTGGACTATCCGGCGATGTTCCCCGAGTGCGCCGATCGCCTGTACGTCTTCAGCCACCACGACCTCGCGCACACCGAGGGGCTCGCCCACTACGAACACGTGCCGCGGTGCGAGTCCGTCCCGTACGCGGAGCTCGCGATCCGCCGGATGGCGCGCGAAATGGACTTCACCCACGTCGTCACGGACAACGAGTACGACCTGGAGCGGGCGGCCCACATCCGGGAGGACCTCGGCCTGCCGGGCCAGTCACGCGCGAGCGCGCTGGCCTTCCGCGACAAGGTCGTGATGAAGGAGACGGCGGGCCGCACCGTCCGGGTTCCGGAGTTCGCCCGCCTCACCGCGTTCGGTGATCTGACCGCCTTCATCGAGAAGTTCTCGTACCCCGTCGTCGTCAAGCCCGTCAAACAGGGGGGCTCCCGCGACATCTCGGTGCTGCGCGGCGAGGACGACCTCGTCGCCTTCAGCCGGCAGCCCTGGCGCGAGGACCTGATGGCGGAGGAGTTCGTCGAGGGGCCGATGTACCACGTCGACGCGATCGTCTCCGGCGGCTACCGCTTCGTCGCCTCCTCGCGCTATCTGCGCAGCTGTCTGGGGGTCTTCGCCGGGCAGAACAACGGCTCGGTGCAGCTGCGTCCCGAGAGCGCCTTCGCCCGCAGGCTGGCGGCGTACCTCGACCGGGTGCTCGATGCCTTCGATACGCCGGCCGCGAGCGCGTACCACCTGGAGGTGTTCCACACCCCCGATGACGAACTGGTGCTGTGCGAGATCGCCTCGCGGGTCGGCGGCGACCGGATCCCCCAACTGACCGAGCTCACCTATGGAGTGGACCTGCACGCCACCACGCTGCGCGCCGCGTGCGGGCTGCCGGTGCCGCGACCTGCGCGGGAGGCGCCCGCCCAGGTCCACGGCTCCGTCTCGGTGCTGCCCCAGGGCCGCCCGGTGCGAGCACCGGGGCGGCCGCCGTTCCCGTGGGTGCGGCACTACGAGGTGAACACCGAGCTCGCGCCGGGCGAGGTGACGCTGCACAGCGCGCACCACCTGTGCTTCGCCGTCGTCTGCGGCGACGGCCCGGAGCAGGTCGAGGAACGGCTGCTGGAGACCGAGCGGTGGCTGATGGACCACCTCACCGAAGCCGAAGCCGAAGCCAAAAACGAGAACGCTGATCACGCCTAGAACGCGAGGGGAACTGACATGCCGTACAAGATTCTGGTCCTGGTGGCGGGAGCGCCGGAGTTCGAGCTCGACAACCAGTCGCTCGTCCCCAGCGCGCTGCTGCGCGAAGGGCACGAGGTGCACATCGGGAACGTCCACTCGCTGGCGCTGCACGACTCCGTGCTGGCCTGCGACCGGACCCGGTTGCACGCCCCGATCGCGCCCGGCGACCCGCTGCCGGAGCCGGGCGTCCCGCAGGGCCCCGTCGAGGACTTCGACCTGGTCTGGGTGTTCGGCGGCCCCCACCCGGACGCGGGGACGGAGTACTTCCAGCTGCTGTGGCTGCTCAACCAGCGGGTGCCGTTCGTGAACGAGGCTGCCGCCCTGTACTTCCTCAACTCCAAGACCACCCTCGGCGCCCTCGTGCCGCCCGAGCACCGGCCCAGCTCGTACGTGTCGAACGACGCCGGCTTCCTCGGCAGCCTGGTCCACGGCGTCCCCGACCGCCCGTGGGTGCTCAAGCCGCCGAACGAGGGCTGCGGCGCCGATGTCTACGTCGTGAGCGCCGCTGACCGCAACAGCACGGCTCTGCTCAGCTCCGCCACCGGCAATGCCACGTCCCGCTACGACAGTTACGGCCGCGCCGTCATCGGCCGCGCCGAGCGCTACGCCGTCCTGCAGGAGTACCTGCCGCACGCCCGCACCCAGGAGAAGCGGGTGATCCTCGCCGGCGAGGAGCCCGTCTCCGGGTACCTGCGGATCCCCCGGGAGAACGACAACCGCGCCAATGCGACGGTCGGGGCCGGCTACGAGCGGCTGCGGCTCACGGAGGACGAGGAGACGCTCGTCCGCGGCATCGGGAAGCAACTGGGCGAGCACGGTATCCACTTCGCCGGCGTCGATCTGGCCTACCCGCACGTGATCGAGATCAATCTGGAGAACCCGGCGGGCCTCTGCTACCACAAGCGGGTGACGGGAGAGGACCAATCGACCGAGGCCGTGCGCGCGGTCCTGGAGTCGCTGCGGACCGCCGGCAAGCTGCACTGACCGGCCGGTGCACGGTGCTGCCCCCGGCCGGGACCGCGACCGGGGGCAGCACCGCGCACCGCTGACCACCTTCAGTGGATCCGGCGGACCCCGGGTACGGAGCGGTGGCGGATGTCCCACAGATTGCGCCGCACGTACGTCCGCTGGAGCCAGCGGTCGCGCCCGTCGTAGCGGGCGGTGTAGCGCGAACGCGCGTGCACGCCCTTGCGGTTGTTGATGAGCAGCGCCTGCCCGGGTACGAGCCGCACCTCGTGCGCGGCGGCCCGGCAGGCGGACTGGAAGGAGTCGAAGGCCGCCTGTCCGGCCACGGTCGTCGGGCGGACCCCGTTGGCGGCGCTGACCACTTCGGGGAACTCTCCCGGCCCCCGCAGGATCGGCACGGGCGCGGAGTAGGCCTCGTCGTGGGCGACGAGCGTGCTGACGAATCCGCCGGGCGCGTTCATCCGGAAGACCGGGGAGCGCAGGACGTCGAGGGTCTCCTCGTCGAGCAGGGCGCTGACGTCGCGGGCGTCGGCGTAGTAGGAACACGCCGCGTCCTCGCGGTCGGCGCGCAGACAGTTCAGCACGACGAAATCGGGGCTGGGCAGGCTGTAGCAGTCCCGGCGGTCGTGCACCAGGTCGTTGTGGAACGTGAGGAAGACGCTCGATCCCTGGCTGGTCTGTGTGGTGGCGCCGCGTGCGACGGGGACGACGTCGTGCACGAGGCGCCCCTCGCGTTCGGAGAGGAAGCCCACCGGTTCGCCGAGCAGCCCGCTCAGCCCGAGCAGGACCTCCTCGGCGACGAAGGTCCGCTTGCCGAGGCTCGGTCCGCCGTCGCGCGGGGTCGGCGGCAGCAGGGCGTCCACCGGCAGGTTCCGCAGGAGGACGACGCCCGGCGCGTCCGGGTGGCGGCCGAAGTCCAGCAGGGTCTGCAGGAGGTCGAGGGGCAGTTGAGCGAAGGCCTGGTGGCAGCGGGCCGACGCCCGGTCGATGTCGCCGAACGGGTCACCGTCGGACGTCAGCCGCTGCTCCAGCAGATCACGCACGTCGTCCGGGAGCCGCACCTCCGCGAAGGTGCCCGCGGGCCGTCTGCCGCTTCCCCGCGGACCACCGACACTGTGCATGGGTTCCCCTCTGTCCTGTTCTCGTGAGGGCCTCGGCCTCGCGTGAAGCCGAGGCCCTGGCTTCAGTAGAGGCTCGAGAAGAGCACGCCGATGAACCGGGCGGGCTCGTCACTGTCGTTGCGGAAGGTGTGCGGGTATCCCGCCGACCACTGGGCGCAGTCGCCGGCGCTGAGTTCGTAGTCCACGCCGTTGTAGCGGGCCACCAGGGTCCCCTCGGTCATCATGATGAGGTCGCTGCCCTCGTGCTGCAGATGCTCGCCGAGCTCGCTGCCGGGCTGGAAGTGAGCGGTGATCACCTGGTAGCCGAGTTCGGGGGACCGCAGGATGTGGTAGACGACTCCGGGTGCCCGCTCCAGCCTCTCCTGGGTCTCGAGCGGGAACACGGACGGGGTGGCCGGGCCGCGGGAGAAGCCCAGGAAGGACCCCACGTCGTGGCCGAACACCGCGGCCAGCCGGCTGAGCCGCTCCAGGGCGATGTCCGTCTCGCCCCGCTCGAGCCCCGCCAGGAACGACACCGAAAGGCCGCATTCCGCCGCGACGTTGCGCAGGGACATCCCACGCTGGGTGCGTAGCCGGCGCAGCACCTCGCCGGGGCGGGGGTAGCCGAGCTCCGGGGGCTGCTGCGCGGAGGCGGGGGTGGGTGCGGGTTCGACAGGGTCCATGTACGAGTCCTAGGTCGCGGTGAGGGAACGCACCGCGCCCGCCTCACATCCGTGCGGGGCGTTCTGGGCCTGCTCCAGAAGCCCGGATCTGGCGATCATGACGCCCAGTTGGAAGCGGCTGCGGGCGCCGAGTTCGTCGTAGATCTTGGCGATGTGGTGGCGGCAGGTGCGCACGCTCACCCCGATACGCCGCGCGATGACCTCGTCGGTCTTTCCTTCGGCGAGGAGCTGGATGATGGCGCCCTGCACGTCCGAGACGATCGTACTGACCTCCGTCGTGCGGCACTGCCCCGCGAAGTCCTTGGCCACCCGCCAGGTCCGCTCGAAGACCTCCACCATGAAGCGCACGAGGCCGGACTGGCGGACGACGACGGCGAGATGGGCTTCCTCCAGCGGGACGATCGCGACCTGACGGTCGATGAGGATCACCCCCTCGAAGGGGCCGGCCAGCGTCCGGACGGCGCCGCCGCCGTCGGTCAGGGCCGCGGCGAACTTCCGGGTGGTGGGGTCGAAGCGGGCGGCGTGGTGCTGGATGACGCGCACGTCGACGTCCCGCCGCTGGAGGGATCCGATGGAGGCCTCGGCGCAGGGCTGCATGGTCGTGGCCCACCAGCCGGTGCCGGGGCGCGCGAGCAGCACGTCCCGCGTGCAGGACGACAGGGCGGCGGAGATCTCCTCGTGGAGCGCGTCCTCGCCGACCAGCATCCGCAGCGTCTCACCGCCGGCCGCCCACCCGAAGCTCTCCCCGTTCTCGCCGTCCTCGGCGTCGCGGGCCTCCCCCAGCGCCTCCTCGCGGGCCCGGTGGAAGCCGACGAGCTCGGCCTGGATCTCGCGGGAGCGGCGCTCCATCCGCTGGATCTGCTCCTGGAGGGGTGCGAGGCGGCGATACGCCGCCGCCCGGGGCGGGACCGGCCGGAAGGCACGCTCCTCGCCGGGCAGCGGCTGCAGCAGCATGGCCTCCGCGAGGAGTCTCACCGCCTGATCCGTGCGTTCGGCACTCCAGCCGAGCCGGCCCGCGGCCCGGTCCGGACGCAGCACCTGCATGCGTGTCGCCAGCTCGTACAACTCCTCCTGGTCCTCCGCTCCCCCTAACCCATGGAACTGGCGTGCCTCAAAGCTGACGCCCATCGGGCCCACTCCCTGTCTCCGGTCCCCGTTGTCGGTGAATTCACCAGGCACTGCTCGTTCTAAATACAGCACGTTTGTACGTCATACCGTACGAGCCGCTCGAGCGCGGGTCAACGCGAACCAGAGGTTGGCTGGATCCCCACGCCTCGCGCTGCAGGTTGCTGCAAACCCGTCCACCCGGGGAGAGCTGGGCAATATCTCGTACTAGCGTGCAGTTTTAAGAACATCTCGACTGCGCTCCAGCGCTGGAAAGCAGGGGACGCCATGCATATGGGCCTGCGGGAATCCACCTCACGGAACGTCGGGGCGACCCAGGACGCCCTCCCGGCCCGGCCCGGCAAGGACGCCACCGCGCGCGCCGCTCTCGTCGTGGTCTGGAGCTCCGGGTTCATCTCGGGCACGCTCGGCCTGCGGCACGCGGCGCCCTTCACCTTCGCCTGCCTGCGGTTCGCGCTCGCCGGGGGCGCCCTGCTCGGGATCGCCCTGCTGCGGCGCTCCCCGCTGCCGCGCGGCCGCCTCCTGCTCCATCTCCTGGTCGCGGGCGTACTGGTCCAGGGGTTGCAGTTCTCCAGCATCTACGCGGGCATGGAGCGCGGCGTTCCGTCCGGGGTCGCGGCGCTCGTCATCGCGCTCTACCCGCTGCTCGCCTCGCTGATCTCCGTACCCGTCCTCGGTGAACGCATCACCAGGGGACAGCTCCTCGGCCTCGCTCTGGGGCTGGGCGGAGTCGTGCTCGCCGTCCTGGACCGGCTCCATCTCGACGGTGGCAGCCTGGCCGGGATCGCGTTCCTCTTCCTCGGCCTGCTCGGCATCTCCGTCGGCACGGTCTGGCAGAAGCGGTACTGCCGGGACATGGAGCCCGTCACGGGCAACGCGGTCCAGCTTCTCGCCGCCGCGGCGGCGACCCTCCTGCCTGCACTGTTCGCGGAGGGCTTCGACGTGACCTTCGCCGCCGGATTCTGGCCCGTCCTGCTGTGGGCCGCGTTCATCAACTCCATCGTCGGCGTGGGCCTGCTCTACCAGTTGCTCCAGCGGCACGGCACGAGCCAGGTCAGCAGCCTCTTCTACCTCGTCCCGATGGCCACGGCCGCCCTCGCCGCCGTCCTGCTCCACCAGCGCCTGGGCCCGCTCACCCTGGCCGGCCTGACGCTGGCCACCGCGGGGACCCTGCTGGCGAACCGGATCGGCGCGACGAGCAGGGCTTCCGCGCCTGCCCGGTGACGCGGCGCCCCGCCCGCCGACGCCGCCACCGGCCGCTCCGTCAGGCCTTGGCCTTGCGCCGCAGGAGTGCGCCGAGAAGGACGGGGGCGGGGATGAGGCGCAGGGGGATCAGGCACAGGGCGGCGGTGTCGCTGACGCCGGGCTGATCGGCCGGGGAGGCGCCGAGCAGGCTGAGGGGCGAGGCGACGCTGAGCACCGCGAAGCCGAGGGCGAGGGCGGCGAAGATGCGCTCCGGGCGCGCGGTGAAGCGGCGGATCAGCAGGAACACGCCGGTGCCCGCCAGCACCGTGACGAACGTGGCCGCGATCACCATCCCGGGCTTCGCTTCAGGCCGACGAAACGCGCGTCGAGGTCGAACACGGCCTTGGCGGCGACGGCCACCACCGCGTTGACCGCCGCGGCGACGACTGCGGCGACGGCGCCACGGGCCCAGACGGCGCGGGCGGGTACGGCAGGGGTGGCAGCGGTGGCCGTGGTGTCGAGGGTGCTCACGAAGGGTCCTTCAGCAGGGGGCGACGGCGGAGCCGGACGGCACGCCGGGATTGCCGCGTCAACCCAACACGGACAGTTCAAGATTCAATATAACGCCAGCGATTAACTAGCTGGCTACCTATCTGCCACCGACTACCCTCGGAGAGCGCGGATCACGCGCCGCAGGACGACGGGAGCGCAGCAGAGTGACGGAGCCGACCGGACCCGAGGACCAGGGCGGGTGCAATGCGGAGGATGTCGCTCTGCTCGACCAGTGGCACACGGTGTACAGCGGCTTCCGCCGGCTCACCCACGAACTCCTCGCCGACGTGGAGTCCGAGACCGGGGTCGCCCCGTCCTCGTTCGAAGTGCTGTGGTTCCTGGTCATGAGGCCCGCCCGGGCCGCTCAGATGCACCAGCTCAGCACGGTGCTCGGGTTCTCCACCGCGGGCACGACCAAAGTCGTCGACCGGCTCGCCGACGCCGGCCTGGTCGAACGCCGCCCCTCCCCCTCGGACCGCCGGGTCACCCTGGCCGTGCTCACCACGGCGGGCGCGGAGGTGGCGGCCACCGCCGCCCGGACCCTTTCCCGGTCACTGCGCCAACGCGTGCTCGCACCTCTCGGCGACGAGGGCTTCACGGGCCTGGCCACCACAGTCGCCTCGCTCAGCGCCGGCTCCGAGGGCTGCGCCGAGGCCTGAGAACGCGGCGGGCACCGGCGCGCGTGCGGACCGCGCAGCGGGGCGCGCATGCGCGCGATATTCGCATTTCTGGATAATGGGCAGGGTCTTCGAAGCTCAGCGCACACCGCCTCCGAGCAGGAGAAGGAGGCTCGAAATGACCGTTGACCCCGCGCACGACAAAACCGTCCCTGAACCCGTCAGGGACACCGTGAGGGACCACCTGCTCACGCCGGACAACTGCGCCGTGGTCCTCATCGACTACCAGGAAGGCCAGTACGCCACCATCGGGTCCGCCGACCGCGCGGAGATCGATCTCGGAGCCGTCACGCTGGCCAAGCTCGCCCACGCGTACGCGATCCCGACCGTGCTCTCCACCGTCGCGGTCGACATGGGCGTCAACCAGGCCACCGTTCCCGAACTCGCGCGTGAACTGCCCTCCGTACCCGAGATCGACCGCACTGGGGTCAACGCGTGGGAGGACGGGGACTTCCGCGCCGCCGTCGAGGCCACCGGCCGGAAGAAGATCGTCATGGCGGGCCTGTGGACCGAGGTCTGCCTGGCGTTCCCCACCCTGGACATGCTCCGTGAGGGCTACGAGGTGTACCCCGTCATCGACGCCGTCGGCGGTGTCTCCCCCGTGACGCACACGACCGCCGTCGAACGGATGGTGCAGGCCGGCGCGCAGCCGATCACCTCGCTCGCCTTCGGCTGCGAACTCATGCGCAACTGGGCACGCCCGGACGCCGACCGCTTCCGCGTCATCATCAATGACTACTTCCGCCGCAAGCGGGACATCGGGGCCGCCACGGGCACCCTGTTCCAGTGACGGCGGAGCCCCCGATCTGCCGTGCGGTCAGACCGACGGCACAGCGATCTCCCGCTTGAGGATCTTGCCGCTGGGCCCCAGCGGAAGCTGGTCCACGATCCACACCTGACGCGGGTACTTGTACGCGGCCACGCGCTCCTTGACGTACTCCCTCAGCTCGTCCGGCGCGGCGTGCGCGTCAGCGCGCAGCACGACCACCGCGGTGACCTCCTCGCCAAGTTCGGCGTGGGGCACGCCGAGCACCGCCGCCATGGCCACGGAGGGGTGCTCGTGGAGCACTTCCTCGATCTCCCGCGGGTAGACGTTGTAGCCACCGCGAATGATCATGTCCTTCTTGCGGTCGACGATGTACAGGTATCCGTCCTCGTCCGCGCGGGCGAGGTCTCCGCTGCGGAGCCAGCCGTCGGGGATCGCGGCCTCGGTCTCCTGCGGACGGTTCCAGTAGCCCTTCATCACGTTGGGGCCGCGCACCGCGAGCTCGCCGATCTCTCCCGCGGGAACGTCGTTGCCCTCGGCGTCGAGAAGCCGTACTTCCACGTCCCGGATGGGCGTGCCGATGGAGCCGGCCTTGCGCGGCCGGTCGGGGTGGTTGAACGTGACCACGGGGCTGGTCTCGGACATGCCGAAGCCTTCGAGCACCTGACAGCCGAAGCGCTGCTCGAAGCGCTGGAGGATCTCCACCGGCAGGGACGCTCCGCCGGAGATGCACATGCGCAGGGTCGAGACGTCGGCGGCGGACGGGCTCTGCAGGAGCGCGGCGTACATGGTCGGCACCCCCTCGAACACCGTGGCGCGCTCGCGGGCGATGGCGTCCAGGACGGCGTGGGGGTCGAACCTGGGGATCAGGACGAGGGTCGCGCCGCTGCGGACGGCCGCGCTCATGGTGCAGACCTGCCCGAAGATGTGGAACAACGGCAGGCAGCCGACCACCACGTCCTCGGGCACCAGGTGCTGGATGTGGATGCCGTTGACCTCGGTGTTGTGCCGCAGTCCGGCATGCGTGAGAACGGCCCCCTTGGGGCGGCCGGTCGTGCCGGAGGTGTACAGGAGGACGGCCATGTCCTCGCCCCCGGCTTCCGCCACGTCCCACGACGGCTCGTGCGCGGTCAGGGCCGCGGCGAACGCGGCGGGTTCCACCGTGGTGTGCCGCACGCCGGCGGCAGCCGCGCCCTGCGCGCCCTCGCCCGGCGCCTGGTGCCATTCGAAGAGCCGCACCGCACCTGAATCGGCGAGGTGGAACTCCACCTCGCGCGTCTTCAGGAGGGGGTTCATCGGGACCACGACCGCGCCGGCGCGCAGGGCCGCGTAGTAGAGGACGACGAACTCGGGCACGTTGGGCAGCATGAGGGCGACCCGGTCCCCCGGCCGGACCCCGTCGGCCTGGAGGAGGGCGGCGGCACGGGCACTGCGCTCGTTCAGCTCCCGGTAGGTGACGAGCTGCTCGCCCAGCAGCAGCGCGGAGCGCTCGGGATGCCGCTGTGCCGTCTCCTCGAGGAACGCTGCCAGATTGGCCATGACCCGCCTCCGTTACATGGAACGCAAGATGTTTACATCGTCGACATCTTGCCGTCGGACCCGGTCCACCCCCTATGGGCCCGCGGACAGCATCCGATCCTCATCCTTGTCCCCCGGAACAATCCAGGGGCATTAAGCTGCACAGATGTTGCTTTCAGGTGTGGCCGCAGCTCTCCGGTCCCGGCTTCCGGAACTGGGCGAGCGCATGGGCGAGCGGATCCGCGCGGACGTGGCTTCCTACAACGACGAGTCGCTGATCACCCCGCAGTCGTTGTCCCGCTCCTGCGCCGCCAACGCGGATCTCGTCCTCAACCATCTGTGGCACGGGGGCACCCTCGACGTGAGTTCGGCCCGGCAGACCGGGCGGGCCCGCGCCGAACAGGGCGTGCCGCTGGCGGACACCCTGCACGCGTACCGGATCGGCACCGAATTGCTGTGGACGGAGCTTCTCGCGGAGGCGCGGAGGCACCCGGAGGTCTCCGACGACCATCTGGTGTCGGAGTCCGCGCGCTTCTGGTCCCTGTTCGGTCTGCTCGCGGAGGCGGTGGCGACGGCGTACCGAGAGGCGTCCACCGAGCTGACCTCCCGCATGCAGGCGAGGCGCTCGGCTCTGGTGACGTCACTGTTCGCGGGCGTCACCACCGACCGCACACTCTGGGAAACGGCGCGCGAGCTGGGGCTGCCGGAGCACGGACCGTACGCGGTGGCCGTCGCGGAGGCTGTCGCGGGAACCGGCGCGTCACTCGCCGAGACGGAGGCGGCCTTGCTCCGAGCGAACCTGCCTTCCGTCTGGGAGACCTTGCCCGACCAGCACCTTGCCCTGATCGCCCTGCCGGCCAAGACATCGGAGAAGACGTGCCTGCGCGTCCTGCGCCGGTCCGCCGCGCGGGTGGGCTTCAGTCCGCTCTTCCCGTCCCTGGCGGAGTTGCCGCAGGCGCTGCGCTTCGCCCGCCTGGCTCTGTCCGCCCAGGGCACGAGCCCCGGGGTGGTCCGGTTCGACGACGATCCGCTGGCGATGGTCGTCGCTGCCGCACCCACGGAGGCCGCTCACCTGACGCGGGCGGTTCTGGGGCCGGTGCTCGGGCTGCCCGCGGCGGAGCGCTCACGCCTCCTGCGGACGGTGGAGCACTGGTTCGCCGCCGGTGGATCGGCCGGCGGCGCCGCGCAGAGCCTCTTCGTCCACCCCAACACGGTCCGCTACCGCCTGCGCCGCGTCGAGGAGTTGACGGGCCGGTCCCTCTCCGACCCCCGGACCGCGGCCGACGTCGGCGTGGCACTCCTCGCCGTGCGCAGCTCCGCGGCCAAGGCCGAACGCCACTCCCCCGCACCGGCCGATGACGGCTGACCCCTGCGGATGACCGGTGCCCGACAGCGTCGCTCCACAGCCCCGGCCGTCCGGGGTCAGGCCGGCTGGGGCAGCTGGTACGCGGCCTGGGTCGCCAGATCCGACAGGTACAACTCGCAGTCGTAGACCGCGAGATCCTCCTCCGGTTCCTCTTCCTCGGTGTAGAGGGCGCGACCGTCCTCGGTCAGGAGGTGGACGCCGAGTTCGGCCGCGCCCTCCGGTTCCGGACGCGCCGGGTGCTCGCCTTCCGGGCAGCCGCACGCGGGCGCCTCGGCGAAGGTCCGCTGAAAGCCCCTCAGGACCCGTGCGTACGCGCTGATCAGGTCCTCCTGATCGGGCAGGCGCGCCTCGACGTACCAGGACATGGCGTACAGCAGGACGAGGTACCCGGTGCGCTCCAGGTCGCCCTGCGCGGTGGTACGGCGAGCCAGGGCGTCGCCGGCATCGGCGACGAGTCGACCGAGCGTCCTGACGGGGTCGTCGGAGGGGTAGTCGACCGCGATGGATCCCAGTTCACGGCACAGGCGGTCGTGTTCCTCGCTGAGCGTCGGTGTCGGGTCGGTCATCACTCTCACGTCCATGTCGTCGCGTCGGCTGTGCTGCCGAAACGTATACACCGTCCGCACCGACACATGCGGACCCGCCCTCCGGACCGGTGTGACCCGCGGCCGGCATATCCGTTCGACAGCCTGGCCTCGGCCGGGTTGGCTGGGCGCATGCCAGAGTTGCGAACCGAACGTCTTCTGCTCCGCCGGTGGCGGGAGTCCGACCTCGAGCCGTGGGCGGCGATGAATGCCGATCCCGAAGTCCGAGAGCACCTCGGGGAGCTGCTCACGCGGCCGCAGAGCGATGCCACGGTGGCGGACATGCAGGCCGCGTTCGACGAGCGAGGCTTCGGGTGGTGGGCTCTGGAAGCACGGGAGACCGGCGGATTCATCGGCCGCGTCGGCCTGGACGAGGTCGGCGCGGACATGCCGTTCACCGGGGTGGACATCGGGTGGCGTCTCGCGCGTTCGGCATGGGGCCACGGCTACGCCACCGAGGCCGCCCGTGCCTGCTTGGCCTTCGGCTTCGAGTCGCTCGGCCTGCCGGAAGTCGTGGCGTCGACCACCGTCGCCAACCTTCGTTCCCAGGCGGTCATGCGTCGGATCGGCATGAGCCGCGACCCGGCCGACGACTTCGAGGATCCGAGCGTGCCCGAAGGCCCGCTGCGCCAGTGCGTGCTGTACCGGACGCGCGTCTTTTACTGAGCCATCCAGAAGAAGACGGCTGTCATCCGCTTGTCCTCCAAGGTGGTGCCCGCGTAACTGGTCGCGGTGTGGATGAGGTTGGCCGAGTACAGCAGCAGACGGTTGTAGCGGGGCGGTACGCGCAGGTCCTCCGTGAAGGAGTCCTCCGGCACGAAGCGGGTGCCCAGCGCGTCGACCAGGTTGTTGTGCGGGGCGAGCACCTGGTTGCCGCCGACCGCGCCGCCGGGCAGGCTCTGGCGGTAGAAGCTGGTCCCGCAGTCCTTGGGCAGGTTCGGACTGAGGTACAGGACCGCCGCGTAGCGGCACAGGCTCCGGGAGTCGGTGTGCGGGCGGGGTTCGCACTCGCCCTTGCCGACGACCTGCACGCAGTTGTGGTTGAAGGTCCCGCCGCCGGCGGGATCCACGGCCCAGATCTTCTGAGCCCCTGTCGTCCTGCGCACCAGTCTCTCCACATGTGCCAGCTCGGCCGGTTCGAGCCCTGGCATCGTGCGCAGTCCCGGCCACGGCTCGCGCTTGTGCGGGTAGCCCTCCACCCAGTCGTCCCGTTCGAGCATGCGCGCCCGTACGGCGTCGGGATCCGGCAGGACGTCGTCCAGGATCCAGTAGTCCCGGCCCCGGGTGGGCTTGCGGTACGGGAGGGCACGGATCGTGCTGGGGCGTGGGGGGTTCGGCTGCAGACGCGACATGGCGGGAACGCTAGCGCCGGGGAGGACGCCGCCCGTCAAAGCGTCGCCAAGGCTGCGGCAAGACATCACCAGCAAGGCAAGCAGAAGGAAAAGAAGGCCTCCGCGGACAGAGACGGGCACACCACGACCGACGACCTGCCGGCCGCGCTCGGCGTGGGAGAGTGATCACCCAGGCATGCCGACCGACTGCGGATCGGCCGGCGACGAGAGCGAGGAGCGGGCCATGACCCTTGAGCGACCGACGATCGACACCCCCGCGGGGCGGCCGTCCCCCAACCTGCACATCGAGGACGTGGTGGTCGGGGACGGGGCCGAGGCCACCAAGGGCTCGACGGTGTCGGTCCACTATGTGGGGGTGTCCCACTCCACCGGCGAGGAGTTCGACGCCTCGTGGAACCGCGACCAGGCCTTCGAGTTCACTCTGGGCAGCAAGCAGGTCATCACGGGCTGGGACATGGGCGTACGGGGCATGAAGGTCGGCGGCCGCCGGAAGCTGGTCATCCCACCGCACCTGGCGTACGGCGACCGCTCGCCGTCTCCGGCCATCAAGCCGGGCGAGACCCTGGTCTTCGTGGTCGACCTCCTCTCGGTCGCCTGACGCCTCACGCGCCGCGCCCGCCGCACCCGTCAGGGCGCGGCGGGCGGGGTGACGTCTACCGGCGTGCGGGACGGGTCCGAAGCCAGTACGAGCGGGCAACGACGATCAGGGCGATGCCGTAGACGGCGAAGGCGGCCATGCCGATCCAGCCGACCAGCAGCGCGTCCCCCGAGGAGTGGAAATCTCCGCGCCGTATCGTCACCACGCCGGCCGTGGCCAGGGTCAGGTAGCCGACCCCGAGAGCGCCGTACGGGGCGAGCGTGGCGGCGCCGAGCAGAGCCGGGGTGAGCGGGAGCCAGCGCGGCACCCGCCGGCCGCGCAGGAACGGAGTCCAGCGCGGGAAGACCTGTCCCCACGGGCGGGCCAGGCCCCAGATCAGGAAGACGCCGAGCAGAGCCAGCAGCGCGGTGGGGTCCAGGCCCCAGGACTCCAGGGTGAGGAAGATCCCCGAGGCGCCGTTCCGCTCCGAGACGGCGAGCATCTCCTCCTTGGTGATCCCCGCGAACGTGCCGCCGGTCGCCCAGACCAGCTTCATCACCACATACGGGACGAAGGCCGATGTCCCCGCCCAGGCGGCGAGTTGGACGGGCCTCGGCGCGGCGACGGGCGCCGGCACGGCAGCGCCGCCGGACGGCGGGCGGTCGGACCGGGCCGTGGCCGCCAGCACGACCGCCCCCACCGCCGCCAGGGCCTTGTTCGCGGCGGAGACCTCGCTGTCCACCCCCTGACCGAACATCAGCGTGATCACATCCATCAGCAGGCTGAACGCGGTGATCACCGCCAGCCCGCAGGTCACCCAGAGCAGTACCCGCAGCGCCGGCCGCAGCCCGTACCGGACCACCGCCCCGCTGACCGCCGCGGCGAGCGCACCCACCGCCACAACTGCCCACCCCAGCCCGGGCGCCGCGGAGGCACCCCCGTGGTAGCTCAGAGAGGTGCCGCTCAGCGTGCAGGCGAGGCCGAAGCCGGCGTACAGCGTCGCCCACACCGTCGTCGTCCGGGCCACCCAGAGCGGCCATCTCTGCCACCAGGCGCTCCGGAGCGCCTCCGTCGTCGGTTCACCACTGGTCATGTACGGACCGTCGCAGTCACCGCTCCGGGCAGCGTCTGCCGGCGGAACGATCTCCCTCCCCCCGCCGGGTGAGTGACCGCTGAGGCCTGGGTATGACCTGCGTGCGCCGAGGCAGGTCCGCCGACGCCGGCCTGGGCGCGCCTGTCCGTGCTACATCCAGTGGATCCAGTCGCCGTGCGGGTGCGTGAACGCGACGGGTGCGCCGTCGACGGTGAGCACGAAAGGCGAGGTCTCGAACCGGGGCGGCTCGACGTCGGCGACCACGCCGGGCGCCTCGTTCGCGATCCACACGACGCCGAGCTCGCGGGTCAGCTCCGCGAAGTCGGCGCGGACCCGCGGTGGCACGTAGGCCAGCACCGCCGAGTGGAACACGACGACCCGGGCGTCCCGAGGGGCCTGCCGGACGAGACCCGGCAGTGCTGCGAACAGGTCTCCCTCGTGGACGGGCAAGGGGCGGCGCCGCGCGGTCTCCAGGGCGGACACGAGCCGTTCACGGCGGGCCGTCTGCCCCGGCCACACCAGGCACTCCAGCCAGGACCGGTCCTCGGGATCCGACGGATCGAGCGGGTTGAGGTCGATCCCGGCCGCCCATGCCACCTCGGGCATCCGCAGTTCCGGGTGCGGGCCCTCCGCCCGGCACCGCAGGGTCGGCGCCTGGGGGTCGCCGCCGGTCAGGTGTGTGTGGCCGTAGTCGTAGGAGTACCGGTCGGCGTGCAGGCACAGTCCGGCGCTCGCCCCTACCTCGATCAGGGCGAGGGGCCCGTCGAGCGTGGCCAGGGCGGGCAGGAGGGTCGCGCAGCGGCCCGGTTCGTTGGTCTGGGTGCGCCGGGTCAGCATCGTCGCCCGCAGTCGCCCGCCCTGTGCGCTGGCCAACTCCCGCAGTGTGTCCGCGTCGGGGGCCGCGCGCAGCAGGTGACGGGCCGCGGCAAACAGCAGGTTCGGCTGGCGTTTGTCGGCGGGGAGGGTGCTCAGGAAACCCAGCACCTCCGGGTCGGACGCCACCGCGAGGGCCAGCGTCTCGTAGGCGGGGGATCGTCCCGCCGCCTCGTTCTCGGCGAAGCGGCGGTAGTTCTCCGCCGTCGTCACCCGGTCGTCCAGCCCTGTCATCGCCATGGCGCGATCATAGGGGCGGGCCCGTCCCGTACAGGGTCGGCGACGGCGCCCCGACCGGGCTCGCCCGCCGGATCCGTGGTGGCCGTCGGCAGGTGGCCTCCGGAGTCTTGCTATGGTCTTCGCGAATCATCCAGAGGGGTGGAGGGACCGGCCCTACGAAGCCCCGGCAACTCCCCGTTCGACTCGGTGCTCCATCTGCGCGCCGTGCCGTCGGGATCAGTGCCAACTCCGGCTCGCGCCAACGTGGCGCGGGAAAAGATGAGGAGACACGGTGCTCTCTGTGCTGACCTTCGCCCCGGCTCTTTCCGCCCCGGGCCTTCCGCATACCCGTCTCGCGATCACCGCGGCACATCGGCCGACCTCTTCGGTCCTTCCTCGCTGATCACCCCCTCCCTCGCCCGAGCGAGGTCTCCGCGACCGGATTCTCGGTCGCGGCCCGAGACTGGAGTAGCTCTTTTCATGGACATATCCGATATTTCCAGCGGTGTCGGCGTGCTCGACAAGACCGCGGTGATCCTGGATGCGCTGGCGTCGGGGCCCGCCACGCTCGCGGGGCTGGTCGCCTCGACGGGCCTGTCCCGGCCCACCGCCCACCGGCTCGCCACGGCCCTCGAACGCCACCGGCTGGTCGGCCGGGACCTTCAGGGCCGCTTCGTCCTCGGCCCCTGGCTCGCCGAACTCTCGGCCGCGTCGGGCGAGGACCTCCTGCTGACCTCTGCGGGCCCGGTCCTCACCGCCCTGCGCGACAGGACCGGCGAGAGCGCTCAGCTCTACCGTCGGCAGGGGGACGTGCGTGTCTGCGTCGCCGCCGCAGAACGGACCGCGGGTCTGCGCGACACCGTGCCCGTCGGTTCCGCGTTCCCCATGAAGGTCGGCTCCGCCGCCCAGGTCCTGCTGGCCTGGGAGGAACCCGAGCGCTACCACCACGGCCTGCAAGGGGCTCACTTCACGGCCAGGACGCTCAGCGGGGTACGGCGCCGGGGGTGGGCCCAGTCGATCGGCGAACGTGAACCCGGCATGGCCTCCGTCTCGGCTCCGGTGCGCGACCCGGGCCGCCGTGTCGTGGCCGCCGTCACGGTCACCGGCCCGCTCCAACGCCTCACCCGCCACCCCGGCGCCCGGCTCGCGGAGGCCGCCGTCCACGCGGCGGACCGCCTCACCGAGGCCCTCCACCGACCCTGACGACGACTGCGGCCGGGTCAGCCCGTGGGGCTGGTCCAGTCGGCGGGGACATGGGCGATCCGTACGCGCTGCGGGTGGTCGCCGACCGGAACGGAGGTCACCTTCCGCCCCGTGGCGAAGTCGATGGCGGTCACCTGATCGGCGCCGCTCTCGGAGATGACGCAGGCGCGGCCGTCACCGCTGACGGTGGCCCAGTAGGGCTTGGACGCGGGGACGAGCGGGCCTTCCTGGAGGGTTCCCCGGTCGACGACGGTCGCGTAGTCGTCCATGGTGCCCGCGATGCACAGTTTGCTGCCGTCGGGATTCATGGACATGCCGTGGTGGCGCGAGTCGTTGACGAAGGTGGTGCGGTCGTCACTGGTGGCCGGGTTCTCGGGCAGGGTCTTGACCCGGGTGATCTTGTCGGTGGCGACGTCGTACTCCAGGAAGCCGTTGAAGTAGGAGACCTGGAAGTACAGCTTGGAGAAGTCGGGGCTGAAGACCGCGGGGCGGACCGCGTTGGACAGGTCCTTGCGGCCGAAGGCGTCCAGGCGGGCGCGCATGTCGATCGTCCGGACGACCTCGAAGGTGTTCGCGTCGACGACGGTGATGCGGCGGTCGCCCTTCGTCCAGTCCATGAGCGGGTCGTCGAGGGCGGTCTCCACGTTGCCGATGGACATGTTCCAGATGTACCGGCCGCCCTCGGTCCACACGTTCTCGTGCGGCTTGTCGCCGGCGGCGAACGTGCCCAGCCGACGACCGGTTTCGATGTCCAGGACGTACACGACCTTGCCGAGCGAGGCGGAGACCGCGACTTTGGTGCCGTCCGGGGACACCGCCATGTGATCGGAGCGGTAACCCGCGACCGCGAACCGCCAGTTCACCTTGCCGGTGGTCAGGTCGATGGAGACGACGTCGCCGAAGCTGGGCCGTGAGGCGACCAGGGAGCGGCCGTCGGGGGTGGAGTACAGGTCGTCGACGAGCTGGTCGTGCCCCTCGCCCGCGGTGGCCCGGATCCCGAGGTAGACGGCCAGGTTGACGGGGTTGAGGTAGATGGCGGCCAGTCGCTCGGACTTGTCGGGGACGACATTGACCCGGCCGATCCTGGTGAAGTCGCCGCGGGGGTTGATGACGTCGGCGGTGCCGTCCCAGTTGTTCCCGACGAACATCACCTCGCGCAGGGCGGGCGCGGCCTCGGCCGAGCTCACCGAGAGGGGCACGACGACACCGGCGGCCAGAACGGCGGCGCCGGCGATGTTCCGCAGACGGCGCCGCCCCGAGCGGGTTCTCCCGCGTGCGGGGGCTGTCGGGGCATGGGTACGCGCAGCGTGCATGCTTGCTC
This sequence comes from Streptomyces sp. NPDC025806, assembly GCF_055558275.1. Classification (NCBI taxonomy): domain Bacteria; kingdom Bacillati; phylum Actinomycetota; class Actinomycetes; order Kitasatosporales; family Streptomycetaceae; genus Streptomyces; species Streptomyces sp. NPDC025806. The sequence goes on along the minus strand of NZ_JBVHMU010000002.1, from coordinate 433,592 downwards.
TCTCCCAAAGGTGGAATTCCGCGGAGGGGCAGGAGCACCGAGTCGTTCCGGTCCGCTGCCGGGCGGTGACGAAGGCGCTGGGCATGACCGGCCGGGGTTCCGGTCAGCCTCGTGAGCCGTGCGCGGAACCCTCCGCAAGTCTGAACATCGGCATGTTCGGACTCCGGTTACTGGATGGTAGGGAGGGGTGGGGTACACCGCAAGGCCGGTGCGGGAGGATTCTCGGGATCACCTGATGGAGGCACCGTGGCAGGCAGGATTCCACCGGCGGCAGGCCGGTACGGAGGCAGGGACGCGTCCGAGCGCCAGGCCGAGCGGCGCCGTCGTTTCATGGACGCGGGTCTGGAGTTGTTCGGCGCGGTCCACGGCTACCGGGGCACCCGGATCGCCGATCTGTGCAAGGCGGCCGGCCTGTCGAGCCGTCAGTTCTATGAAGAGTTCCGCACGTTGGAAGACCTGCTCGCGGAACTGCACCTGTACGTCAACGCCGTGGCCGAACAGGCCGTGCTCGACGTCCTGCCCGCGATCGAGGACAAGCCGGTGCGCGAGCGGCTCGAACTGATGCTCCGCGCCTACGTCGAGGGCGCCGCCTCCGATCCGCGCCACGCCCGGATCGCCTACGTCGAGATCGTCGGTGTCAGCCCCCGCCTGGACCGCCAGCGCCTGCACCGCCGTGCGGTCTGGATCGACCTGCTGGGCCGGCTGGTCGACGACGCCCTGGAGCGGGGCGAGATTCCGCCGGACGACTACCGCATCGCCGGCCCGGCCTACATCGGAGCGGTGAACGGCCTCATGCACGACTGGGTCGTCGGCTGGGTCGACGCGACGGTCGAGCAGATCGCCGACGAGCTCATCAAGATGGCCGTGGGCCGTTATCAGATCGGATCGTGACGGCGCCCGGTCCTCGTTCGGCAGATCTGCACTCATGCTCCGCAAGGTCGATACGGACCCGCCGTGACGGACCTCGGCGCGCACGCGGGTCGCCTCCTATCTCTCGATTGTCCCTTTCGTGAACGCGCTGGGCCGCGCGGTTGCCCCGTTCCGCCGCCGACGATGTGGAGAAGTCGGCCCGGATCCGTGTTCGGGTCCACGCGAGTGTGCCGCCCGGACGTCGAACAGCCCGGGCCGGAGCGGCTGTTCGTTAGCTCTTCCGCGGGCCGCGTGGTTTGATCCACGGCACCGCTCCCCCCGGAGCGCCGGCGCCCACGGACGGACGTCGTCGTTCCTGCGGTCGAGGCCCGCAGTCCCCAGCGGGGCCACCCCCCTCTTGTGGATCATCCATGCGAAAGGGAAGTACCGAAATGAACTCCGCTCACCAGCTTCAGACCGTCGAGCTCACCGACGCCGACCTCGACACCGTCTCCGGCGGCGTGGCCCCGCACGCCTCCGTCGTGGCCGGCCCCCAGGCCGTCAGCGACGCGTCGCTCCTGGCGCAGGCCGGAGCCGTTCAGGACCAGGTCCTCGGTGCGGTCGGCCAGTACCGCGACTTCGGCGTCAGCGTCTCCCTCTGACCGCCTGCCTGAGCAAGGACAAGGCGTCGACAAGGAGTCAGGCCTGAGACGCGGCTCCCTGCTGTACCGGCGCGCTGTCCCGTGGGGGCATCTCCGAACGGGGATGCCCCCCTCGGCATCGGCCCCGCCGACCGGTCCGGCTAAGCCTTGACGGAGGCGGCGGATCTGGCGGCCCGCTCGATCTTCGCGCGGTGGGCGGCCCGGGCCTCCTCGTCGATCCGCCTCTCGTGTTCGGCGCGCAGCCCGGTCCGGCCGTCGACGCTCTCGCGCAGGATGTCGGCGTGCCCGGCGTGCCGGACGGTCTCGCTCAGGACGTGGAGGACGACGGCGAACAGGTTCGTGTTGGGCGCGGGCTCCGACCACCACGGCACATGGCCGTGGGCGTCCAGGGAAAGCTCGTCGATCGTCGCGTCCGAGTGTTCCCAGGTGCGCCGGTAGAACCCGATGATCTGTTCCCGGGTCTCGTCCTCGGCCGCCCACTGGTCGCTCCCGTCGGAGTCCTGCCACCGGCCCAGCGGTTCCGGGGAGGGGCGGTCGAAGACCTCGCCGAGGTAGCGAGCCTCGACGGTCGCCACGTGTTTGACCAGGCCGAGGAGGTTGGTCCCGGTCGCTGTGAGAGGTCGGCGGACGTCGTACTCGGACAAGCCGTCGAGTTTCCACAGCAGCGCCTCGCGGTCCCGCCGCAGTCTGCCGTGCAGGTGGTCCTTCGCGAACGCGTCGATCATGCGGTGTGCGCCTTCCGTGAGGTGTGCGTGGTTTCAAGATCCCGTACGGGCTTCGGGGACGCGGGCCGGTGCCAGGTGAGGATCCAGCCGCCGGCCAGTGCTGCCGCGCCGCCCGCCAGGGCCATCGCCCCGCCTGTTCCGACCCCCGCGGCCACCACCCCGAAGCACGCCGGTCCGACGCCCTGCAGCGTCATGCCTCCGGAACCGAGCAGACCGAAGGCCTGACCCTGACCCTCCGGCGGCAAGGCGTCCAGGAACGGCCGTTGCAGCCCGAGACCGTAGGCGAATCCGGAGCCGCAGAGCAGCAGCAGACACGACGAGGCGCCGACTCCGGGCTCGGTGGCGAAACCGAGCAACGGCAGTCCCATCAGGGCGGTCAGCGGCACGACGACGCGCTCACGGGTGGACGGCCGCAGCAGTCGACCCACGAGCACGTCGCCGACGAGCATGCCGACCGGCAGGCAGGCCATCAGCACGGCGTACCAGCCGGCCGCGAAGCCGCGTCCTCCCGCGTAGGCGACGATCAGGCCTTCCGCGCCCGCCACGAACGCGGGCGGCAGCCACTGGGCCAGCATCAGTCGCCGGACCGCGGGCCCGCGCAGCAGCAGTCCGGCACCGTACAGACTGGTCCGGACCGCCCCGCCGTCGCCGCGGGGCGTGCCGCCGGACCGTCCCGCTTCCGGTCGAGGGAGTCGCAGGCGGACGGCGAGCGCGCAGGCGAGGTAGAGGGCGGCGCTCACCGCGAGCGAGCGGTGCGGGCCGAGCGCGGCGACGGTCGCGCCTCCCAGTGCCAGACCGAGCAGTTGCGCGCCGGAGCCGGCGATGTTGTTCAGTGAACGGCCCAGTACGTACGCGTCGCCCTCCAGCCACTGCGCGACGAGCCGGGCCGACGCGCCACTGCACACCGGTGTGACGAGGGCGATCAGTGCCACGACGCCGAGGGCCGCCGCGGTCGGCATCCGGACCAGCGCGAGCAGCAGAGCGGCGGCGCACGCCGAGGCGTGGCCACCGGCGATGAGCGCGCGGGGCGGCAGCCGGTCGGCCAGTGAGCCCAGCAGCAGCGAGCCGAACAGCTGCGGGAGGAAGCCGATCCCGAAGGCCAGGGCACTCAGCGGCGCGGAGCCGGTGGCCGCGAAGACCAGGACCGAGAACGTGGTGATCCGCAGCGCGTCCGCCGTGATCGCGACCGTGCGGGTCGTGAAGAGCAGCCGGAACCGCGGCTCGGACAGCACCTGCCGATAGGTGGCGCGGTGGTCGCCCTGCGCGGGTTCGGCGGTTGCGGTCATGCCGCGCAGCCTCTCCGTGGGGCCACACCACTCACCAATGATTCGTCGGTGCACGAATCCAAGGGGACGTCCCCCGCTAGCATGGCGGAATGCTGCGCTTCGAAGTCTCCCTCGACGACCTGCTGCGCAGCCGCTTCGCGCTGTCGCCCGCGCTGGACCTCTGCCTGCTGCTGCGCTCGCTCGCCGGCCAGGGCCGGCCACTGCCGCGGGCCTGGGCCACCCGGCTCCTGCCGGTCTTCGAACGGCTGCGCCGCGAGAGCGAACTGGACGCCTTCCTCGCCCTGCAGACCCCGCGAGGCGGACCGAACTTCGTCGCCCCACCGCCGCGCGGCCTCAACCAGACCTGGGCGGATGACCTGGCCACGATCCGGGCCACACCGCTGGAAGCGGCCCGCCACGAATGCCTCACCTCCGCGGGCGGACCGTCCGCCCGTGATCCGCGCGTGCGCGCGGTGCTGGACTCGACGGACGCCGTGTCCCGGATCGCGGAGGTGATGGATCAGGCGTGGCACGAGCTGCTCGCCGCGGACTGGCCGCAACTGCGCGCGGTCTGTGAGCGCGATGTCGTGCACCGGGTGGGGGTGATCGGCGAACACGGGTGGGCCACGGCCGTCGAGAGCCTGCACCCGGGCATCGAATGGCGTGCCGGGGGCCTCGAGATCGACTTCTTCCGCGGTGGAACGGTCCGCCTCGCCGGCGACGGGCTCCTGCTCATCCCTTCGGTCTTCGTCGGGGATGTCGGCGCCCACCTGGAGGATCCCTGGCCCCGGTCCTTGATCTACCGAGCCCGCGGCACCGCGGCCCTGTGGGGCGAGCAGGAGAGCGTCCCCCACCCGGACGCGCTGACCGCTCTGGTCGGCCGGGCCCGGGCGCGGCTGCTGCTGGCGCTGGACGCCCCGGCCAGTACCAGCCACCTCGCCCGGAGCCTCGCCATGGCGCCCGGCGCCGTCGGAGACCACCTCGCCATCCTGCGGGGCGCGGGGCTGCTCGTCCGCGCCCGGTCCGGACGGTCGGTGCTCTACCGGCGCACCCCGCTGGGCGAGGCACTGGTCGCCGGGTCCGGCTGAAGGCGCGCGGTCAGGCGGGTCCGTAGAGGGCGCTGTCGGCCTTGGTCATCAGTGCCCAGTAGCGGTCGCCGTAGGACCAGTGCCACCACTCGGTGGGGTAGTTGACGAAGCCGGCGTCGGCCATGGTCCGGGCCAGGAGAGCACGGTGGTCGCGTGCTGCGTCGGACAGCCCCGGGGCGTCGAGCGGGCAGTACTTCTCGTCTCCGGTGCGGTGGCCGTTGACGGCGCCGCCCATGTCCAGCTCCACGCCGTCGGCATCGACGAGCGTCAGGTCGAGGGCCGCCCCGGCACAGTGCGGGGCCACCTCGACCGGGGAGACGAAGGCGCTCGCCCGGCGCCGCAGGTCGCCAGGGTCGGTGATGCCCGAGCCGCGCAGGCGGTCCTCGTAGAGGGCGAACCGCCGTGCCTGCTCGGTGCTGCTGCGATGCCCTTCCACGACGAGGAACCGAACGCCGTCGGGAAGCTTCTCGGAAGCCGCCCGCAGACGGGCGAGCACACCGGACCTGACCCGGCCGTACGCCCCTTCCTCGTCCCGCTCCCGGGAGTCCAGTGCGATCTCCCGTGCAGAGGCGATCTCTACGAGAGGCTCGCCGCAGTCCCGGACGGGGATCTCGGCCACTTGGGGGTCACTCAGCAAGATCATGGAGGGTGAGCCTAGACCTTGCGGACCTGCGGCGAACTCCGGTCCCCGCGTGCCCGGTTGGTCAGGGTGTGTCGGTGCGCGTGGTGGCGCGCCTGCGCCGGTACGCGAAGCAGACCGCTGCCAGCAGGGGTCCCCACAGGAGGAGGGGCGCGTAGGTCACGTTGAAGAAGGCGAGTTCCCAGCCGTGCATCGTCTTCGTGGGGTAGTCGCTGGGGAGTTGGTCACCTCGGATGGTGAGTCCGGACAGCGAGGTGACGAAGGCGGTGGTCCACAGTGCCGTGAGGATCGTGGCGCCGAGTGCGGCTGGCAGGACGGCCGCGAGCGGCGGCACTCTGCGCCCGCCGAGCAGTGGAATCCAGCGCGGGAGGACCTCTCCCCACGCGGCGACCAGCCCGATCGCGGTGAAGGCCAGCAGTTCGGAGAAGACGGACAGGGCGACGATGTAGACCGGACCCGGCAGCCATGACGGGAGCTGACCCGCACCGTGCGGGCCGTCGTCGCCGATGTGGAAGACGACGGTCATGATCCGCCACACGCCGGAGGGCAGCACGGTGAAGGGGATGGCGTAGGCCGCGATCCGGGCCCAGCGGGGGACGCCGGGCACCGGGGCGTGCGCGCGTTTCCAGGCGGCGCGCAGCCCCTTGGCCGGGGCCTGTGCGGTGGCGTGGTGGGCGGTCATACGGGCTCCTGGGGCCGTCGGATGTCGCTCGGTCGAGCGATACCAACGGTCACAGCCCGCGCCCGCCGAAGCGTCGACCCCCGGACGGAACCGGATCCGCTCCGCAGGGGAAGGCGCCACCGGTCTCATGGGCCCTGAGGATGATCGTGCGGCGGCGAAGCCGTCCCTGCCGACGACGAAGGCGACGGCAGGGTGGGCTGTTCCTGCTCGGGGGTTACGCGCCGGTGGCACCGTCGATGCGTTCGCGCAGCAGGTCCGCGTGCCCGTTGTGGCGGGCGTACTCCTCGATCATGTGGACGTAGATCCAGCGGAGGTTGACGTCCTGGTCCATGAAGCGGCCGGTGTCCGTCAGGGCGCGGTCGGCGCAGCGTGCGCGGGCGTGGGCGATCTCCGCCTGCCAGGTGGTGAGCGCGCCGTGCAGGGTGGCGCCCTCGGCCAGTTCGAAGCCGCCGTCGGGGGCGGAGGGGTCGGCCTGGGGGTCGTAGATGGGCGGGGCCGCTTCCCCGGCGAACACGCGGCGGAACCAGTTCCGCTCCACTTCCGCCATGTGCTGGACCAGGCCGATGAGCGTGAAGTCGGATGGCGGCACGGACCTGGTGGCGGCCTGCTGGTCGTCCAGGCCCTCGCACTTCATGGCGAGTGTGGTGCGGTGGAAGTCGAGCCAGTTCTCGAGCGTGGTGCGCTCGTCGACGTTCAGGGGCGGGATGGGGCGTTCGATGGAGCTCATCGGTCGATTATCGCCAGCGGCCGGCGAGGTCGACGGGCAGGGTTGGATCCAGCGTCCAGGTTGCGCGTTCGCATACCTCATCACTGCTGCCACCACAGGAACTTGAGGGTCCGTCAGGTCTCTTGCTCGCCTCGACAGTCAGTGCCTCCCGGCGCGGATTCTCGGCTGAGGTCAGGTGGTCGACGCTCCGGGGCTCCTCGTCCCTTCGGGCGGGTTCGGTTCCTATAGCGGACCCCTCCCCGGACGTGACGTCGCCCCGCCTGAGTCATGGCGCGATTGCGATGCCGTGCAGCGGGGCACCGGCCGCCACACCGCCGGGGCGTGACGGCCAGGAGTGGGTGCCTCTGCCGACCGGGACATCTATGTCGGACCGAAATCACGGGGCACTTCCCTGCCCCGGCCCGCCCGCCCGCCGTCGCCGGCCGGTCGGCCACCCGGCCGGGACCCGCGGCCGAAGCGGGGCCGAAATCTGCTGTTACCCCGGCAAACATCGCGCAAGCCATGATCAACGGATCGAGCGAACGTCCCCCGTTTCCCATGGTCCGCGGAGCGGAGCGGCCCCTAGCTTCGAGTCGGGCCCGGACGGATATGCCGTTCGCACAGCCCACCTCCTTCTTTCACCCGCCTGCCCGATCAGCCCGCAGACGCGCCACCCCCGCCCTGAACAAGGAGAGTTCGCCCCGATGACTGTCGACTCGAGCCCGGAAGTACAGCCGGAGTCAGCCCAGCACACCAGCCTCGGCACGGCGGCGGCCCGCAACCTCGCCACCACCACCAAGTCCGCCCCGCAGATGCAGGAGATCACCTCCCGGTGGCTGCTGCGGATGCTCCCCTGGGTGGAGACCAAGGGCGGCGTCTACCGGGTGAACCGCCGCCTGACGTACACCGTCGGCGACGGACGCGTGGACTTCATCCAGGACGGCGGTGACGTCCGGGTCATCCCCCGCGAGCTCGGCGAACTGGCCATGTTGCGCGGCTTCGACGACGTGGAGGTCCTGACCGCCCTCGCCGACCGCTGCGTCCAGCGCGACTTCCAGGCCGGCGAGACCTTGGTGGAACGCGGGCAGGGCGCCGACAAGCTGCACCTCATCGCCCACGGCCGCATCAACCAGACCTCCGTCGGCGAGTACGGCGACGAGGTCGCCCTGGATGTCCTGGCCGACGGCGACCGGTTCGGTGACCACGCCCTGCTGGACGGCAGCGGCCCGTGGCAGCACAGCGCCACCGCCGAGACGGCCGGCACCCTCCTCACCCTGTCGCGCGCGGACTTCGAGGCGGTGCTCGCCACGGCGCCCGCCCTGCGGGACCACATCGCCCGGTTCACCTCGCTCCCCCACCAGCGGCAGAACCACCGCGGCGAGGCGGAGATCGCGATGTCGGCCGGCCACACCGGCGAGCACGAACTGCCCGGCGCGTTCGTCGACTACGAGCTCAACCCGCGCGAGTACGAACTCTCGGTCGCCCAGACCATCCTGCGGATCCACACGAGGGTCGCCGACCTCTACAACGAGCCGATGAACCAGACCAAGGAGCAACTCCGGCTCACCATCGAGGCGTTGCGCGAACGCCAGGAGCACGAGCTCATCAACAACAAGGAGTTCGGCCTCCTCAACAACGCCGACTTCAAGCAGCGCCTCCAGCCGCACGCCGGCCCGCCCACCCCGGACGACCTGGACGAGCTGCTCTGCCGCCGTCGCGGGTCGAAGTTCTTCCTCGCGCACCCCAAGACCATCGCGGCGATCGGGCGCGAGTTCAACGCGCGGGGGCTCTACCCGGACCATGTCGACCTCGGTGGTCAGCAGGTCCCGGCCTGGCGCGGGGTCCCGATCCTCCCGTGCAACAAGATCCCGATCACGAAGGAGCGGACCAGCTCCATCCTCTGTATGCGTACCGGCGAGGACAACCAGGGCGTCATCGGTCTGCACCAGACGGGTCTGCCGGACGAGTACGAACCGGGCCTGTCGGTCCGCTTCATGAACATCAACGAGCAGGCCATCACGTCCTATCTCGTCAGCACCTACTACTCCGCCGCCATCCTCGTGCCGGACGCGGTCGGCGTGCTGGAGAACGTACAGATCGGCCGCTGGCCCCGGTAGCGGCCCCGGCCCGCACGGCACGGTGCGGCCACCCCCGTCCGCCGGGACGGCCGCACCCGCCAAAAGGGCCCCGGGACAGCCGCCCACCCCACGAAGGAGCCACCGATGCCCGCCCCCGAGACGACACCTCCACAGTCGAGCCTGCCGGCGGCCGCCGACCGCTCCACGGCACACTTCCTCGCTGAAGCCGCTGCCCGTGCCCGCGACATCAAGGCCGTCACCGGTGAGCTGTCCGGCGCGCCGCCCGTGCCCGCACCACCCGCGGTTCCCGCTCCGGCACAGGTTCCCGGCCCGGAAACGGTCCTGCCCGGCCCCAGCGGCCTGGGCACGGCGGGCCTGCGCCTGACCCCGCGCCCACAGGTTCCGACGGATCCTCCGCCGCCGGAACCCCAGGCGCAGGGCACCCCGATCCCTGGGCTCTACCACCACCCGGTGGCCGAGCCCGACCCGGTGCGTGTCGAGGAGCTCAGCCGCAGGATCAAGTCCTGGGCGCTGGACGAGGTCTCCCTGTACCCCGAGGAGTGGGAGGAGCAGTTCGACGGCTTCTCCGTGGGCCGCTACATGGTCGCCTGCCACCCGGACGCGCCCACCATCGACCATCTGATGATCGCCACCCGCCTGATGGTGGCCGAGAACGCGGTCGACGACTGCTACTGCGAGGACCACGGGGGCTCGCCCGACGGTCTCGGCGAACGGCTCCTCCTGGCGCACACCGCACTCGACCCCCTCTACACGACACAGGAGTACCAGGCCCCCTGGGCCCAGTCCCTCCACTCGGACGCGCCCCGGCGCGCCTACCGCTCCGCCATGGGCTACTTCGACCAGGCGGCGAGCCCCTCCCAGAGCGACCGGTACCGGCACGACATGGCCCGGCTCCACCTGGGGTACCTCGCCGAGGCCGCCTGGGCCCAGATGGAGCACGTACCCAAGGTGTGGGAGTACCTGGCGATGCGCCAGTTCAACAACTTCCGCCCCTGCCCGACCATCACCGACACCGTCGGCGGCTACGAACTGCCGGCGGACCTGCACGCCCAGACCGCCATGCAGAAGGTCATCGCGCTCGCGGGGAACGCCACGACGATCGTGAACGACCTGTACTCGTACACCAAGGAACTCGACGCTCCCGGCACTCACCTGAACCTGCCCGTCGTGATCGCCGAACGTGAGGGCCTGTCCGACCGGGACGCCTACCTGAAGTCGGTCGAGGTCCACAACGAGCTCATGCACGACTTCGAGAGCAACGCAGCGGCCCTGGCCGCCGACTGCCCGATCCCGACGGTGCACCGCTTCCTGCGAGGCGTGGCCGCCTGGGTCGACGGAAACCACCACTGGCACCAGACCAACACCTATCGCTACAGCCTGCCGGACTTCTGGTAGGAAGAATGGACTCATCTGTGACCAGCACGACCAGCACCGAGCTCACCGCCCCCGCCACCGCCTCCGTGTCCATCCCCGGCCCGGCGACTCCCTACCAGGGCGACATCGCCCGCTACTGGGACGGGGAGGCCCGGCCCGTGAACCTGCGTCTCGGCGACGTCGACGGTCTCTACCACCACCACTACGGCATCGGTGACGTCGACCACGCCGCGCTCGGCGACCCCGAGGACAGCGAGAGCGAGAAGAAGCTCATCGCCGAACTGCACCGGCTGGAGTCGGCGCAGACCGACGTGCTCCTGGAGAACCTCGGCGGCATCGGGCGCGACGACACCCTGGTGGACGCCGGCTGCGGACGCGGCGGCTCGATGGTGATGGCGCACCAGCGCTTCGGCAGCAAGGTCGAGGGTGTCACCCTCTCGGCCAAGCAGGCCGACTTCGCCAACCGTCGCGCCCAGGAGCTGGGCATCCAGGACCACGTCCGCGCCCAGGTCTGCAACATGCTCGACATGCCGTTCGAGACCGGGCAGGCCGCTGCTTCCTGGAACAACGAGTCGAGCATGTACGTCGACCTCCAGGACCTCATGGCGGAGCACTCCCGGATCCTCGAGGTCGGCGGTCGCTACGTGACCATCACGGGCTGCTGGAACCCCCGGTACGGGCAGCCTTCGAAGTGGGTCTCGCAGATCAACGCGCACTTCGAGTGCAACATCCACTCGCGCCGGGAGTACCTGCGCGCGATGGCCGACAACCGCCTGGTGCCGCAGGCCGTCATCGACCTCACCCCGGCCACCCTGCCCTACTGGGAGCTGCGGGCGACGTCCTCCCTGGTCACCGGCATCGAGGACGCGTTCATCAACTCCTACAAGGACGGCTCCTTCCAGTACGTCCTGATCGCCGCCGACCGCGTCTGACCTGCGGTCCGGGTCCCACCACAGGCGCCTGAGCAGGCATGCAGCCCGCCAGGCGCCTCACCCTGCGTCCGGGACACTGTCGAGGAGCAGCCTCGTGTACGCGTGCCGCGGAGCCGTGAACAGGGCGTCGCGGGAGGCCCTCTCGACCAGGGTTCCGTGCCGCAGGACGGCCACCTCGTCGCAGACGTGCCGGACCACGGCCAGGTCGTGGGAGATGAACAGCATCGTCAGGTCGAGCTCGCCGCGCAGTTCGCGCAGGACATTGAGCACCTCCGCCTGTACCGAGGTGTCCAGTGCGGAGGTGATCTCGTCCGCGATGATCAGCGCGGGTCGTACCGCCAACGCCCTTGCTATGGCGATGCGTTGGCGCTGACCGCCGGAGAACGCCTGGGGGTGGCGCGTGGCGGCCTCGCCGTCGAGGGCCACGCGGTTGAGGAGCGCCTCGATCTCCGTGCGGTGCTTCTTCACGTCGGCGCGGCGCGGGTCGAGTGCTTCGGCGAGTGTCTCGCCGATGGTCATGCGCGGGTTGAGGGAGGCGTACGGATCCTGCGGGATCATCTGGACGCGGCGGCGCTCGGTGACGGTGCGCCGGGTGTGGGTGAGGTCGACGCCGTCGAGCAGGATGCGGCCGGCGGACGGTCTGACGAGTCCGACGACGGCCTTGGCCAGGGTCGATTTCCCGGAGCCCGACTCGCCCACGAGGCCGACGGTGCGTCCGGCGGGCACGGTGAGGCCGACCTGCTTGAGCACCTGGTGTCGTCCGAACGTGACGTCCAGGTCCTGGACTTGCAGTAGTGGCTCGGTCATCCGACCTGCTCCTTGTCCCAGGTGAGTGCGTGGCAGGCGGCGGCCCCGGTGCCGGTGGGCGTCAGCACCGGTGCTTCCTCGTGGCACGGCCGGCGGGCACTGGGGCAGCGCGGCGCGAAGGCGCAGCCCGCGGGGCGGTCGGCGGGGTGCGGAGGCCGGCCGGGCAGGGAGGCCAGGGGTTCGTCGACGGCGGAGTGAAGGGTGGGCGTGGCGGCGAGCAGGGCCTGTGTGTACGGGTGGTCGGCGTCACCGGCGCGGAGGCGCTCGATGGGCAGTGCCTCGACGACGCGGCCCGCGTACAGGACGAGAACCCGGTCGCAGACGGCGGAGACGACGCCGATGTCGTGGGAGATGAGCAGGACGGTGGTGCCGTCGTTCTCGTTGGCCTCGCGGAGCAGGCCGAGGACTTCTGCCTGCACGGTGACGTCGAGCGCGGTCGTGGGCTCGTCGGCGATGAGCAGCTGCGGTGAGGTGAGCAGTGCCGAGGCGATCATGGCGCGCTGGCGCATGCCGCCGGACAGTTCGTGGGCGTATTGCCTGAGTCGCTGTTCGGGCAGGGTCACACGGGCCGCGGCGAGTCGTTCGGCGGCCTGCCGGGCGGCGGCCTTGCGGGAGGTGCGGCCGTGGATGCGCAGGGCTTCGGTGAGCTGTCCGCCGAGCTTGAGCGTGGGGTTGAACGAGGCGGACGGGTCCTGGTGGACGATGCCGATCTCGGTGGCCAGGCGTGCGGCCGGTGGTCGGCCGGTGAGGTCGAGGTCGCCGACCCTGAGGGTGCCGGCCACCGCGGTGAGGTCGTCGGGCAGGAGTCGGGCCAGGGCCATCGCGGTCAGGCTCTTGCCGGAGCCCGACTCGCCGACCAGGCCGAGGACTTCACCACGGTCGATGGTGAAGGAGATGTCGTCGACGAGGCGGGTGCCGTCGGGCAGCACGACGCTGAGGTGGTCGGCGACGACGTGCGCGGCGCCGGGGGGTGGTGCGCCGGTGACCGCTCGGACCGTGGCGCGGTAGCCGCGCCTGCGGCCGGCCGTCGGGTTGACCGCGGCGGCGAGTCCGTCGCCGGTCAGTCCGCCGGCGAGCCCGGCGAGAATGATGACGAGGGATGGGCCGAGCGCGGGCCACGGGTTGAGGTAGATGCCTTCGAGGCCCTTGTTGAGGACCGATCCCCAGTCGTAGTCCGGCGCCTGGACGCCGACGCCGAGGAACGACAGCCCCGACAGCGCCTTCAGGGAGACGGTGAAGGCGACCGCGAGGAGCACGAGCAGCGGCTCGGCGATGTTCGGCAGGATGTGGCGGCGCAGCAGCCGCGCCGGGGACACACCGAGCAGGCGGGCGGTGGAGACGAAGTCCCGGCCCGCGATGGACGCAGCGAGGTTGGTGGTGAGGCGGGCGAACGCGGGGCAGGTCGCCAGGCCGATCGCGACGACGGAGGTGACGGCGCCGGGACCGAGGATCGCGACCAGGGCGAGGGCGAAGATGACGCTGGGGTAGGAGATCAGTACGTCGATCAGGCGCTGCCCGAGGGCCCGCACGCGCGGTCCGGCCACCCAGATCGCCGCGCCGAAGCCGATGCCGCCGACGGCGGCGATGGCGGTGGTCGCCAGGCACATGAGCAGGGTGAGGCGCGTGGCGACCATGGTGCGGGCGAAGATGTCCCGCCCGAGGGCGTCGGTGCCGAACCAGTGCGCGGCGGAGGCCCCCAGATGGGTCTGGTCGGTGAGCGTGTCGGCCCGGTCGCCCCAGACGGCGGGAGCGACGGCGGCGAGGACCACGAAGAGCGCGAGTCCGGCGAGGCCGAGGGCCAGTACCGGTGACCTGCGGAGCTTGACGATCATGCGTCGCCCGCCTTTCCGCGGAGGCTGCGGGGGTCGAGGAGGCCGAGGACGACGTCCACGAGGAGGTTGAGGAGGGTGGCCAGGACTCCGAGCACGAGAACGACGCCCTGGATCACCGGGTAGTCGCGCTTGACGAGGGCGTCGAGCACTCCGGTGCCGAGTCCGGGCCAGGCGAAGACGAATTCGACGATGACCGCGCCGCCGAGCAGTCCGGTGAGGATCAGGCCGCCGAGGGTGAGGGTGCTGGTCATCAGGTTGGGCAGGGCGTGGCGTGCGTAGAGCCGCAGTACGCCGGGGCGACGCCCTCGTGCGGTGCGCATGTAGTCCATGGCCAGGACCGTCGCGGTCTCGCGGCGGACGACGCGCGCCAGGGTGCAGATGGGGGCGATCGTCAGGGCGAGGACCGGCAGGATCATCGCGTCGAGGGTGGCGGCGCCGGACGGCGGCAGCACCTTGAGTTTGATCGCGAAGAGCATGATGAGCAGGGTGGCGAGCACGAACTCGGGGACGGAGCCCAGGATCGAGGTCACCGAGGTGAACGCGGTGTCCAGGGCCCGGCGGCGGTTGCCCCGGCAGGCCACCGCGACGGCCATGCCGAGGGGGATGCTGACGGCGAGGGCGATCACCACGGCGAGCAGGGCGATCTGGGCGGTGAAGGGAAGCCGGTCGGCGATGACGTCGGAGACCGGCAGGCCGCTGGAGAAGGACGTGCCGAGATCGCCGTGCAGCAGGCCGTTCGCGTAGTGCAGGAACTGGGTGAGCAGCGGCTGGTCCAGTCCTTGCGCGTGCCGGATCTGTTCGATCCGGGCCGGTCCGGCGTCGGGCCCGGCCATCACCTGGGCGGGGTCGCCCGGGATCAGTTGAACGATCAGGAACGTGCCGACGACCAGCGTGACGAGTACGCCCACGAGGCCGGCGAGACGGCCGAGCAGGAACCGCGGCCACGGGGAGCCGACGGGCTTCGCGGTGGCCGCCTTGGGGGGTGCGGTCAGAGTCTCCACGACTCTCCTCACTTGGGGCGTGGAACCGGCCGGGGCGGCAGGGCCCCGGCCGGTCCGGGTGTCACGGGCCGGGGCTACGGGGCGACGCGCACGGTCTCGGGGGCGAGCAGGCCGTCGGGGGCGGCGATGGAGACGCGGGCGGCGGTGGTGTAGTTCAGGTTGACGGTCGCCATCGGGACCACGTCGAAGTCGGTGAGCAGCGCCTTCTGGGCCTTGTCCCAGGCGGCGCACTTCGCGGTCTGGTCGGTGGTGGCCATCGCCGCGCCGAAGCCCTTCTCGAACTCCGTGTTGTGGGTGCCGGGGAAGTTGCGGCCTCCGTCGGCCGGGCCGGGTCCGACGAAGAGGCTGGCGGGGGTGGTCAGCAGGTTGGTGAGGTTGAGGTTGGGCAGGACGGTGAGGTCCCAGTCGCCCTTGTTGCTGATGACGTCGTTGCCCCAGGTGGCGCTGTCGGCGTTGCGCAGGGACACGTCGGCGCCCACGGCCTTGAGCGCGGCCTGGACGTACTCGTTGCCGGAGCCGGCCGCGACCGAGTTCGTGCCGACCAGCTTGATCTTCATGCCCTTGAGCACGTCCTTGGCGGCGGCCGGGTCGGTCTGGGCGAGCAGGGACTCGTCCTGGTTGGCGCACGGCACGCTCGCGTCGGTGATGCTGCTCATCAGGGTCCCGCTGCCGCGGGTGACGGCCCGGTTGAAGGCCTTGCGGTCGAGGCTCCGGGCGACGGCCTCGCGGACCTTCGGGTCGGCGCCCGGGTGGCCCTTGCGCTCGTTGAACACGATCATCATCCGGATGATGGGTGCCGGGGTGATCCTGAACTTGTCGTTCTTGACGAACCTGGCGACGTCCGGGCCGGTGAAGGCCGCGTAGTCGAGGGTGCCCGCGGCGAGGTTGTTCGCCATCGTGGCCTCGGACTGGATGATGGGCATCTCCACGACGTCCGGCACCGTGCCCTTGGGCATGTTCTTGTACGTCGCCCAGCCCGTGTATCCCTCGACCGCGCTGAGGGTGTACCGCGCGCCGGGCTCGGCGGACTCGATGTAGTACGCGCCGGTGCCCGCGCCCTTCTTGCCGGACTTGAGCAGCTCCGGCTTGTCGAGGGCGGCCGGGCAGACGATGCCGGCCTGGGGCAGAGCGAGCCCGTAGAGCAGGTCGGACCAGGGCTTGTCGAGCTTCACGGACACGGTGCCGGTCGCGTCGTCGCCGGTGGCGGTGACCTTGGCGCCGGGGCCGAAGACCTGACTCGCGGCGGTCGACTTGGTCGCCGGGTCGGCGAACCGGGTCAGGACCTTCGCGACGCCGGAGGCGGTGACCTTCGTTCCGTCGGTGCACTTGGCGTCCGGGCGGAGCGTGAACTCGGCCGATTTCGCGTCGGCTTTCCACCGTGACGCTAGACCGGGGATGATCTTTCCCTTGTCGTCGCGGCGGACCAGCTGGTCGTCGAGCATGCGGGCGAAGACGAAGTCGGCGGCCACGGTGCCCAGTTGGGGGTCCAGGCTGGTCGGGTCGGAGGACGTGGCGATGGAGACCTTGACCTTCTTCCCGCCGTCCTTGCCGCCGGTGCCGTCGGCCGACGTGGTGCAGCCCGTCACGGCGAGGCCGAGTACCAGGGCGCAGACGCCGAGAGTGAGTGGAACACGTGCCATGGGTGCCTCCTGGATTGTGCGCCTGCGCGGGTGCGCGACCACGGGATGTGCGGGTACGTGCTGTCGGTGCTTCGGTGCTTCTGTGCATTCGGGCTACGGCGCCTTCGGGCTTTCGGTGCCTTCGGGCTTTCGGTGCCTTCGGTGCCTTCGGTGCCTTCGGCGCTCTGGGGATCGATCGATGCGTCGTTCAGAGCGGGGGCCTGCGTCCGGCCCAGGGCTGCGCCGCCTCCAACTGGGCACACAGGGAGAGGAGTTGTGCGTCCTCTCCGAGACGGCCGGTGAGCATGACGCCGATCGGCAGCCCTTGCGCGGACCAGTGCAGCGGCAGACTCGCCGCGGGCTGGCCTGTGACGTTCTGCGCGGCGGCGTAGGGGGATGCCAGGAACTGGCGCTTCAGGTCGGTCGCCGGGCCGTGTTCCTTGAACCACTGCGGGCGTTGCGGGGGCAGCGCCAGGGTCGGGCTCAGGACCGCGTCGAACCGGTGGGCCGCGGTCATCGCCTGGGCGGCGCGCAGTTGGAGGTCCTGCAGCGCGCCGAGGAACCGCTCGGAGGGGACGGACCGGCCACGCTCCCGCCAGTGCCGGGTGAGCGGAAGCAGCAGGTCCTCGTCCCTCACCGGCACGCGCAGGGAGCGTACGGCCCACACGTCCTGGAACTCCTCGACCATCGGGGGCCCGAACGGCGGCTCGATGTCCTCGACCTCGTGCCCTAGGGAGACAAGGAGCTCGGTGGCCCGCTCGTAGGCGGCGACGACGTCCGGATGGACGTGGACCTCGCCGCTACCGGGGTCGCTGAACCGGCCGATGCGCAGGCGTCCGGGCTCCCGCGCGGACCGGTCGAGGAAGCTCCCGCCGTCGGGCGGCGGCGCCGCCCAGAACAGGTCGCCGGGCTGGGGGCCGGCCATCGCGTCGAGCAGGGCCGCCGCGTCGGCGACGGTGCGTGCCAGCGGGCCCTGACAGAGCTGGATGACCGGATCCTGCGCGAGGGGGCCGTTGCTGATCCGGCCCCGGGAGGGCTTGAAGCCGAAGACCCCGCACACGCTCGCCGGGATGCGGACGGAGCCTCCTGCGTCGTTGCCGTGGGCGAAGGGCACGAGGCCGGCGGCGACGGCCGCGCCGGATCCGCCGCTGGATCCGCCGGCGGTGCGGGTGAGGTCCCAGGGTGTGCGCGAGGATCCCGCGTAGGTGTCGGAGTAGGGGGACAGGCCGAACTCGGCGGCGTTCAGCTTGCCGAGGCTGATGGTGCCCGCCTCGCGCAGCAGCCGGACGACGTGTGCCTCGACGGGCGGTGTGAAGCCTTTGAAGGCGGCGGAGCCGAAGGTGGTCGGCATGTCGCTGGTGGCGGTGAGGTCCTTGACGGCGGTGGGTACGCCGAACAGAGGCGGCAGTTCCGTCGCGGCGCTCCGCCCGGCCAGCCGCTTCTCCGCGGCTCGGGCGGCGGCCCGGGCCTGGTCGGCCGCCACGTGGGAGAACGCGCCGACCTTCGGGTCGAGGCGCTCGATCCGGCCGAGGTAGTGCTCGACCAGCTCCACGGGGCTCAGTTCACCGGCCCGGATCGCGGCGGCCTGCTGCAAGGCGCTCAGTTCGTGCATCAGAAGACCCCGTCCGGTATGTCCATCAGGTGGTGGTCGGTCTGCCGCAGGACGGCGAGCCGGCCCGCCAGTTCGGGCAGGACCGTCGAGGTGAAGTACCGGGCGGCGGCGACCTTGCCGGTGTAGAAGTCCGGTTCGGCCGTGCCCGCGTCCAGCGCGGCGAGAGCCACCGAGGCCTGGCGGAGCAGCAGCCGGCCGATGAGGAGGTCGCCGACGCTCATCAGCAGCCGGGTGGTGTTCTGGCCGGTCTTGTAGACCGCTTCGGGGTGCTCGCGCGCCGCGACCTGGGCGAGGATGGCGCGGGCGGTGTCGGCGTCGATGTCCTCGAAGCGGTCCGTGCCGAGCCTGCGGTCGAGGCCTAGCACCTCGAAGAGGTTGAAGTGGAGGTCGCGCAGATTGCTGCGGTAGTGGCTCAACGGGATCCTCCCGGGGAGTTCGAGGCCTCCGCGGAGTTCGGGACGCCCGAACTGTTCGGGTAGTCCGGGCTGTTCGGGTAGTCCGGGTAGGACTCCTTGAACACGCCCTGGTGGAGCAGGACCTCGGCGACGGCGGACCCGGTCGTCTCACAGGTGACGGTGGTCCGCACCCAGGCCGTCTCGGTCCGGCGGGTCTCCCCCAGCGCGACGACCTCGCGCTCCAGTACGTAGGGCGCGTCCACGAACACGGGGCCGGAGAGGAGTTTGATCTGGAGGTCGAGGAAGAGGCCGACCGTGGGCTCGGCCTTGACGAGGCCGGACTCGGCCCAGGTGGACATCGCGAGCACGCTGATCATCTCCAGCGGCACGATCGGCCGGCCCCAGGGGTTGTCCGGGCCGGTGTACCAGGGGCTCGGCTCGGTGATCGTCTCCAGCTTGTGGTTCAGGGTGAACGGGTAGAGGTCGCCGAGGTGGGTGTCGGGGCCCATCCGGACGTGTTCGGGCCGCGCACCGGTGCGACCGGGCTCCCACCCCTCGAAGATCACGGGGCGGCGCAGGGGCCGGAGCCGGGCGAGCCGTTCGTCGAGGGCGGTCGGTTCGTCGCCGAGGGTCGCGGTGCCGGACAGGACACGTGTCCCGTCCTCCTTCGAGGTGTGGATCAGCGCCCGGTTCCCGGTGAAGGCGGCGCTCGCCCGGGTCCGCTCGCCGTCGAGACAGATGGCCTCGAAGTGGGCGCTCAGACAGCCGGAGGAGAACCATCGCTCGCCCCACATCCGGGCGGCCAACGGGTCGTACTGACTGAAGTGGGTGGGCCCCTCGACCGCCGCTCCCGCGACGCCCAACCGCCGTGCGGTGGCCGGGTCATGGATGCCCGCGTGGTCCCCGTAGGTCTGGTCGAGCAGCAGGTTGCGCGGGGCCCGGAGAGGCCCTGTGATCTCGAGCGGCGTCGTGAACATGGCCGAATTTCTAGCACGCATCCGTTTCAATACCAACCGGTCGGCATTGACAAATTTCCTGGGCCGGGATGTGCTGTGTCCGGCACGATCCGCCCCTGAGAGACCAGCCGGAGGACAGCGATGGGCAGGCCGAAGGTTTCCGACCCCGAGGTGCGCAGGCGCATCCTCGACGTGGCGCTGGACCTGTTCGCCGCGAAGGGCTTCGACGCCACCGGCGTCCAGGAGATCGTGTCCAAGGCGGGCGTGACCAAGGGCGCGCTGTACCACTACTTCGCGTCGAAGGACGAGATCCTCTTCGAGATCTACGGCAGGGTCTTCGGCCGTGAACTGGAGTCGCTGGAACGGATCCTGGCCCAGGGCCACGACCCGGAGAGGACCCTGCGGGAGGTCGTCGTGGATTTGGTGGTCCTCACGGCGGCCGGCGCCAAGGAGTCGGCCGTCTTCGCGAAGGGCGGACGTTCGGACTCCCCGCACTGGCAGGCCCTGGAGGAGCAGTGGCGGCACTACCAGGAGCGCTTTCGCGCCATCGTGCGGGAGGGGCAGCAGGCCGGTTCGTTCGCCACGCAGGCGTCTCCGGAAGTGGTGTCCTGGTCGGTCTTCGGCTTCACCAACTCGATGCACACCTGGTACCGGCCCGGGGGCAGCAAATCACCGGCCGAGATCGGCGCCGAACTCGCCGAGTTGATCCTCTCCGGGCTGAAGCGTTGAACCGACAGCGGCGCGGGAGCGCCGACGAGGCCGGTACTGGACGGATAGGGCGGGGTGTCGGCGCATGATGCGTTCGGTTCTGGACCTGGCACGGGAGTGCGTCACCGGCGCCGTCGAGACCGCCGCCGACGCCACAGGCGTGGTCCTGCACCGGGTCCCGGCCGTCGCCCGTGCCCAACTGGCCGAGCCCACACTGGACTTCATGAGCGCGGTGCCGTCGGGTGTGCGCATCGAAGCGCTCACCGACGCGGCGGTCCTGGAGCTCGACGTGGACCTGACCCACCTCGTCGTCCAGGGCGCGGACTCCCCCGGCACCGCCGTGGACGTCGTCGTCGACGGAACCCTGCGGGAGACCGTGCGCACCACGCAGGAGACGGTGGTGGTCATCAACCTGCGCACCCGCGACATGCGGACCCACCCGGCCGGCCCCGTGACGCTGCGGCTCGATCTGGGCGAGCCCGGCGCCGAACGCCGGGTCGAGGTGTGGCTCCCCGTCTCCTCGGCGCTGCGGCTCCTCGACGTACGGGTCCCCGTCGGCGCCGCCCTGCGGCCCGCACCGGCCGCGGGTCCGCCGTGGGTGCATCACGGCAGTTCCCTCAGCCAGTGCTCCGAGGCCGACCGGCCCACCGGAGCCTGGCCGACGATCGTGGCGCGCAGCGCCGGTCTGTCTTTGACGAACCTGGGTGTCGGCGGGCAGTGCCACCTCGACCAGTTCATGGCGCGCACCATCCGGGACCTGCCCGCGGCAGCGATCAGCCTGGAGCTCGGCATCAACGTCGTCAACCTCGACAGCATGCGCGAACGCGCGTTCCTCTCCGCCTTCCACGGCTTCCTCGACACGGTGCGCGACGGCCACCCCGACACCCCGATGCTCGTGATCACCCCGCTCATCTGCCCGGCCGTCGAGGACCGGCCGGGCCCCACGCCGTTCGGCCCCGACCACCTCTTCCACGCCGCCGAACGCCCCGCCCACCTCGCCACCGGCTCCCTCACCCTGCGCCGTATCCGCCAGCTCCTGGAGCAAGGGGTCGAACTCCGGCGCCGAGCCGGGGACACCTCGCTCCACCTGCTGCACGGCACAACCCTGTTCGGCCCCACCGACACCGCCGACCTCCCCGACGGCCTGCACCCGAACCCGGCCGGCTATCGCCGCGTGGCCGAACGCTTCCTCCCCCTGGCCTTCGGCGAGAACGGTCTGCTGCGGCAGACGCCGCTGCCCGCACACCGGTGATGTCCGGAGCGCGGCTCCTGCGGATCGACTCGGGCATCCCGACGTCGGGCGATGCGGCCTATGGCGTGGGCTGGGCGTTCTTGGTGGGCTACGTCCCGCGGGCCCTGGGTGCGCCGTGGTTCGTCGCGGACATCTGCAACGTGATCGCCATGACGCCTGTGGTGGTGCTCTTCGTCGCAGCATGGCGCCGGAGACGTTGAGTTACTGGCTCGCCGATGCCTGCGCCGTGCCGGGCTTCCTCGGCTCCTGCCCCGCCAGGGAGTTCAGCCCTGCGGATCCTGCGGTGTGGTGTCGGCCTCGTGCAGGCTTCGGTCCTTGAGTTCGGTGCGGGTCTCCGTGCGGTGGCCGCGGGCGATGTAGTCCCGGACGATCGCCTCGATCGCGTCCTGCGGTGAGCCGATCCCCGCCAGGACCATGACTTCCACCACGAGTTCGGCGTCGAGACTGATATTGACCTTGGCCATCGTGCCCCCTCATCGCGTCACCTGGCCGCACTCTAGTCGGGGCTAGGTCACACATCACGGTTCAAAATCAGGGAAGTTGGGCCTGTAGTTCCTCGGCCGTGTCGCGGAGCAGGGCCAGGAAGGCCGTGGCCGCAGCCGTCGGTGCGCCCGGCGTGGCCGCGCAGATGCGGCGGTACGGCACGTCGTCCGGGTGGATCGTCACGAGCGCGACGTCCGGGCGCACGGAGGCCGCCGCGAGCGCCGGGACGAGCGTCACGCCCAGACCCGCCGCGACCGCGCCCAGCTTGGCGATCCAGTCGAGCGCGAGCAGCCCGGTGCGCGGGCGGAGGCCCGCCGCGACCACGGGGCGGAAGAGCGTGTCCTCCAGCCGCTCGTTGGCGACGATCCACTCCTCTCCGGCCAGGTCCGCGAGGCGTACGTCGCGCTGTCCGGCGTACGGGTGGCCGAGTTCCAGGGCCACCAGCATCGGCTCGTCCAGGAGGTGATGGAGCGTCACTCCGGTCGGTGGGACGGTGTCCGTCGCCGGGCTGACGACCGCGAGGTCCTCCTCCCCGGCCGCGATCAGCCCCAGGTGCTTCACCGACGGGCCCTCCACCCGGGTCACCGTCACTCCCGGATGCCGCTTCCGGAACGCCGCCTGGGCCCGCGGGACGAGCGCGGCGGCCGCGCTGGAGAACGCCCCGAGCCGGAGCAGTCCGCCGTCCAGTGTGCGCAGCGCCGTCAGCTCGGCGCGTGCGGTGGCGAGCCGGTCGCGTACCGCCTCGGCGTGCGGCAGCAGGACCCGGCCCGCTTCGGTCAGCCGCACGCCGCGCGGCAGCCGCTCGAACAGTTCGGCTCCCCAGTCCTCCTCAAGTGACCGCACCTGACGGGAGATCGCGGACTGGGTGTAGCCGAGCGACCGGGCGGCCGAGGTGAAGGACCCGGTGCGGGCGACGGCGAGGAACGCCTCGTACAAGCCATGCGTGACCAGCATGAGAGCCATGCTAGACAGTCGCTTGTGGCATGGGTGGGCCGGATCTAGCGTCGACGCCATGGACACCGACACCATCACCGCGCAGAAGATCGCCTTTCTCGGCCTCGGCTCCATGGGTCTGCCCATGGCCCGCCGCCTCCTCGACGCCGGACACCCGCTCACGGTCTGGAACCGCACCGCCTCCAAGGCCGCGCCGCTCGTCGAAGCCGGCGCCGTCCTCGCCGCGCACCCCGCCGAGGCCGTCCGGGACGCCGATGTCGTGATCACGATGCTGGCCGACCCCGTCGCCGCCCGAGCGGTCGCCGACGACATGATCCCGGCCCTGCGTCCGGGCACGCACTGGGTCGACACCTCCACCATCGGCCCGGACGCCGGACGCGAACTCGCGGCCATGCTCCCGCAGGGTGTGACCCTGATCGACGCGCCGGTCATGGGGAGCGTCGACCGCGCCGCCACCGGCGAACTGCTGATCCTGGCGGGCGGCGACACCACACCGGTCGCGGACGTCCTCGCCCTGCTGGGCACCGTCACCCCCTGCGGCGGCCCCGGCGACGGCGCCGCCCTCAAACTGGTCCTCATCAGCGCGGCGGTCGCGGGCGTCACCGTGGTCGCCGAGAGCCTCACCCTCGCTCAATCCCTGGGCCTGCCCCGCGATCTGACGCTGCGCACCCTCGGCGCGGGCCCGCTCGGCGGCGCGGTCGGCCGGGTCCTCGCCACCGGCTCCCACTTCCCCGTGGCCCTCGCCGCCAAGGACGTGGCCCTGGCCACCACGAACGCCGAACTGCCCCTGCTGGAAACGGTCCACCGCATCCTGCTCGCGGACCCGTCCCTGCGCACCGAAGACCTGGCCGCGGTGGCCCGCTAAAGGGTGCCCCGCACGGTCCTCTCCCGTTCACGCCTCTCCTGCCGGGCGACCACCACGATCCAACCGGCCGCCATCAGGGCGCCGGCCACACCCGCCAACACGACCAGGCCTTCCGCGGGCACGAGGTCGTCGCCGCCCGGATACCGCTGACCGCACAGCCGCACCGTCTCGGGGTGTTCGGCCGAGGCTTCGAGGCACACCCCGGAGCCGACCTCGGGACCGGCCGGCCCCGCGTCCTGCCCCACCGGAAGGTCCTGGGTGGCGAACCGCCGATCGCCGACCCGGTAGGACACTCGGACCTGGAACCCGCCCTTGACCGGCACGACACGGTCGACGGCGCCATGGACCCGTAGGGGCGAGGCATCGATCCTTCGGGCGTCCGAGATCTCGCCGGCCAGCGACGAGCCTCCCACCCCTGCCACCACCAGGGACGCCGCCGCGATCAACAGCGGCACCCTCCTGCCCCGCCCCCCTGCACGCCACCGCATGCGGGCAGTGTCACTTGGCGCGGATCGGGCAACCACCGTTCCGTAAGCGGGAGTTCGACGCCCTGCGGACGGCTGCGCCCCGGGCGTCGACGCGCGTGCGGACGACGTCACATACTGTTCCTCGCTCCCCTGCGACCACGGGATCTCCGGCGTCCGGGGCCGGGGGGGGCGGCCGGTCGTCAGCAACGGGGGTACCGCAGTGAACGCACCTTCGCCGTCCGCCGTCTGGTCGGTCGACGACATCGTCGACGGCCGGTACCGGGTGGTCGGTGAGCTGGGCCGGGGCGGGATGGGGGTCGTGCACCGGGTGCGGCATCTGGCCTGGGGCATCGACATGGCGGTGAAGAGTCCGCGCCCCGACCTGTTCGACGGACCCGCGGATCAGGAGCTGTTCGTCAGGGAGGCCGAGGCGTGGGTGTCTCTCGGGCTGCATCCGAACGTCTGCGCCTGCCACTACGTGCGGGTGGTGGAAGGCACCCCGCGCGTCTTCGCCGAGTTCGTCGAGGGCGGCAGCCTCGCGGAGTGGATCCGCGACGGCCGGCTGTACGCGGGGGACGCGCGGCAGGTCCTCGGCCGGGTCCTGGACACGGCGGTCCAGACGGCCCGCGGGCTCGAGCACGCCCACGGCAGGGGCCTCGTGCATCAGGACGTGAAGCCGGCCAATGTCCTGCTCGGCGCCGACGGCACCGCGAGGATCACCGACTTCGGGCTCGCCCGGTCGCAGACCGTCGTGGCCCCGAAGGAGTCCGCGTCGGCGCCGGGCGTCAGCGTGTTGGTGCCGTGGGGCGGCATGACGGTCACGTACGCGTCTCCGGAGCAGCTCGCGGGCGACAGTGTCGGGCGACGCAGTGACGTGTACAGCTTCGCGGTGTCGTTGCTGGAGATGATCACCGGCCGCGCGTGCTGGTCGGCGGGCTCGGTCGCCGGTCTGGCCCTGGAGGAGTACCTCGGCGACGCCACGAACCCGGTCGCCGCGCCGCCGGAGCTGGCCAACCTGCTGCGCCGCTGCCTGCGGCACTCCCCCGGCCGCCGCCCGCCCTCGATGGCGGACATCGCGGACGTGTTGACGGACATCTACGAGCAGGAGACCGGCTCGGCGTATCCGCGGCCCGCCCCGAGGGCGGCCGATCTCCGCGCCGACGAGCTCAACAACAGGGCTCTGTCGCTCCTCGACCTGGACCGGGTCTCCGACGCCGAACGGGCCTTCGCCGAGGCGCTCACGGTCGATCCGCGCCATGTCGGGGCCGTGTACAACGCGGGCCTGCTGAGCTGGCGGACGGGGGCGATCACCGATATCGAACTCGTCGGCAGGCTGGAGGCGCTGCCGCGGGACACCGACGCTTCCTGGCCGATACGCCTGCACCTCGCCCGCGTGCATCTCGAACGTGGAGACACCGGCGCGGCCCGCGCGCTCCTCGACGTCCTCGCGCGCGAACGGCCCGGCGACACCGAGGTCCAGGCGGCGCTGCGAGCCGGGTCCGACGGGCACGTGACCGATGCCCGCCGTATCGAGACCCGCGCGCTGGGCGAGCCGTTCCGGCTGACGCCGCCCGTGGACCTCCTGGCCCGGCACGTCGTCTCCGGGTATCTGCCGATCCGGTTCAGTCCCGACGGGCGGCTCGCGCTGAGCGGCCACTGGGACGGCGGGCTCCGCCTGTGGGACACGGCCACCGGCGCGTCACGGTCCACGCTCATGAACGGCGGCACGGAGCTGATCGGCGTCGACCTCACCCCTGACGGTTCGTACGCGCTGTCCGTCGAGCGGGGCGGCGCCGTGCGGTGGTGGGACGTGGCCGCCCGTTCGTGCGAGCGTGTCCTGCCGGCCGCCGCCGCTCCGCGGGGGTGCCCGGTGCGGCTGAGCGCCGACGGGCGGATCGGTGTGTGGATCGGCGCGGACGGACACGTCCAGGTGTGGGAACCGCGGACCGGGACCTGCCGGTGGTCGCTGGGGGTCGCGGTCGAGGGGTCTCTGGACGCGTCGCGGTACGAGGTGAGCCCCGACGGACGTCATGTGCTCACCGGCGAGGAGGACGGGGCGCGTCTGTGGAGCGTGGCCGACGGCCGGTGCCGCGCGCTCCCGGCGGGCTCTCCGTCGTCCTCGATGTGTTTCGCACCCGACGGGCGGCTCGCCGCGGTCGCCTCCGACGACGGGACCGTCCGGGTGTGGGACGTGGAGGACGGCCGGCTGGTCCGTACCCTGACCGGCCCCACCACCGCCGCCCTGCACCTGGCGCTCGGCCCCGGTGGACGGCGGCTGCTGTCGGGTTCGAGCTCCGAGCACACCGTCCGAGTCTGGGACGTGGGCAGCGGCCGGTGTCTACGGACCTTCTCCGCGGGCCGGCACGGCATGCGTCACCTCGGGTTCCCGGACGCCGACGACCGGTTCGGCTGCTCCGTAGGCAACCACCCCGAGCTGGCCACGCGCCGCTGGCGGCTGCCCGACACCGGGTACACCGCCGAACCGCACGTGGTCGAGCCGCGGGAGTACGCCGAGGTCAGCGGGCTCGGCGGGCGGGCGGAAGGACTGCTCGCCGAGGCCCGCCGGGAGATGTCGGCCGGACGGCACCCGTCCGCCCTCGGCCTGTTGACCCGGGCCCGGGCGATCCCCGGGTACGAGCGGGCGCCCCAGATCCTGGCCGCCTGGCAGGAGCTGGGCCGTTCGGCCCGCCATGTGTCGCTCCGCGCCGCCGGGTCACGCCCGCTGGACACCGGGCCTCTCGCGTACGGCGCCGTCACCGGGATCGGACTCGCCGCGAACGCCCGGCTCGCGGTCAGCGGCCAGAGCGACGGGACCCTGCGCGTCTGGGACCTCGCCAGCGGGGAATGCACCCGGGTCGTCGACGACCACCCGAGCCGCGCCGCCGAGGTGGCGCTGAGCGACGACGGCCGGTACGTGCTCTGCTACGGCACCAAGCCGCACGCGATCACCCGCCGGCGGCTGGACGGAGACGGGCACGTGCGGGTGACCCCGCACTGGGACCTGACGCGGACCGTCCTGTTCACCGGCGACGGGCGGCACGCCCTGCTCGGCAGCGGCGAGGGCGAGGTCCGCCGGTGGGACCTGGAAGAGGACCGCTGCGTGTCGACCGTCGGACCCGCCGGCCCGGTCAACGTGATCGCGCCGTCCGCCGACGGCCGGCTCGCGGCGATCGGCGACTGCACCGGCGTGGTCGGCCTGTGGGACCTCGTCTCCGGACGACGCCTGCGCACCTGGAAGGGCCCGCGGGAACCGATCCTGTCCGCGTGCCTCAGCGCCGACGGCCGTCTGGCCCTGTCCACGCACATGGTGATGTCCTCCGGCGCGGGCGACGAACCGATCCGCCTGTGGGACGCCCAGAGCGCGCGGTGCGTACGCGAGTTCGCGGGCCACGTGGGCTGGGTATCCGCCGTCCGGTTCACTCCCGACGCCCGGTTCGCGTTCTCCGCGGGCCACGACCGCACCGTACGGATGTGGGACGTCGCGACCGGACGCTGCCTGCAGGTCCTCGAAGGGCACCGGGAGTACGTCCGACATCTCGAAGTCACCCCCGATCTACGGAACTTGGTGACGGCGGGTGACGACGGGATCCGGCTGTGGCAGCTCGACTGGGAGCTGGCGGCCGACGGGGAGTGAGGATCCGAGGCCCCGCTCGGGTCAGCAGGACTCGATACTCAGCCGGCGGTAGAGCTCCTTGTGGCCTTCGGCGTTGGGGTGCAGACCGTCGACGAACAGGTGTGGCTGGTCGCGGAGGGGCTCCCACAGGTCGAGGTGGTCGATGTGGTTGTCCTCGCACCAGGTCTTCAGCGTGGCGCGCAGCGTGCGCGCCCGCTCCACGGTGAAGCGCAGTCCCTCGTAGTCGCCGGTCCGCGTCTCGTCGAGCCAGACCGGTCCGGCGACGACCAGGCGCGCGTTGTGGCGGTGGGCCGTGGCGGCCAGCGCGTCGAGGTGGCCGGTGATGTGGGGCAGCGCGTCGCCGGCGGTGTCCGAGGCCGCGAGCGGTACGGCGGAGTCGTTGATCCCCGCCGCCACGACGAGCGTGTCCGGGTGGCGGGGAGGCAGGAGCGGCGGCGTCTGCTCGCTGACATCCGCGAGGGTGCTGCCGGGGATCGCCAGGTTGAAGACGCGGTGCCCGGTCTCGTCGGAGGCGATGTGCGTGGCCGCCAACTGGGCGGCCCAGCCGCCCTGGGGGTCGCAGCGCCCGTAGGCGATGCTGTCGCCGACGATCACGATGCGGGCCGCCGAGCGCAGCGGCCTCGCGTCCAGGTAGGCCCAGGCGGACTCCCCCGAGGTGAGGAGCACGCGGCGCCGCACGTAGTCGTCCACCTCGTAGTCGTCGGCGGCGGCCAGCTCCTGGTCGGTCAGGTGCAGGACGGCGCCCTCGACCGTGCTGCCGATCCTGCGCTCCAGGGTGAGGTGCACGTCCTGGCCGCTGGTGGCGATCACGGACTCGTCGGTGATCGTCAGGGGCCTGGTCGCGTGGCCGGCCAGTGAGGCGGCGGTCGTCGGCACGGTGCGGCCGAAGAGCGACGTCTGGACGCGCCGGTCCAGCAGGGTGCCGAAGGAGAACAGGGTGTGGGGGCGGGACTCGGTCACGTGCCGTCGCGGCCTTTCACTGGGAATGATCACGTTCATCCTAACGGCCCAACGCGCCGACCTGGGCGATCGCGTCCGCGGGGTCGACCGGGGCCGGCCGGGCCGGGTCGCGGGGTTCAACTGAACGAACGCGTCTGCGAAGGTGATCCGGCCTGCCATCCGTAGACGCCCGGGCGGGCCGTCGGCCCGGGCACCCGAGAAGGAGCCGCCCGATGAAGCGAGCCGCTGCCCTGTCCGCCCTGGCCTGCGTCCTCTCCCTCACCGCCGCCGCACCCGCGTCACCCGAGACCTCCCGGAGCACCGGCCACCCGCACGGCACGCTCCTGGATTCCGTTCCCCGGACCGGGGTGCTCAAGGTGTGCACCACCGGCGACTACCGGCCCTTCACCCACCTCGACCCCACCGACGGAAGCTACAGCGGCGTCGACATCAAGATGGCGGAGGGTCTGGCCAAGAGCCTCGACGCCAAGCCCCGTTACGTGGCGACCACTTGGGCGAACGTCACCAAGGACGTCGCGGCGGGCCGCTGCGACATCGCGGTCGGCGGCGTCTCCATCACGCTGCCCCGCGCCCGCCAGGTCTCCTTCAGCGAACCGACCCGGCAGGACGGCAAGACACCCATCGTGCGCTGCGCCGACAAGGAGAAGTTCGGCGCGGGCACGCTGAAGGACATCGACCGGGCGGGCACGACCGTCATCGTGAACCCCGGCGGCACGAACGAGCAGTTCGCCCGGGCGAACATCCATCAGGCCACCATCAAGCTGCACCCTGAGAACACGACGATCTTCCAGGAGATCATCGAAGGCCGCGCCGACGTGATGATGACGGACGCGAGCGAGACCCTGTACCAGTCCAGGATCCATCCCGAGCTGTGCTCCCTCCACCCGGACCGGCCGTTCACCTTCTCCGAGAAGGCGTTCGCACTGCCGCGCGGCGACGACCAGTTCAGGGAGTACGTGGACCAGTTCGTCCATCTCGCGACGCACGACGGCACGTACGCGGCCTACGAGGAGGAGTGGATGGGCAGCGGGGCCTGACTCGATTCGACGGGGGCGCGCTCACATGGTGGCGTCGTACGCCCTGGTCGCCGGCCTGCGGCCGCCGCGCGGACGCGCCCACTTTCGAGTGGCGCCCCCGGGCGACGCGGTGCACTCGCGATGATCACCGGGTGATCAAGAACCCTTTGTCAGCCAAGGCCGTGGCTCTCCTCGGCGTCCTCGTGAGCCTGGCCGCCGCCTCGTCCTCCGCCGCCCCGACCGCCACCGCGGCCCCGGCACTCCCTCGTGCCACGGTCCTCGCCGCCGCCGCACCCGCGTGCCCCGTGGTCGAGGACAAGCTGTACGCG
Source organism: Streptomyces sp. NPDC025806 (assembly GCF_055558275.1). Lineage (NCBI taxonomy): Bacteria > Bacillati > Actinomycetota > Actinomycetes > Kitasatosporales > Streptomycetaceae > Streptomyces > Streptomyces sp. NPDC025806. The sequence continues at coordinate 403,680 of NZ_JBVHMU010000002.1, read as the reverse complement.
GCGGTCGTACGTCCCGTCCCGCTGGAGAAGATCACCCCTGAGCCGGTCTTCCGCAAGGACTGCAAGACGCTCTACCGTGCCGACGGACGCGCCCCCGACAGCATCTTCAAGGAGGGCTTCCGCCCCAGGGACACCGTCAACGGCCAGTACGACCTGGAGAAGTACGTGCTGGCGAACCAGCCGTCCCCGTTCGTCTCCACCACCTACGACCACGACCTGTACAAGACATGGGCGAGGTGGCTGAAGCCCGGCGCGTACAACTACTACATCGACGCGCCCAACGGCATCGACGTCAACCGCACCATCGGCGACACCCACAAGTACGCGGAACAGGTCGAGGTCGCCTTCCCCGGCGGGATCGCCCCGCGGTTCATCATCGGCGCCTGCCCGATCGACAAGCAGACCCGCACCGAGATCATGTCCGGATGCGAGAGCAACCCGGCCTATCAGCCGGCGACCTCGCAGACCGTCTCCCGCGTGCCGGACCACGCGTGACCCAGCGGCGCGGGCGGGCCGCCCCGCGTCGGGCCGTCCGCGCCGAGCGGGTCATTCCTTCAGGCGGGTGAGGGCCAGGGCGTGGGCCTGGTCCAGGGCGTCCGTGGCGGTGCAGGGGACGTCGGGACGGACCCCGGTGCCTTCCCAGTTCGTCCCGGAGACCGGGTTGACGGCGCGGCCCACGGGGATCGTGGCTTCGAGGTGGGGGTGCAGGGTCCAGCCGTTGCAGGGGTGGGCGCCGCCGCGGGTCGTCTCGCCGACGACGGTGGCGCGGCCGAGCTGCTGCAGGTCGTAGGCCAGCTCTTCGGCGGCGGAGAAGGTGGTGGCGCCGGTCAGCACGTACAAGGGCTTGGTGCCGCCGAAGCGGGCGCCGGGTATGTGCGGCTGGCTCCAGGACTGCTCGCGGCGGTCGCCGTCGCGCCAGTACATGGTGTTGAGGTGGGTGCGCTCGTCGAGGAGGTGGCTGCAGACGAACGCGACGGTGTCGGGGTCGCCGCCCCGGTTGGCGCGGAGGTCCACGATCAGGGCCTGGGCGCGGGAGGCCAGGGTGAGCGCCGCACTCAGCGGTTCGGCGGCCCAGTCCAGCGGGAACAGCATCGGCCCCAGCTCCACCACGGCGACACCGCCGTCGAGCAGCTGCACGCGGGGGACGCCGCCCAGCGAGGTGTCGAACTCCCGGCGCATGGCGTCCAGGGTGGCCGCGCCCTTCTTCGGGCGGATCGGGTCGGCGTGGTGCTTCAGTCGCAGGTGCCGGTCGTTGTTGACGGACTGCAGGTCCGCCGTGACGAGGCGGGCGAGCCGCTCGGCGTCGTCGACGGCGTAGGCGCCCTCGGCGAGGCGGCGCCGCAGCAGGCCGGTGAGCTGTTCGGCTGTCTCGGGGAAGACGTAGTGCTCGGTCAGCAGCCGGATCGTCTCGTCGATGACCGGGGCCGGCGCGAGCTTCGTCGAGGTCGTCATGGCAAGGAGTAGAGCACCGCCCTTGCGAAAGCGTCAACGAGTTTAGACACTTTCGGTATGCGAGATCAGACTCCCCCTCCGCCGCCGCCTCAGGACGTCCTGGAGATCGGCGCGCCCGAGCAATTCGCCGCGCTGGCCCATCCGTTGCGCCAGCGGCTGCTGTTCGCCCTCGGCCAGCGGCCCGCCACCCTCAGCAGGCTCGCGGTGCAGCTCGACGCGAAGAAGGGCAACGTGGCCCATCACCTCAAGGTGCTCCGCGAAGCCGGGCTGGTCCACGTCGCCGAGACCCGCCAGGTCCGCGGCGGCACCGAGCAGCACTACCAGCGCACGGCCCGCCGGATGGTCGTCGCCGAACCCCAGGCGGCAGGCACCGCCGCGATGTTCACCGCGGTCGCCCAGGAGTTGGACCGCTCCCCCGTCGAGCCCCATCTGACCCTGCGCCACTTGCGCCTCGGCCCGGCGCAGGCGAGAGAACTCGGCGAGACGCTCACCAAGCTGGTCGACGAGACCGAGGAGGCGGCGGAGGGCGAGCCCGTGCACGGCGTGCTGGTGGCGCTGTATCAGCAGGCCCTGCCGGGCGCCACCACCACGGACCGGAGGTGAGCTCCGCCGGCCGGGTCAGCCGAGGTGCCGGGCGAGGAACCCCAGCGTGCTCTCCAGCTCGAACGCCGGGACCTCCCCGTGCCGACCGGGGTTCGCGTGCAACGTCTTCTCGGCCGAGCCCAGGGCGTCGAACAGCGCCAGGCTGTGCGGTCGCGGCACCCGCTCGTCGTCCCACTGGACCAGGAACTCCACCGGGACGGTGATCCGCGCGGCGTCCTCGGCACAGGCCGACGCCCCACCCAGTCCCAACACCGCGGCGCGGACCCGGGGTTCGGCGGCGACGAAGGGAACACCGAGCCCGCACCCGAGGGAGACTCCCCAGTAGCCCACGGGACCGGCTCCGACGTGTTCGAGTCGCTGGACCGCGTCCAGGACCGCCCGCCATTCCGGCACGGTCCGGCGGGCCACGCGTGCCTGGAAGGCGGCGATCAGCGGAGCCAACTCCTCGCCGGCTTCCACGCGTCGCTGGTTCTCGGTCGCGAGCCGGTCGTACTCCTCGACCTTCGGACGGTCGCCGTGAGCGGGGACGTCGACCGCCGCGACCGCGAAACCGCATGCGGTCACGAAGCGCCGGGCACGCTCCAGCATGTCCGGGGCCTTCTTGTGCTGACCGCCGCCGTGGCCCATCAGGACGAGCGCACGTGTTCCGACGGCGCCTTCCGGCGTCCACAGCACGCCGGGAATCTCGCCGAGGGTGAAGAGCTGTTCGCGGACGCCGTCGGACGACGTCTCAGAGGTGAAGCGCAAAGCGAATCATGCCTTTCGGGATGCCACTGCGGGCGCTCCCTCAGCCATGCGGAGGGAGGGAGGCCCGACCTGTCGAAGCGTTGATCGGTCTCACCTCCTCGGTTCGCGGCACTGCACGGCGGCAGGAACGTATCACGCCCTAGATCCGTGAATTGCGCACCGACTGCCACACCGCGCCGGCCAGCGCCTTCGTCGCGCGCGGGACCGACAGCTGCTCGTGCTCGCGGTAGAGCTCCCAGTTGTACGGGACCAGCGACAGCTTGTTGGAGGAGAGCGACCCCGCCTGGTGGGCCCGGTACACGGCCAGGGGTTCGGCCAGGCCCCGGGCGTCGGCGCCGTCGCGCATGATCGACAGCCACAGGGCGTAGTCCTGCCGCTTGCGCATCTCCGGCATGAGCCGGGTGCCCAGCACGGTGCGGTCGTACATGGCGGTCAGGGCGCCTATGTGGTCCTTGACCAGCATCGCCCGGTAGTCGACGTGGGCCCGGGCCCGGATGACGCGCCCGTTCGGGACGAAGTCGACGGCCTCGCCGGCGTGGTCGGCGTCCATCTTGAAGTACGAGGTGAAGGTCAGCGGCGCGCTGCCCTCCGCGGCGAAGGCGAGCTGCCGTTCGGTCTTCTCGGGCAGCCACATGTCGTCGCTGTCGAGGAAGGCGATGTAGTCCCCGCGAGCCCGCTCCATGGCGAGGTTGCGCGCCTTGCCGGCGCCGCCGCGCTCGGGGGCCGAGCGGGGCAGGACGCGCTCGTCCTGCCGGGCGAACTCCCTGAGCAGCTCCATGGAGTCGTCGGACGACTGGTCGTCGGTGACGAGCAGCTCCACGTCGCTGTGGGTCTGGGCGAGCACCGACCGGACGGCCGCGCCGAGGGTCGCCGCCGAGTTGTGGACGGGCATCACGACGGACACCAGGGGCACAGCGAATCTCCTTGCGACAGCGGCCGGGACGACTGCCCATTCAAGCACTGCGGTCGATACGGGACCGCACTGCGTCCCGTCGTGGCTCCGGCCGCCTCGCGGGACTGCCGGAGCACGGCGGCCAACCCGTACGCGGGCGCCGCTCGTCGAGCGGTCGACGCCGACCTGCCTGACATCAGCCGCCGGGCTCAGTCGGTGAGGGACGCGAGGATCGACCGGACCGTCTCCTCGGTGATTCCCGGGTGGAGGAATGCCAGACGGGCGACGGTCTCGCCCTCCCAGACGCTGGGGGTGATGAACGCGAGGCCGGAGGCGAGGAGGCGCTTGGACCACGCGTAGTAGTCCTCGGGCTGCCAGCCGGTGCGGCGGATCAGGACGACCGTCAGCTCGGGCTCGCGGAGCAGTTCGAGACCCTCGGTCTCCTCGGCGAGGCGGGCCGCGTACCGCGCGATCTCGGCGCCCCGGGCCACGGCGTCCCGGTAGGCGTCGGTGCCGTGGACGGCGAGCGAGAACCACAGGGGCAGGCCGCGCGGACGCCGCGTCAGGTGGTAGGCGTAGTCGCTGGGGTTCCAGTCCTCGTCGTGGCCGTCTCCGTCCGCGCCGTGGATCGCGTCGAGGTAGGACGCGTCCTGGGTGTGCACGGCCCGGGCGAGGCGCGGGTCCCGGTAGAGGAGGGCCCCGCAGTCGAACGGCGCGAACATCCACTTGTGCGGGTCGACGACGAGCGAGTCGGCGTGCTCGATGCCGCGCAGGCGCGTCCGGAGTTCGGGCACGAAGAGGGCGGCTCCGCCGTACGCGGCGTCGATGTGCAGCCACAGGTCGCGGTCCCGGGCCTGCTCGGCCACACCGTCGAGGTCGTCGATGATGCCCGCGTTGGTGGTGCCGGCGGTGGCGACGACAGCCACGACGGGGGCCCCGCCGTCGGCCGACGCCGCGTCGAGTGCGGCGGCGAGGTCCGTGCCGGTGAGCCGGTGGTCCGAGGTCGGGACGACGAGCGGTTCGACGCCGATGATGCGCAGGGTGTTGCCGACGGAGGAATGGACCTGGTCGCTGACGGCGATCCGCACAGGGTCCGCCGCGGTCAGACCGAGCCGGCGCCGGCCGGTGTCGCGGGCCACGACCAAGGCGGAGAGGTTGCCCGCCGAGCCACCGCTGACGAAGCATCCGCCCGCGCCCTGCGGCAGGCCGGCCAGGTCGGCGAAGAGGCGCAGCACCTGGTTCTCGGCGGCGACCGCGCCCGAGGCCTCCAGCCAGGACACGCCGTGCAGGGAGGAGGCCGAGAGGACCATGTCGAACAGCGCGGCGGCCTTCGTCGGGGCGCCGGGGATGAACGCGAGGAAGGCGGGGTGGTCGCAGGAGACCACCGTCGGTTCCAGTTCCTCGGCGTAGGTCCGCAGCACGTCGGCCGGACGGCGGGGCTCCGTGCCGATGGCGTCCTTGAGCGCCAGGGCGAGTTCCTCGCGCTCGCCCAGCCGGCCCAGCGGCGGCGGGTCGAGGCGGAGCCGGTCGAGAAGATGGCCCATGACCTGCTGGGTGAGGTCTTCGTCGTATGCGTGCACCGAGGGCTCCTGTCGGAACGAGCGACTAATTGGATCCGCATCGGATCCAATTCGGACCTTAGGCCGCCGCCCGAGCGCCCGTCAACCACGGACAGGGGACTGCCGGCCTGCCGGAGAGGCCGGCCGACAGGAGGGCCGGTCAGTCGGAGGACGTGGCGAACTGATCCAGGAGCACCAGGAACTGCCGGTGCGACTCCTTGAGGTGCTCCCGCATCCGGCGCTCCGCCGTGTCCCCGTCGCCCGAGAGCACGGCCAGCGCGATCGCCTCGTGCTCCTCACGGAACGCCCGCCCGAAGTCCTGCCCCGTCGGGTAGACCGGTGTCCAGTCGGAGCCCAGCCAGAGCGCGTTGCCGGCCACGAACATCTCGGTACGGGCGCGGGTCACGGCCTCCGCGAGCACCTCGTTGCCACCGGCCTCGGCGACGCCGAGATGGAAGCGGGTGTCGACGCGGTGGTACTCACCGAGGTCGGCAACCTTCGCGTCCAGCATCTCGACGAGCCCGCGCCGGCCCGCCGCGGCACCGCGCTCGGCGGCGAGCCGGGCCGCGAACGGCTCGATGGCCTGGCGGTACTCCATGTAGTCGCGCAGAGAGGCGCGGATGCCCGCGGCGATGGCCGCCCTGTTGTCCTGGCCGCTCCGGGGCGCCGGTGCGACCCGGGTGCCGCCGGAACGCCCCAGCGTCGTGACGACGAGCCCTTCCTCGGCCAGCTCCCGTACGGCCTGACGGACCGTGTTGCGGCCGACTCCGAAGACCTCGGCGAGCTCGCGCTCGGTCGGCAGCTTGTCGCCCGGGCCGAATCCGCCGAGGGCGATCCGCTGGCGCAGCGCCTCGGCCACGACCGCGTACGACGGCGCCTGCCGGGGGCCGGAGCCGTTGGCCCCCGACTCACCCGCCTGCACCTTGCCGCCGCTCTTGCCTTCTCCCTTTCCGTCCCCCTTGCCGTCCCCCTTGACCTTGCCCGCGCCGTCGCCCCGGCTCGCGCCCGTCCCGCCCATGGCCTGCCCCTCACGCCCGGATTCCGTTCCTGCCCGTTCGACCAGTCTATTGGGATCGCTTCGAACCCTATTGACAGGCCGCACGGGCGGACCTAGCGTCGCCCCATCGATTTTGGGTCCACCCCGAACCCAATCGATGTCCCCCAAGGAGCCACGTATGAGCCAGTCCACGGGCACCGCAGCCCCCGCCGCCGGGGCGCCACGCCGCTCCGGGCCCTGGAAGATCGCCACCGCGGCGATGATCGGCACAAGCGTCGAGTGGTACGACTTCGGCATCTACGCCACCGCCGCCGCATTGGTGTTCCCCGAGCTCTTCTTCCCCGAGATGAGCCGCACGCTCGGCACGGTGATGTCCTTCGCGACGCTGTTCGTCGGCGCCCTCGGCCGACCGCTGGGCGCCATTCTCTTCGGCCACATCGGCGACCGGCACGGCCGCAAGAAGGCGCTGATCTGGTCGATGACCCTGATGGGCGCCGCCACCGTCTGCATCGGCCTGCTGCCCACGTACCACCAGATAGGCGTTCTCGCGCCGCTGCTCCTCGTCCTGATCCGCATGATCCAGTCCCTGGCCGTGGGCGGCGAGTGGGGCGGGGCCGTCCTGTTCGCGGTCGAGCACGCGCCGCCCCGCCGCAAGGCGTTCTTCGGCTCGTTCCCGCAGGTCGGCGACGGTGTCGGCTACTTCCTGTCGACCGGCGTCTTCGCTCTGGTGGCGCTGTTCGGGCATGCCGCGCTGGCGGACTGGGCGTGGCGGGTCCCGTTCCTGCTGTCCGCGGTGCTCGTCGCGGTCGGCCTGGTCATCCGGCGCTCGATGGACGAGTCGCCCGAGTTCGAGGCCGCGCGGCGCGCCGAGGAAGCCGCGGGCCCTGCGGCGAGGAGCAAGGAGTCCGCCCCGGTGATCGGCGTGCTGCGGCACGCGTGGAAGACCTGGCTGCTGGCCACGGGCGCGTTCCTGATCACCGTCGGCGGCTACTACATCGTCGTCACCTTCATGTCGACCTACGCCGTCACGGAGCTGGGCTTCACCGATGCTCAGGCGGCAGCAGCCGGAACCGCGGCCTCCGTCGTCGTCATCGTGTGCACCCCGCTCAGCGCGCTGTTCGCCGACCGCTACGGCCTTCGCCGGGTCACGCTCATCGGCGTCCTGCTGCACCTGGTCGCGGCCTTCCCGATGTTCTGGCTCGCCGACACCCGCTCGGTCGCCGGTCTGTGGCTCGCCATGTGCCTGCCCATGCTGGCCAGCACGATCGCGTACGCCTCGCTCGGCACGCTCGCCTCAGGGTGGTTCGCGCCGCGCGTCCGCTACACGGGCCTGTCCATGAGCTTCCAGACGGCGGGACTCCTCGGCACACTCGCCCCCGCGGCGACGACCTGGCTGTACTCCTCCTTCGACAAGTCCTGGGTGCCGGTCGCGGTCGCCTTCGCCGCCATGGCGGCCGTCAGCGCCGTGTGTCTGATGGCGTGCCGGCCGGCGGCGAACGCGGGAGAGTCCCTCGACGCGCCGGAGGCGGGCGCGCTCCCCGGCGGTGCGGGCGATGCCGCGGACACCGTCGACGCCACGCGGGCCGGCTGACCGGCGTGTTCGCGCCCGGTGCCGCTCCGGCCGTGGCGCGCATCGGGAGAGGCCTCCGTTCGACGGCGGATCGGTCCCCGCGGTCCTACGCACCGCTCCCCCCACACACAGCGGCCTGCCCCCCGCCCTCGCAGGCAGGGGGCAGGCCGCTGTGGAGCGGTGAACGTCAGCTGCAGTGGCTGAAGTTGGCGGTGCGGTAGTACACCGTCTTCCACTCACCCTGGTTGTACATCTGCCAGTAGCCCCCGGTGACCCGACGGAAGCCGACGTTCTTGCCCGTCCTCGCACCCGACGCGGTGCGGCCCTCGTACCAGAAGGTGCCGGTGGAGCCGTTCCAGCTGCTGACGAAGACCCGGGACGCGGCCTTCTTGAAGGTGTTCGGGCCGACCTTGCCGTCCGCGGTCAGTCCGTAGCGGCTCTGCCAACGCTTGGTCGAGTACGTGGTGTTGGCGCCGAACCGGCAGTCGATGTCCGACAGGTCGGTGGGCGTGCCGTTCTGCTCGTAGACGCTGTCCGCCCACAGGATGCCCTGCCACATGGCCGCCAGGTTGCTGTGGCTGTAGGCCGACGACGAGACCGTGCCCTCGTCGTACCAGTCGTCGCCCCAGCCACCGCCGCCGGTCACCGCACCCGCCGACGCGTTGGCCGACGCCGGCGTCGTGGTGAGCGCGGCGCCACCGGCGAGTGCCAGGACCGCTGCGGCCGCGGCCGCCTTAGTACGTACAGACATGTCCGTTCCCCTCGGTCATGGCCGCGGGCCTGTGTCCCCCGTCGGGACCCCCGTGAGCCCCGCGACCACGACGAGGGCGACCCGCCGTCCCCCAGCTGCTTCGCCTGGGCCGCCCTCGTCGTGGTGAAGAAGCTACGGATCGCGCGCCGCCGCCACGTCCCCTGGCGGTTGGAGATCGGCCGTGAGAGCCGCGGTACGTCCGCGGTTCCTGCAACTTCCGCGGTACAGCGGAAGGTTGACGCCGCCGCGCCGGCCGCCCGGCTACGCTGCGACGGTGTGGCACCCGCGGATCAACGGACCCCGGCGCCCCCTGGTGGTGGACACCGGCATCGCGCTCGCCTATCTGGCGTGCGCCCTGCTGCTCGGCCGGCAGGACAGCCACGAGGGCTACCCCCGACTCGGCGCCCTCGGTCTCACGCTCACGTGCGTGATCAACCTCGCCCTCGTCGCCCGCCGCCGCGCCCCGGTCGCCGTCGCCGCCGTCGTCTACGGCGTCTGGGCGCTGTACGTGGCACTCGGTCACTGGCCCGCCGTCAACAGCCTCGCCTCGCTGCTGGCCCTGTACACCGTCGCCGCGACCCGCCCGCTCCGCACCGCCGTCGCGGCTGCCGTCGCCCTCGGCGCGGTCTGGGTGTACGCGGGGTACGCGGCGCCGGACGGCTCCGTGACGGCCGCCGCCGCGATGGCGGTCGTCTTCCCGGCGATCCTGGTCCGGTTCGGGCAGTCCGCGCGGCAGTCGGAGCGGCGTGGGGAACGACTCGCGGAGCTGACACGGCAGTTGCGCGCGGAGCGTGACGAGAACGCGCGGCGGGCCGTGGCCGAGGAACAAGCGCGCATCGCCCGCGAGCTGCACGATGTGATCGCGCATCACATGTCGGTGATATCCGTGCAGTCGGGCCTCGCGCGGTACGTCTTCACCACCGCCCCCGACACGGCGCGGGCGGCGCTCGCGACCATCGAGAACACCTCCCACGAGGCGCTCGTGGAGATGCGCCGGATGCTGACGCTGCTGCGCGGCCGGGCGAACGGCGGGCCCGAGTCGTACGAGCCCGTGCCCGGGCTGGACGAGCTCGGCGAGCTGGTGGAGCGGGTGCGTGCCGGCGGGGTGCCGGTGGAACTGACCGTCGACGGGCCGCAGCGGTCGCTGCCTCCGGGCATCGGGCTGTGCGCGTACCGGGTGGTGCAGGAGGCGCTCACCAATGTGCTGAAGCACGCGCGGCCGACCAGTGCCGTCGTCCGGGTGTCGTACGGGACGCATGCGCTGCGGGTGAGCGTCACCGACGACGGCGCGGCCTCCCGGACTGCGCCCGAACGGACCGATGTCGCCGCGGAATCAGGAACGGGCCACGGCCTGATCGGCATACGGGAACGCGTGCGGCTCTACGGCGGTAGCGTGGAGATCGGCCCGCGCCCAGAGGGGGGCTTCCAGGTCCGGCTCACCTTGCCGACGTCCGCTCCGTCGGGCCGGGAGGGCGCCGGCGGCTGAGGGGATGACGGCGGTCGATGACGCGGGTGCTTGTGGTGGACGATCAGTTCCTGGTGCGTGCGGGGATCGTGGGGCTATTGACGGCCGCCGACGGGTTCGAGGTGGTCGGTGAGGCGGCGGACGGGGCGCAGGCGGTGGCGGAGGCGCTGCGCTGCCGGCCGGAGGTCGTCCTGATGGACATCCGGATGCCGGGGATGAACGGCATCGACGCGATGGAGCGGATCCTGGCCGCCGACTACGAGCCGCTGCCCCGGGTCCTGATGCTCACCACGTTCGACCTCGACGAGTACGTGTTCCACGCGTTGCGCGCCGGCGCGTCCGGATTCCTGCTGAAGGACACCGGGCCGGAGCGGCTGTTGACGGCGGTGGCCGCGGTGGCGGGCGGCGACACCCTCTTCGCGCCGAGCGTCACCCGCCGCCTGGTCGAGACGTTCACCGCCCCGTCGGCGTCGACGCCTCCCCCGCCCGCGCCGCCCGCGCTGGCGCAGCTCACGGCGCGGGAGACGGAGGTGCTGCGCCTCACGGGGCGCGGCATGTCCAACCTGGAGATCGCGGAACGCCTGTTCATCTCCGAGGCCACGGTCAAGACCCACCTCAACCGCGCGATGACCAAACTGGACCTCACCAGCCGGGCCCAGGCGGTGGTCCTGGCGTACGAGGCGGGGCTGGTGGCGCCAGGGGGAGCGTGAGCGGGCGTCGCCCTCGGACTCGCAGCACTCGTAGCGGGGAGCGCTCCCCGCTACGAGTGCTATCGTCGGACCAGCAACTGGGGAGAGCTCCCCGGTTCAGTCGGCGGGCCGGATGCCCGCCGGCCGTTCGCGAGGAGGAGAGGCAGCGTGTCCGACACCGCACTCGTGCTCGGAGGGGGCGGGCCGGTGGGTGGGGCCTGGCTGGCGGGGGCCCTGGCCGGGCTCACCGAGGCCGGGATCGATCTGCGCGGCGCCGATGTCGTCATCGGCACGTCCGCCGGTGCCGTGTTCGGATCCCGGCTCCTGTCCGGCGTCCCCGCCGCGGAGCTCTACGCACGTCAGCTCTCCGGAGCCGACGCGGTCCGTCTCCCGGTGACCCTGCGCCAGACGGCGCGGTTCCTGTGGGCGGCGCTGGGCTCCCGCGATCCGCAGCGATCGGTCGAACGCCTGGCCCGGGCCGCGCTCAGCGCCCCGACCGGCCCGGAGTCGGAGGTCTTCGACACCGTCGGCACACTGCTCGGCGACGTCCATGCCTGGCCCGGGCAGGAGCTCAGGGTCACCGCGATCGACGCGCGGACCGGGCAGGTCGAGGTGTTCGACTCACGCTCGGGAGTGCCGCTCCGCGCAGCGGTCGCGGCGAGCTGCGCCGTGCCCGTCGTCTGGCCGCCGGTCACCGTGGCGGGCCGGCGCTGGATGGACGGCGGCAGCCGGTCGACGGCCAACCTCCAGCTCGCCCGCGGGTACCGGCACGTGCTGGCGGTCGTCCCGATCCCCCAGGCGGTCGGGCCGCACCCGAGCGCCTCCGAGCAGGCCACGGAACTGTCCGAGGACGGGGCACGCGTCACGCTGCTGACCCCGGACCGCACCGCGCGCCGCGTCATGGGCCGCAACATGACGGACGACGCCCGAAGGCCCGCCGCCGCCCGGGCCGGTCACGCGCAGGCCCGCGCCATGGCCTCATCCGTGGCCGACGCCTGGCGGGGATGACGCGCGGTTCAGCGGCGGGCTGCCACGGCGTCCTCGGCCGCGGCCAGGATGCGGTACAACACGGGGACCGGGATCGCCGGGTTGGTGACCGCCGTGCCCGCCGTGTCGCGGTCGTGGAGCAGCCCGGCGAGGACGCGGGCCGGCAGCCGCGGGTTGCGCGTCGCCGTCGCGCGGACGTGGGCCACCGGATCGTTCAGCAGCCGTACCGCGTCGGCCGGTGCGAGCCGGGGGTCCTCGGCCGCCCGGCGACGCACCTCGGCCTCCGGGTCGCGGACGAGTCGTGCCACGTCGGCGGGCGTGGACGCAGGGTCGTCCAGGGCCAGGCGCCGTACGCGTCCCTCGGGGGCGTCCGCGTAGCGCAGCAGGTTCGTCCGCGGGAAGTTCGGGTGGGTGCGGGGGCGGCCCGGGTGGCTGAAGCTGCCGTCCCACCAGCGCCAGACCTCGAGGAGCATGTCCTGCGGCGCGTCGTCGCACGATTCGGCGAGGAAGAGGCGGACGGTGCGGTCCTCGTCCCGTGCCAGGCGTGCCACGACATCCGGTGGGAGGTGCCGGGCGCGGGCCACGCTCCGGCGGACCAGTGGATGGGACGACGCGGCGAGGCGGCGCATCGCGTCGGCGTCATCGTGCAGGTCCTCGACCCAGGGCAGGGTGTGCGACATCGACGCCGGGTCGAAGTCGTGGCGTACAGCGGCGCGTTGCACCTCGTCGAGGTCGGCGCGCAGCGCCACGGCGGCGCGGACGTCGTCGTGCGGGTCCCGTGCGAGGACGGCGACACCGTCCGCACCGAGCCGCGGGTTGGCGGCCAGTGCTCGGCGTACCGACGGGTCCGGGTCCCGGACCAGGTCCGCCTCCAACTCGGGGGAAAGGCAGCACTGTTCGAGAACCTGGCCATGGACCTCGGAGAGTGCGGCGAAGACCTCGCGGGGCATGGGTACGGAGCCGTGGGTGTGGCGCGCGAGGAGCGCCGCCGTACGTACGGTGTCGTCGGCGTCGGCCCGCAGCCGGGTCCGCTGCGGTGCGGTGAGGTCGTTCCAGCGGGCGCAGGCAGCCGCCCGTACGCGGGGGTCCGCGTCGGTCGTGAGGCCGGTGAGGTGGTGGGCGGGCAGCCCGGGCAGGGCGGCGGCTTGTGCGCGGGACGGGCCGGCGAGGAGGGCGTCGTACAGGTCCTCGGGGATGTCGATGCCGCGGGCTGCGGCGTGTCCGGCCCACAGCACCTGGCGGCTCGGCGACGGTTCGGCGCGGATCAGGCGCAGCCACTGGTCGGGCGTGAGCCGGGGGCGGAAGGTGTCCGCGGGGCGCGCCCGCACCTCCGGATCGGGGTGCGCCAGGGCGGCGTCGAGTACGGCGGGCCGGTCGCAGCCGTGCAGGAAACCCACCTCCACGTCCAGCAACCGGATCAGCAGGGCGTCCGGCGCGCAGGGGTTGGACCCGATCCCGTCCGCCCAGTGGAGGGGCCACGCCGGCCGAGCGGGCACCGTCTCCCACGTCGCGGCACGCTGGGCCTCCGTCTCGCGCCCGGCGGCCACGGCGACCTCCTCCAGCCGCTCCGGCAACCGGTCGACGGCCGTCACCCGGGGCCCGTCCACGCCGGGAACCCGCGCGATCAGCACCTGCCCGTCGAGGGAGAGCGCCACGAATCCGGGGTCGCCGGTCAGCCGCGGGACGGCGGTGCCGCCGGTGGTGCGGACCCGGGTCCACCAGGCGTCGTTGCCGCCGATCCGATGCCCGAGGACGGCGACCAGGAACGCGCCGTCGGCGCCCACGAGTCGGCGCCACCAGGCGTCGTCGATCGTGCCCCGCCGCGCGCCGTCGGGCGCCGCGATCCCGCGCGCGACCCGCCACCCGGCCTCGGGCGGGAACAGCCCGCCGGGACGCACCTCCCCGACGACCGTCAGTCCGGCGCGGGCGAGCAGGTCGTGAAGTTTCTCCTGGTGTGGCACGCGGTGATGATCCCCCGCGGGCTCTCGGCGGGACAAGACCGTTCCGGAGCAGGTGGCCTGCTCCGACGCCCGGGCGGGAGCAGCACGGCAGAAGCGACGTCCTAGAGTGACGCCGTACGCGCAGTCGCCGGACCGGAGGGATCAGTGAGCCGTCAGTGAGCAAGGTGAGGATCGTCGTGGACGACCTGTCCGGACCGCGGATCGCCCAGTTCCTCGCCGACCACGTGGCGCAGATGCGGTCCCTCACTCCCCCGGAGAGCAAGCACGCTCTCGGCCTGGACGGGCTGCGCCGCCCCGAGGTCACTTTCTGGTCGGCGCACGAGGACGACGCGGTGGTGGGGTGCGGCGCGATCACGAGGCTGAACCCTGAGCACGCCGAACTGAAGTCGATGCGGACCGCACCGGCACGTACTCGCAGCGGGATCGCCTCCCGGTTGCTGGACCACATCCTCACCGAGGCCAAGGTGCTCGGCTTCACCCGACTCAGCCTGGAGACCGGCGCCGCCGACTTCTTCCTGCCCGCCAGAAGGCTCTACGAGAAGTTCGGGTTCGCCTACTGCGCACCGTTCGCCGACTACCGGCCCGACCCCAGCAGTGTGTTCATGACCAGGTCGCTCTGACGATCCGGGCCGACCCGCCCCGCCCCGGGCCCCGAACGCCCGCCCCTAGGATCTTCCTATGAAGATCGAATCCGTGATCGCGCAGCTCGTCGGGGATCTGGAGAGCGGGGACTCCGTTCAAGTCGACGCAGCGGTCGAGCAGTTGACCGCGCACGGTGAGGCCGCGTTGCCCGGGGTGCTGCGCGGTGCGACCGGACAGGCGGCGATACGCCATGTCGACGCGTACAAGAAGGTGCTGGGACGCATCGGACCGCCGGCCTTCGACGCGGTCCTCGCGGCCACGCGCCGTGGGGAGTTGCACGGTTTCGTGGTCAGCCGGCTGCTCGGCTGCTTCGACGAACGCTGCGCCGAGCAGTACGCGGCGCTGGCGGCCGACCCCGACCGCGATCTCGCGTACTACGGATTCCAGGGGCTGATCAGGCTGAAGGTGGACTCCGAGGCCGGTCTGCGGGCCCTGCTGGAGGTCGTCGCCCGGGGAGGTGACTGCGCGAGCAACGTCTCCGATTACGCACGCGCCGTGTACGAGGCCCGAGCGCCGCGACTGCGCGCTCTGCGCCGGGATCCCGGCGCGTCCCGGCCGATGCGGCGGGGGTCGCTCGGCGTTCTGCTGGAGGGCGGAGGCCTCGACGCGCTGGACGAGCGCGACCGCACGCTGGTGGAGCGACTGGTGCGGTCGAAGCTTCCGGGCGAGGTCGGCGGGCTGCCCTCACCGCAGCTCGGCTGCTGGTGGCTGGCCGTGCCGGGGGCGACGTACGAGGGCGTCTTCGAGGCACTGGGCCTGCACGACCGCCGCCCGGTGACGGTCGCGGCGGGCGTGGCGGCCTCGTACGGCGAGGAGCTCCGGATCCCGGCCCCGGACGACCCCGAGCGTGGCGTCGGCCGGGCCTTCGTGACGCCTGAACTGGACGGCTGGCGGCTGGTGTTCGGCCCGTTCGAGCTGATTGTCGGCGACGACCACTGGAACGACATGATCGAGACGGTGGAACGCGTCAGCGACGCGTGCGGACACGCCCAGCTCTTCTACGTCGACGGGGCCGACGGCTCGGACCTCTGGTTCGTGGCGGAGGACGGCCTGGTGATCCGGCGGTACGCGGCCCACAGCGACCCGGAGTGGGAGGGCGACCCGCTGCCGTGGGAGGACCTCGCGATGAACGAGCCCGGCTTCGATCCCGAGTCCGAGGACGCGGACCCCGAGGCCGGAACCGCGGGCGCCCGCATCGCCTGTGCGTACCTGTCGGTCGATCCGGAGCTCGTGGGCACGAGCACGGTCGTGCGCGGGCACGGCTGGCTGGCGGTCACAGCACCGGGCGTGGGGCACGGGCCGTTCCCGGGTCTGCTGCCCGTCTGACTCGGCCCGCCGCTCCCGGCCCGGCGCCGGCCGCACGTCACGTGCCCGGCCGACGATCGGTCACGGTTGGAGGTCGGTGACTCCGGCGCCGGTGGCCACGTCGAGCGGCACCGACACCTGGTCGTGGACGATCAGCCACGCCCCGGCGGCCTTGCGCAGGCAGTGGGTGGCCCTGACCCACATACCGCCGATCACCGTCCCGTCCTTGAGCGTGCCGCCGAGGCGGCCGAAACCATGGGCGAACGCCACGTCGCCGCCCACGGTCACCGCCAGGTCGCGCACCTCGTAGGTGACGGTCTCGAAAGCGGTGAAGACGGGGGTCCAGTTGGCGATTTTGGCGTCGACGCCCACGTGCTGCAGGGGCGGCTGGACGTCGAAGGACACGATGTCCGGTGCGTAGAGTCGCCTCAGGGCTTCGAGGTCCTTCTTCTCGAGTCCCTCGACGAGCTTGTCGATGTGCCGACGGATCTCGGCTTCGTCCGTCGCCTGCTGTTGTGTGGCCATGAGGTCCATCTTCCCTTCGCTCGGCACGAGTTGGTCTCATCCAGTCCGTGTCAGTCCGTGTCAGTGCAGGATCTCGATCCGTACGCGTTCGTCGGCCGTCCCGATGTCCCAGTAGCGAGCGATTCCCCGTGCCCTGCTGAAATCACCGGTGCCGCCGGTGAGGGCCATGTCGAGATGGCTCGGTCCGCTCGTCCACAGCGACTGCATGGTCAGCGAACCCCGGTCGAGTTCCATCGTGATCAGGCACTGTGTGGTGGGGGTGTCGCCCTCGACCTGGACGACCTGACAGGTACCGCCGCCGCGCCCGACGGTACGGCCGTCCTGCAGCGCCGCGCCGGAGTAGACGTAGGTGTCGCCCAGGCTCGGCCCCTCGGGGGCCTTGTCGTCGGCGGCGTACTGGTCGTTGCGGACCTTGAGTTCGAGCACTTCGGGTTGCCCGCCCTCCGGGGTGTCCGCTCCGGCGCCGGCGGCGGTGCCGGTGCCGATCACCACGGCGGCCACGGCGGCGGCCGCGATCCTCCTGCGCCTCGTTCGTGCGCCACAGGCCTCGGCCTCGGGCGACCTCCGCGCGTTCATGAACATGACGGCTCCTTCGCTGCGATGTGCCGCGATGTGGTGCGAGGGCGGCTGACATCACGACGGTATGCCCGTGGGGCTATCACGTCTAAGATCAGTATTGCTATGAAGTGATGCTCTGGAAGGCATGCCCGGGCACGAGGAGATGGTGACGGATGGACCTCAACTCGCTGCGGCAGTTCCTGGCGGTCGCCCGACTGGAGCACCTCAGCCGCGCGGCCGAGGAACTGCGCGTCGCCCAGCCGTCGTTGAGCCGCACCATCGCCCGGCTGGAGAAGGAACTCGGCACTCCGCTGTTCGACCGCGCGGGCCGGCTGCGCCTCAACGACGCCGGTCGCCTCTTCCGTGACTACGCCGAACGGTCGCTGGGCGAACTGGAGGCGGGCCGGCGCGCGGTGGCCGAACTCGCGGACGAGGGGTTCGGCAGCGTACGGCTGGCGTCCGAGACCTTCCTGACCTTCACCGGACCGCTCGCGGCGTACAAGCGGGCCCACCCGGACATCGAGGTCGAACTCCATCAGGCACCCGCGGCGGACATGGCCCGCCGACTGCTGACCCAGGAAGTCGACCTGTGCGCGGCCTCGCAGCCGATCCCCGCCGAAGGCCTGGAGTCGGTGCAACTGCTGGACGAGCCGGTGTGGTTGGTCACCCCACCCGGTCACCCGCTCGCCGACCGCTCCTCGGTGACCGTGCCGGAACTCGCCGGCGAGGGCTTCATCGCCGCCCAGCCGGGGCACTGGCAACGCCGCCTGCTCGACCGGCTGTTCGCCGCGCACGACCTCACCCCGCGGATCGTGTGCGAAGGGGACGAGCTCAGCGCGATCGCGGCACTGATCCAGGCGAGGCTCGGCATCGGCCTCGTACCCGACCTCGCCCGGCGCCTCGCCCCGCCCGGCGCTGCCGCCTGGATCGCCGTCGACAGCCCCGAGTGCCGCCGCCGACTCACCCTGCACTGGGGCGCCGGCACCCGGCTGACGGCCGCCGCCCGGCTGATGCGCACGACGATCAGCGCGTGGGACTGGAGCGCGGACCGACCGCGCTGAGGCCCGCACGGTCGCGTTCACGGCACCCTGCGCCGAGCGGGATCAGCCCGACGCGCCCAGCATGGCCGCCGCGACCGCGCGGGCCTCCGCCGCGGGGGCCGTGGTGCGTTCGCGCAGGGCGGTGACGATGGCGCCGTCCATGAGGAGGACGAAACGCCGTGCGAGGGTCTCGGGCTCCGCGCATCCGTTCCGGGCGAGCAGGTCGGCGACGTAGGCGATGACGCGTTCTTTGTGTGCGGCGGCGGCGCGGTAGGCGGCGCTGTCGGTGTCGGCGGTCTCCGCCATGGTGTTGATGAAGGCGCAGCCGCGGAAGTCGGCGTTCGCGAAGCGTTCGGCGAGGGCCTCGAAGATGTCCAGGGGACGGCCGCCGAGCGCGCCCACGCGTTCGGCGAGCCAGGTGCGCCAGGCCTGGTCGCGGCGCTGGAGGACGGCCACGACGAGGTCGTCCTTGCCGGCGAAGTGGCGGTAGAGGGAGGCGCGGCCGACTCCGGACTCGGCCACGATGCGCTCGATGCCGACGGCGCGGATGCCTTCGGCGTAGAAGAGTTCCTCGGCGGTGTCGAGGAGGCGCTCGCGTGCGTGGGTGGCCATGGGGGTCAGAGTAGCCGGATCTTGACGCGGATGGAACCGATCGGTACCGTCTCGGCGCGAGAGGTTGGAACCGATCGGTACCATCTGGAGGATTCATGCCGCGCATGCCACAGCTCACCGACGACCCGTCCGGGCTGCTCGACCAGACCCGCCGACAGCTCGGCCGGGTGCCCAACCTGTACGCGACCCTCGCCAACTCCCCCGCCGCGCTGGCCGGTTACCTCGCGCTGCGTGATCACCTCAGCCGCGGCGTCCTGTCCGCCCGGCTCCGTGAGCAGCTCGCGCTCCTGGTCGCCCAGGAGAACCACTGCACGTACTGCGTCAGCGCCCACACACTGCGGGGCCGCAAGCTCGGACTGAGCGACAAGGAGCTGCTCCGCACACGCGAGGGCGCCGACGACGGGGACGCGCACGCCGATGCCGTGCTGCGGATCGCCCGTGCGGTGGTGCGCACCGGCGGCCGGGTCGAGGACTCGATGCTGGACGGGGCCCGGCACGCCGGGGTGAGCGACGCCGAGCTCGGCGAGATCGTCGCCCATGTCGCGCTCAACACCCTGTCCAACCACTTCAATCACCTCGCTCGGCCCGAGCTCGACTTCCCGGAGGTGTCGGCATGAGCCGCGAGTGGCGCAAGGGCACGATCGAGCTGGACACCGCCTACGCGGTCTTCAGCGCGGACGGGCGGCGGGTCAGCCGTGTCACGGGGGTCGACTTCGCGATCGAGGGCGGATTCGTCAACATCCGCGTGCCGGGTGTCCCGCACGTCCAGGTGGTCTCGGCGCCGGCCGTCCGGCTGGTCACCGTCGAGGCCGAGGGAGAGGTCGAGGCCTAGGGCAACGCTCTAGCGGGTCCGGAGGCCGTCGAGGAGGACGGCGAGGACCTGGTCCGTCTCCTGCGGGGCGTGTTCGCGGGTCCAGGCCGCCGCCGCGATCATGGCGTACAGGCCGGTGGCCGTGATGTCGCCGCGCACCTCTCCCGCCTGCTGGGCCCGCTCCAGCAGGCGGCGGCCCGCCGACTGCATGGCGGTGCAGGCGCTGTTGAGGTCGGAGGTCTCGTCCTTGAGGCTGTCCATCAGCGTGGTCACCAGCCCGCGGTACGTGGTGGCGTGCGCGACGGCGGCCTTCACCCAGGTGGCCAGCGCCGCTCCGGGCGGCTGCGCGGTGAGCAGGTTCTGCGCGGTGTCGCCGAGTTCGGCGAGGCTGTCGCGCAGGATCGTCTCCAACAGGCTCTCGCGGGTCGGGAAGTGGCGGTACAGGGTGGCGTTGCCGAGGCCCGCCTGCTTGGCGATGTCGTCGAGCGAGGTGTGGATGCCGTGCTCGTCGAAGGCCTTCCTGGCTTCGGTCAGGAGGCGCTCGTAGTTGCGGCGGGCGTCTGCGCGCATCGGGCTGTCTTCTCCTCGGCGGCCGTGCGGGGCGCGGTGCCGCTCCCGTGGGTGACGGGGCGGCACCGGAAGCGGGGTGCGGCCCCGCATCCTATCCCTGCCGCCCCGCGGCGGGTTCGGGGGCCGACTCAGGGATCGGCTCCGGCTCAGTGCCGTCCGTTCCGCCCGCGGAAGCGGTGCGCATCACGAGGGTGAGCAGGATGGTGAGGGCGGTGAATCCCGCGCCCCAGGTGAACGCGGTGGTGACGCCCTCGGTGAGGACTCGGTCGGCCGCCTGCCGGGGTGTGAGTCCGGAGGGCAGTTCGCCGCGGGCGCTGCGGCTCGCGGCGCCGAAGACCGTGACCATGATGGCCAGGCCGAGCGCGCCGCCGATCTGCTGCATCACGTTGAGCAGGCCGGAGGCGGCGCCGGAGTCCTGCGGGGCGAGGCCCGACATCAGGATCGTGGTGACGCCGACGAGGAGGGTGCCCATGCCGAGCCCGGCGATGAGCATGGGCGCGAGCAGTGCGGAGACGTAGTCGGCGTCGGGGGTGATCCGGGCGAACCAGATCAGGGCGACACTGATGGCCGCGGCGCCGACGGCGGTCAGGACGCGCGGGCCGGTCCGGGGCAGCGCCTTGGCGGCGAGACCGGACGCGGCGAGGATCAGGACGGCCAGCGGGACGAAGGCCAGGCCGGCATGGATCGGGGTGAAGTCCCGGACCTCCTGCAGGAATTGGGTCAGGAAGAAGAACATCGCGTTGCCGGCCGCCATCACGAACAGCAGCACGAGGTAGCCGGTGGCGCGGTTGCGGTCGGCGAACAGGCGCAGCGGCGTGATCGGCTGCGCGGCACGGGTCTCGACGACCACGAACAGGGCGAGCAGGACCACCGCGAGGGTGAAGGAGAGCAGGGTCAGCGGGTCGGCCCAGCCGCTGTCGGCGGCGCGGATGAAGCCGTGGACCAGGGCGGTGGTGCCGATGGTCGAGGTGAGGGCGCCGCCCAGGTCGAAGCGGGCGGGGGTGCGTTCGGTCTCGCGGATGAACAGCGGGGCCGCGATCAACAGGGCGATACCGACCGGCACGTTGATGAAGAGGACCCAGCGCCAGGAGAGCCAGTCGGTGAGCAGTCCGCCGCCGATGAGCCCGATGGCGGCGCCCGATCCGGAGACCGCCGCGTACAGGCCCAGCGCGCGGGCCCGGGCGGCCGGATCGGTGAAGTGGGTGGCGATCAGGGCGAGGACGGTGGGTGCGGCGAAGGCTGCGCCGACGCCCTGCAGGGCGCGGGCGGCGAGCAGCATGCCGGCCGAGGTGGACAGGCCGCCGAGGAGCGAGGCGGCGGTGAACACGGTGACACCGACGACCATGCCGCGGCGGTGGCCGAGGACGTCGCCGGCGCGGCCACCGAGGAGGAGCAGTCCGCCGAAGGCGAGCAGGTAGGAGCTCAGGACCCAGGACAGGCCGGTCGGGGTGAAGCCGAGGGCCTCCTTCAGGTCGGGGAGCGCGATGTTCACGACGTTCACGTCGAGGATCAGCATCGTCTGGAGGGCCAGGACGATCGCGAGCACCGCGCCGGGGCGGTGCCAGGTCCTGCTGCCGGCGGGGCGGGGCGGGCTCTGGCCCGGGGCACCGGCGCGGTGTTCTTCACTCATGGGTCGACCTCTCGTCGAAATCTGGTCGAACGAGAAACGGGGGCTGTCCACGTTTCCTGTCGGGGAAGATACAGGGACTGTCCCCGTTTCACAATCAGGGCTGTACGCAGGCCAGTTGACCCCAGCACTCCCCCACGCCGGAGTCCGAGGCACGCACCGCACCGCGACAGTGCCGACGGGCAGGCCTAGCCTGGTGACATGGCGACCGTGCGGGCCGGCGGGCTGACCCTCGCGTACGACCGTGCGGGGGCCGGGCCACTCCTGGTCCTGCTGCACGGCGCGGGTGACGACGCCCGTGTCTGGACACCTCAACTCGACGCGCTGTCCGACGCGTTCACGGTCGTGGCGTGGG
This sequence comes from Streptomyces sp. NPDC025806, assembly GCF_055558275.1. Taxonomy (NCBI): domain Bacteria; kingdom Bacillati; phylum Actinomycetota; class Actinomycetes; order Kitasatosporales; family Streptomycetaceae; genus Streptomyces; species Streptomyces sp. NPDC025806. The sequence goes on along the minus strand of NZ_JBVHMU010000002.1, from coordinate 381,962 downwards.
ACGAACCCGGCGCGGGACGCTCCGGGGCTCTGCCTGCCGCCTTCACCCTCGCGGACTATGCCCACTGCCTCGCCGCGCTCGTGAAATCACTGCGGATCGGACCGGCTCACGTCGCGGGGCTCTCCTGGGGCGGGACCGTCGCCCTGGAGTTCTACCGCCACCACCGGGACCTCGTCCGGACCCTGGTCCTCGCCGACACCTACGCCGGCTGGAGGGGCTCCCTGCCGGCCGAAGAGGTGGCGGCCCGCGTCACCGGTGTGCGCCGGATGCTGGACGCGTCGCCGACCGGGGCCCCTCCGGCCTCCGTACCGGGACTGTTCGCGGGTCCGCCGCCGCCCGCGTACGTTCCACTGCTGGAGACGATGGCCGCAGCCGCCCGACCGGACACCCTGCGGGCCCAACTGGCCCTCATGGCCGCGACCGACCAGCGGGACCTCCTACCCGCCGTCTCGGTGCCGACCCTCCTGCTGTGGGGGGAACAGGACGTACGCTCCCCGCTCACCGTCGCCCGGCAGTTCCGGGCCGCGATCCCGGAAGCCGAACTCGTCGTCGTCCCCGGCGCGGGGCACCTCAGCAACCTGGAACGGCCCGAGGAGTTCAACCGGGCCGTACGGGACTTCTGCCGACGGCACGCCTGAGACGCCGCCCGAGGGACAGGGCGGCGGCTCAGTGGTGGGCCCGCGTACGCGCCGCTCCGCTCCCCCGTCCGGCCCGCTCGTCAGCGTGACCCCGCGGCCACCACTTTCGCGGTGATCGGTTCGAGCGCCTCGATCAACTCGTCGAGTTCGGCGGGCGGGAGCGCCTCGTACGGCGGGGCGGCGAGGTCGTCGGTGAGGGCTTCGACGCGCTGCTTCAGCGCGCGGCCGGCGTCGGTGAAGCGACCGTCGGTGTCGACGATCCCGCGCTCGCGCAGGCCGTTCATGACGGCGGCGAGCCGCTCCTTCGGGAGGTGGTGGATGCGGCCGAAGGACTCCGGCGGGTGGATGCCCTGTTCCAGCGCGGAGAGCACGTGCGCCTCCGTGCCGCCGATGCGCTCGCCGAGGAGGGCGGCGATGTGACCGTCTCCGCGGTGTTCGCGCAGCGTGGTCGCGCAGTGCCAGAGCCGGGCGACCGGGTCCTCCGGCACGGGGACGGTGCGCATGCCCGCGTACATGACGCGGCCTTCGGTGGGAGCGGTCGCCGCGGCCCTGGCGGTCAGGTCGGCGGCGCGCACCAGGCCCGGGGAGCCGGTGAGCTCGGCACCGAGGATGCGTCGCAGGGAGGCCGCGCTGCCCCGCTCGCGCGCGGCGAGGGACTCCTCGGGCGGGATCGTCTCCCAGGCGCTGGGGATGTGCCGCGCGACTTCCCCGTCGGCGAAGTTGTAGAACGCCGCGTGCACGACCTGCGCCGGAACCCTCCCGAGAGGCGCGGCGCGGCTGGCGAAGTAACCGTCCCAGTAGGTGCGGTGGCCGAGCGCGGCGAGCTCCTGGTTGCACTCGTCGGCGAAGAAGGTGACCAGGCAGATGGGTTCCAGGAGCTCGTGCATACGGCGGGCGATCCGGGTCATGTCCCCCATCATGCCCGCGTCCGGGCCGCTCGGCGGGGAACCCGTGGCGGCTTCGTGATTCCGGACGGGTCGTTCCGCTGCCATACTCCTCGCCGCACCACCAACTGCGCGGTTCCGAACGGCAGTTGCCACAACGCGGGCGGGGGCTGACCTTCCTCGTCCCTCCATATCGGCCAGGAAGGCTGCGCTTCTCATGGAAGGCACCATCGACGGGTTCACCTACGGGGCCGTGACACCCGCCGTCGGGTACGCCATGGCGTACCTCGGCAGCGCACTGGGGCTGCGCTGCACCACCCGCTCCCTCAGGTTCGACCGCTCACGCCGCCGCCCGGCCTGGCTCGCTCTGGGCGCCGGGGCCATCGGCTCGGGAATCTGGACGATGCACTTCATCGCGATGATGGGCTTCAGCGTCGCCGGCGCACGCGTCGAGTTCGAGTGGACGATCACCTACGCCAGTCTGGCCGTGGCCATCGCCGTGGTGAGCGTGGGCGTGTTCATCGTCGGCTTCCAGGGCCCGACCGCGCCGGCGCTCCTGGCCGGCGGCGTCATCACCGGCCTGGGCGTCGGCGGCATGCACTACCTGGGCATGGCCGCCATGACCGTGCGCGGGGCCTCGCTCGACTACGAGACCTCCACCGTCGCCCTGTCGCTGGTCATCGCCGTCGTGGCCGCGACCGCGGCGCTGTGGGCGGCGGTTCAGGACAGGGGCCTCGTGTGGAGCCTGGGCGCGAGCCTGATCATGGGCGTCGCGGTGACCGGCATGCACTACACGGGCATGGCGGCCCTCGAAGTCCACCTGCACGGGGCCGGCACCCCCGCGTACCTCACCAGCTCGTCCTTCGACATGCTCGTCCCGATGCTCATCGGCCCGCTGGGCTTCCTGGTCGTCGCGGGCGCCATCGTGATGTTCGATCCGCTGATGGTGATGGGGCCCCCGGACCGGCCGTCCGCACCCCCGGAACGCCTCAGTGTGGACGTGCCGTTCCTCGCGCGGCGGGAGGAGCGTGCGCGCCCCGGCGGCCACCGCCGGACCTGACGTCGACGTCACTCCTGGGCTTCCCGCCCCGTCGTCGCGCGCAGCCTCGCCTGGATGCGTTTCATCGCCTCCCTCACCGGCAGGTCCGTCAGGCCCTGCGTGAGGGGGAGGTGTGTGGGGCAGAACCACTCGCAGTTCTCCGGGTGTCCGGCCCAGTCGTCCGGATACGTCGTCGTGGGCTTGAAGTACACGAGGGTGAAGTCCTCGTACGCGAAGTCCGAAAGCCGGGAGGGGACGCGACATATGGGACAGAAGGGCGGCATCATCGGGGGTGCTCCCACTCTCTGACGGGTCGACAGCTGATCAATGGTCACCGTAGCCAACCCACACGCAGAGACGCGGACAGAGACTCCCGACCGCTCTCCTGGATGACGACGACATGGCACTGGACCTCTTCGCGGGGATCCCCGTCACCGATTACGCCGTGGCCCTGCCCTGGTACGAGCGACTCCTCGGCGCCCCGGCCTCGATGCAGCCGAACGACATCGAGGCCGTGTGGGAGGTGGCGGAGCACCGTCACGTCTACATCGTGGAGGACGCGCGCCGGGCGGGGAACGCCCTGGTCCTGTCGTTCGTCGACAACCTCGGCGAACGGGTCGCCGGGGCCGCCCGGCGGGGCATCGAACCGGTGAGGCGCGAGACCTACGCCGGCGGCGTGACCAAGGTCGTCTACCGGGACGCGGACGGCAACGAGATCAGTTTCGGCGGCGAGACCGGGTGAGGGAGCCCCGGCCGGCGGAAGGGCAGGTCACAGGTCCAGGCCCGCGCGGTCGAGGTCGAGAAGGTCCGGATCCTGGGCCACGAGTGCCTGCTCGAAGGCCTGCCGGCCCCTGGCCCGGACGAAGTCCGCCTCGGTCGAGGTGACGGGGACGAGCCAGACGATCCCGACCTCACTGCCGTTCTCGATCGTCACGGAGAAGAACGCGTCGTCGAAGTAGACCGGCAGTGCGGCGTAGAGGGCCGTCTTGCTGCCGCCAGGGAGAGGCGCCGGCAGCGGGATCACGTCACCGCGCAGGACCGCGTGTCCCCCGGCCACCATGCGCTCGGCCACGAACTCCACGACTCCGGGCAGCGGGCCGTGGTCCTCGCCGTCCTTCACGTAGGCGCAGGCGAGGAGTTCCAGGTGGTGGTGGCGATCGGAGTGCGGGGACCGCAACGGCGTCCGCGACAGGCCGATCGTGGTGAACGCCTGTACCCGTTCGAGCCGGCCGTCCCGGAACGCGGCCACCTGGGGCGTACCGGTCGGAGCGCCGTCGCGAGGTGACCAGGCGCCGGCCATGCGTCCGAGCCGGTTCTCGAGGTGTTCGATCAGCACCGGCACCAGGCACTCCTCATCCAGCGGTTTCCGTCGCGGCCCTCGCCCGTCGCGTCGGCCTTGCTCCCGAGACACTAATCGCGCGGAATCCGCGTGCTCCCGTCAGGTCCTGCGACCGGCCGTGAGCCAGGCCAGTCCCACGAGCGCGGTGACGGTGGCGAGGACGGCGTAGGCGAGGGTGTAGGAGGTCGAGGCGGCGACCGCGCCGGCTGCGAGGGCGCCGAGTCCGGTGCCCGCGTCGAAACCGACGTTCCAGGCGGTGCCGACGGTCGATCGCGCGTCCTCCCCCGCTGCCGTGAAGGCGTGTACGAGCGTGAGGTTCTGCAAGCCTCCGTAGGCGACGCCCAGCGCGAGCATTCCGCCGATCAGCAGTGCGCCTGCGGTGGTGTCCGCGTCCCTGGCCGTTCCCGCGCCGATCGCGGCGAGCCCGGCGGCGCCGAGCAGGAGGAGCGGGGCGATCGCCGGGGCGGCGCCGCGCCGGTCCGCGAAGCCGCCGAAGGCCCAGCGGCAGAACGCCGAGGCTCCCGTGAACACCAGGAGCGCCACGACCACGACGACCGGGTCGGGGGCGAGACTCGGGGTGAAGGTGAGCACGGCTCCGCCGGCCGAGGTGATCGCGAGCAGCGCGGCGATCGGCCCGGTGAGGGCGCGGCGCAGGTGGGCGCGGTCGGGTGGCGGACCGGACGGGGTCGCACCGGCTCCGGGGTCGTCGTGGGTGTGCAGGGCGCGGGCCACGGAGGGGACGAGTGCGACGGCGGCCAGGGGCACGGCCGCGGCGGTGAAGACCAGCCCGTACCCGACGCTCTCGGCGAGCCAGGGTGCGACGGGGATGAGCAGGAACTGCGGTGCCGCGATGGCGAGTCCGTAGGCTCCGACGGCGCGGCCACGGCGTGCGGGTTCGACGAGCGCGGCGACTCCCGTGGCGCCGCAGACCGTGATGATCCCGAAGCCGAGGCCGCGGATCGCCGCGAGTGCCGTCACCGCCCGCACGTCGTCGGTGAGCAGGTGGGCCGGCGCGGGTGCTCCGAGCAGAACGGCGCCGAGCATGAGCGTCCGGCGCCAGCCGATCCGTCGCAGCGCTCGCCCGACGAGGAGTTGGGCGACCACGGTGCAGAGCATCATCACGGCGTTGACGACACCGGCGCCCAACGCGTCGGCCCCGCCGTCGAGCACCCAGAGCGGGGCGACCGGCATCAGCAGCGAGACACCGGCGAACCCGAGCCCGGTCGAACCGAGCAGGGCGGGCATGCCCGGGGCACGCCAGACCGACGGGACCCGCGGGGCGCCGTCGGTCAGATCATGAGTCCGTCTGTCCAACATCGGCAAACGGTATACCGAACGGAACGGCGCTCGTGATCACCGTGAAAGGTCAGGGAGCACCGACGCGTCCGTCGCGCGGGGCGAAGGCCGTGAGGGCGTCCGCGTCGGTGACGCGGGCGTTCAGGTAGGAGTCGGACCAGGCGGTGATGTCGGGGTAGGAGGAGTCCCGGGCCAGTCGGGTCGCCGCGGCTTCGAGGTCGTAGGGGGTGACGCGGAGTTCCGCGCCCGGGCCCAGGAGGGCCCAGTGGGCTCCGGTGCGGCCGTAGGGCATGCCGATGCTGCCGGGGTTGACGATCAGCCGGCCGTGGGCGAGGCGGGCGTACGGCATGTGGGTGTGGCCGCAGACCACGGTGCGGACCTCGGGTTCGAGTCCCTCCAGGACCTCCTCCCAGCGGTCGAGGCGGGAGTCGACGAGCACGACCTCCTCGTCGTCGCGCGGGGTGGCGTGGCAGAACAGGACCTTCCCCAGCCCCTTCACAGGGAGAGTGACGGATCGTGGGAGCGCGGCGAGGAGGGCGAGATCGGCCTCACGGAGTTGTGCGGCGGCCCAGGGGGCGATCGGGTCGGGAAGGGTGTCCCGTCGGCCCTGGCGGAATTCGAGGAGTTCGCGGTCGGCGTTGCCGCTGATCCAGGTCGCGCGGTCGCCGAGGCCGGTCAACAGGTCCAGGACCTGGGCCGGTTGCGGGCCGGCGGCGATGTCGCCGGTGAGCACGATGTGGTCGGCGGCGGCGACGTCCGGCTCGGCGAGCACCGCCTCCAGGGCCGGCAGAACTCCGTGGATGTCGGACAGGACGGCTACTCGGTTCAGCATGGGCACCACTGTGCGTCGGGGACGGGTGAGCGGTCCGGTCTTTCGCCCGGCGCGTAGCCGTCGAGGTGCGGCGCGGAGTGCGGCGCGGCGCCTGCTCCCGCCGGGTCAAGGGATTCGTCCATGTGGCGGCAGGTGAACGTTTCCGCAGTTCACAGGCCCCTTCAGACGTACATGATCACGATGCTCGCCCGTACCGGGAACCCCCCTCACCGCCCCTCGGAGGTGGCCGCTCGTGGTCCTCGTCATCGTCGTCGCCGTACTGGCCCTGCTCGCCGGGCTCGCTGCCAACCGCTGGCTGCGACCATGGCTGCTGAACGAGGACGACGGCACGGGCATGGCGGTGAAGGACCTCGTCGGTCCGCTCCTGACGATGACCGTCCTGCTGCTGAGCTTCGTCCTCGTCACGGCCAACGGCTCGTACGGGAAGGCCGAGGTGGCCTCGCGCGGCGAGGCCCGGGCCCTGGACCAGATCGTGGAGACGGCCGAGTACGCGCCGGACTCCGAGCGCGCCCGGATCCAGGCCGCGGCCGTCTGCTACGCCCGCGCCGTCCGCGTCCGCGAGTGGCCCGCGATGGCCGACGGCGAGGGGTCCCCGGCCCCGAGCGTGTGGTCCACGGACTTCCGGCAGACCTTCGAGGACCTCGCGGGCCAGCCGGTGTTCGGGATGCTGGTCGCCGCCGACAACAAGCGCTCCGACGAGCGCGAGGAGCGTCTCACCCAGGCGACCGCAAGCATCCCCAGCGCCATCCTCTGGTTCCTCCTCATCACCCTGGTCATCACGGTCGTGGCCCTCGGTATCTGCCTGCCCCGCAGGAACAACCGCGGCCAGCTGATCGCGCTCGTCGTCATCACCGCCCTCCTGACGACGGCCCTGTGCGTCATCCGGGACGTCGACCGGCCCTTCGGCGGCATCATCGACGTCAAGCCGACCTCGATCACCGAGGCCGAACGCCAGGCCACCCGCGACTTCCTCGCCCACCACCCCGCCTCCGCGCTCCCCTGCGACGACCAGGGCGACCGCCGGTCCGTCTGAGTCGGAGCGGGGCGCGCCGTGAACATATGACTGTTGCCGCCCCGGGAGTGACCGCCCGCCTTCTCGGGGCGGCACTCCCCTCCGGCACGGGTGTCCGCGGATATACAGAGTCCATCCTGTTGATCAACTGATGGGCCGTCACCATGTTCTCCGCAGTTCTGCGCATGCTCGCCGTCGCCTCGCTCGCCACGGGCCCGCTGGCCCTCGCCGCCCCGGCGGACGCCGCCGACCACCGCCCGACCACCGCCGTCGCGCAGGCACCGGACACCGGCCCGTGCGGGCCCGTCACCGGGTTCCGCCCCTTCGACTGGTGGCGCACCACCACCTCCCCCACCATCGCTCCGGCCGTGCACCGCGCCGCTGTCGACGAGAACTGGCAGTGGCGCGACGACACCAACACGCTGTGGCGCGGCGACACCCGCGAGAATGTCGAGCAGCTCTTCGAGGACGGTTTCGCGCCGCGCGGCGAGGCCATGACGCCGCTCGACGAGTACATCGTCAAGGGGGGCGGCCAGAACACCGCGCATCTCAGCACCAGTTGTGAGAAGTGGGTCGCGGAGAAGTTCGCCACGTACGGTGCGGCGAAGACCGGCTGGGTCTACGAGATCGAGGCGCCGGGCGGCATCGACGTCAACGCCACCGCGCATCTCAACGGGTACGAGTCGCCCTATCTCTGGAACAAGGAGATCGACTTCCCCGGCGGCGTCTCCGGCAGCCACATCAAGGGGGCCTGCAAGTACCACCTCGTGAAGACCGACCCGGACACCAAGATCAACACCTACGAGAACCTGGGCTGCCGCACCAACAAGGACTTCGAGCCCACCTTGGCGGCCGCCGCGCGCTGACGACCGGCGGCTCCGCGTCACCGCGGCCGGGCGTCGACGAGGGCCGGCCGCCGGGCCGCCACCCCGTCGAGCAGGCGTCGCCGTCGGTCCGGGTCGCCGGCCGCCGTCACGGCGGTCAGCGCCATCGCCGCGGCGGCGTCGAGGACGGCCCGGTCGGCGCCCGGGCTCTTTCCGTAGGCCGTGAACTCGGCGGTGTGCTGCTTCGCTCCCCCGGTGTCGTAGCCGATCGTCGGGTGGATGGAGGGGACGAGGCGGGACACGTTGCCCATGTCGGTGGAGGCCATCGTCTCGCCGTGGCGGGAGCGCGGGTCGCGGCCGAGGGAGCGGGCCGCCGCCGTGTAGGCCTCGGACAGGAAGGGGTCCTGGTGGAGTTCGGCGAAGTCCTTGCCGTGGGGCTCCAGTTCGAGACGGGCGCCGGTCGCGAGGGCGCCCGCCTCGAAGCAGGCGTGGACCCGGTCGCGTACGAGGGCGAGCTGTTCGAGGTCGGGGGCGCGTATCTCGTAGCGGGCGCGGGTGAGTTCGGGGATGACGTTCACGGCGTCGCCGCCGGCCGTGATGACGCCGTGGACCAGGGAGCCGGGCGGGAGCTGCTGGCGCAGCAGGCCGATCGCGGTCTGGGCGACGGTGAGGGCGTCGAGGGCGTTCACGCCTTCCCAGGGGGCGAGGGCGGCGTGCGCGGGGCGGCCGTGGAAGGCGACGTCCCAGGCGCCGATGGCCAGTGAGGAGGCGCAGACGCTGTCCTCGGGGGCGGCGTGCGCCATCATCGCGACGGCGACGTCGTCGAAGACGCCGGACTCCAGGAGCAGGACCTTGCCGCCGATGTCCTCCTCGGCGGGGGTGCCGATCAGGCGGACCGTGATCCCGAGGCGGTCGGCGACGGCGGCGAGGCCGAGGGCGGCGCCGACCGACGCGGCGCCGTTCACGTTGTGCCCGCAGGCGTGGCCCAGGCCGGGCAGGGCGTCGTACTCGGCGCAGAAAGCCACGACGAGCTCGCCGGTGCCGTATGTCGCCTGGAGTGCGGTGGGCAGTCCGGCCAGGGGGCGGGTGACGGCGAAGCCGGCCGTGTCGAGGAGGGCGGCGACGCGGGCCGCCGACCGGTGTTCCTGGAGGGCCGGCTCGGCGTCGTCGTGCAGGCCGTGGCTGAGCTCCGTCAGCTGTCCGGCGTACGTGCGGACGGCGTGGAGGACGGCTTCGCGGGGAGCGTCCGGGGCGGGGGCGGTCATGCGGGTTCTCCGTCGACGGTGAGGGGTTCCGGATGGGCGGGAACGGGGGCGGGGGCGGGGCCGTAGGCGAGGGCGGCGGCCGAGCCGAGCAGGGCGACGCCGGCGCAGGCGCCCCAGCTCCACAGGAAGCCGTCGAGTCCGATGTGGGCGCCGAGCCGGTGCGCGGCGAACAGCGCGCCGATGACGGCGGCGCCGATCGCGGCGCCCAGGGAGAGGGCGAGTTCGTTGAGGCCGACGGCGAGGGCGGTCTGGTGGGCGGGCACGATCTCGGCCGACAGGGTGCGGGTGATCGACTCGAACAGGCCGGTGGCGAGGCCGACGAGGAGGGCGCAGGCCACGTACTGGGTCAGCGTGGCGTGGAAGAGGAGCATGCCGAGGAAGCCGAGCGCGATCAGCGCGCCGCCGGTGCCGAGCACCGCGCGGTCGCCGATGCGGCGGGCGAGGCGCGGGGTCGCGGTGGATCCGGCGAAGCCCGCGACGACCATGGCGAGGGAGACGGTGGCGATGGCCTGCGGGCCGAGTCCCATGCCGTAACCGGTCTCGGCCGGGTCGGCGCCGAGGAACAGGGCGTTCGCCCCGAGGAAGCCGATCGTGCCGAAGGCGGCGCAGAAGGTGTGGGCGCTGACCACGGCGAGGCGGCGCTCGCCGAGCATCCGGACGTTGACCAGCGGGTGCTGCGCGCGCCGCTCGACGGTCGCCCAGGCCGCGAGGACCAGGACGGCCGCGGCGCCGAGGCCGAGCGTGCGGGGTGCGGTCCAGCCCCAGGTGCCGCCCTGGGCGAGGACGAGGACGAGGGCGGTCAGGCCGACGGTGAGGAGGCACGCCGCGCCGTAGTGGAAGCGTCCGCCACGGGGTCCGTCGCTGTCGGGCAGCGCGATGCCCGCGGCGACGGCGAGCACGGCGACGGGGACGGCGGTCCAGAGTCCGGCGACGGCGTGCTGTTCGCTGAGCGCCCCGGCGACGAGGCCGCCGACGCCGATGGCGATGAGCAGGGCGCCGACGAGGAGGGACATGCCGGTGCGGCCTCGTTCGGGGGCGCGCGAGCGCAGGATCCCGGCGAGCAGCGGGAAGAAGCCGACGACGGCGCCCTGGAGCACCATGCCCACGGCCAGCGTCAGGGGTGTGGGCCGCAGCGCCATGAGCAGGGAACCCAGCGCGACCATGGCGAGGGCGATGCGCAGCAGCCGCCGGTGACCGTGCAGGTCGCCGAGGCGGGACAGCAGCGGTGTGAGCACGGCGAACGCCGCCTGTGCCAGCAGGTACAGATTGTTCTGCCCCACGCCGTCGATGCCGAGCCGAGCGCCGAGCTCGGGCAGCAGCGGTGTGAGATAGCCCTGCACGACGCCGCTGAACACGACGACGACCGCCATCGCGGCGAGCATGCCGCGACCTGTGCCGACACGGTCGCCCGCGCTCGTTCTTGGGATCACCGGGACTGAGTTCACAGTGCGCACCCCTTCTGGTGGCCGGAACCGAAAGTGCTGGCTACTGTGCTCGCCACGGCCGGAGCGGCCAGGAAAGTCGACGGAATCGTGCACGGGGAGGACGGCGCATGCAAGAAACGGTCATCAGCGAGCTCGATCTCGCTCTGGTGAACGCGCTGCAGTTGCGGCCTCGGGCCGCCTGGGCGGAACTCGCCGCGCCGCTCGGTGTCACCGCGGGCACCCTCGCCCGGCGCTGGGACCGGTTGTCCGGTGAGGGGCTCGCCTGGGTATCGGCGGCGCCCGGCCGGGAGTTCTCGCGGACCCGCTGCACCGCGTTCGTCCTGCTGCGCTGCCGGCCGGGGACCCGGAGGCGGCTGGCCGAGCGGCTGTGCGCCTTCGAGGAGGCGGCCACGATCGAGCTGACCGCGCCGGGCAGCGCCGATCTGCTGCTGGACGTGCTCGCCCCGGACCTGCCGGCGCTCGGCCGTTTCCTCACGGAGGACCTCGAACCGCTGCCCGACCTCGTCTCCGTCGACTGCCTCTTCGCCACGTCCCTCTACGTGGAGGGCAGCCGCTGGCGCCTGCGCTCCTTGGATCCGGCCCAGCTCACGGCCCTCGGCGCGGGCGGCCCCGGCGGCCCGGAGGCCGTCCCGACCACCGAGCTGGACGGGGTGGACCGTGCGCTGCTCGACGCCCTGGTGCGGGACGGGCGGCTCGGTCTCGCCGCGCTCGCCGCGCACGCGGACAGCAGCCCGGCGACGGTACGGCGACGTCTGCGGCGGCTGACCGATTCGGGGGTGCTGACTTTCCGCTGCGACGTCGCCGACGCTCTCGCGGGGCGGCCCGTGCCCGTGTCGCTCCTGGGCCGCGTCCCCGCCCGCGACACCGCCGCCGTGCACCGGACGCTCGCGGCCCTGCCCGAGTGCCGACTGGTCGCCGCCGTCACCGGCGCCGCGAACATCTTCACCACGCTCTGGGTGCACGACCTGGGCGACATCCAGCGCCGCGAGACCGCCTTGTGCGCCCGTCTGCCCTCCCTGACGGTCACCGACCGGATCGTGGGCCTGCACACCGTGAAGCGCATGGGCCACCTGCTGACCGACGACGGCCGCCGCACGGGCGTCCACCCGATCCGCCCCTGGTGAACTCCCGTCGGCCGCGGCCCGCTTGACAGCAGACCGAGGGAGGGGAGCAGGCGCGGGAACCGTCGAGTCCGTTCCTGCGTGACCCCCTCTGTTGCCGACTGCCCCTGGGGGACGGAATGAATGCTCGAACGCTGACTCCGACGCTGGTGAAGCTGGCGGTCTCGACGTGTGTGGTCCTCGGGGCCGTGGCGTGCGGGCCCGGAGACGCGAAGGACGACGCCGCGTCGAAGCCTTCGCAGGCGCCGTCGTCCGCGCAGGACGGAACGCCGCACGCCACACCGTCCCCGTCCGCTCCGGCCGAACAGCCGTCGTCCGCGAAGCCGTCGGCCGCGCCCACCGGCGACCAGCCCGCGCCCAGGACGAAGGAGGGCGCGATCCAGCGGTACGAGGAGTATCTCCACGCGGTCGGGCGCGAGGACATCGACACCGTCTGCGAGATCGCCGGCCCGGCCGCGAAGCAGGCGGAGGACGAGGGGTTCGGCCCCTGCACCTCGACGTTCCGCGTCACGTTCCAGATGATCTCGCCGGCGCAGAAGAAGGCCCTGCAGACCGCGACGGTCGACCCTCAGGGCGTGATGGTGCGCTCGGCGGAGAACGTCGAGATCCCGACCTCCGCCGTCAAGGCCTCCGTGACGTTCAAGGAGGAGGAGCTCGGCAGCAGCACCCTGGAGTACCTCAAGGACAACTGGTTCGTCACCGACTGACCCGGAGCGCCCGGCCCTGGACGACGGGATCCGGACAATCTCACCCAGGGGCTACCCCGTCGGCCCACCAGGTTGGAAAGTGTAACTATCCAAGTGGTCGGGCCGGCGCCGCGCGCGTCAGCCGGAACTGGTCGAGGGAGAAGCCCATGGGCAGGCCCAAAGGCAGGGACACCATCCATTTCGCCCGCTGCACCACGTGCGGCTACCTCCTGTGCCTCGGGGAGGAATACGACGGCGCCATGCGGGAGGCCCGGTTCTCGATGCCGATCCACTACGAGGAGGCGCACCGGGGCCGGCAGCCGGGCTGGGAGATCGACACGAAGCGCCGCCGGGAGGTCGATCCGCGCTTCTAGGGCGCGGGTCGAACGTCCCGTCGTACGCTCCGCGTGCGGGTGGTGCCGGTCCGGCCTAGCGTGGCCGCATGTGTACACGTGTGCTGTGGCAGGCGGACGGGCAGCCGGTCGTGGTCGGCCGGAACATGGACTGGAAACAGCGCCTGGACACCAATCTGTGGGTGTTGCCGCGCGGCGCCGAGCGGATCGGCGTCGGGCCGGACGATCCGCAACCACTGCGCTGGACGGCCCGCCACGGCAGCGTCGTGGCGACGGCGTACGACGCGGCCACGACCGACGGCGTCAACGAGGCCGGGCTGGCCGCGCACCTGTTGTGGCTGGCCGAGTCCGACTACGGCGACCGCGATCCCGCACGGCCGGCGCTGAGCGTCTCGCTGTGGACGCAGTACTTCCTGGACCGCTTCGCCACCGTGTCCGAGGCGGTGTCCTCCCTGGTCGCCGAGCCGTTCCAGGTCCGACCGCAGGGCGACTCCCGGTCCGGGACGTGGAGCACGGTGCACCTCGCCCTCGACGACGCCACGGGCGACTCGGCGATCATCGAGATCCTGGACGGTGAGCCGCGGATCCACCACGGCCGCTCATACACCGTGATGACCAACTCCCCGCCCTTCGACGAGCAGCTCGAACACCTCAACCAGTACGAGGGCTTCGGCGGCACGAGGCCCCTGCCCGGCACGACCGAGGCGGCCGACCGCTTCGTGCGCGCCGCCTACTACCTGCGGCGCCTCCCCGCCGCCGAGACGCCGGCCCGCGCCTACGCCGCCCTGCTCAGCGTCATGCGCAACGCCGCCCAGCCCTTCGGCACGCCCGACCCCGCCCGGCCCAACATCTCCATGACCATCTGGCGCACGCTCGCCGACCTCACCCACGGCGTGTACGCCTTCGAGTCCTCCTTCAGCCCCGACATCGTCTGGACCCACCTCGGCGACGTCGACTTCACCCGTGCCGCGCGCCTCGACCTGAGCGCCGACGGACTCGCCGGGGACGTCACCGCCCGCTACGAGCCCCGCGAGCCGTTCCGGTTCTCCGTGGCCTGAGCCGAGGACCCGACCCCACGCATCTTGGCACGTTGTGCCACATAGGCATATGTTGACGCGCAGGGGTCGTCGTAGGCGGGAAGCCTCCGGCGGCCGCACCACGCCGCGAAGGAGCGATCGTCGACATGTCTCGTACGCATCTGGTGACCGGAGCCGCCTCCGGTATAGGCAGGGCCACGGTGGAGCGGCTGCGCGCCGCCGGGCACCGGGTCATCGGGGCCGACCTCAAGGGCGCCGACATCTCGGCCGACCTCGCGACCCCCGAAGGACGTGCCGAACTGGTCGAGCGGGCAACCGAGTTGACGGGCGGTCGGCTCGACGCCGTGATCGCCTGCGCCGGGCTGTCCCGGTTCACCCCGCTCACCGTCCGCGTGAACTGCTTCGGCGCGTTCGCGACGCTGACCGGACTGCGCCCGCTGCTCGCGGCCGGGACCGACCCGCGCGCGGTCGTCGTCTCCTCGGTCGCCTCCGTGCACCCCGCCGACCCGGCGATCGTCGACGCCGTGCTCGCCGACGACGAGGACGCCGCGGTCGCCGCCGCGCAGGCCGCCGCCGACCGCGGCGAGGGCCACCTCATCTACGGTTCGAGCAAGCAGGCCGTCGCCCGCTGGCTGCGCCGCACCGCGATCACCGAGGAGTGGGCGGGCGCGGGCATCCCGCTCAACGCCATCGCGCCCGGCACCATCGTGACGCCGATGACCCAGCCCATGCTGGACGACCCCGAGATGCGCAAGGTCGTCGACGCGAGCGTCCCGATGCCGCTGCACGGTCACGCCACGCCCGAGCAGGTCGCGCCGCTCCTGGAGTGGCTGACCTCGCCGGTCAACACCCATGTGACGGGCCAGGTCGTCTTCATCGACGGCGGCGCCGACGCGGTGCTGCGCGGGGACGGTGCCTGGTGACCTCTTCCCGGCGCACCCTGACGCGTTCCGTCGTGCTCCCGGCGGCGCCCGCCGCCGTCTGGTCGGTGATCGGCGACTTCCACAGCCTCGGCGACTGGCACCCGTACGTGCCCCCGTCCACGGTCGACGCCGAGGACGGCGACATCCGGGTGTTCGCCGTCGAGGGCAAGGTGGTGGCCCGGGAGAAACTCCTCGCGCCGGCCGCCGGCTCCCTGGACCACGCGGCGTACACGTACACGGTCCTCGACCCGATGCTGCCGATCACCGACTACGTCGCCACGCTGGCGGTCCGGACGCACGCGGAGGGCTCCGAGGTGGTGTGGTCGGCGCGCTACGAGTCCAGCGACGAGGCGGCGACCCAGGTGGAGTCGGTCTTCGGTGACGGCACGTACGGCACCGGACTCGCGGCGCTCCAGGCCAAGTTCGGCTGACGGGCACGGGAGGACCGGGCTAGAGACGGCCGGCGCGGGGTCGCGCGCCGGCCACTCCGTCCACCGCTACCGCGCCGGCGGGAGCGGAGCAGGTGCCGGCTGGAAGGTGGAGCCGTACATCGGCAGGTGGATGTCCTGCCCGTGACGGGCGAGTTGGGCCCAGGGGCGGTTCAGGCCCGCCGAGCCGTGGGCGCGGACCCGGGTCACGGCGTCCAGGTCGAGGACGTCGACGAGCACCTCCTCACCGGGGCCGGCCTGCTGGCGGACGATGCCTTCGGGGTCGACGATCGTGCTCGCGCCGACACCGGCGGGGTCGGCGGCGTTCAGGTTCACGACGTAGACCTGGTTGGTCCAGGCGTTGGCGCGGGCGCAGACGAGTTCCATCTCGCGGTCGCGGGTGGTGGTCAGGGTGGGCTGGATGATGACCTCGGCGCCGAGCCAGGCCAGTTGCCGGGCGGTCTCGGGGAACGATCCGTCGTAGCAGATGGCGAGCCCGGCGCGGCCGATGCCGGGCAGGTCGAAGACGACGAACTCGCCGCCCGGGGTGGTCTGTTCGTAGGGCTGCCAGGGGAAGACCTTGCGGTAGCGGGCGGCGATCTCGCCCTCCGGTGAGATCGCGAGGGCCGTGTTGTACGGGTCGCCGCCGGGGTTCCGCTCGTACACGGTGCCGGGGATCAGCCACAGGCCGGTCTCGCGGGCCAGGGCGCAGATCCGGTCGGTGAGCGGGCCCGGGACGGTGACGGCGTTCTGTCTCGCCCAGTCGGGGCGGGCCTGCAGCAGGGGTGCCTCGGCGGCGAGGAACAGTTCGGGCACGACGACGAGTTGGACGTGCGGGAAGGTGTCGCGCACGGCCCGCACGCGGTCGCTGAATCGCTCCCAGGTGGCCTCCAGGTCGTACGGGACGGGTGTGGTCTGGACTGCTGCGATCGTGAGGGTGCGCATGGTGCTCAGGGTTCTCTTCTTTCGGTTGCCGTGCCCGCGGTTCGGGACCGGCCGGGTCAGTTGTCGGTGACGGAGAGGCGGGTCACGGCCGTGCGGCCGCCGCGGAAGAAGCCGGCGTGGCGGGGGCGGACGACGCAGACCATCACGAGGGCGCCCAGGACGATGGAGCCGACGCCCAGGAGGAACACGCCGCCGATGCCGCCGAGTCGGGTGGATCCGTAGGCGGGGTCGGCCATGTCGTAGGCGCTGCGGGCGAAGGCCGCGAGCATCATCAGGCCGCCGAGCGCCGGGAAGACGCCCTTGAGGAGCGCGTCGCGCGCCGAGCGGGTGAGGTCGCGGCGGAAGTGCCAGGCGCAGGCGAGGCCGGTGACGCCGTAGTAGAAGGCGATGAGCAGGCCGATCGAGAGGACCGCGTCGGCGAGGAAGTCGGCGGACAGCAGGGTGAGCAGGACGAGGAAGCCGGCCGCCACGACGCCGAAGAAGACGGTGCCGAAGGCGGGCGTGCGGTGGCGCGGGTGGATGCGGGCGAACGCGGCGGGGAGGGCTCCGTGCGCGCTCATCGACAGCGTGGTGCGCGGGGTGGAGGTGGAGCAGGTCAGCAGCGCCCCGATGGCGGAGACGGCGATCGCGAGCGTCACCACCTTGGCGAACGTGTCGCCGAGGACGGCGGGCGCCAGGCCGGTGAGCACGTCGGCCGCCGTGTCCGGGTCGGCGAGGCGCCGGCCCGCGCCGGCCGTGCCGGCGAAGGAGACGGTGGCGAAGGCCGTGAACAGGTAGGTGACCAGCAGGACGAGCGTGGACACGAGGGCCGCGCGGCCCGGCGTGCGGGCGCTGTCGACGGACTCCTCGTTGAACGTGATCAGCGCGTCCCAGCCCCAGTAGATGAACAGGCAGAGCAGCACGGCCTCGGCGAACGGGCCGAATCCGCCGACGGCGAAGGGGTTCAGCCAGGCGAGCGAGACGCCGGCCGCGCCTTCGTGGGTCAGGGCCGCGGCGCCGAAGGCGAACAGGGCGAGCAGTTGCAGGCCGAGCATCACGTACTGGACGTGGGCGGCGAGCTGCACCCCTCGGTGGGCGACCGCGGTGCTCAGGGCGATCAGCACGACGGCCACGGCGGTGACGGCGGCGGTGCTGTCGGGGGCTCCGACGAGGCCGAGGAGGGCCGCGGCACCGACCTCGGCGAGCGCGGTCATCGCGACGACGGTCGCGAACAGGACGGTCCAGCCGCCCGCGATCCAGCCGACGGCCGGGCCGAACACGCGGGTGTTCCACACGAACGTCGTGCCGCAGTCCGGCATCTCCCGGTTGAGCTCGCGGAAGGCGAAGGCCGTCAGGAGGATCGGGACGAAGCCGAGGAGCAGGGCGGCCGGGGCCAGGTCGCCGATCACGAGGGTCACCAGGCCGAGCGTCACCGCGATGCTGTACGCGGGCGCGACCGAGGCGAGGCCGAGCGCGACGGTGGCGAGCAGGCCGACCGAGCCGTCACGCAGCCCCTTCGAGGGCGGGGATTCCACAGTCATGACGACCTCCGGCAGGACGTTTCGGGCAGGGCGGGGGAAGCGGGCGGGGTCACTCGGACCAGAGCCCCGCATTCGCTAAACGAAGATTTAATGAAACGCCGAGAGGGCCGTCAACACCGAGGCAGGTATCTTTTGCGCATGCTTCAGCGAAAGAGGCACTGGAGCGAGGGACGAGCGAGGGAGCCGGGAGCCGGTGGCACGACGCAAGGACCAGGACGGACGGCGAGCCCAGCTGGGCGAGGCCGCCGCGCACGCTCTGCTCAGCCGTGGCCTCGAAGGCCTGCGGCTGCGGGACGTGGCGGAGGCGGCCGGTGTCACACCGGCCGCGGTCCTCTACTACTACGACGACCTCGACGCGCTGATGTACGAGACGTTCCAGCAGGCCATCGAGCGCTTCTGCCGCGATCGCGAAGAGGCGGCCGAGCGGCACGAGGACGCCCGTGAGCGGCTGCGCACCTGCATCGCCTCCGGGGTCGCGGACGGGCCCGAGGACCGGCTCCCCCGGCTGCTGTTCGAGTACTGGCCGCGCACGCTCCGGGACCCCAAGGCGGCCGCGCTCGACAGCGCGCTGAGCGAGCGTCAGGTGTCCGTGTACCAGGCGGTGCTCGTCCTCGGTGCCGCCCAGGGCCACTTCACGCTCACCGATCCTCCGCGCCTGGTCGCCGCGAGCCTGCTGGCCATGGAGGACGGCTATCAGATGGACGTCCTCTCGGGCCGCCGCACCCACGCGGAGGTCGTCCGGGCGCTGTACGCCTACGCCCGTGCCACCACCGGGTGCGCTCTCGACGGCTGATCATGGGGTGTGCGTGCGGCCCGGGCCCCTGGGCGGGGTCCGGGCCGGTTCGCGGGGCGTGAATCGCAGGTCACGCGCCCGTGGTGGCGAGGGCGGTGCGCGGCGTCGTGTCCCGGGGGTCGTCCAGGGTCGGGTAGTCGGTGTAGCCGTCGGGGCCGCCCGTGTACATCAGGCCGTGGTCGCGGACCTGGTTGACGGGAGCACCGGTGCGCAGGCGGTGGACCAGGTCCGGGTTGGCGAGGAACGGGCGGCCGAGAGCGATCAGGTCGGCGCCCGCGGCGAGGAGGCGTTCACCGGCGGCCTTTCCGCCGTCCTCGGGGAGGGGGCCGCCCCAGCCCAGCACGGGGTTGGCGACGAGGGTGCCGGGCCAGGCGGCGCGCAGTGCGTGGAACAGGGGCTGGTCCGGGTCGGCGAAGACGATGTGCAGGTAGGCCGGGGCGATCTCGGCGAGGGCGGCGACCAGTTCCGGGTAGATGGCCTCGGTGTCGTCCTCGGCCATGGCGTTCGCGGTGACACCGGGGGCGATGCGGACCCCGACCCGCTCGGCACCGATCGCGTCGACGACGGCGCGGACGACCTCCACGGTGAACCGGATGCGGTGGGCGACCGGTCCGCCGTAGGCGTCGGTGCGCCGGTTGGTGTCCTGGCCGAGGAACTGGTGCAGCAGGTAGCCGTTCGCGGCGTGCACCTCGACGCCGGCGAATCCGGCCTCGACGGCACGGCGCGCCGCGTTCGCGAAGTCCTCGACGGTGGCGTGGATCTCGTCGACCGTCATCTCGCGCGGCACGACGGGCGGGCGCGAACCGGACGGGGTGTGCATCGGGTCGGGGAACGGGACCGGGGAGGGTGCCACCGGATGGTGGCCGCTGGTCTCCGGGTGTCCGATCCGGCCGCCGTGCTGGAGCTGCAGGAACATCCGTCCGCCGGCCTCGCGCACCGCGCCGGTGACCGCCCGCCAGCCCTGGACGTGCCGGTCGTCGTAGAGGGCCGGGATGTCGGGATACGTCGCGCCGACCGCGTTCGGGGTCGTGGCCTCGGCGATGATCAGTCCGGCGCCGGCCCGCTGGGCGTAGTACTCGCTCATGATCGGGGTGGGTGTGCCGTCGGCGGCGGCGCGGTTGCGGGTCATGGGGGCCATCACCAGGCGGTTGGGCAGGTCGAGGGTGCCGAGGCGGGTGGCTTCGAAGAGGGTGCGGGTGGTCATGACGGTGCCTTTCGGGTGGTGTGTGAGAGGTGGAAGTGGCAGGAGCGGGGCCGGAGTTCAGGCCGTGCGGTTCTTGGTCGACGGGAAGCCGTGGGCTCGGGCGGCCAGGACCACCGCGAGGACCGGGATGAGCAGGGCGAGCGCGCTCCAGGCGAAGGACCGCGCGCCGAACAGGTCGAGGAGGAGGCCGCCGATCAGCCCGCCGGCGGCCATCGCCGCGTTCCAGAGCGTGACCAGCGCGGCCTGCGCGGCATCGGCGGCGTCCCTCGCCGCGTCACCGGCGGCGGTCTGGAGCAAGGTCGGGACGCCGCCCCAGCCGAGTCCCCACAGTGCGGCGGCGACGTAGACGACGGGGGTGCTGTCGGTGCCCAGGGCGAGGGCCGTGGCGGCGCCCGCGACGAGGAGGGTGCTGAGGACGGTGAGGGCCCGCAGTCGGCGGTGGATGAGCGCGCCCACGATCCAGATGGAGAGCAACGAGGCGACGCCGAAGACGAGCAGCACGGTGTCGGTGGCGTCGGCCAGGCCGGCGGCGCCGAGGAGGGTGGCGATGTACGTGTAGAGGATCGTGTGCGCCAGGACGAAGACAAAGGTGACGGTCAGCACGGGCAGCACCCCGGGCACGCGCAGCGCGGCCCGCATCGGCGTGCCGGCGGAGCGCTCCCGGCCCGGCTGGTCGGGGACGAGGGCGGCGATCCAGGCGAGCAGGAGCAGGGTCAGTCCGGTCATGACGAGGAACGCCGTCTGCCAGTTCACGACCTGTCCGAGAAAGGTCCCGGCGGGGACGCCGAGCGACAGCGCGACAGGGATGCCGGCCATCGCCACGGCGACGGCCCGCCCTTCCAGGTGCGGCGGCGCCAGGTGCCGGGCGTATCCGGCGAGCAGCGCCCAGGCCAGTCCGGCGGCGACACCGGCGACGAACCGGGCCGACATCGTCAGGGCGTACGCCGACGACAGGGCGGTGACCGTGTTGGCCGCGGCGAACCCGGTCATCGAGGCGAGCAGCAGGCGCTTGCGCGACCAGCGGGCGGTGGCGGCGGCGAGCGGGATGGCGGTCAGCGCGGTGCCGAGGGCGTACACGGTCACGGTCTGTCCGGCCGCCGACTCGCCGACGCCGAGGTCGGAGCTCATCGCGGGCAGGAGCCCGGCGGGGAGCGTCTCGGTGAGGCTGGTGATGAAGACGGCGGTGGCGAGGGCGAGCAGCGCGGGGAGCGGCAGTCGGCCGGTGCCGGGGGACGGCGGCGGGGCGGTCCGATGGGGTGTCTCGGGCGCTCCGGCGGATGCGGTGGATTCGAGGGGTGTTGCGGATGCGGTGGATGCGGTGGATTCGGTCGAAGGCATGGCGAGGCGTCCAGTTCTGCTCATGAGGGAGGGTGCGGAGGAGGCGGGGGCCGGTGGCGGGCCCGGGCTCAGTGCCCGGGCCCCGGACACCCCCGCCGCCGAAGGTCGGCGCAGCCGAGTCCGCCGTCGACGCTGAGCACGGTGCCGGTGGTGAACGTGGCGTCGGCGGCCAGGAAGAGCGCGGCCCGGGCGACGTCGTCGACGGACCCGCGCCGTCCGAGGGGCACAGACGCCGTGACCGGCCGGGGCGCTCGGGTCTCGTCGTGGGCGAAGCTGTCGATGGCTCCGGGCGAGACGGTGTTCACGCGGACGCCGCGCGGGGCGAGTTCGACCGCGAGCGTCCCGGCGAAGGCGCGGGCCTGCGCGACCGTGGTCGCGTGTGCGCCCGCGTCCGGCATGCCGGGCAGGCAGCGGTCCACCGAAGTCGTGGTGAGGACGACGGCGCCCTCGTCCGTGACCAGCGGGGCCAGGGCCCGGACCGCGACGGCGTACGGGCCGGGGCCGGCGGTGCCGGGTTCCGGCTCGGCGTCCACGAACAGCATGTCGACCGCGCCGAAGGCGTGCGTCGCGGCGGCCTCCGTGAGCGCCCCGGCCGTCATCGCGCAGAGCATGAGGGATGCGGCGCGCCCCAACTGCGCTGAGGCGTCCGGGACTTCGTGCTGCCGTCCCTGGATCAGGAGAACGTGGGCGCCGCCCTCGACGAGGCGCTTGGCGATCGCGAGACCGGCCCTCGTCGCGCCGCCGACGACGATCGCCCTCCGGCCCGTGTGCTTCGCCATCGTGGTCCGCTCCCTTCGCCCCGCTCCGTGGTGCCGTCCTTTCCGGCGAGAACGACTCTGGCCGAGGGCGCTTCGGGTCGGCTGATGATCCGCTGACGGTGCCTTTCGGCCGGCTGTGTAGCGTGCCGGTATGCGTTACGGGGTGTTGGGTCCACTGGTGGTGCGGGACGCCGCGGGCGAACCGGTGAAGGTTCCCGAGGCGAAGGTCCGCGCGCTGCTGGCCGCGCTCCTCGTCCGGAACGGGCGGGTGGCCTCGGCGGACCGGCTGGTCGACGACCTGTGGGGCGAGGAGCCGCCCGGCAATCCCGCCAACGCCCTTCAGGCGAAGGTGTCTCAGCTGCGCCGGGCCATCGGCCGGGACCGCGTGCTGCGGGAGGGCGCGGGCTACCGTCTGGCGCTCGCCCCGGCCGACGGCGGCGCGGGAACCGACGAGGTGGACGCCACCCGGTTCCTGGCCCTGGTCGCCGAGGCCCGTGCCGTCACCGACCCAGGGGAACGGGCCGCCCGCTTGGCAACCGCCCTGGAGCTGTGGCGCGGCCCCGCGTACGCGGACTTCGCCGACGAGGAGTTCGCCCGGGCCACCGCCCAGGGACTCGACGAGCAGCGCGTCGCCGTACTGGAGGAGCACGCCGAGGCACGTCTGGACGCGGGCGACGACCCGTTGCTCGCGGGCGAGTTGGCCGCGCTGGTGTCCCGGCATCCGCTGCGCGAACGGCTCCGGGCCGCACAGATGAGGGCGCTGTACCGGGCGGGGCGGCAGAGCGAGGCACTCGCCTCGTACGCCGATCTGCGCGACCGGCTCGCGGAGGAGCTCGGGCTCGACCCGAGCCCGGCCCTCGCCGGGCTGTACGAGGCGATCCTCCGGCAGGACCGGTCGCTGGAGGACCCCGCGCGGTCGCCGGACGGCACTCCGACATCAGGCACCGGCCCGGCGCCGGGACGCGGCACCCCCGCACCCCGGGACGACCGGCCGTCCTCCCGCGCCGCCGTCCCGTCCAACCTCCCGCCGGACCTCACCCCGCTGATCGGACGCGACGCGGCGCTCGACCACGTCGCGCACCTGATGGGCGACGCCCGCCTGGTGACGCTGACCGGCCCGGGCGGCGTCGGCAAGACCCGACTCGCGATCGCCGCCGCACGGCGCTGGACGGACGCCGCCCGCGCCCACCGGCCCGACAGCGTGTGGATCGTCGAACTCGCGGGGCGGCACGGCGATGCGAGCGAGCTGGCGGCCGAGGTCGCCGCCGTCCTCGGTATCCGCGACGACTCCCCCACCGGATCCCCGCGCCTCGGCGCCCCGTCGGCGCCCACCGAGCGCCTCGTCCAGGCCCTGCGCGAGCGCTCCGTCCTGCTCGTCCTGGACAACTGCGAGCATGTCGTGGACTCCATGGCGGAGTTGACAGCCCTGCTGCTGCGTTCGGCGCCGGGCCTGCGGGTCCTGGCGACGAGTCAGGAGCCGCTCGTGGTGGACGGCGAGGCCGTCGTGCTGGTCGAGCCGCTCGAACCGGCCGACGCGCAGGCGCTGTTCATGGCGCGGGCCACCGCGTCCGCTCCGGGGTTCGGGCCCGCCGGGGGCGAGGACGACCGGGCCGCGGTGGCGGAGGTGTGCGCACGGCTGGACGGGATCCCGCTCGCACTGGAGCTGGCCGCGCCGCGCGTGCGGACGCTCGGGGTGCGTGGCCTGGCGGACCGGCTCGGCGACCGGTTCGGGCTGCTGACCTCGGGCCGCCGGGACGCGCCCGCCCGCCAGCGCACCCTGCGTGCGGTGATCGACTGGAGCTGGGAACTGCTCGGCGCTCCGGAGCGCATCGTGCTGCGCCGGCTCGCCGTGCACCGCGACGGCTGCACCCTCGACGCGGCGGAGGCGGTGTGCGCGGGCGGTGGGGTGGAAGCGGCCGAGGTCCTGGACCTGTTGACGCGGCTCGTCGAGCGGTCGCTGGTCGCCGTCGTCACCGGCCCCACGGGCGTGCGCTACCGGCTGCTGGAGACGGTGGCCGCCTACGCCGCCGACCGGCTGGAGGAGATGGCGGACGCGGCCGGGACCAGGGATCGGCACCTGCGGTACCACCTGGCGCTCGCCGAGGACGCGGACGCCCGGTTGCGCGGCGCGGACCAGCAGCGGTGGCTGGCCGTGCTCGACGCCGAGTCCGCCAACCTGCGTGCCGCCCTGGACGAGGCGCTCGCCCGTCCCGAGGCCGGCGTCGCGTCCCGGCTCACCGCTTCCCTGTGCTGGTGGTGGCTGCTGCGTGGCCGCCTCACCGAGGCCGCGCGCCGCCTCGAAGCCGCCCGCAAGGCCGACCCGGAGGACGCCGAACTCGCGTTCCTTCACTCCGCGTTCGCCCGCATGACCGGCGCCCCGGCCCCGTCGATCGAGGGCGCCGCCGACGGCGTTCCGGACCCGGTGCGGCGCGGCCGGGCCCTGTGGCTGTGCGCGTACGGGGAGTTCAGCGCGAACGACATGGCCGCGAGCGCGGCGTCGAACGACGCGGCGGTGGCGCTGTTCGAGGCACACGGGGACCGCTGGGGTGTCGCGGCCGGGCTCGCCCTGCGCGCGATGCACGGACTGTTCACCGGCGACCTGTCCGCGCTCGACCGGGACGGCACGCTCGCCGCCGCCGCGTTCCGTGACCTCGGCGACGGCTGGGGCGAGGTGCAGACCGTCGCGCCCCTGGCGGCGCATGCGCAGATCATGGGCGACTACGCCGCGGCCGAGCACCGTCAGCGCCAGGGCCTCAAGCTCGCCGAGGAGCTCGGTCTGCACGCCGAGGTGGCCGCACGGCTGACGGGCCTGGGCCGCCTGGCGCTGCTCGACGGTGACTGGCCGCGCGCCGCCGAACTCCACGAGCGGGCACGGGAGTTGACCGTCGCGCAGGGCTACCGGTTCGGGCAGGCGGCGGCCGAGACGGGCCTCGCGCTCGGGGCACGCCGCTCCGGCGCCCTCGACGAGGCCGAGGCGCGGCTGTTCGGCATGCTGGAGCGCTTCGTGTCACCGGCCGGTGACCACCTGCGCCACGCCGAGCTCGGCTTCGTCGCCGAACTGCGCGGCGACCGCGACCTGGCCCTCACCCGCCACCTGCGGAGTCTCGAGTACGCCTTCGACCTGGCCGAGCCGCGCGCCTTCGCCCTGTCGCTCGAGGGCCTGGCGGGGGCGGAGTCCCTGGCGCCCGGCACCGAGGGCCCCGCCCGAGCCGCACTGCTGCTCGGCGCCGCCGATGCGGCGCGGCGCGGGGTGGGCGCGCCGCTGCCCGCGGCGGAGCGCTGCGACGTCGACCGGATCACCGCTCGGGCCCTGTCCGCGCTGGGCGAGAAGGCGTTCCGTACGGCGTTCGAGCGCGGTGCCGGCATGACGCCGCAGGAGGCCGCCGAGCTCGGCCGTACACCTACGGCGGGCTGACCGCTCCCCCGAGAGCACGACCTTCACGATGTGACCGGCATCACTCTGTACTCGTTGTCGCGCGCAGGTCATCATATGACCTGCTGATGGACGGACAGTGGCTGCGCAGCGGCAGGAACAGAGGCAGGTACCCCCGCATGAACGACCAGGAACACCCCGCGGCGACGGAGCCGGCGTCGGCGACCCGCGTCGGCGTCGTCGGTCTCGGCGCCATGGGCCTCGGCATGGCCCGCAGCCTGCGCGCGGCCGGCTTCTCCGTCGGGGTCCACGACCTGCGCGCCGACGTGGCCGCGGAGTTCGCCCGCGACGGCGGCACCGCGTACGCCTCCCCCGCCGAGCTGGCGGCCGAGGTCGACGTCCTGGTCGGTGTCGTGGTCAACGCGGCGCAGGTCGAGGCGGTGCTGTTCGGTGACGGCGAGGGCGCGGGCGGCGCCGCCGAGCGGCTGCGGCCGGGTTCCGTGTACGTCATGTGCTCCACCGTCGGCCCGGCCTTCTCCGCCGCGCTGGAGCGGCGGCTCGCCGCGTCCGGGGTGCGCTACCTGGACGCCCCGATCTCGGGCGGCGCCGCGCGGGCCGCGTCCGGCGAGCTGACGATGATGACGTCCGGCGGCCCGGAGGCGTACGCGCTCGCCGGTCCGGTGCTCGACGCGATGAGCGCCACCGTCTACCGGCTCGGCGACCGCGCCGGGCTCGGCTCCAAGGTGAAGATCGTGAACCAGCTGCTCGCGGGCGTGCACATCGCCGCCGCGGCGGAGGCGATGGCGCTCGGCATCAGGTCCGGAGTGCCGGCCGAGGCCCTCTACGAGGTGATCACGCACAGCGCAGGCAACTCGTGGATGTTCGAGAACCGGATGGCGCACGTGCTGGCCGGCGACTACACGCCGCTGTCCGCCGTCGACATCTTCGTCAAGGACCTCGGACTCGTCCTGGACGCGGCGCGGCCCGAGAAGTTCCCGCTGCCGCTGTCGGCCACCGCCCACCAGATGTTCCTTCAGGCCTCCGCGTCCGGTCTCGGCGGCGAGGACGACAGCGCCGTCATCAAGATCTTCCCCGGCATCGAGCTGCCCGCGGCGAAGACCGCACCGCAGGAGGAGAACTGACATGGCCCTGCGCCTCGGATGCATCGCCGACGACTTCACCGGCGCCACCGACCTCGCCAACAACCTGGTCCGCGCGGGCCTGCGCGTGGTCCAGCTCGTCGACGTACCGCAGGACGGCACGAACGTGCCGGACGACGCCGACGCCGTCGTCATCGCGCTCAAGTCGCGTACGGTCCCGGCGGCGGAGGCCGTCGACGCCTCACTGCGGGCCCTCGCGTGGCTGCGCTCGGCGGGGGCCGGGCAGATCTACTTCAAGTACTGCTCGACCTTCGACTCGACACCGGCCGGGAACATCGGCCCGGTCACCGAAGCCCTCATGGACGCCCTCGGCACGGACTTCACCGTGGCGACACCCGCGTTCCCCGACAACGGGCGCACGGTCTTCAAGGGGCATCTCTTCGTCGGTGACGTCCTGCTCGGCGAGAGCGGCATGCGGCACCATCCGCTCACCCCGATGACGGACTCGAACCTCGTGTCCGTGCTGGGGGCCCAGATGCGCCGGCCGGTCGGGCTCGTCGACCACACGGTCGTCGCCGCCGGCCCTTCGGCCATCGCCGCCCGGATCGACGCGCTGCGCGAGGACGGCGTCGGAGCCGCGATCGTCGACGCCGTCTCGAACGAGGACCTGCTGCGCCTGGGCGCCGCCGTCGCGGACCTGTCCCTGGTGACCGCCGGTTCGGGGCTGGCCATCGGCCTGCCCGCGAACTGGGGCGTCGAGCCCTCGCCGGACGCGGCCCGGCTGCCGGCCGCCTCCGGGCACGCGGCGGTCGTCGCCGGCTCGGTGTCCGCCGCCACGAACGGGCAGGTGCGGGCGTTCCTGGCCACGGGGCGGCCCGCGTTCAGCGTGGATCCGCTGCGGATCGCTGCGGGCGAGGACGTCGCCGCCGAGGCACTCGCCTTCGCCGAACAACATCTGCCCGAAGGGCCCGTCCTCGTGTACTCGACCGAGTCGCCCGACGCCGTACGGGCCGTGCAGGCCGAACTCGGCGCGGCCGACGCGGGAGCGCTGGTCGAGGACACGCTCGCACGCGTCGCCCAAGGGCTGGTCGAGCGCGGCGTGCGGCGGATCGTCGTCGCCGGGGGCGAGACCTCCGGCGCGGTCGTCCAGGCCCTCGGTCTGACCGAACTGCGCATCGGCCCGCAGATCGACCCGGGCGTGCCCTGGTGCGCGGCGCCGCTGCCGGACGGCCGCGGCACCCTGCACATCACGCTCAAGTCGGGGAACTTCGGCGGCCCGGACTTCTTCACCTCGGCGTTCGCCCTGCTCGACGAGGTGGCCGCGTGACGCTCCCCGGAACGCAGGACCCCGCGACCGACGCCGCGCGCGCCGAGATCGTCCGCGTGGGCGGCAGCCTGTTCGCCCGCGGCTACGTGCACGCCAGCGCGGGCAACATCAGCGCGCGCCTCGACGACGATCGCGGGCACCTGATCACCCCGACCGACGCGGCGCTCGGCTTCCTCGACGCCGACCGTCTCGCCCTCGTCGACGCCGACGGGCGGCAGCTCGCGGGCGACCGGGCCAGCAAGACACTCACCCTGCACCGCCGGATCTACGCGGCCGACCCCACGGCCCGCTTCGTCCTGCACACCCACTCGACGCACCTGGTCGCGCTCACCCTGGCCGGTGTGTGGCGCCCGGACGACGTCCTGCCGCCGATCACCCCGTACTACGTCATGAAGGTGGGGCACGTCCCGCTCATCCCCTATCACCGGCCCGGCGATCCGCGCGTCGCCGACCTGGTGACCGAGCGGATCGCCGCCCGCGCCGCCGAGGGCACCCCCATCAGGGCCGTGCTGCTCGACCGTCTCGGCCCCGTCGTGTGGGGCCCGGACGCCGCTTCCGCACGCGCCGTCCTCGAAGAACTCGAGGAGACGGCCCGGCTCTGGCTCACCACCCCGCGCCCGCCCGAGCCGCTCCCCGACCACGCCGTCGCCGAACTGAGAGAGACCTTCGGCGCCGCCTGGTGACCTTCCCGCCCGGCCCGTCCCCGGCCGGCCGTCCCCGTCCGCTCGTTCCCACCGAGCCGCACAAGGAAGTGCTCCTCATGCCCACGACCGTGCCCCAAGAGACCACCCCCGAACTGGCGCGTGAGAACGCCGTGTTCCGCAAAGTGGTCCGCCGCGTCGTCCCCTTCCTGATGCTGTGTTACGTCGTCTCCTACCTGGACCGCGTCAACGTCGGCTTCGCCAAGCTGCAGATGTCCGCCGACCTCGGCTTCAGCGAGGCGGCCTACGGCCTCGGCGCCGGACTGTTCTTCATCGGCTACTTCCTCTTCGAGGTGCCCTCGAACCTGCTGCTGCAACGGGTGGGCGCCCGCACCTGGATCGCCCGCATCATGATCAGCTGGGGTGTGGTGTCCGCGGCGTTCGTGTTCGTCTCCAACGAGACCACGTTCTACGTGCTCCGCTTCCTGCTCGGCGCCGCCGAGGCCGGCTTCTATCCGGGCGTCATCCTCTACTGCACGTACTGGTTCCCCTCGCAGCGCCGGGCCCGGGTCATCGCGCTGTTCATGTCCGCGATCCCCGTCGCCGGCATCTTCGGCAACCCGCTCTCCGGCTGGATCATGGACGTGTTCCACGGCCTGGGCGGCTGGGACGGCTGGCAGTGGCTGTTCCTGGTGGAGGCGGTCCCCGCCGTCGTCATCGGTGTCGTCACCCTGTTCTGGCTCGACAACGGCGTGCGCGACGCCAAGTGGCTCACCGACGAGGAGAAGGACGTCGTCGAGCGGGCCGTCGCGACCGACGCCGAGCGGCACACCGTCCACGGCCGCGCCCTCGACGCCTTCCGCGACGGCAAGGTGTGGCTGATGTGCCTCATCTACTTCTGCTTCGTCATGGGCCAGTACGCGCTGACGTTCTGGATGCCCACGTTCGTCGAGTCCACCGGCATCGAGGGCGCCCTCGCGATCGGCGTGCTCAGCGCCGTCCCGTACGTGGCCGCGCTCGTCGCCATGAACCTGTTCGGTCTCTCGGCCGACCGGCGCCGTGAGCGGCGCTGGCACCTGGTCGTCCCCTCGCTCATGGGCGCCGCCGGCTTCTCGATGGCGGCGAGCTGGACCGGATCGACGGCACTGTCCCTGGTCGCCCTGTCGATCGCCGCGGCCGGCGTGCTCACCTGCGCCCCGCTGTTCTGGTCGCTGCCGACCGCGTTCCTCGGCGGCACCGCCGCCGCCGCGGGCCTCGCCGCGATCAACTCGGTCGGCAATCTCGCCGGTTTCGTCAGCCCGTACATGATCGGCGCGCTGAAGGACTCGACCGGCTCGACGGCGATACCGATGTATGTACTGGCCCTGGCCCTCGTCATCGGCGCCGCGGCCGTCCTCACCACGAAGAAGAGCGTCGTCAACCGCTGACGCCCGCACCGCCCGACCCCTAGGAGCCACCCATGCCGAGGTTCGCAGCGAACCTGTCGACGCTGTACCCGGAGCACGACTTCCCGGACCGCTTCGCCGCGGCCTCGGCGGACGGCTTCGACGCCGTCGAGTACCTCTTCCCGTACGCCTACGAGGCCGCCGGGCTCCGCGCCCGCCTCGACGCCCACGGCCTGCGCCAGGTCCTGTTCAACGCCCCGCCCGGCGACTGGGAGCACGGCGAGCGCGGTCTCGCGGCGCTGCCCGGCCGGGAGGCGGAGACGCGCGAGGGGGTCGACCGGGCGCTGGAGTACGCGGTCGCGCTCGGCAGCCCCCGCGTCCACCTGATGGCGGGCCTGGTCGCCCCGGACGCCGACCGGGCCCGGTCCCGGGACACGTATGTCGCGAACCTGGCGTACGCCGCACGGCAGGCGGCGAGCGCCGGGGTCGACATCCTGATCGAGCCCATCAACACCCGGGACATTCCCGGCTACTTCCTGAACCGCCAGGCCGACGCGCACGCCGTCGTCCACGAGGTGGGCGCGCCCAATCTGAAGGTGCAGCTCGACCTGTACCACTGCCAGATCGTCGAGGGCGACCTCACCACGACACTCCGCCGCGACCTGCCGTCCGGCCGGGTCGGCCATCTGCAGATCGCCGGTGTCCCCGACCGCCACGAGCCCGAACGCGGCGAGCTGAATCTCCGTCACCTCTGCTCGGTCATCGACGACTTGGGCTTCGACGGGTGGATCGGCTGCGAGTACTTCCCCGAGGCCGGCACGAGCGAGGGCCTCGGCTGGCTCCGCGACCTGCGTGACGGGTTTCCGCACACTTCCACGAAGGACCACGTATGAGGATCGTCATCACGGGCGGCTTCGGTTTCCTGGGCCGCCAGGTCGCCGACGCTCTGCTGGAACAGCGCATGTTCGACGGCCGGCCCGTCGAACGGATCGTCCTCGCCGACCGGTTCGTCCCGGACTCCTCGCCGCTGACCGCCGATCCGCTGGTCGAGGTCGTCCGGGGCGATCTCACCGAGCGCCTCGGCGACCTGTTCGCCGAGCCGGTGGACGTGGTCCTCCATCTCGCCGCTGCGGTGTCGGCCGAGTGCGAGGCCGACTTCGACCTCGGCATGGGCGCCAACCTGGACACGACCCGCGCCCTGCTCGAAGCCGCCCGCGCCCAGTCCGCGGCCGGCGGGCCCCTGGTGCGTCTCGTCCTCGCCAGCAGCGTCGCCGTGTACGGCTCCGACGCGGCGCTCCCCCTCCCGGCCGTCGTCGACGAGACGACGCTGCCGACGCCGCAGTCCAGCTACGGCGTGCAGAAGCGGATCTGCGAGCAGCTCGTCGCCGAGTACACCCGACGCGGTTTCCTCGACGGGCGGGTCACCCGCCTGATGACGGTGTCGGTGCGCCCGGGGAAGCCGAACGCCGCCGCGTCCGGCTTCCTGTCCGGCATCGTGCGCGAGCCGCTCGCCGGGCTCCCGGCGGTCTGCCCGGTCGGCCCGGACCTGCGGGTGGCCCTGGCCTCCCCGCGCCGCACCGTGGCGGGCCTCCTGCGGGTCGCCCAGGCCGAGCGCGGCGAGGGCCCCGGGCGGCTGTCCGGCGGGCTCCCGGTCAATCTGCCGGCGCTCACGGTCACGGTCGCCGAGATGCTCGCCACCCTGCGTGAGGTCGCCGGGGACGCGGTCGCCGATCTGGTGAAGGTGGCTCCGGACCCCGCGGTGGAGGCGATCGTCGGTTCCTGGCCCGCCGCGTTCGACAACGCGCGCGCCGCCGGGCTCGGCCTCTCCCCCGACCCCGACTTCGCCTCGGTGGTGCGGCAGTACGTCGCCGACCACGCGGACGCGGTGACGGCCGGCGCCCTGGCCTCGGCGGGGTCTGCCTCACGTGCGCCGATAGACTGAAGTCATGTTCAACAAGGTGGACGAGCCCGTGCGGCTGGCCGATCGCGTCGCGGCCATGCTCACCGAGGAGATCGAGTCGGGGCGGCTGACCGCGGGCGACAAGCTGCCGACCGAGGTCGAGCTCGTCAAGCAGCTCGGGGTGAGCCGTACGGTGATCCGCGAGGCGGTGTCCCGGCTGCGCAACGCGGGCCTGGTCGAGCCCCGGCAGGGCCGCGGTGTCTTCGTGCTGCCGCGCCGTACCCGTCCGCTGGACCTGGAGGCCGACACCGGGGCCACCGACACCGAGACGAAGGTGCTCCAGGTCGTCGAGGTGCGCCGTGCGATGGAGGCCGAGGCCGCCCATCTCGCGGCGTCCCGCGCGACGCCCGCCGACGTCGCCCGCATGCGGGCGGCGCTGACGGCGATCGACACCGCGGTCGAGACGGACGGTGACGGCGTGGAGGAGGATCTCGCGTTCCACCGCTCGGTCGCCGAGTCGACGGGCAATCCGGTCCTGGTCTCGACGGTCTGCTACCTGGGCGAGGTCTCCCGGGGCGGCATCCGCGTCACACGGGCCAACGAGGCCCGCCGCGGCGACTTCTTCGACGCCGTCCGCGAGGAGCACCACGCCATCCTGACCGCGATCGAGGCGGGCGACCCGGAGGCCGCCCGCTCGGCGGCGCGCCGCCACATGGAGCACGCGGCCGCCCGTCTGCAGGAGGCGGATCCGGAGTTCTGGGACGAGGCGCAGCGGATGGACGTGGAGCTGGACACCAAGGGCTGACGCGGCGTCGGCCTCAGTTCAGCTCGCCCCGCGCGGCCTCCAGCATGCGCGCCCGGTAGGCGGGTGTGTCGGCCGGCTCGCTCTCGCCGAAGACGGCCCGCATCCAGTGCCCGTCGGTGTTGTTGGGGAACAGGATGAAGTCACGGCCGAAGTGCTCGGCGTCCTCCGTGGCCAAGGCCTTGCGCTGCGGGACGGAGGACACGTAGTAGCGGCGGCGGAAGTCGTTGAGGTTGTCGCCGAGGTAGGCGATGACGTCGTACCGGGCCGCGATCTCCTGCTGGGCGGGCTCCTTGTTCGAGGACGCGCGGAGCATGGTCACATGTGCGTCGTCGGCGAAGGCGAGCCCGGCGTGACGCAGGTTGGCGACGCCCAACTCCTGGGTGTCGGGGCCCTGGTCGCGCGAGGAGACGTAGAAAACCTCCACTCCCCTGCTCGCGGCGTAGTGGGTGAAGTCGACGGCTCCCGGGGTGGGTGTGGGGCCGTTCTCGCGGATCCAGGTGTCCCACAGGGTGTCGTCGAAGGCCTGCTTCCCGGCGGTGAGCAGGCGCGCCCAGTAGGTGTCGGAGGACAGGACGGTGTCGTCGACGTCCGAGACGACCGCGAGCGGTCTGCGGCCCGCGCTCCCCGTTCGCCCGCCTCCGCGCAGTGCGGCGTCGACGCGGTCGCGGGCGATGTTGAAGGCCTGCCGGTAGAGCATGTCGCGCTCGGCCGCGGTCTGCCGCCAGGCGCCCGCCACGCTCAGGATGTTCTGCACGGCGTCGTCCGCCGTGGCGGCCGGTGCGCTGCCGGCGGCGGTCAGCACGGTGCCGCCCGCGATGCCGGTGACGACGGTGCGTCGGGAGATGGCCATACCTGCTCCTGGGATCGTTCGCCGGCCCGGCCGGGTGAGCGCCGGATGCACCGAGGTTACGAGCGCGGCACGGCGGTGTGACCCCGTATTCGTTGCGCGGGGACGGCTCATCATTGCGCGTGCGGGGCGGAGCGGGCGCCCGCCCCGGCACACGGCGTGCGGTGTGCCGGGGCGGGCTTTGGGGGACGGTGGTCAGCGGACGGTGGTGACCCTGTTCTCCTTCAGGGACGCACAGTTGGAGCCGGTGACCTGGACGTACACGTTGCCGATGCTGCCGCCCCAGTCGACGCAGTGCGCCTTGCCGTAGACGTAGGTCGGGCCGGCGTACGAGGTGTACGAGCCGTAGTCCGAGTCCCCCTGGTCGGTGTCGGCCACGTAGATCCACGCGGACATGTCCATCCGGGTGCCCGGGTTGCTGCGGATGGTCACGACGCAGTTCTTGCCGTTGGTCGCGTTGTACGTCAGGTAGATGGTGCCCCGGGTGCCCACGGGCGCCGAGTTGACCGTCTTGTAGCTGCTGCCGCAGACCTGCTGCGGGGTGACGTTGGCCGCGGCGGAGGCGGGCGACGCCAGGGCGGTCGTGGCGCCCATCGCCAGCGCGGCCAGGGCCGCGGCGGTCAGGGCAGGTCGGTTCACACGCATATTTCCCCCATGTCACTGTCAGGGTGGCCTGTTCCTGATTGGTGTGACACGGGGCACATCGCGTTGGTTGTACCTGAATCCGGCCACCCTCCGGCCGGGAGTGGATCAGCCGAAGAGGGTGGGGCCGAGCGTGTGCCAGCCCTCCGGTCCCGGGATCCGCGCCGCCTCGGGCGGGCCCCAACTACCGGGCTCGTAGACGACAGGAGCGGTGGTCGGCTTCAGTACGGGGTCGACGATGCGCCAGCATTCGAGGATGGCGGGGTAGAACGCGAAGGGTTCCGGGTCGCCGCTGACGGCGCCGCCGAGGATCGTCTCGTAGGGCTGTTCCAGGCGGCCGAAAAGCTTCGCGTACTCGACGCCGACGGGCACCCGGGTGGGCTCGTCGTCGCCCTGGGCCTTGCGCACGACGAGGTCGGCGCGGATGCCGGTGTCGCCGTCGATGCGGAAGCGGACCACGTTCGGCGGGCTGTCCCCGTTGCCCGAGCCGAACAACTCCAGCGGCGGGCGGCGCAGTTCGACGACGACCTCGGTCGCCGAGACCGCGAGCGCCTTGCCGCTGCGCAGATGGAAGGGGACGCCGGACCAGCGCCAGTTGTCGACGTGCAGGGTCGTGGCGAAGTAGGTGTCCGTGGTGGAGTCCGGTTTCACGCCGGGGACGTCGAGGTAGCCCCGGTACTGGCCGCGCACGGTCTCCGCGGGGTCCATCGGGCGTACGGCGTGCAGCACCCGCCACTTCTCGAGTCCCTGGGCGATGGGGTTGGCCGCGCTCGGCGGGTCCATCGCGAGGAGGGCGAGGACCTGGAGCAGGTGGTTCTGCACGACGTCGCGCAGGCAGCCGACGGAGTCGTAGAACGAGCCCCGGTCGGCGACGTCGAAGTCCTCGGCGAGGCTGATCTGCACGTTGTCCACGTAGGAGCGGTGCCAGATGGGCGCGAGGAGGGTGTTGGCGAAGCGGGCCACCATGAGCGACTCGACGGCGGCGTTGCCGAGGAAGTGGTCGACGCGCAGCAGGTGGTTGTCGTCGAAGAACCTGCCGAGTTCGGCCTGGAGGGTGCGCGCGGAGGCGCCGTCCTGGCCGAAGGGTTTCTCCACGACGAGCCGGGCGTTCCGGTTGAGTCCGGTGCGGCCGAGCGAGGCGGCGACGGTGGTGAACAGGCTCGGCGGGATGGCCAGGTAGTGGGTGACGAAGCCGAAGCCGGACACCGCCTCCTTGAGCCGTTCGAAGGTCGCGTCGTCGGTGAAGTCGCCGGTGACGATGGAGAGTCCGGCCGCGAACCGGTCGAACACCTCCTCGTCGATGGTCGTTCCGGTGGCGGTGACGGCCTCGCGGGCGTGGTCGCGCAGGCGCGCGTCGTCCCAGTCGCCCACCGCCACACCGATCACGGGCACGCCGAGCCGTCCCGCCGCGGTGAGCTGGTAGAGCGCGGGCAGCAGCATCTTGCGGGCCAGGTCGCCGGTGATGCCGTACAGGACCAGCGCGTCGGAGGGTTCGAGTCGGGACGCGGGCAGCGAGGTCTCGGTCATGCGGGGTCGGTTCCGTTCCGGGTCGTGGGGGCGCGGCAGGGGGGCCGTGCTGACGTGTCCCCGGTCAGGGGGTCTTCACGGTGGTCGGCGCCTCGGGTTCGCGGCCGAAGCGGCGGTCCAGGTCCTGTTCGATCTGCTCCGGGCCCCGTCCGCGGGTCTCGGGCAGGAAGCGGCCGACGAACAGGAACGCCACCACGCAGATCCCGGCGAAGATCCAGAAGGTCTCGCCCTGTCCGATGGCGGTCGCCAGCGGCAGGAACGCCAGGCTGACGATGAAGTTGGACACCCAGTTGACGGCGGTGGAGGCGCTCGATCCCTCGGCGCGCACCGACGGCGGGAAGATCTCGCCGATCAGGGTCCAGAACACCGGGCCCAGGCCGCCGGCGAACGCGGCGATGTACACCACCATGAAGAGCAGCGTCAGGCCGGAGCTGAGGTCGGCCACGAAGGCGAGACCGAGCAGGAACACGGACGCGGCCATGACGGCGAGCGAGACCAGGACCATGGGGCGGCGGCCGACGCGGTCCACGATTTTGATCGCGACCAGCGTCATCACGAGGTTGATCACGCCGATCGCCACGGAGTAGACGATCGAGTTGGAGGCGTTGAGGCCGGTCTGTTCGATGATCGTGGGCGCGTAGTAGATGATCGTGTTGATGCCGCCGAACTGCTGCACGGCGGCCAGGGTCAGACCCACGATCAGGGCGGGCCGCACGTTCGGCGCCCACAGCCGTCCGCCGCCGCCCTCCTGCGAGGCCCTCCGGTCGTCCGCCATGCGCTGCTGCGCCCGGGCGACGAGCTGGTCCGCGGTGGCCTCGTCGGCCACGGAGGCGATGGCCTGCCGGGCGAGGTCGGCGCGGCCGGTCGCGATCTGCCACTGCGGGGACTCCGGCAGGATCCACAGGGCGGCCACCACGAGGATCACGGCCGGTACGGCGCCGCAGGCGAACATCGCGCGCCAGTGACCGCCGCTGGAGAAGGCCATGTTCACGAGGTACGCGACGAGGATGCCCACGGTGATCATGAGCTGGTTCATGGTGAGGAGCCGGCCGCGGATGTCGGTCGGTGAGATCTCCGACAGATACACGGGTACGAGCGCCGAGGCGGTGCCCACGGCGAGGCCGAGGACGATGCGGGCGACGAGCAGCATCGCGTATCCGGTGGCGAACACGGCGAGCACGGTGCCGACCAGGAAGACCGCGCCGGCGACTCCGAGGAGCTTGCGCCGCCCCCAGCGGTCGGCCAGTTTCCCGGAGCCCATGGCTCCGATCACGGATCCGATGAGCAGCACGCTGACGACGCTGCCCTGCTGGAAGGAGTTGAGCCCGAAGTCGTCGCGGATGTAGAGCAGGGCGCCGGACACGACGCCTGTGTCGAAGCCGAACAGGAACCCGCCGACGGCGATCGTCGCGGCCCACCACTGGATCTTGCGGAGTCCGGCGGGGGTGACCGCCGTCAGCGGGCCGTGTGTGCCGGGCTCGCGGGAGAACCCCTGAACCATGTCGTGTCCTCACGTTCCGTCGGGGGTCGGGCCCGCCGTGAAGCCCCAGGAGCCCGTGTACGACTCTCCGGGTTCGAGGCGGATCAGGTCGGTGCCGCTGGCGAGTGCGTTGGGCGGGCCCGTCATGGGTTCGACGCCGAGACCGCGGCGGCGATCGGCGTCCGGGACCCGGTCCGCCGTGTAGACCTCCAGCCAGGGCTGCGCGCCGTCGAGCCAGAACCCGACGCTGCGCCGTGTTCCCACGAGCCGGACCCGGGCCAGCCCTTCGGCGTCCCGGTCGAGTTCGGTGAAGGCCAGGTCGACGCTCTGCGCGCCGATGCGGCGCCCGGCGGTGAAGTCGTACTCGGTGCCGGCGACGGCGACGGTCGGCCCGCGGGGCACCATCCGTGCGTCGACCGGCTGGTAGCGCCGTCCGGGCAGGTGCAGGACGCAGTCGTCGAGGGGCTCGCCGACGGTCAGGTACGGGTGGGTGCCGTGGGCGTACGGGGCCGGACGGGTGCCGGTGTTGCGGGCGGTGATCCGCACGGAGAGGCCGGTCGTGGCGTCCAGGCTGTAGCGCACGGTGAGGCTGAGGCGGAAGGGGTAGCCGGTCGAGCCGTGGAGCCGGTAGGCGAGGGTCAGCCGGTCCGGGTACTCCTCGACGGGGTGCCAAGTCGTCCAGCGGACGAGGCCGTGGATGGCGCAGTCGAGCTCGGGCTCGGAGAGGTCGAGCTGGTGCTCGGCGCCGTCGAACGTGTAGCGGCCGTGGTCGACCCGGTTGGGCCAGGGGACGAGCAGCTGGCCGAAGGCGGCCGGTGCCGGCTCGTCGGGGCCGTAGGAGAGGATCAGCGGTTCGCCCCGGTACGTGAGTTCGCGCAGGCCGGCGCCTGTCTCGGTCACGGTCGCGCGGTAGTCACCCGCCCCGAGGCCGTACTGCACCCCGCTCAGCTCGTTGGCCATGCTGCGATCCGTAGCCCGGGCGCGGGCCGCTCTCACCGACTCGCCGCGGCTGTCCGTGGAACGAGTGAAAGTGCGGGGCCTTTCGGCGGCCGGACGGCCCGCCGGGGATGCGGGCCCGGAGATCCTCTGCGTCGTTGATGCCGACGGGTGCGGTACGAGGCGGAGGGAGGCGGGGGTTCGGGTGGTGAGCGCGATGCTCGGACGGGTGTGGCAGCGGGTGCGCGGCAGGCTCTGGCCGATCGTGCAGCAGGCGGTGGCGTGCGGGCTGTCGTGGTGGGTGGCGCGCATCCTGTTCGATCACCATGTGCCGGTGTTCGCCCCGATCGCGACGGTGGTGGCGCTGAACACGCAGCGCGGCGGGCGGGGCACGAACGCGGTGCGGGTCGTCTTCGGCGTCGTGGCGGGGGTGTTCATCGGCGAGGCGGCGTACGCGGTGCTGGGCCGGGGTTCGGGTGCGATGGCGATCGGCGGGGCGGTGCTCGTCGCCCTGCTGGCGGCGCTGGTCCTGGACGGGGAGCGGGTGACGATGGCGCAGGCCGCGGTGAGTGCGGTGGTCGTGGTGGCGTCCGGTCAGCCGGCCGGGCTCGACCGGATCTGGGACGTCCTCGTGGGCGCGGGGGTCGCGCTCGTGTTCAGCCAGCTCCTCTTCCCGGTCCATCCGCTGCGGCTGCTGAGCGGCGCCGAGACGGCGGCGCTCCAGGGCCTCTCCGGTCTGCTGCTGCTCGGGGCCCGGACCGCCGGCGGGACGGACCCCGACGGGACGCTGCCGCCGCGTCCGGTGTACGAGCTGCTCCAGGACGTGGACCAGGCCCGCACCGACATGATCAGCATCGCCCGGCGCACCCCGCGCTGGCGCCGCCACCAGCGCTCGGTGACCGCGCTGAGCAGCGCCGCACTCCATCTCGATCTGCTCGGCAACAGCTGCGTCACGCTGGCCCGCGCCACGGCGGACGCCGGTCCGGACGCGCTCGGGCGGCTTGTACCTGCCGTGGAGTCGCTGGCGGAGGTCCTCGAGGCGTGTGCGACGGCGCCCGCCGGGAGCGACGGGCGCCAGGGGTGTGTCCGCGCGGCGCTCGCGGTGGCGGGCCGGGTCCCGTCGGACGCGGGGGCGGCCGGGGACGCCGTGCGCCTGGTGGTGCGGGATCTGCTGGTGGTCGCGGGGGTGTCGGTGGGCGACGCGGTGGCGGCGGTGCGGGACGGGGCGTCGGACGCGCCGCTGTTGCCCGCGCCGTAGAACCGGGCGCGCCGCCGGTGCCCGCCCCGTAGAACTGCCTCAGGCGGCCGGTCCGGTCAGGTGCTGCCAGACCGTCGGGTCGGTGCGGGGGCCGCCACGCGTGTCCGCGCCGTACTTGGCGATCTCGGCGTCGAGGTCGAGCGGGCGGGTCGGGGACGTCATCGCCGACAGTTCCGCGACGACCGCCGCGTCGGGCACCAGCCAGCACACCTCGAACTCCAGGCCGTCGGGGTCGCGGGCGTACAGCGCCTTGGTGGACGCATGGTTGCTGGCGCCGGTCAGCGCTCCGGCCTCGGCGAGGCGGTCCCGCACGCGGCCCAGTTCGGCGAGCGTGTCGACCTCCCAGGCCAGGTGGTAGAGACCGACCGAGCCCGTGCGGCGGTCACCGGGTGCCGCGTCCCGGGCCTGGAACAGCCCGAGGTCGTGGTCGTTCGCCGAGTCCGCCGCCTGGAGGAACGCGGCCCCGGGGAACGCCTGCGGCAGGGCCCGGAAGCCCAGGACGTCGCAGTAGAAGTCCGTGCTGCGTGCCACGTCGGACACGAACAGGACGGCGTGGTTCAGGCGGTGGATCGGCATGGTCGGTACCAGTTCCGTTCAGAAGCGGGGGCCACGAGGCGGGGTGCGCGGTGCGCCTCGGGGAGCAGTATCCAGCGCGGGTCGCGCGCGTCCGCGTCGGATGTCCACCCACCGGGACAACGGGCCGGCGCCGCCCGGTTGTCCGTGATCTTTCCCGGAATTGTCCGCGATCCGTAACGGGCGGATCCTCCGGGCCCGAAGTCTCGTCCTGCCTATCGGTCGCGAGGTGACCGAGGAGCGGCGCAACTGCGCGGAAATGGGGCGGACATGGCACGGCACAGCGGTGGGCGGGGCTGGTACGGCAAGGTCGTCGGGGCGGCACTCGGGGTGACGCTGCTGACCACGGGTGCGTCGATCTGGACGGCGCAGGCCGGTGACCTGGGCGGTTCCGCGCCCGAGAAGGCCGCTCCGGCGGCCCCGAAGGCGGTCTCCGCGACCATCGCGCACGCCTCGGAGGCGGGGGAACGCGGCATCAACCTCACCATCGACGACGGCCCCGACCCCGTGTGGACCCCTCAAGTCCTGGATCTGCTGCGCGAGTACAAGGTGAAGGCCACGTTCTGCATGGTGGGCACGCAGGCGCAGGCGCATCCGGAGCTCGTGAAGAAGGTCGTCGCGGCCGGGCACCGGCTGTGCGACCACACGGTGTCGCACAACACCGCGATGGACAAGGCGTCCCAGGAGTACCAGAAGAAGCAGATCCTGGACGCCGAGCGCATGATCACCGAGGCGTCCGGCGGCGTGCGCCCGATGTACTACCGGGCGCCCGGCGGCGCGTTCACCCCGTACAGCCGCAAGCTCGCCGCTTCGCGCGGC
Organism: Streptomyces sp. NPDC025806; assembly: GCF_055558275.1. Classification (NCBI taxonomy): domain Bacteria; kingdom Bacillati; phylum Actinomycetota; class Actinomycetes; order Kitasatosporales; family Streptomycetaceae; genus Streptomyces; species Streptomyces sp. NPDC025806. The sequence goes on along the minus strand of NZ_JBVHMU010000002.1, from coordinate 341,669 downwards.
ATGCGTCCGCTCGGCTGGAACGTGGACTCCAAGGACTTCGAGCGTCCGGGCACGGCGACCATCATCGCGACGGTCCAGCGGGAACTGCCCAGCGGTCCTACGGTCCTGTTCCACGACGCGGGCGGCGACCGCTCCCAGACCGTCGAGGCCCTGCGCCGCCTCCTCCCCCAGCTCAAGGAGCAGGGCTACACGTTCGGCTTCCCCGTCCGCTGAAGCCCGCGCAAAGCCTCCGTCGGATAGCGAGTGCTCCGGCTCTCCTGTCGGAGCTCCCGCAGGAAGCCCCCCATCACTTCGGCGACGGGCGCGTGGCGGACGAACGCTCCCGCGATGCCCGGCGGCACGTCCGCCGGGACGTCTCCCTTCGCGCACGCGCGGACGAATTCCCTACGCGCATCGGGGCCGTGTCCGTAGAGGGCGAAGGCCAGCCAGTTCACGAGGTGGTTGACCGTGTAGCAGCGGTCGTACGTGTCGTGCCGGTCGAAGAAGTCGGCCTCGTCCGGGGCGAGTTCGAAGCGGGAGGAGAGCGCGAGGCCGTAGTCCGTGAAGAAGAGGCGCCGGCCGTCGGTCAGGATGTTCTCGAAGTGGGCGTCGAAGTGCAGCAGGCCGCGGGCGTTCATGAACGCGGTCCCGGCTTCCAGCTCCGACTCCACCATGGCGCACGCCCGCTCGGCCTGCGCTCCGCCGGCGGCGACCTGGGCCCCGAGCCAGTCGTGCAGGTTCTGCGGGATGTACTCCAGGAACAGGGCGACGGTCGCCGAGGACCGCGCGAGCTCCTCGATCCGGTGCCGGACTTCCCGGCCGCCTCCCCAGTACGCCACCGCCCGCTCCGCGTCGGCCAGTTCGTCGGGGAGCGGCTGCCCGGGCCCGGGCAGCACGCGCCAGTGGTACATCAGCGGGAAGCCCTCGTACTCCCCCGTCAGCACCCAGTCCGTCGTCATGGTGTGCACGGCGAGCTCCCGCCAGGCACCGAAGCCGGGGCCGCCGATGCCGTACTGGCAGAAGGCGGGCAGCCCGAACAGGTTCGCGGTGGAGCGGACGTTCTCCGGCCGGCGCTCCAGGTCGGTCAGTGGCACCTGCTTCACGAAGACGGGGGTGCCGTCCACGTCCAGCAGGGCCGAGGTCCCGCCGATGCCGGCGCCGAGCGGGGTCCCCGCGTCGACGCGTTCACGGATCTGGTGATCGCTGAGCTGCGCGAGCTCCGTGGCGACGCCGTCGTGGACGGCCAGTCGGGCTTCCTGGTGCGGGCCAGGGATCTTCATGGTGCGGTGCCTCCAGTCGGCGGGCTGTCCGCACATGCTGCCAGGGTGAGCGTGACGAGGCGGGGGTAGACAGTCCCCGTTCTCTCCGTGCACGCCACGTTCCCGCTCCGCTCTCAGCCTGGAGGCGCATCACGTGACCAGCACTCCCGTCACCCTCGACACCACCGGCCGCCATCTGTACGCGCAGGCCGACCGGTTACGCGAGGCCGGGCCGGCCGTGCGCGTGGAGATGCCGTCCGGGCTCGTCGCCTGGTCGGTCCCCCGTGGGCAGGTCGCCAAGCGGCTGCTGACGCATCCTCACGTGTCCAAGGACGCCCGCCGGAGCTGGCCCGGGTACCCGCCCTGGTCCGTGCCGTGGCTGGCCGCGTGGGTGGACGTCGTCTCGATGTTCACCAGTGACGGTGCCGACCATCAGCGGCTGAAGGCGCTCGTCGGGCGGGCGTTCACGGCCCGGCGGATCGCCGCGATGCGCCCGGCGGTCGAGCGGATCGTCGACGATCTGCTCGACGACCTGGAAGACGCCCCGGCCGGCTCGGCGGTGGACCTGCGCGCCCGGTTCGCCTACCCGGTCCCCACGCGGGTGATCTGCGATCTCTTCGGTGTACCCGCCCCGCAACGACCGGAGATGCTGAGGGTCATCGACTCCGTGCTCGACCACAGCGTCTCCGAAGCCGAGGCGGCGAAGAACCGGGACGCCATGTTCACCGCGATGCACTCCCTCATCGCCGCCAAGCGCTCCGCGCCCGGTGTCGACATGACCAGCGTGCTGATCTCCGCGCAGGAGGAGGACGGCGACCGGCTCGGCGAGGACGAACTCGTCAGCACGCTCATCCTCATGATCGGCGCCGGCTCGGAGACCGCCGTCTCGTTGATCGGCCACGCGGTCGTCGAACTGCTCGCCCATCCCGACCAGCTCGCCGTCGCCCTCGCCGATCCCGGCCGCTGGGACGACGTCACCGAGGAGACGCTCCGCAAGCACCCGCCGATCATGCATCTGCCGCTGCGCTACGCCACCGCCGACTTCCCGCTGGGCGACGGGGTGACCATCGCCGCCGGGGACCTCGTGCTGATCGGCTTCGGCGCGCACGGCCGCGATCCGGGCGCCAACGACGATCCCGACCGCTTCAGCATCGACCGCCACGACCGCGAACACCTCGCGTTCGGCCACGGCATCCATCACTGCCTCGGCGCCCCGCTCGCCCGGCTGGAAGCACGCGTCGCCCTGCCCGCACTCTTCGCCCGCTTCCCGCACCTGCGCCTCGCCGCCGATCCCGGCACCCTGCGCCGGCCGTCGTTCATCGGCAACGACTACCGGTCCCTGCACGTGCACCTGCGCGAGGCCGCCGACGAGGCTCCGGACCAGCCGTGGAGCGGCGTCCCCACCTGACGCTGACGCCGGATACCTGCCAGCATCCACCACCCCGGACCGGTGAACTGATCGCGCAACGACGGTCCTTCACGGGTGGAGAACATGGGCTCGACAACCAGCGTCAGCACGCACACACCGGGCAGCACCCCGACCCCAGGCGGGTGGCCGGCCGTGGTCGCGGTGATGCTCGGCATCTTCTCGATCGTGACGACCGAGATCCTGCCGATCGGACTGCTCACCGAGATCGGGGCCGGCTTCACCGTCTCCGACGGGGCGGCGGGGCTGACGATGACGATGCCGGGCTTCCTCGCGGCCGTCGCCGCGCCCGCGGTGACCGTGGCGACGGCGCGCGTCGACCGGCGCGTGATGCTGTGCGCGCTGACGGGTCTGCTCGCCGTCGCGAACTTCCTGGCCGCGGCGGCGCCCGCCTACTGGCTCGTCCTGGTCTCCCGCGTTCTGGTCGGCATCGTCATCGGTGGCTTCTGGTCCCTCGGGGCCGGGCTCGCCGACCGGCTGGTCGCCCCGGCCTCGGTCGGCCGGGCCACCGCCGTGATCTTCGCCGCGGTCCCGCTGGGCTCGGTCCTCGGCGTGCCCGCGGGCACGTTCATCGGCGACGTGGCGGGCTGGCGCACGGCGTTCGTCGTGATGGGCGGCCTGACGCTCGGCGTCCTCCTCATGCTGCTGCTGTTCATGCCGGCCCTGCCCGCGCGCCGGGTGACCCGCCCGGGCGTGCTGCGCGGGACGTTCCGCGGCGCCGGCACCCGCCGCGCGCTGCTGCTGACCTTCCTGATCGTCCTGGCCCACTTCGGCGCGTACACGTACGTGACCCCGTTCCTCGAACAGGTCACCGGGGCCGGCCCGGCCCGGATCACCGTGTTCCTGCTGGTCTACGGCGTCGCGGGCGTCGCCGGGAACTTCGCGGGCGGCGCGCTCGTCCGCCGTCACCCGCGCGCGGCCTTCGGCCTGGCCGCCGGCTCGATCGCCGCCGCGACGCTGCTCCTGCCGGTCCTGGGGCGCGGCGCGGCGGGAGCCGTGGCGCTGCTGATCGTGTGGGGCGTCGGCTACGGCGCTGTCCCGGTCTGCTCCCAGACGTGGTTCACCCGGGCGAACCCCGACGTCCCCGAGGCGGCGTCGGTCCTGTTCACGGCGTCCTTCCAGGCGACGATCTCGACGGGCGCGCTGCTCGGCGGATTCGTCCTGGACCGCAGCTCTCCGTCGACGGTGCTGGTGGTCGGCGGCGTCATCGCGTCCCTCATGGTCGTGGCGGTGTGTCCGACCGGTTCGTCCTGCCGATGGCGGCGGTCGGGCGTAGCGTCGGAGGGGTGAGTGGAATCGATGCGGACCGACGATGGACACGCGGCATGCCCGACGCCTACGAGCGTCATCTGGCCCCCGTGTTCTTCAGGCCCTTCGCCGCGGACCTGGCGGCCAGGGCGACGGCGCTGCGTCCGCGCAGGGTCCTGGAGCTCGCCGCGGGCACCGGCGCGCTGACCTCCGCCGTGCTCACCATGGTCCCGGAGGCGTCGGTCGTGGCGAGTGATCTCAACGAAGCGATGGTCGCGTGCGGTGCGGAGCGGGCGCCCGGGGCCGAGTGGCGGCAGGCGGACGCGCAGGAGCTGCCGTTCGAGGACGGCGGTTTCGATCTCGTCCTGTGTCAGTTCGGCGTCATGTTCTTCCCGGACCGGCCCTCCGCGTACGCGGAGGTGCGCAGGGTTCTCGCGCCGGAGGGGCGGTTTCTGTTCAGCAGCTGGGGCCCGTTGGCGTCGCACGGCTTCGGGTCCGTGTTCCAGGCCGCGCTGGAGCGGGCGATCCCCGACGGGGCGCCGACGTTCCTGCCGGAGATCCCCCACGGCTACAGCGATCCGCACGTCGTGACCGAGGATCTCGCGGCGGCCGGGCTGGCGCTCGACTCCGCGGTGGAGGTGACGCTGGACGGTGTCGCGGAGTCGGCCGCCTCCGTGGCCACCGGGTTCCTCACCGGTACGCCGGTCGGCGCGGCGCTCGCGGATCGCGCCGACGCGGAGGCCGTGCGCGCCTCCGTCACGCGGGACATGACGGAGCGGCTCGGCTCCGGCGCGGTGACGGCGGCGATGACGGCGACGGTCTACACGGCACACCGTCCGGGCTGAGCCGCACCGGGGTGCCCGGCGGGGTCTACGCGCCCGGCTCGGCCTCGTCGCCCTGTTCCGAGTGCTCGACTTCCGGGTCCTCGGTTTCCGGGTCCTCGGTCATGAACTCCCGTACCAGCTCGGCCGGGTTGGCCGATGAGGTCAGCGCGAACATGGCGTCCGGTTCGAACATGTCGTAGAGGATCACGGGCAACGGCCGCCCCAGAGCGGACACGATGCTGCCGCTGTCGTGCAGGTGCCGGGCGGCCTTCACGCACACCTCGTAGAACCACTCGCACAGTTCCTCGTCCCGTTCGCCGGGCTCGTCGCCGTCCTCGTACCAGAGGCCCTGAGCCAGCGCCTCGCGCCGGAACGCCTGTGCGCCCTCCCCGTCCTGGCCGATGACCCTGACGCCGTCCAGGCCGGTCGGCGGGAAGTAGGCGTAGCTCCAGCGGGCCTCCCAGGCGTCCGGCGTCTGTCCGGCGGCCTCGGCGGCGTCCGCCTCGGTGGTGTAGCCGATGGCCAGGTACGGGTGGCGGGGGTCCTGGTCGATGCTGTCGAGGCGGAAGGTGACCGCGTAGATGCCGCGATCGGTGGAGAACGTCCCGACGATCTCCTCCGCGCTCTGCAACACGTACTCCGCGAACCTCATGCGCTCTCCCCGCTCAGCCGTCACCCCGGCACCGTAGCCCGCCTCCGGGGCGGCTCAGGACTCGGGCGCGTCCCGGTAGAGGCGGACGGTGCGGAGGATCTTCCGCACCGTGGCATCGTCGACCTCGTCCTTCACATGCGCGGCGCCGATGAAGGACCAGGACACGACCTTGCCCTGGGGGTTCTTGAAGGCGAAGGTCGTGGACCTGCCGTCGGTGGCGCACTTGTGGCGCCTGTCGGCCCCCGAGGACCAGCTCGACGCGAGGCGGCCGGTGATCCCCGACGCGGTGGTGTACGACTCCACCGGGCTCGTCCTCACCTTCTTCCTTTCCGGCTGCGTGTAGAGGCCGTAGACCCAGGCGGAGGAGTCGTGGCGGGCCACCTGGTCGGCGCTCTCGGAGTCCTGGTTGCGCCGGCTGCCCGCACCCGCGAGCGCCGTGTCCTCCTTGGTGCCGTCCTGGTCGACGTCGTCCGTGCACCACTTCTCCTGGAGGTAGGCCGGCGCCTGGAAGGCGACCAGAGGCGTGTCGGCGGGGTCGTCGTCCTCCGCCGTGTACGCGACCCAGGTGGGCGACTTGAGGCCCCACTCGGGCGGGACGTCGAAGGCGATGTGGGTGGTGGGGTTGGCCACGACCTTCCACCCGTCGACGGTCGGCTGCGGTCCCTCGGACTGACGGGGGTTGCCGCTGGGACGGCCGCTGCTGTCGGCGGAGTCCGAGGCGGACGGGGAGGCGGGTCCTGCGTCGTTCTTGTCGTCCTTGTTCGTGAGGAGCACGATGCCGGTCGTGGTGACGGCGGCGAGCGCGACCAGTACGGCGATCACCGCGCCGACCGTCCGCCCGCCGCCCTTCTTCGGCGGACCGCCCGGCACCGGCGGGACGGGCGGCATCGCACCCTGGGTGGGGACGTTGTGCTGCTGGGGGAAACTCGGCACCGTAGGGGTGTACGGGTTCGGCTCCTGCGGGTTGTGCCCGCCACCGGGGTACTGCGCTCCTTGGCTCATGGGGAGCAACGATAGGCAGGTGGCTCCTGTGGTTCAGGGTGCTCCAGGTGTGTTCTCCCTCTCTTCCGACCCCACCTCCCGTACCGGGCACGGGAGGTGATGGGCAGTCAGTTCATGGGAGCGTCCGAGGTCGAGCGGTTCAAGGCGGTCGGCTCCGCGGCGGGCGCGTGGGCGCGGGTGCGCGTGCGGGGCACCGCCGTGGCGAGGGCCATGGCCAGCAGACCCACGAGGAGCAGCGCGAGTGCGGCCCCGGAGCGGTCGATGACGACGCCGGCCGCCGCGGACGCCAGAGAAGCACCCAGGTTCACCGCCGTGTTGATCCAGGTGGACGCCTCGGTCTGGCTCGACTCCGCGACGACCGTGTCCGCGACGAGGTAGCCGGTGATGAGGGACGGGGCGAGGCAGAGGCCGACGAGCGCCAGTCCCGCCGCGAAGAGCACCAGGGTGTCGAGCCGCGACACGATCACGGCGGCGACGCCCATGCTCACGCACAGCGCGAACAGCCGCGCCCCGATGCCCGCCTTGAGTTTCAGCTGCCCGTAGACCAGGCCGCCGATCGCGCTGCCGCCCGCGAACGCCGCGAGGAGCCAGCCCGAGGCCTCGACCGCGCCGTGCCGCGCGGCGACGGCCGGTGCGGCGATCTCGGCGACACCGAGGACGGCGCCCACCCCGAGGAGCGCGAGCAGGATCCGTGCGAAGCCCGGCTGCCGCAGCGGGCGCTCGCCGCGCGTGGCGGTGGTCCGGTCACCGCGCAGCGCCTTGGAGGAGGGGCTCGAGGTCATCGCGGTGGTGCCGAGCAGGACCGCGCCGGCGGTCACCCAGAGGCCGGCGGCGGGCGAGACGGCCGTGATGACGGCGGTGATCACGACGGGGCCCGCCACGAAGAGGAGCTCCTCGCACACCGCGTCGATGCTGAACGCCTTGGTGCGCTGGTCCCCGGGCTCGGTGAGCGAGGCCCAGATCCTGCGCATCGCCGCTCCCAGCGGTGGCGCGGTCAGGCCGATCGCCAGGCTGAGGACGAGGTACCAGGTGCCCGCGACGCCCTCGGCGTGGGTGAGGAGTGCGAGTCCGGCGAAGCCCGCGGCGTGCCCCGCCGCCAGAGCGGTGAGGGCGCGGCGCTGGCCGAACCGGTCGACAGAGCGGGCGCGCCAGGGGGCGGCGACGACGTTGGCCGTGCCGAACACCGCGGTGGCGAGGCCGGCCTGGGCGTACGAGCCCGTCCGGTCCTGCACCGTGAGGAGGAGGGCGAGGCCGCCCATCGCCAGCGCGGAGCGGGCGAGGAGCGCGGGCAGGAAGGCGCGCAGGGCGCCGGGGAGGAGAAGCACGGTGAGCACGAGAGGGGCTCCAGGGATGTGCGACCGGTGGGGGTGCCGTGACCGGTCGGCGGATCTGACGGACGAGGGGCCCGGGAGGGAAGCGCGCATCGCACCCTGGGCGGACCGGAACCTGAGCGGGAGGAACTCAGGGCCGTCAGATGAACATCACGATGAGCACCCGGCGATTCTAGCCGACGGTCGCCCGGCGCGTCCGGGAAACGGCGTCTTCCGGGACCGCTGCGGCTCGGGCCCGCCTGCCGGGGCGCTCGGGCCGGGGTCCGTGGGTGCGCTCGTAGGATGAGGTGTTCTGGTCTGTGGGCGCAGGTGAGGGAAAGGGTGAGGGTGCGCGCTGCCGTTGCCGGGTCGGCCGGTGCGCCGGCCGATGTCGTGGCGGTCCGGGAGGTCGCCGGGCCCGGGCTTCCCGGCGCGGGCGAGGTCGTCGTAAGGATGCTCGCGGCGACCGTCAATCCGTCGGATCTGGTGACGATCTCCGGGGCGTACGGATCGCGTACGACGTTCCCGATGGTGCCGGGGTTCGAAGGGGTCGGGGTGATCGACTCCGTGGGTGCGGGTGTGCCGGGCTCGATGGTGGGGCGGCGGGTGCTGCCGCTCGGGTCGGCGGGGAGCTGGCAGGAGTTCAAGCGGGTCGACCGCGCGTGGTGTGTCCCGGTGCCGGACGAGCTGCCCGACGAGGTGGCCTGCTTCGCGTACGTCAATCCGCTGACGGCGTCGCTGATGGTCGAGCGCTTCTGCCCGCCGGGCACGCGCGGCGCGGTCGTCACCGCCGCCACGTCGGCGATCGGCGGGCATCTCGCCGAGCTGCTCGCGGAGCGCGGTGTCGCGCCGGTCGGGATCGTGCGGGGAACGCCGGGGCGGGCCGTGGCCGACCCTTCGCTGTGGCGGGACGTGATCGCCACGAGCGATCCGAAGTGGCGCGAACGCCTCCGGGAGGCGCTCGGCCCACGGGGCGCCGAGGTCGCGTTCGACTGCGTCGGCGGCGGTGTGGGCGGCGCCGTGCACGCGCTGACGGCGCGGCGGGGGACGTTCGTGCACTACGGGCTGCTGTCGAAGGCGCCGCTCCCGGCGGCGTGCTTCTCCGGCGACGGCGCGCGCGTGGAGATGTTCCGTCTGCGCGACGTCGTGCACCGGGCGCCGGCGCGGCAGCTGCCGGAGCTGTTCGCGCCGGTCTTCGCCCATCTGCGCCGCGGACGGCTTCGTACGGGGATCGGTCCGCGGGTCGGGCTCGGTGAACTGGCCGCGTACTTCGCGTCGGAGCGCGCCGAGGGGGCGGCGTCCCGGTGCGCGGGGAAGGTCCTGATCGACCCGCGGCGGTGACGGGGCCGCGCCGCGTCAGGCGAACAGGGTGAAGAGGGTCTCGTCGATCTCCTCGCCGCGACCGTGGGCGAAGCCCCGGTCAGTGCCGGTGCGTTCGAAGCCGCACTTCTCCAGGACCCGGACGGAGCCGGTGTTGTCGGCCGCCGCGCGGGCGTGGAGGGGACGTTCGGGGGCGAGGGCGATCAGCGCGCGCAGGGCGGCGGTCGCGACGCCTCTCCCCCAGTACTGCCGGCCGATCCAGTAGGTGACCTCGCGGTCCTCCGGCGGGCCGAACACGGCGACGTGGCCGAGGATCTCGCCGCCGGGGCCTTCGACGGTGCGCATGACGACCGACGGATCCCGGCGGTTGCGGTCCCAGTGAGAGTGGAAGGCGGGGCTGTCCGTCGGGTCCTTGGCCGTGAAGGCGGCCTGCCGGATGCCTTCGGGGTCGTTCATCTGCACGAAGAAGACGGGCAGATCGGAGTCGTGCACGGCGCGCAGCGTCACGTCCATCGGTGCCTCCTGGCCGGGTCGGGAGCATCGGATCAGAGCCTCTGGATGCTCCCACCATCGACCGGCCCGGGCCAGGGGGTCAAGGACCAGAGGTCACCAGCGGACCGGCAGGGTGCGCGGTCCGCGGATGAGACCCTCGCGCTGGAACTCGACCTCATCGGGCGCGACGGCCAGACGCAGGTCCGGGAACCGGCGCAGCACCGTCGTGATCATGACGTCGGCCTCCATACGGGCCATGAGCGCGGCGAGACAGAAGTGCGGGCCGTTGCCGAAGGCCAGGTGTCCGGGGCCGGGGCGGTCGAAGTCCAGCTCGTCGGGGAGCGGGAAGACCTCGGGGTCGCGGTTGGCGGCGACGTAGGCGTTGTAGACGACGTCGCCCTCCTTGATGAGGTGGCCGCCGAGTTCGACGTCCTCCAGGGCGATGCGCGGGATGCCGACGCCGTTGCGGTGCGGGACGTAGCGGTAGAGCTCCTCCACCGCCTTGGGCACCAACTCCGGTTCACGGCGCAGGCGTTCGAGCTGGGCGGGGTGAGTGAGCAGGGCGTACATCATCGAGCCGCTGTTGTTGCGAACGGCGTGACCGCCGCTGACGTAGACGGCCATGGCCAGGGAGATCGCCTCGTCGTCGGTGATCTCCCCCGATGCGGTCGCTTCGGCGAGGACTCCGGCGAGGTCCTCGCGGGGTTCGTCGCGGCGCCGGCGCAGCAGGTCCACGACCCGGTCGCGGGTGGCCGCGCGGGCCGCCTGGTTGCGCTCCTTGGCGTCCGCCTTGGACAGCAGGGCCTCGGAGTGGCCCGCCCAGGCGCGCCAGTCGCCCTCGTCGACGCCCAGGAACCAGCACACGACGGCGATGGGGAGCGGGGTGTGCAGCCCCTCCATCAGGTCGGCGGGCGGTCCCGCCTCCTCCATGGCGTCGAGCAGCTGGTTCGCGATGCGTTCCGTCATCGGCCGCAGGCGTTCCATGCTGCGCGCGGTGAAGGCGCGGGCCACGACACGGCGCAGGTGGGTGTGGCGGGGCGCGTCGATGTACTGGAGGCCGGCGGTGTGCGACGCGACGGGTGTGGGGGCCATCGTGGTGACGGGCCGGCCGACGACCTGTTCCCGTGAGAAGCGCGGGTCGGAGGTCACGAAGCGGACGTCCTCGTAGCGGGTGACGAGCCAGGCGTGCCCGGAGCCGTAGGGCAGTCGGATCCGGGTGACGGGCTCGTCGCGCAGGACCTCGTCGAGGAACGGGTCGGGGGTGAGCTGGTCCAGGTCCTCGACGGGCCAGAAGCGAATCGCGGGCGACGACGGTGCAGAGGTCGATTCGAGGGTCATCGGCCGTCCATTCCTTCTCAGGCTGCTGGCGTTCCCGGCCCGGCGTCGTCCGGCGCCCGGGTTCCTGGAAGCCTGCCTGCCGCCCTGACGGTCCGCACGCCGCCCGCTCCATTCGGGCGACGGCGTGCGGGTCCGGCGGCTACAGGTCCGCGCAGATGTCGCGCGCCTTCGCCAGGTCCTTCTTGACCGTCGCGTCGAACGCGAAGACGCGGGCCTGGCGGTTCTGTGCGCGGCGCATGGCCTCGGCGAGCGGGCGGTATGCGGCGTCGCCCGCGGCGGCGGCTGCGGACAGGGTGCCCGCCGCGCTGTAGCGGTTCAGGGCGATGTCGCCCTCCGCGCCCTTCGTGCCGTACTTCTTCTCGTCGAAGCCGTCGAGTGCCCGGCAGGCGGCGCGGGCGTCGTCGGCCGGGGCCGTCCCCGCAGTGGTGGCGTCGCTGTCCCCGCTGAGCGCCCACGCCGCCGCGACTCCCCCGCCACCGAGCACGAGCCCCGCCAGCAAGGCGACGACGACGGCGGTCGTGCGGCCTCGCGGGGCCGGGGGTGCTGCGGGGTGCGGTGCCTGGGCGGGGGCGCCTTGCGGCTGCTGTGGGTACATCCGACCCAAGATAGTGCGGGCCCCGGCGGGGCCCGCCGCGGGGTCGTCGGACGGCCCGTCACGGGGCCGCCGGACAGCGCCCCGGGATCGCTAGGCGGGCCTCAGGTCCGTGATCTTCCTGGTCCGCAGGTCCGTCTGCACCTTGATCCTGGTGATCTCGGGGTGCTTGCCGTCGCTCCAGGTGAGGGTGACGAGCGCGGTGGCGTGCCCGGCGCCCGACCCCGTGTACGCGACCGACCACTTCACCGGCACGTTCTGCGCGAAGAGGATGCCGTCGGCGTGCTCGCGGGCCTCGTAGCCGGCGACCTTCTTCTGCTCGGCGGTCGAGAGGTAGAACTTCCGCAGGGCCTTGGCCTGGGCGCCCGCGGCGGGGTCGTCGGTGCTCCACACGGCGTCGATGTAGGCACCGTAGAAGTCGGCCACGCGGTCGGTCACGTTCCTCGGGTCGCCCTGGACGGGTGTCGGCGCGGCCGTGGACGCGTATCGGGTCGTGGGGGCGGGGGCCGGGCCGGCGAGTGCGGGCGTGACGGCGGCCAGGCCCAGAGCCGCGGTGAGCGAGCCGGCGACGAGCAGTCGGGCGCGGAGGTTCTTGTGCATCGGAAGTGCCTTCCCCGTATGGCGTGCAGGTGTTCCGCCCGGGCGATGAGTCCGCCCCGGCCTTTCGGTCACAGGCAAAGATGTCCAATAGGGGAGGCCAGTTCCAGTAACACCTCTCTTGTTTCGGAATTTTCTCGATGTGCCGCGATATCGCTTACCGCCGCTTATCGAACGGAAAGAGGTTGTGCGCGAATCAGAAAAAGGACGGCAAAATTTAATGCCGTGGAACGGGCGCGGCGAGGTCGGCTAGCGTGCGCGCCCATGGGTGAACTCATCGTGATCCGGCACGGCCAGACCGAGTGGAGCCTGTCGGGTCAGCACGCCGGCCGGACCGACGTACCCCTGACGGAGGCCGGCGAGGCGGCTGCCAGGTCGCTCGCGCCGAGGCTGGCGGGCCGGCGTCTCACGGCCGTGTTCAGCAGCCCCTTGAGCCGCGCTCTGCGCACGGCCGAACTGGCCGGCCTGACGGACGCGAAGCCCGACCCGGACCTGCTGGAGTGGGACTACGGCGGCTACGAGGGCCTGACCGCCGAGCAGATCAGGGCGTCCCGGCCGGACTGGGACCTGTGGCGGGACGGAGTCGTCCCCGGCGACGCCGCACACCCCGGCGAGCGGCTCGACGAGGTCGCCGCGCGCACGGACGCGGTGCTCGAGCGCATCCGCCCCCTGCTGAGCGAGGGCGATGTCGCGGTCGTCGCGCACGGCCATCTCGCGCGCGTGCTCACCGTGCGCTGGCTGGGCCTCGACCCGTCCGCGAGCCGACTCCTCGGCCACCCGCACCCGGGCACCCTCAGCTTCCTGTCCTCGGAGGACGGCCAGCCGTGCATCGGCGGTTGGAACGTGCCGTAGGGGGACGGGGCCCGGTCCCCCGCGGGGGCGGGCGGGACGTTCGACACACGCTCTAGGATCGCCGGATGTCTGATCTCTCCGCCACCGCCTATCTCGTCCACGGCCCTCGGGTGGCCGTGCGCACGCTTCGCCTCGCGGACCACGCCGAGTTGGCGGCGCTGGCCCGGGAGAGCTCCGCGATGATGCGCCGCTGGCTGGGTGTGAGCGAGCGTACGGAGGCCGAGTTCGCCGCGTACATCGAGCAGATCGCTCAGCCGTCCCGCGAGGGGTACGCGATCTGCCGGAGGGACACCGGCGCGATCGTCGGCACCGTCAACATCAACAACATCGTCCGGGGCGGCCTGCAGTGCGGGACCCTCGGGTACACGGCGTACGCGTCGACGACGGGCCGGGGCTACATGACGGACGGGCTGCGGCTCGTCGTCCGGTACGCGTTCGAGCATCTGGACCTGCACCGCCTGGAGGCCAACATCCAGCCGGACAACGAGGCTTCCCTCCGTCTCGTGCGGCGGCTGGGATTCCGCCGTGAGGGGTTCTCGCCCGCGTTCCAGCGGATCAACGGCGAGTGGCACGACCACGAACGCTGGGCGCTGACGCGGACGGGGTGACCGGTCAGGACGGTGATGCCGTGTCGGGTGGTCGGAGGCCGAGGTGTGCGGGTGCTCGAGTGCGCGCGTGCGCGGGTCGGAAAGTTGCTCGCCCACCCATCGAGTGAACCCGGACGGGGCACCTTGTCGCTGTCGGCGTCGTTCATCGAGGCGGGCGACGACCTTCCCGCCCTACGACCTGAGGGGTTCTGATGCACGAGCTCGCGGACGCGATCGAATCGGTGGAGCAGCTGACGGTGGGCTGGCGCGCCCTGGTCCTCGACCGGGACCCGGGCGCGGACGTGCGCGATCTGCCGGGGATCGCCGTGCGCTGGGCCGACTGCCGGTTCGCGTTCTGGAACTGTCTGACGTTCACCGAGGCTGGCCTCGACACCGGCCTGATGCGGCGGCGGCTCGCCGAGGCGGCCGGCATCATGCGGTCGAAGCGGCACCCGGGCTTCCTGTGGGTCTTCGACGACCTCCTCCAGGATGACGCCCGGGCCGAACTCGACGCCGCGGCGGCGCAGATGGGCCTGGAGCACGCCTTCCCGGGCACGGGTATGGCCGGCAGTTTCCTGCCGGTTCCCGATCCCGTCCACCCGGACCTGACCTTCGTACGTGTGGCGACCGAGGAGCAGCTGCGGGCGTTCGCGGACATCAACTCGCGGGCGTACGGGTTCCCGTTGGAGGACGGCCGGGACGGGCTCGCGGGGTCCCGGCTGTGGCACGAGGAGGTGTACGCGTATCTGGGGCTCCGGGACGGTGAGCCGGTGACGTGTGCCGCGTCCGTCGAGGCGGCGGGCCGGCTGTTCGTCGTGCTGGTCGCCACGGAACCGGCCTGGGAGCGCCGGGGATACGGCGAGGCCGTCACCCGCAAGGCGCTGCACGAGGGCGCGCGGCTGACAGGCCTGACCCGGGCGACGCTGCACGCGACCGTGGCGGGCGCTCCGATGTACCCCCGCATCGGCTTCGAGCCGAACTCGCCGATGCGCTTCTACGCGCTCAAGAGCTGAGCCCGTGACCGTGGGGAGCCCGGGGCGGGCCGGGCTCCCGTTTTTGCGGGCGCGGTAGTTGGCTGCCTTCACGCGGTTGTTGGTCAGTGACGGGACACGTGTGCAACGCCCCTGGCCTTCCCGCACGTCGGGCCGTACGCAACTTCCCGTTCGGGGGATGCGGCATACATCCCGGTTGTACGATGCGTGCCATCCGTCGGCACAACGGAGAGCGAGCCGGAAATGGCCAGTACACCAGCCGAGACGCTCCGGTCCCGGTACGTCGAGCAAGCCGCGTCGGATCTGGCGGAGAACCGGCGCCAGCAGCGGGAACTCACCGACAAGATCAAGATGTTGAAGCAGGAGGAGTCTCTCCTCACCGACATCCTGAGCATCACCGAGCGGTTCGAAGACCCAGTGACGGCGTCGTCGTCCTCGTCGTCCGAGCCTGCGGGGCAGACGGAGCAGGCTCAGGAGGAGACGGACACCTCTCCCGCCGCGCACCCCGCTCCGGCGCGCACCGCCTCGAAGCCGACCGCGAAGCATCCCGCGAAACCGGCTGTGAAACC
Organism: Streptomyces sp. NPDC025806; assembly: GCF_055558275.1. Lineage (NCBI taxonomy): Bacteria > Bacillati > Actinomycetota > Actinomycetes > Kitasatosporales > Streptomycetaceae > Streptomyces > Streptomyces sp. NPDC025806. The sequence continues at coordinate 326,630 of NZ_JBVHMU010000002.1, read as the reverse complement.
GGCTGTGAAGCCCCCCAGGAAGGCCGCCCCGAAGCCCGCTCCCCGGAAGGCCGCCAAGAGCGCGCGGTCCGTCAAGGCGACCAAGCCCGCCAAGCCCTCCGCCGCTGCGGGAACGAAGTCCGGCGGCACGGCGGACTCCGGGGCGAAGCAGAGCACCCGGCCCCTGCTCGGTGACCTCCTCGCGGAACTGCTCGGGCGGTACGAGGAGCCGCGTCTCGCGAAGGAACTCCGTGAGGAGTTGCTGGAGAAACACCCTGACCGGACCCCGACGCCGCAGGTCGTGCGGAACACGTTGGAGGCGCTGGTGGCCAAGGGCCGTATCCAACGGCACAAGCAGCAGCGTTCGGTGATGTACATGCTGGTCGGGCAGGACGCCGCCTGACGGGCCGGGCACACCGGCCACTTCAGGAACGGGCGGGCGGCACAGGGCGGTCGGCCCCGGCCCCGCGCCGGAACTTGGCGCGGTACTCCCCCGGCCGCTGCCCCGTGTGCCGGACGAACAGACCGCTGAAGGCGCCGACGTCGCGGTAACCGACATCGGCGGCGATCCTCGCCACCGTCCTGTCGGTCGTCTCCAGCAGGTGTCCGGCCCGGCGGACCCGGGCCGCCTGCAGATGGGCGAGCGGGGTGTGTCCCGTCTCGTCGCCGAAGCGGCGGAGCAGCGTGCGGGTGCTGACGTGGAAGGTGCGAGCGAGCGCGGGCAGGTCGTAGCGGGCGTCGAGGTGCTGGTCGAGCCAGCGTTTGACGTCCAGGGAGAACGTGCGGCCGGTGGTGGGGACGAGGGCGGTGTCGACGTACGGGGCCTGGGTTGAACGGGCGTCGTCGACCAGTGCGACGCGGGCGGTGCTGCGGGCGACGGCGGGGCCGTCGTGTGCGCGGATGAACTGCAGCGCGAAGTCGTACATGGCGCTGAACGCGGCCGTCGTCGTGATGCCCCGGTCGGTCACGACGAGCCGGTCGGGAGACAGGTGGGTGTCGGGGTGGCGGCGCGCGAGGCGGTCCGCGAACAGCCATGAGGTGGTGGCCTCGCGGCCGGCGAGCAGTCCGGCCTCGGCAAGGAGGAAGGCGCCGACGCACACGGAAACGAGCGCCGTGCCCTCGGCGGCGTGCGCGCGAAGGGCGTCCAGCTCCGGGGCGAGTCCGGCGAGCGTCGCATCGAGGTCGAGGGCGGGCGACAGTTCGAAGCCGGGGACCACGAGGACGTCGACCGGGCGCATCGCGGCTACGTCGAGGGACCAGCCGCCGGAGGCGCGGACGCGGCGCCTCGGCGAGAGCACGGTCACCTCGTAGGCGGCCGGCGTCGTCTCGCGCGTCCTCGCCGCGACATGGCCCGCCATGGTCAGCAGGTCGGGGACGCCGTACACCTCGGACGCGAAACAGCCCGGGTAGGCGAGCACGCCGACGCGCAGCTGGCTGGGGTTCACGGGCGCCTCCCGATCGGATCGTTCGGACAAGGACTGGGCGGAGCGGGGGAACGGAACGGCTGGCGATATTAGCCGGTTGCCTGGCGATGTCGCCGCTGTCCGGGGGTGTTCCTGATCGCGCACGATCACCGCATGACAGACGGAACAGGCAGGCAGGAACGCGAACTGCGCGACCCCCTGGACGACTTCGAGCAGCGGGTCGTCGGCGTGGACGGCGTGGAGAAGACCGTGTACGTGACCGGGGCGGGCCCGGCCGTCGTGCTGATGCCGGAGATGCCGGGCATCAGTCCCGACGTGGCGCGCTTCGCGCGGTGGCTTCGGGAGGCCGGGTTCTCGGTGTATCTGCCGTCGCTGTTCGGGGTCGACGGCGCGTATCCGCTGGCGGAGGCCAGGGAGACCGTCGTGCGGCGGGCGTGTGTCAGCGCCGAGTTCCGGGCGTTCGCCGGGGGCGGGACCAGTCCGGTGACCGGCTGGCTGCGGGGGCTGGCGCGGCAGGCGCACACGGAGCGGGGCGGGCCCGGGGTCGGGGCGATCGGCCTGTGCTTCACCGGGAACTTCGCCCTGACGATGGCGCTGGAACCCGTGGTGGTGGCGCCGGTCGTCAATCATCCGTCGCTCCCCCTCGACGACCCGGGCGGCCTGGAGCTGAGCGCCGAGGACGCGGCGGCGGTGGCCGAACGGGTGGGACGGGACCGGCTGAAGGTGCTCGCCTACCGCTTCGCGAACGACACCTGGTGCACGGGTCAGCGGTTCGCCGCGTACCGCGCGCTCCTCGGCGACGCGTTCGACGGGCGGGTGCTCGACGACGCGGACGCGAATCCCGCCCCGCCGCCGTTCTTCCGGGACGTCGTCGGCTGCGCGCACAGTGTCGTCACCGCGCATCTCGTCGACGAGGAGGGACATCCCACGCGGCGGGCCCGGGACGAGATCATCGCCTTCCTCGGCGAGCGGCTCGGGGTGACGACGGCGACCGGCGGGGTGTAGCCGGGCCCCGCCGGGCTAAAGCCGGTTGAGGACCGCGGCCCCGTAGGGAAAGGTCTGCGGACATGGAGTTCTTCGTTTATCACCGGGACCGGGTCGGCTCGCTCGCGCTGCGTCAGGCGCTGCTGGAGGACCACTGGTCGTACATGGACGGGTTCGCGGCCGAACTGATCGCGCGCGGCCCGGTGTTCGAGCCGGACGGCGAGTCGCTCAGGGGAAGCGTGCACGTCGTCGAGCTGCCGGATCCGGCCGCGGCGTGGGCCTTCGCGTGCGAGGAGCCCTGCTACCAGGCCGGGGCGTACCGGGACGTGATGGTGCGCCGGTGGCGGAACGAGCTGGGGCGCACCATGTGGGACTTCGCGGGCGGGCTCACCGGCGAGGACCGGTATCTGGTGCTCGGGCTCGGCCCGGAGGCGGGTGCCCGGTACGCGGTGCCCGCCGAGCGCGAGGAGCTGCTGGCGTTCGGCCCGCTCCTGTCCGACGACGGGGAGACATGGCTGGGGACGGCCGCGCTCGTACGGGCCCCGGACGCGGAGGCCGCCCGGGGCGTGCTCGGCGCGGGCCCCTGGGCGCAGGTCGAGGTGCACCCGTGGGAGTGCGGCGGGCGCCGCTGAGCACAGGGCGACGCGCACGTGCATCCGTTCCCCGACGGCGAGTTCGATGTCCTCGTCAGTCGCGGCGGTGTCATGTTCTTCGCCGACCACGTGGCAGCCTTCACCCACCTCCGGCACGCGCTCGCGCCACAACCTGCGGATGTCGACGCGGCGACCGTCACTCGTGTCCGCGCCTCAGTACGCGGCGCGTGAACCCATGCCCTAGCGCGACTGACGCGACCGGCTGAGCGGGCGGAGTTGCGCCCCGGGCCGGTCCGGGCAGGCTGGGTGAGGACATGCCCCACGCCGCAAGGAGCTGGCCCCATGCAGATCGACCTGTCGGGACGTACCGCGCTGGTCACCGGTTCGACCCAGGGCATCGGTGCCGCCATCGCCACCGGGCTGGCCCGGGCCAGTGCCACCGTGGGCATCAACGGGCGGTCCAGGGACCGGGTCGAGGAGGCGATCGGGCGGCTCCGCGAGGACGCGCCGGGCGCGGAGTTCGTTCCGGTCGTGGCCGACGTCACCACGGAGGAGGGCGCGCGGCGGGCCGCCGAGGCGCTGCCGCGCGTGGACGTGCTGGTCAACAACCTGGGCATCTTCGACTCGGCGGACCCGCTGGAGATCAGCGACGACGAGTGGCGCCGCTACTTCGAGGTGAACGTGCTGGCCGCCGTGCGGCTCGTCCGCCAGTACCTGCCGGGGATGAGCGGGCGCGGCTGGGGCCGGATCCAGAACATCGCGAGCGACTCCGCCGTGGTGATCCCCGCCGAGATGATCCACTACGGCATGTCCAAGACGGCGCTGCTCGCGGTGACCCGGGGCTTCGCCAAGCAGGCCGCGGGCACCGGAGTCACCGTCAACTCGGTCATCGCCGGGCCGACCCACACGGGCGGGGTCGAGGACTTCGTGTACGGGCTCGTGGACCGGGACCTGCCGTGGGACGAGGCACAGCGGGTCTTCATGCGCGAGTACCGTCCGCAGTCGCTGATCCAGCGTCTGATCGAGCCCGAGGAGATCGCGAACATGGTGGTCTATCTCGCCTCGGACCAGGCCTCGGCGACGACGGGCGGTGCACTGCGGGTGGACGGCGGCTATGTGGACTCGATCCTGCCCTGATGTCCGGGCCTGCCCCGCTCACCGCCCGACTCGGTGTGCGCGCGTCCCGCGCCCGGGACGCGCTGACGCACGGTCACTCGTGTCCCGCGTGCGTGCCGGTGGGGGCGGAGTGCGGAATCCCCTCCGTGCCCCGCACTCCCCCGCCGTCCGTCCACTGCACCACACCCCTCTCGGACGCCACAACAGGAGGGAGATCTTCCGTTTTCCTCGCGCCGAGACCGCGCGCGGGGCCGCGGGGCGACGGACCGTCAGGAGCCCCCGCCCCCGGGGGCGGGGGCTCGGGCAGGGTGCGGAAGAAGAGCCAGCTCAGGGCGGGCATGGCGATAAGCGGGGTCAGGGCGGTCTGCAGCGTGAGCGTGTCGGCGAGGCGGCCGAGCAGCGGGCTGATGAGGCCGCCGATGCTGACGGTGAGTCCGAGCGTGACGCCGCTGGCCGTGCCGACGCGGGAGGGCAGGTAGTCCTGGCCCAGGGTGACCTGGAGCGAGAAGGGGACGTAGAGCCCGGCCGAGGTCAGGGCCACGAACACGTACAGGGCGGGTCCCGGCACGTAGAGCAGCCCGGCCACGGCGGCCACGGTGAGCAGGTAGGACCAGCGGCACACGCGGACGCGGTCGTACCGGTGGGCCAGGGAGCCGCCCAGGAGCGAGCCGACGGCGCCGCCCGCGAACAGGAGGAACAGCGCGGCGGTGCCCGCGGCCGAACTGCCGTGCATGCGCTGCCGGGTGTACAGGGCGACGAAGGTGCTCAGGCCGATGAAGACGACCGAGCGGAAGACGACGGCCAGCGAGAGTTTCAGGAAGGACCGCACGTCGTCCGAGCCGTCCGGTGCCGGAGCGGACGCGGGTGCGCCGGCCTGACGCCGGGCCAGCAGGCGCAGCACGGGCGCGGCGAGGGCCGCGCCGGCGAGTGCGGGCAGGGCCAGGAACGGGGTCCAGCGCAGTGAGCCGTGGCCGATGACGACGGACACCATGACGGGTGCCAGGGCGAAGCCGATGTTGCCGCCCAGCGAGAACCAGCTCATGGCGCGGTGGCTGCCCCGGCTCGCCAGCCGGGCCACGCGGGCGGATTCGGGGTGATAGGCGGCGACGCCGACCCCGGAGACCGCGACGAAGACGAGCGTGAGCGCGTACGAACCGGTCACGCCGCTGAGGGCGATCCCGGCGCCGCCGAGGAGCGTGCCGGCCGGCAGCAGCCAGGGCATCGCCCACCGGTCGGTGAGCATGCCGAACACGGGCTGGGCCACGGACGACAGAAGCGACGCGGCGAGGACGAGACCGGAGGCGACGGCGTACGTGTAGGCACGTTCGGCCACGAAGAACGGGATGAGGGACGCCACGGCGCCCTGGTAGATGTCGACGCAGGCGTGGCCCACGGAGAGCAGCAGGATCGAGGTGTTCCTTCGCACGTCCTCATCCTGCGAAGAGGGCGTGGTGTCGCGCTTTCGATAAAGTGACAGGTGATGCAGAACATCCGCCACGAAGGCGCCGCGCGGGCGCAGGCCGCCGTCCGGCACACGAGCGTCGCGCCCACCAGCACGCGGTGGCTGGCGTCCGGCGGGGAGATCGACGCCCATCGCCACGACGACCACCAGATCGTCTACGCGGGGCACGGCACCATCGCGGTGACGACGGACGCCGGTTCATGGGTGACGCCCGCGACCCGCGCCATCTGGATCCCGGCCGGGACGGTGCACCGGCACCAGGCGCACGGCGAACTCGAACTGCACCTCGTGGGGCTGCCCGCCGCGCAGAACCCGCTCGCGCTGACGAAGCCGACGGTGCTCGACGTCAGCCCGCTGCTGCGGGAGCTGATCGTGGCGTACACGCGTGACCCCGAGGACGACAGCGCGCGGCGGACGCGTCTGCGGGCCGTCCTGCTCGACGAGTTGAGGGTCGCGCCCGAGAGGCCGCTGCATCTGCACGCGCCGTCCGCTCCCCTGCTGTGCGCGGTGTACGCCCTCCTGCGCGCGGACCCCGGTGACGCGCGGTCCCTGGAGGAGCTGGGGCGGCAGGTCGGGGCGAGCGCACGGACGCTCTCGCGGCTGCTCCGTGCCGATCTCGGGCTGACCTTCCCTCAGTGGCGCACCCAGATCCGGCTGCACCACGCGCTGGTGCTGCTCGCGGACGGCCTGTCCGTCACGGCGGTCGCGCACCGGTGCGGATGGTCGTCGGCGAGCACGTTCATCGCCGTGTTCCGCCGGACGTTCGGGCACACGCCCGGTTCGCGCCAGGGCTCCTGAGCGCGGACGCACCTGCCGGTCCGCGCGAGACCGTACGCGCGAAGCGGGCACCCTCCTCGGTGGAGGGTGCCCGCTTCACAGGGTCGGAAGGGCTCAGCCGGAGACCTCGGCCCGCTCCTCCTGCGCCGTGTCCACGGCGGTGGTGTCGTCCTGCGCGGCCGGCACCGACTGCGGGTCGGCGCCCCCCTTGCGGCGGACGGACAGGAGGTAGACCACGGTGAGCAGGGCCAGCCAGACCACGCCGACCTCGAGCGCCACGCGGGTGTCCTCCGCGAACCCGAGGAGGACCAGCACCGCGGTCATGAACACCAGGGTGATGATCTGGCCGTAGGGCCAGAACGGCGCCGGGAACTTGAGGGCGGCGGTCTCCTCCGGAGACATCGCGCGGCGGGCCTTGACGTGGGTGAGCATGATCATCAGCCAGACGAAGACCGTCGCGAACGTGGCGATGGAGGCGATGATCAGGAAGATCTCGCCGGGGACGACCGCGTTCATCACGACGCCGAAGAGCAGAGCGCCGATCATGACGAGCGTGGTCACCCACGGCACGCCGTTGGGGGTCGTGCGGCGCATCACGGCGGGGCCGTGGCCGCGCTCGGCGAGGCCGAACATGGTGCGGCCCGCGGCGAAGATGTCGCTGTTGATGGCGGAGAGCGCGGCGGTGAGGACCACGACGTTCAGGACCGCGGCCGCGGACTTGAGGCCGACACCCGCGAAGATCTGCACGAACGGGCTGCCGGAGTCGCTGATCTGCTGCCACGGGGTGATCGACATGATCACGGCGAGGGTCAGGACGTAGAACAGGATGATGCGCAGCGGGATGGAGTTCACCGCGCCCGGGATGGTCTTCTCCGGGGACTCCGCCTCGCCGGCGGTGACGCCGATGATCTCGGTGCCGCCGAACGCGAACATGACGATGGCGAAGGAGAGGACCCAGCCGTCGATGCCGCCGGCGAAGAACCCGCCGTTGTTCCAGAGGTTGTCGATGCCGACGTGGACGTGGCCGGTGCCGAGGCTGAAGGCGATGACCACGATGCCGACGATGATCATGGAGACGATGGCCACGATCTTCACGAGGGAGAGCCAGAACTCCAGCTCGCCGAAGACCTTGACGCTGACGAGGTTCAGGGCGCCGACGATGAGGACGGCGGCCAGCACCCAGATCCAGCGGGGCACGTCGGGGAACCAGAAGCCCATGTACACACCGATGGCGGTGACGTCGGCCACGGCCACGATGACCATCTCGAAGGCGTACGTCCAGCCGGTGAGGAAGCCGGCGAGCGGTCCGAGGTGACGGCTCGCGTACTCACCGAAGGAGCCGGCGCTGGGGTTGGCGACCGCCATCTCGCCGAGCGACCTGAGCACGAGGAAGACGGCCGCGCCGCCGATCAGGTAGGCGAGCAGGACGGCGGGGCCACCGGTCTCGATCGATGCCGACGAGCCGTAGAACAGGCCGGTGCCGATCGCCGAGCCGAGGGCGATGAAGCGGATGTGCCGTGAGTTGAGCCCGCGGCTCAGGCCGGCTTTTTCGGTACGCAAACGAATGTCTCCCTCTGGGGGTGGGGGCCGGAGGACGTGCCGGAGGAACATGTGGGGGGGGTGAGATGCCTGCGGCATCGACCTGTTTTCCGAGCTCCCGACAGCGAACGTCAGCTTGTATATTCCTGTCTATACAGGCGCGTCAAGAGGTGGTCCGATGAATGAGCGGAATGAGCACAAGTCACCGCCCCGCCCATCCTCCAGCGCCTCCCCCGCCGTGGGGCGGGCTCTCGACATTCTGGTATACCTTGCCGGTCGCCCCGGCCTGGTGCAGGCGGCGACCCTCGCCCGTGACCTGGAAATTCCCCGCTCGTCGGCGTACCACATCCTCACCGTCCTCGCGGACCGCGGCTTCGTCACGTACGTGCCGTCGGAGCAGGCCTACGGGCTCGGTGTGGCCTCCTTCGAGGTCGGCTCGGCGTATCTGCGCCACGAGCCGCTGGAGCGCCTCGCCCGGCCGATCCTGCGCACGGTCGCGAGCCGGCTGGGCCAGACCGTCCACCTCGGCATCCTGCACGGAGCGGAGACGGTCTACCTCCTCAAGGAGCGTCCGCCGGCCCGCGCCGGGGACATCGACATCGCACTTGTGACGGATGTCGGCGTGCGGCTGCCGGCCCATCTGACGGCCAACGGTCGGGCCATCCTCGCCCACACCTCGGAGGCACAGCTCCGGGCGCTGTTCTCCCGCCCCGGCGATCTGACCACCCGCACCGGCCGGGGCCCGCGTTCGCTGCCGGAACTGACCGGTGAGCTGGCCCGGGAGCGGGAGCGGGGCTGGTCGCAGGAGGTCGAGATGGTGTCGCAGGGCTTCTGCTCGATGGGGGTGGCCTCGTTCGACCACAACGAGCGGCCGGTCGCCGCGATCAGCACGACCTGGCGCCGCCATCACGGCCGGCACGACACCGAGGAGGTGCGGGAGGCGCTGGCGCAGGGTGCGGCGCGGCTGACGGCGGCGGTCTCGGGACACACGCCGACGACGGCCGTCGGCCCCGCCGCGGGAGCCGGCCCCGCCCACTGAGGCGACGCCTCAGTGCGTCGCGAACGCGCCTTCCAGGCGGTACCGGGAGCCCGGGTGCAGCAGCCGGGCGATGCTCACGAGCGCGTCGCGCGACCAGGTGCGGCGCTGGATCAGCAGGCACGGCTCGGCGGGCGCGACGTCGAGGATCGCGCACTCCTCCGGTGAGGCCAGGACCGCCTCCACGATGTGCTCGCCTCGGCCCAGCGGCGCGACCTTCGACAGGAACGAGTACGGGGTCTGCAGCGTGAAGTCCTGGTCCAGGTAGCCGGGCGCGAAGGCAGGGTTCACGGAGCGGTCCTCCAACTGGAGCGGCACGCCGTCCTCCAGGTGCACGACCCGGGAGCGGAAGACGGGGTCGCCCTTGCCGAGCCCGAGGTGCGCGGCGGTGCGCTCGTCGGCCGGCTCCGCGCCCAGGGACAGCACGCGGGCCCCGTACCGGTGTCCGCGGCTGCGGACCTCGTCCGCGATGTTGTGGACCTCCAGGAGCGCCGAGCTGGCCTTGCGCTCGGCGACGAAGCTGCCCACGCCCATGACACGCCGGATGACGCCGTCGGCGGCGAGCTCGCGCAGCGCGCGGTTGACCGTCATGCGGGACAGGCCGAGGGCGTCGACGAACTGGCTCTCCGAGGGCAGCGCGTCGTCCTCGCGCCAGTGGCCGTCCCGGATCTGGCGCTCGACGAGCTCCTTGACGCGCTGGTACGCGGGCACGGATCCGCCCGCGCCCTCCTCGTACCACCGGGCCAGTTCCGCCGGGTCCACGACCACGCCGCCCACCGTCCTCGCCATCCGCTCCCCCTGCGCGCCAGCCTGCTCCTGCCTGCCTCGAATCCTAGGGGAGCGGTTCTCCGCGCGGACGGGCCGTTGGTCCCTCGTCAGGTCCTTCGCCCGGGAAGCGTCTCGGATCCGAGAAATGCGGGCGCCGCCGCTGGTTCCGCGCCCGCCGCTCGCATGTCATGAGGGTGCACAACCGCTCGATCCCCTTGAGGAGCACACATGACCACCCCTTCCCACGCAGCGCCGGGCGTCGTCCGGGCCCCCCGCGGCACCGAGCTGAACACCCTGGGGTGGCAGCAGGAGGGTGCCCTGCGGATGCTCATGAACAACCTCGACCCCGAGGTCGCCGAGCACCCCGAGGACCTCGTCGTCTACGGCGGCACGGGCAAGGCCGCCCGTAACCACGAGGCGTACGACGCGATCGTGCGCACGCTGAAGACGCTGAAGGACGACGAGACCCTCCTCGTCCAGTCCGGCAAGCCGGTCGGTGTCATGCGCACCAACGAGTGGGCTCCCCGTGTGCTCCTCGCCAACTCCAACCTGGTGGGCGACTGGGCCAACTGGGAGGAGTTCCGCAAGCTGGAGGCCGAGGGCCTCACCATGTACGGCCAGATGACCGCCGGTTCGTGGATCTACATCGGTTCGCAGGGCATCCTGCAGGGCACGTACGAGACCTTCGGCGCGGTGGCCCGGAAGAAGTTCGACGGGACGCTCGCCGGCACCATCACGCTGACCGCCGGTATGGGCGGCATGGGTGGTGCGCAGCCGCTGGCCGTGACGATGAACGACGGTGTCGCGATCTGTGTCGACGTCGACGAGACGCGCATCGACCGCCGCATCGGCACCCGCTACCTCGACGTCAAGGCCGACAACCTGGACCACGCGCTGGAGCTCGCGATCCAGGCCCGCGACGAGCGCCGCGGCCTGTCCATCGGTGTCGTCGGCAACGCCGCGGAGATCTTCCCGGAGCTGCTGCGCCGCGAGGCCCCGATCGACATCGTGACCGACCAGACCTCGGCGCACGACCCGCTCGCGTACCTCCCCGTGGGTGTCTCGGTCGCCGACTGGCACAAGGAGCGCGAGGCGGACCCGGCGGGCTTCACGGAGCGTGCGCGCAAGTCGATGGCGCTGCACGTCGAGGCCATGGTCGGCTTCCTGGACAAGGGTGCCGAGGTCTTCGACTACGGCAACTCGATCCGCGACGAGGCCCGCAAGGCCGGCTACGACCGCGCCTTCGACTTCCCCGGCTTCGTCCCGGCCCACATCCGCCCGCTGTTCGAGGAGGGCCTCGGCCCGTTCCGCTGGGCCGCCCTCTCGGGTGACCCGGAGGACATCGCCAAGACGGACAAGGCGATCAAGGAGCTGTTCCCGGAGAACAAGCACCTGCACCGCTGGCTGGACATGGCGGGCGAGCGGGTCGCGTTCGAGGGTCTGCCCGCGCGCATCTGCTGGCTCGGCTACGGCGAGCGCCACCTGGCCGGTCTGAAGTTCAACGAGATGGTCGCCTCCGGCGAGCTGTCCGCCCCGGTCGCCATCGGCCGCGACCACCTGGACTCCGGTTCGGTGGCCTCCCCGTACCGCGAGACCGAGTCGATGCGCGACGGCTCCGACGCGATCGCCGACTGGCCGCTGCTCAACGCCCTCGTGAACACCTCCTCGGGTGCCTCCTGGGTCTCCATCCACCACGGCGGCGGCGTCGGCATGGGCCGCTCCATCCACGCCGGTCAGGTGTGCATCGCCGACGGCACCGAGCTGGCCGGGCGCAAGCTCGAGCGCGTCCTGACGAACGACCCCGGCATGGGTGTCATCCGCCACGTCGACGCCGGCTACGAGTACGCCTCCTCGGTCGCCAAGGAGCGCGGTGTCCGCGTCCCGATGACGGAGTCCGAGGGCCACTCGGCGTGAGCACGTACCCGGAGGCCGCTCCGGCGGTCGCCGTCGTCCCGGCCCGGCCCTGGTCTGGCCGGGACGACGGGCCCGGCGCCGAGCACCTCCGGTGGCACCACGCGGTCGAGCTCGACGCCGAGCTGACCGAGCCCGGTGACCTCGCGTTCGTCGGGTTCGCGTGCGACGAGGGTGTGCGCCGCAACAAGGGGCGCCAGGGCGCCGCGCAGGGCCCGGCGGCCCTGCGGCGGGCCCTCGCCTCGATGACGCTGCCCCGGCCGCTGCGGGCGTTCGACGCCGGTGACGTGCGTGTCGACGGCGCGGCGGACGACGCTCTGGAGACGGGCCAGCAGCGCCTCGGCGCCGCCGTCGCGCACCTGGTCGAACGCGGTCACCGGGTGGTCGTCCTCGGCGGCGGTCACGAGGTCGCGTTCGGCACGTACAGCGGTCTGGAGCAGACGCGGGCCGTGCGGGCCGGCGGGCGGCTCGGGGTGCTGAACCTCGACGCGCACTTCGATCTGCGCGACGACGTGCGGCCCAGTTCGGGCACGCCGTTCCTGCAGATGGCGCAGAGCGAGGCGCGGCACGGCCGGGACCTGAACTACTGGGTGCTCGGCATCAGTGAGGCCGCCAACACGCAGGCACTGTTCCGCACCGCCCAGTCGCTCGGCGTGCGGTATCTGCCGGACACCGAGTGCGGTGTGCTGGACGCGACACGGGTGGACGCGTTCGTCGACGCGTTCCTCGCGAGCTGCGATCTCGTGCATCTGACGGTCGACCTCGACGTGCTGCCGGCGGCCGTGGCCCCCGGGGTCAGCGCACCGGCCGCGTACGGCGTGCCGATGGAGGTCGTCGAGCGGGTGTGCACGCGGGTCGCGCGCAGCGGCAAGCTCCTGGTCGTCGATGTCGCCGAGCTGAACCCCGAGTTCGACGTGGACGGGCGCACGGCGCGGGCCGGTGCCCGTCTCGTGCACCGCGTGGCCACCACCTGGGCGTGACGCCCACCCCCTGAACAGGCCGCCAGGTCGACCGGCATGCGAGAGCCGCGGCCTGGCGGCCGCGGCTTTCCCGCACTGCTTCTTGTGAGGCTCAGCGGACGTCCGTGAGGGCGACCACCGCGAGGACCCCGTCGACCGCGATGTCGGCGGGGGCCTCGTCGTCCTGGAGCAGGACCGCGTCGAGCCGGCCGAGCGTGACCGAGTCCCGGTACAGGGTCGCGGAGCCCTCCAGGACGATCGCGAACACGCGGGTGCCGGGGGCGGGGTGGAGCACGGTGTAGCGGCGCTCGATGGCGACCTCGGCCTTGGCGTCAGTGCGGCGGACCATCACGTTGAAGTCGACGATGGGGCCGTCGAGCAGCCGGCAGTCGGTGGTGGCGTCGCCGGAGAAGGCGAGCGGGGTGTAGCGGGTGTCCACGACGTGTTCCGTGCCGTCGACGGTGAGGGCCATGCCCGGACCCTCGACGACGGTGATGATGCGGTCGATGCCCTCGAACGCGGAGAAGGGGCCGCTGCCGGCGACGTCGGCGACGCTGATGCGCCACACGAAGTCGTCGGTGCCGGCGCCCTGGGGGTGGGCCAGGACCTCGGTGGTGATGCCGCCGCCGTTCTTCCACGGTGCGGGGGTCCGCTCGTGTGCGCGCAGGATCTGAGGTGCCATGAGAGGGAGGGGTTCCTTCCGGTCCGGTCGTGATCAGGTGCGGTGGGAAAACGCGTCCTCCTCCCCCGCGGCCTGGGCTGCGGGAGAGGAGGGTGCGCGGTGGTTCTGGATCCGTCCTAGCGCTCGGCGGTGTGCCGTGCCTCCAGGGCGGCCTCGGTGAAGACCCGGTAGCCGGCCTCCGGGTCGTAGCCGTGGATCTCGCGGGTGTCGAGGGCGGCCATGTACGTCAGGACGTCCTTGCTGACGACCTGTCCGGGCACCAGCACCGGGAAGCCGGGCGGGTACGGGGTGACGAAGGTGGCGGAGACCACGGTACGTCCCTCGGCCATGGCGTCGGTGATCTCCTCCGTGGACAGGTGCTCGCACTCGGTGTCGTCGTAGGCGAGGAAGAACGCGGCGCGCATGTCGCCCTCGGGGGTGCGCGGGCTGGGCCGGAACGCCGGGTGGAAGGCGCTGAAGTCCGGCAGGGCCGCGGAGCCCGTGCCGAGGCCGGTGACGACGCCGCGGTGCACGGCGAGGTCGTGCGGGCTCATCTCGCCGACGCTCTCCTCCAGGTCCTCGGCGATGCGCACGAGGACCTCGATGAGATAGGCGACGGAGCTGCGGGTCGTGCCGATGTTCGTCATGAACAGCAGCGTGTTGCGGGTCGTCTTGTTGACCTGCACGCCGTGACGGTCCATCAGCAGGTCGTGCTTGAAGGTGTCGCCGTCGATGCCGGTGCGGCCGATGTGCAGGGTGGCGCGGGTGGGGTCGAGGACGAACTCGTCCTCCTCCCAGGCCCGTTCCATCCGGGCCAGGCCCGTGCGCAGCGGCTGCTCGATGCCGGAGGAGCGGAAGCGCGGCGGGATCAGCTCGGGTGTGGTCAGGACGTGCAGGTAGCGGCTGAGCAGCGGGTGCTGGTCGACGGCGTCGCGCAGCACTCCGGCCTGTTCGAGCTGCTTCTGGACGAGGGCGTACCCCTCCAGGACGGCCTGGCGCCGGCCCAGGTCCATGGAGGCGAGGATCTGGTAGTTGGGCGAGGTCGAGGTGTGCGTCATGTACGCCTCGTGGAACACCTCGGCGACCTTGTGCCGGAAGTCCTGGTCGAAGACGTGGACCATGGAGCCCTGGCGCATCGAGGTGAGCGTCTTGTGCGTGGACTGCGTGGCGTAGACGCGGACCCGGACCTGCTCGGGGTCGGGCAGGAGCCGGGTGGTGGCGAGGGTCTCGTCGTCCGGGTCCTCGCCGAGGCGCTCGCGGTGGGCGGCGTACGTGTCGGCGTACGCGGGGTCGCGGTAACGGTCGGTGAGGGTGCGGGCGGAGGCCATCGCGGTGCGCCGGCGGTAGACGGGGTGGAAGCGGGCGAAGGCGAACCAGGCCTCGTCCCACAGGAACGCCAGGTCCGGCTTGAGGGCCAGGCACTCCTCCATCACGCGCGTCGGGTTGTAGACGATGCCGTCGAAGGTGCAGTTGGTCAGCATCAGCAGCTTGACGCGGTGCAGGACGCCCTCGCGCTTGAGCATCAGCAGCTTGCGCTTGATCTCCTCGACGGGGACGGCGCCGTACATGCCGTACTCGTCGAGGGGATAGGCGTCGAGGTAGACGACGTGGGCGCCGGCCAGCACGAGTCCGTAGTGGTGGGACTTGTGGCAGTTGCGGTCCACGAGCACGATGTCGCCGGGGCGCACCATGGCCTGCACGACGATCTTGTTGGCGGTCGAGGTGCCGTTGGTGACGAAGTAGGTCTGGCGGGCGCCGAAGGCCTCGGCGGCCAGGTCCTGGGCCTCGCGGAGCGGGCCGGTGGGGGCCAGCAGGGAGTCCAGTCCACCGGAGGTGGCGGAGGTCTCGGCGAGGAAGATGTTGGTGCCGTAGAAGTCGGCGATCTCCGGTATCCAGGGCGAGTTGAACACCGAGGCGCCCCGGGAGACCGGCAGGGCGTGGAAGACGCCGGTGGGCTTGCGGCTGTGGGCGCGCAGCGCGGTGAAGAACGGGGCGCGGTGGCGTTCGGTGATGCCGTGCAGGATCGACAGGTGCAGTTCGAGCAGGCCTTCGCGGGCGTGGAAGACGCGCCGGAAGCGGCGGCTGAGGCGGCCCGCGGTGGACTCGACGGCTCGCTCGGACACGAGGTAGAGGTCGAGTTCGGGGCGCAGCGCCAGGAGGCGGTCGCCGAGGGCGCGGACCTGTTCGTTGCTGTCGTCGGGGGTGGCCGCCGGGGCGTCGGCCGACTCGTCGAAGAAGCGGCGCACGACGCTGAGGTCGTGGCGGGAGCGGTCGGTGAACCGGTCGCGGACGACGACGGCCTGGAGGCTGGAGTTGACCAGCGACGTGATGACCGCGTCCTCGAAGCTCGGGGCGACGACGATCTCGTAGGCGAACTCGTCGTCGGGGCGGCGCAGTCGGCGCAGTTCGGCGCGCAGGGCCTGTTCCTCGGCGGCGTCCAGGTCGCCGACGACGAGGACCTCGAAGTACGGGGTGGAGGGCGCCGGCGTGGTGTACGGCGCCTCGGCGATCTCGTCGGCGCAGCCGCTGGGGGTGGCAGCGGTGTGCGGGGCGGTGCCGCGGTGCCGGTGGCCGGCCAGGGCGCGGTCGAGTTCGTCGGCGCGCTGGGCGAGGTGGCGGTGGTCCCCCTCGGCGAGCAGGGCGGAGAGTTCCCTGAGAGCGGGCAGGCCCGGGAAGGCCCAGCAGTGCTCGATGGGGGTGAGGAGGTCGATGAGCTCCTCGATGCCCGCGACGGTGTGCGGGTGGCCGTCCGCGCCCTGCGTGGCGAGGCGGTGGGTGAGGTCCGTCAGGGAGCTCCAGGCGTCGGCGCGCAGTTGCCCGACGCTGTTGTGCACCGTGGCGGTCGGCAGGTCATTCACCGGGAAAGAGCTCCTTCTGAGGGCTGCCCGGCCCGCCGCGGACGGGGAGGGCGCGAAGAGGGGTGAGGCGTGGGTGGCAGCGGACCAGGGCCTGACCGGCCCTTCCCTCGTCGCGTTGAGGGCCGCTCGGAGGGAAGGGACGGTCAGGGCCTGGCACACCTCCCGGGTCCCGCCGGACCCGGGAGGTGTGGGGCACGGTGTGCGCCTGGATCAGACGAGCGAGCCGGTGACGGACTCGGCGGCGGCCAGGGCGCGGCCGGAGGCGACGTACTGGACGGCCTCCTCGATCTCCGGGGCGAGCCAGCGGTCGGTGCCGGGGCCCTCGACGGTGGCGCGCAGACCGTCGCGCACGGCCGCGGTGGCCGGGGCGGGGGTCAGCGGGGCGCGCAGGTCCAGGGCGCGGGCGGCGGTGTAGAGCTCGACGGCCAGGACGCGGTTCAGGCCGTCGATGGCGCGGCGCAGCTTGCGGGCGGCCGACCAGCCCATGGAGACGTGGTCCTCCTGCATGGCGCTGGAGGGGATCGAGTCCACGGAGGCCGGGGCGGCCAGGCGCTTGAGCTCGGAGACGATCGCGGCCTGCGTGTACTGGGCGATCATGTGGCCGGAGTCCACGCCCGGGTCGTCGGCCAGGAAGGCGTTCAGACCGCGGTTGCGGGCCGGGTCGAGGAAGCGGTCGGTGCGGCGCTCGGAGATCGAGGCGACGTCCGCGACGGTGATGGCGAGGAAGTCGAGCACCGCGGCGACGGGGGCGCCGTGGAAGTTGCCGTTGGACTCGACGCGGCCGTCGAGGGTGACGACCGGGTTGTCGACGGCGCTGGCGAGCTCGCGGGAGGCGACGAGCTCGGCGTGGGTCAGGGTGTCACGGGCGGTGCCGTGGACCTGCGGGGTGCAGCGCAGCGAGTAGGCGTCCTGGACGTAGGTGCAGTCCGGGCCGGCGTGGCTGGCGATGATCGCGGAGTCGGCGAGGAGCGAGCGCAGGTTACCGGCGCTGTCGCCCTGGCCGGGGTGCGGGCGCATGGCCTGCAGGTCGGCGGCGAACACGGCGTCGGTGCCGAGCTGGCCCTCGACGCTCATGGCGGCGGCGATGTCGGCCGTGCGCAGCAGCTTGCGCAGGTCGTGGGCGGCGAGGACGAGCATGCCGAGCATGCCGTCGGTGCCGTTGATGAGGGCGAGGCCCTCCTTCTCCTCGAGGACGACCGGCGTGATGCCGGCGGCGGCGAGGGCTTCGGCGGCGGGCTTCTTCTCACCGTCGGCGGTGCGGACGACGCCCTCGCCCATGACGGCGAGCGCGCAGTGCGCGAGGGGGGCCAGGTCGCCGGAGCAGCCGAGCGAGCCGTACTCGTGGACGACCGGGGTGATGCCGGCGTTCAGGAGGGCGGCGTAGGCCTCGGCGGTCTCGGTGCGGACGCCGGTGCGGCCGGTGGCGAGGGTGGACAGGCGCAGCAGCATGAGGGCGCGGACGACCTCGCGCTCGACCTCGGGGCCGGAGCCGGCGGCGTGCGAGCGCACGAGGCTGCGCTGGAGCTGCGTGCGCAGCTCGTTGGGGATGTGGCGGGTGGCCAGGGCGCCGAAGCCGGTGGAGACGCCGTAGTGGGGCTTGACGTCGGTGGCGAGGGCCTTGATGACCTCGCGACTGCGAGCGATCTCCTTGAGGGCCTCGGGCGAGAGCGACACCTGGGCACTGTGACGGGCAACGGACACAACTTCGTCGGCGGAGAGGGCACCGACACCAACAACAACGGTCATGTACCTATGAAGCCGCAGGCAGACGCCGCTCGCGAGTCCTGGCAGACGTCTTGTGTCTGGGATCCAAGACTCTTGGTCTGGAATCCCAGACACTTGGTTTGAGCGATGCCTGGTCTAGTCTCGGCGCATGAGCATCGTCCCTGCCGCGGCGCAGGTCCTGGCCGTTCTGCGCTATCTGGCCCGCCAGGCCGCGCCCGTGCCCGCGGCCTCCATCAGCCGCGACGTGGGGCTGCCGCGCTCGACGACGTACCACCTCCTGGACACCCTGGCCGCGGACGGTTTCGTGGTGCATCTGCCGGAGGAGCGGCGCTACGGGCTCGGGGTCAGCGCCTTCGAGCTCGCCTCCGGGTACGAGCGCCAGGCCCCGTTCCAACGGCTCGCGCGGGCTCCGCTCGCCTCGCTCGTGGACCGCACGGGGCACAACGCGAACCTGGCGGTGCTGCACGGCCGCGAGGTCATCTACGTCATCGAGGAGCGCGCCCCGGGCCGTCCGCCCCTGGTCTCCGAGGTCGGGGTGCGCCTGCCCGCGACGCTGACCGCGAGCGGCCGGGCCGTGCTCGCCCTGCTGCCGCCCGCTCAGGTGCGGGCCCTGTTCCCCGACCGTTCGGCGTTCGTGCAGCGGCACGGCGCGGGTCCGGCGACGCTGACCGCGCTGCGGGCCCTGCTGGCCCAGGCGCGGCGGCGCGGCTACGCGACGGAGGAGGGCGAGGTGACGCCCGGTCTGTCCTCGGTCGCGGCGCCCGTCCTGGACCACCACGCGCATCCGATCGCCGGGGTCTCGGTGACCTTCCCGGACGAGGCGGTCGACGAGACGGAGCGGCGCCGGATCGCGGGGCACGTGGCGCACACGGCGCGGGAGCTGACGCGCCGGGTGGGTGGCGCGGCGCCCGCTCCGGGGGCACCGGCCACGTAGGGCGCGACCCCGCCGGCACGTAAGAGCGGGGAAAGGGAAGTGCAAAAACACCCGTTTGCCCCAACCCGCCTCCCGCTCCTGGCCTCTTTTCCGACGGAAGCTGCCCCGGGCGGGAGTCGCCCTGTCCCCGGCGAGAGGTGGAGCGGAGATGGGCCTGACGAGTCGGGCGCTGGAGTGCGTGACGGTGCTGCTCGCGGTCGTGTGCGTGGGGCTGACGGTGTGGGGGTGGCCACGCCTCGCGCGGCGCGGCACCCGGTCCGTGCTCGGCCGGCTGGCCGCCATCGGCGTGACGCAGACGGCGATCCTGACGGCGTGCGCGGTCATGGTGAACGCGGACTTCGAGTTCTACGGCAGCTGGGACGAGCTGCTCGGTGACGTGCCGACGGCGCCCGCGCAGATCGCGGGCGCGGGCGGTTCCGGGGTCGCGGTGGCGCAGGGCGCCCTGGTGCAGCCGGCGGGGCCGCAGGGCCTGGACCGGGTGAAGGGCCTGCCGGTCGGGCCGCCGGAGCGGGCGGGCAAGGTCGAGTCGGTGCGGATCGTGGGGCGGCGCTCGCACGCCCTCAACCCGGCGTTCGTGTATCTGCCGCCGCAGTACTTCCAGCGGCAGTTCCACCGCCAGCGGTTCCCGGTGATCGTGGCGATCAGCGGCTACCCGGGCGGCATCATGAACCTGGCCCAGTTCCTCCAGGTGCCGCAGACGGCCGCCCGGTTGCAGGGTGCGGGCCGGATGCAGCCGACGATCGTGGTGATGGTGCGGCCGACGATCGCGCCGCCGCGCGACACCGAGTGCGTGGACGTGCCGGGCGGCCCGAAGGCGGAGACGTTCTTCACCAGGGATCTGCCCGAGGCGCTGAAGTCGGCGTACCGGATCGGGCACGACGCGAGCGCGTGGGGCGCTCTCGGCTATTCGTCGGGCGGGTCCTGCGCGCTCCAGCTGACGCTGCGCAATCCGCGGACGTACACGTCGGCCGCCGCGCTGTCCGCCGACTACGCGATCAAGGACGACCTCACGACGGGTTCGCTGTTCGGCAGCGGGCCGCGCGCCCGGCAGCGGCGGCAGAGCCACGATCTGATCTGGCGGCTCGGGCACCTGCCGGTCCCCCGTGTCTCGGTGCTCGTGGCGAGCAGCCGTGAGGGCGAGAAGGACTACCCGGACACGATGCGGTTCCTCGACGCGGTGCGCCCGCCGATGACCTCGGCGCGGATCATCCTGCCGCGCGGCAGCCATCACTTCACGACGTGGCTGCGGGAGATCGAGCCCGCGATGGAGTGGATGGGCAGGCAGCTCACGTTCCCGCAGGACACGACGCCGGGCCGGCGGCCCCCGACCGGGCCGAGCGCGTCGCCGTCGCCCTCGCCCAGGGCTCCGGAGCCGGCCGCGAGCGCGGTGGCGGGCGAGGACGAGGGCGATGCCAAGCCGCCGGCCCGGCGGCCGTAGTCACCGCGCGGGCCGGGGAGCGGGGACGCTCAGTGCTTGAGCTGGGCGTCCAGCCAGGTCAGCGTGTCCGGGGTCACGGGGTCCGTGATGTCGGCGTACTCCTCGTGCTTCTTCAGGAACTTCGCCACGTACGGGCACACGGGCACGATGCGCTTGCCGGCGGCGCGGACGTCGTCGAGGGCCTCGCGGACCAGGATCGCGGCGAGGCCCTGTCCCGCGAACGCGTCGTCGATCTCGGTGTGGAAGAAGACGCGGCGGTCCTCACGGTCCCGGTAGGCGGTGAAGCCGGCGGGCTTGCCGTCGACCTCGATGGTGTAGCGGTGTCGGGCGTCGACGCGCTGGACTACGGGGGTGGCGGCGGGCTCGGTCATGACCGGGGGTCCTCTCGGTGCGGGGTTCTCGCGGGGCGTGCCGGCCACGTCGGGGCGGCGGGCGCCGGGGACCGGTCGCCGCGCCGCCCCGACGTGACCGAGGCGCTCGGAGGCATCGTGCCAGGCCGCACAGGCGTCGGCGATGTCCGGGTGGGCACGGCCGACGAGTTTCGGCGTGTCAGCGCTGCAGTGTCAGCAGCCCCGGCCGGTAGGGCCACTGGCCGTAGTCGCCGCCGGAGTTGGGATCGCGCCCCTGGTAGAGGAACCGCAGGTTGCAGGGGTCGACGGTGAAGGTCTGGTCGGCGCCGGTGCGGATCAGTTCGCCGTGGCTGATGTCGTTGGTCCAGCCGGCGCCGCTGTTGGCCTTGCCGGCGAAGGGGTTGCTCTCGGTCGCGGCCTGGGGCGTCCAGGTGCCGTTCAGGCTGGTGGCCGTGAACGAGCGGAAGTAGCGGCCCTGCGAGCCGATCGCCTCGACGATCATCAGGTAGCGGTCCTGGCCCTTGAGCTTGTAGACCTGCGGGGCCTCGAACAGGTTGTTCGTCGTGTCGCTCATGACCGTCGTGTACGACGAGCCGAAGCTCCCCGGGAAGTTCCCGATCGGCATGCTCGCCCGGTAGATCTTGCCGTTGTCGCCGGCGAAGAACAGGTACATGTTCGTGCCGTCGCCGATGAGCGTCTGGTCGATGGGGCCCGTACCCGAGTCGGCGATGCTTCCGGAGAAGAGCTCCTGCTCCGCCGACCAGCCGTTCGGGTTGGTGGGGTCGGTGGACGTCCGGTAGGAGAAGGCGGTCCTGCCCCACTGGTAGGTGAGCACCCAGATGTTCTTCGGCGCGAAGTAGAAGAGCGTGGGCGCGACGGCGCTGTTCGCCATCGTGTTCTGGCTCGCCGAGGCCATGTCCGACCAGTCGGTGAACGGGCTGAAGTTCATCGACCCCCAGCCCACCCCCGTTCCGGCGGCGCCGTGCGTGGTCGCGTAGACGAGCTGCTTGCCGTTGTAGGGGGCGACGGTGAAGTCCTTGAGTGAGGCCCAGCCCGCCTTCGGCTGCGCCAGCGCGCCCGTCGACGACCAGCGGTACGCCGAGGGGAGGGCGCAGGTGCCGGAGTCTCCGCCGGCGACCTTGACGAGCCGCCACTGCTGGTTGGCGCCGCCCCAGTCGTCGTACTGGACGATGTTCGCGCCGTCGGCGGTGGAAGCGCCCTGCACTTCGAGGGCCTTGCCGCTGTGGCGTGCGATGAGCCTCACGTAGCCGTCCGGGCTGTCCGCGAGCCGCCACTGCTGGTCGGTGGCGTTCAGGTCGGTCCACTGGACGATCGGGGCGCCGTTGGCGGTGGAACCGTTCTGGACGTCCAGGACCTTGCCGGAGTGGCGGGACTTGACACGGTAGTAGCCGCCGCCGGAGTCGACGAACTGCCACTGCTGCTGGTTCTGGTCGTTCCTGGTCCACTGGGTGATGCGAGCGCCGTCACTCGTCGCCAGGTTGTAGACATCCAGGGCCTTGCCGCTGTTGCGGTTGACCAGTACGTACGAGGCGTTGGTGTCGACGGTCGCCGCGGCGGCGGGCGGGGCGCCGAGCAGGGTGGCCCCGAGCAGCAGGGACGACAGGACCGCGAGGACGAGCCCCAGGACCAGGGGCGGATGGCGAAATCTCATGAGGAGCGCTCCTTCGGGGGGCTGAGGTGGGGGGACCCCGACGCTGCGCGTGGCGGCCGCGTCGCAAGGGCGGTGACGGGATAGGGGTGGAGGAGGCCGCACATGCCGAAGAGCGGGTCCTCGGGGCGTTCGAGGCGGGACACTTCGCCGTGATCGAGGTGGGAGAGATCTCCGGACTTGAGCGCGTCCAGTTGGCGGCCGGTCGTGAGGGCCGCCGCCAGCGGGCCGTCGCGCCAGCGGATGCGCCAGGCGTCGAGGAGCTCGCTCTTCAGGCGGTGGGCCGCGGCGTGGAACTCCCGCAGCCCGCCTGCGCGGAGGGCCAGGAAGCCCTCCAGAGCCAGGTCGCGACGGCGGCGCGCCGCCGCGGCGTGGTCCTCGGTGAGGACGGCAGCCGCCTGGTAGGCGTCGGGATCGGCGAGCACGGGCGCGGGGAAGGTGAAGACGGCGTCGCCCGCCTCGGGGAGCCCGCTGTTCTGCATGAGGACCACGAGGCGCAGGCCGCCGGCGTTGACGAGGCGGTGGATCGTTCCCGGGGTGAACCAGACGACGTCGCCGGGGCGCAGCGGGGTGTCGGCGAAGCCGGAGGTGGTGAGGGTCTGGACGCTGCCCTCGCCGCCGATGACGACGTAGGCCTCGGAGCAGACGAGGTGCATGTGGGGGGTGCCGCCGCACAGCCCGTCGGCGGCCTCCCAGTCGTACACGGTCAGCCCGGAGATCCCCACGCCGCCGGGGAGCGGGGTCACCACGGATGGTCCGCGACGTGACGGGAGAGGCGCTCGGGGGTCCACGCGCCGTCGGCCACGACGATCCGATGGCGGCGGGCCAGGGTGTCGCCCGGGGCCAGCGGCAGTTCCTCGTCGAACGCCAGGGAGGGGTTGACGGCGGGGATGGGCTCGCTGCGGACGAACCAGCGGCAGGGGGCTTCCGGATCGTCCAGGAACAGGAGCGTGGAGGAGCGGTCGACCTCGTCGTGGGTGCCGACGAAGGCCAGCCAGTCGCCCTTCTCGCCCATCGCGGGGCCGATCACGTGGCCGCCGGTGAACTCGCGCGGGCCGCGCCAGAAGAGACCGGAGTATCCGGCGAGTTCTCGGCCCTGTGTGCCGGGGCTGCCGAAGGTCAGGGCGGTGTCGCGGACGTTGGTGAGCGTGGTGGTGACCTCCAGGGTCCAGGAGTCGGCCTCGACGTCGCGTGCGGTCAGCGTGCGGTGCTCGTCGATCCAGTGTTCCCCCGCCATCGTGTGCCAGGCGAGGTCCTCGGTGATGAGGGCGCGGTCGTGGTCCGTCTCGGCGGACAGGGCGAGGCTGCGCATCGTGCCGAGGTTCGGCAGGTCGACGTAGCCCTGGCCGCGCAGGTAGGTGCCGCCGCCCCAGAAGTTCTGCCCCGACAGCCAGGACGCCGTGAACTGGATGCCCTTGTGCCAGCGGTGGTCGTGCGGCCGGTATCCGGTGACCACGTCACCGGCGAGCGTGCGCACCGGATGCAGATAGGGCTTCGGCGCCTCGAAGGGGTCCATGACCGGGCGGTGCACATAGCGGAAGAGGTCGACGCCGCGGGCCCGGACCGTCAACGCGTCGTCGTTCTCGAGGAGTTCGAAGGTCATCGGAACACCTCCGGGCGTCCCCCGTGCAGCGAGCCGTAGAAGGGGTCGGCCGCGTCGATCTCGCCGCGCCGGACCGGCATGCCGGTGATCGCGGCCTTGTACAGGGCGGTGACCAGTTCCATCGTGGGCCTGCCGAGGTCGGGCCGGGTCCCCGTCTCGTAGTCGTCCAGGAAGGCCGCGAGCTGAGCGGTGTGCGAGCTGGGCAGGTCGTCCGGCGGATCCCACTTCGCGCCGGACGCCCCGGCGGTGAACGTCCAGTCCGCGTTGGAGTAGCCGTACAGGTGGCGCAGTTCGACCGTGGCGTCGGTGAGGTCGAAGCGCAGGTAGCTCTCCTCACGTGGGGAGAGCACGCTGTTGACGACCGTCGCGATGGCTCCGTTCTCGAAGCGGACCAGGGCCGTGGACACGTCCTCGGTCTGGACGTCGCGGTCCAGGCGGCCGGCCATCGCGCGTACCTCGGCCCAATCACCGAGCACGTACAGCATCAGGTCCATCTGATGGATGCCGTGGCCCATCGTCGGGCCGCCGCCCTCGCTCTCCCAGGTGCCGCGCCAGGGCACGTCGTAGTAGGCGGCGTCGCGGTACCAGGCCGTGACGCACTGCGCGACGAGCGGACGTCCCAGGGTTCCGGCGGCGATGAGGTCACGCAGGTACCGGGCGCCCGAGCCGTACCGGTGCTGGAACACCGCGCCCGCGGCGGCGGTCCCCTCGGCGGCCTGGATCCGGTCGAGCTCTGCCAGCGACAGGGCCACGGGCTTCTCGCACCACACCCACGCCCCGGCCTCCAGGCAGGCCACGGCCTGTTCGGCGTGCAGGAACGGCGGCGTGCACAGGTGGACGACGTCCGGGCGCTCCTCCTTCAGCATCGTGCGCAGATCGGTGTGGACCGCGGGAATGCCGTGCTCGGCCGCGAACGCCTCGGCGCGCGCGGCGTCCACGTCGACGGCCGCCACGATCTCGGCCCGGTGGGCCTGGGCCCGGAGGGCGGGGACGTGGCAGATGCCGGCGATCCCGCCCGTTCCGACGATCGCCGTCCTGATCATCCGCCCAGCACCTTCCTGATGGCCTGGTACGCGGGCTTGGGCTTGAGGTTCTCGTCGTAGGGCAGTGCGGCGCCCTCCTCGGGGAAGACACCGGGGATCCACGAGTACTTGTCCGTGTAGTCCCAGATGGTGACGCCGACGCACTTCCTCACCGCCAGACAGGCCTTGACGTAGTCGGCGTACCAGGTGGCCTGGGTGGCGAGCTTGTCCGGGGTCGCCGGGAGCTGCATCCGGATGTCGAGCTCGGTGACCGCGACGTCGACCCCGAGGTCGGCGAAGCGCTGGATGTTCTCCTGGACGCCGGCGGGGAAGCCGTACTGGAGGGCCAGGTGGCCCTGGAGGCCGAAGCCCTCGACCGGGACGCCGTCGGCCTTCAGCTGCTTGATGAGCCGGTAGTAGGCGTCGCTCTTGGCGTTGATTCCGTCGACGTTGTAGTCGTTGAGGTACAGCTTGGCGTGCGGGTCGGCCTCGTGGGCCCAGCGCAGGGCGTCGGCGATGTAGCCGGGGCCGAGGGTCTTGTAGAAGAGCGACTCGCGGTAGGTGCCGTCCTCGTTGAAGGCCTCGTTGACGACGTCCCAGTGGATCACTCTGCCCTTGAAGTGCCGGACCTCCGTCTGGATGTGGTTCTTGAGGACGCCGCGCAGTTCGTCGGCGGTCCAGTTGCGCTCGGTGAGCCAGGCGGGGAGCTGGCTGTGCCAGACGAGGGTGTGGCCGCGGACCTTCTGGTGGTGGTCCTTGGCGAAGGACATGACCTGTTCGGCGGCGGTGAAGTCGAAGACGCCGCGCCGGGGTTCGGTGGTCTCCCACTTCATGGCGTTGCCGGGGGTGGTCTGCCCGAACTCGCTGCCGAGGACCTTGAGGTAGGCGGCGTCGGTGAACTCGGGGTTGTCGGTGGCGGAGCCGAAGTACTTGTGGTGCTTCGCGGCCAGCTCGGCGAGCGTTCTGGGGCGGGGCTCGGCGCTCGCGGGCGTGGCGGCGAGGCCGGCCGCGAGGCAGACGGCGGCGGACAGGGCGATGAGATGCCGTGACACGGGCATGGATGACTCCTCGGGTACGGGGGTCAGTCGAGGACGATGGTGGTCAGCGCGCGCGGGGCGAGCGTGGCCGTGAGGGTCGTGCCGTGCGTGGAGGCGACGTCGGCCGGGGTGATCGAGCGGGTCTCGTCGGTGACGTAGGCCTCGGGGTGCCGGTCGTGCCCGCCGCGGAGAGCGAAGTCGGCGGACTTCTCGGTGGTGGCGGTGTTGAGGATCTCGATGACGCGGTGTCCGTCCTTGTTCCGGAAGGCCGTGACCTGGAGTGCCGGGTCGGCGTGCGTGACCGGGACTCGGACGGCGCCGGGGCGGATGAAGCGACTGAAGGCGGCCAGGGCCCAGTACCGCTTGGACACCCGGTAGTCGTCACCGGGGTTGGCGAGCTGGATGAGCCCCCGGGTCGCGCCGAGGGAGGCGCCGGTCCAGTAGACGTAGGCGCTGGCGTTGCCGACGGTCAGGGTGTTCTGGATGTCGGCCGCGACGGCGAGGCCGTCGTAGCCGCTTCCGTCGTCCCAGTTCTCGTTCCAGGTCGTGCCGTCGGGCGACCACTCCGACATCCACACGTGCTGGTCGGTGGGCTGCGGGACCGCGGTCGGGCCGCTGTAGCGGTGGCCGGTGATGGTGCGCACGGCCTTGTCGGCGACGGGGTCCGCCTCGATGGCCTCGGTGTAGGCGACCTGCCGGTCCCAGCCGGCGACGTCGCAGCAGACCAGGTCCGTCTTCAGGCCGGACGCGCGGACGGTCGGCCCGAGCACCTTGAGGAAGTCGACGGCCTGCTGCGGGGTGAAGCGCATGGAGGCGTAGGTCGCCGTCCAGTCGGGTTCGTTGGTGAACCCCAGGTCGGTGATTCCGATGCCTTCGCGCTGGTAGAACTTCGCGTACTGGACGAGGTAGTTCGCGTAGGCCTTACGCCATGCGGGCTTCAGCTCGCCGCCGTCGTTCTCGCTGCCGTTGGTCTTCATGAAGGCCGGGGCGCTCCAGGCGTCGGCGTAGAACCGTTTCACGCCGTACGCCTTGGCCTCCTTGGCGAGCCAGACCTGGCCGCCGTCCCAGCCGTCCCAGACGTACTTCGGTGTGGCGTCCGGTCCGCCGGGATCGGTCGGCAGGATCGTCGGCATGTGGTCGTAGACCCGGTCGGTGGACGACCCGATGCCCAGACGCAGGATCGACAGGCCGGCGCCCTTCTCCTTGCTGAGCAGCAGGTCGAGCACCTCGCGCTGCTTGGCGGGGCTGAGGCCGCGCGCGCCGTGCAGCAGGTCGGCCCGCTGGAAGGCCATGGAGAAGCCGAATCCGTCGATGGGCTGGAGTCCGGCGCCGAAATCGATGCCGGCGCGCACACGTTCGGCGGGCGGCTGCGCGGAGGCGGGGTCGGCCGCCGCTTGTGATGTGAGCGCTAACATGATGACGGCCGTCAGGGTGGCCAGGCGTTTCACAGGCTCTCCTCGGGGTGGGTGGTCACACGGGAGGGGTCGGCTCTGGGTGGCGCGTGCGGGTCAGCCCTTGGTGGCGCCCGCGGTGAGGCCGCCGATCAGCTGGCGCTCGGCGACGGCGTAGAAGGCGAGGGCGGGGACCATGGCGAGCACGATGTACGCGAGGACGAGCGCGTAGTCGGTCGAGTACTGGCCCTGGAACTGCTGGACGCCGACCGGGATCGTCTGCCATTTCGGGTCGTTGAACACGAGCAGCGGCAGGAAGAAGTTGTTCCAGCTCGCGACGACCGCGAGGACGGAGACCGTGCCGAGTGCCGGACGGGCCATCGGCAGCAGGATCTGCCAGAAGAAGCGGAACTTGCCGCAGCCGTCCATGGTGGCGGCCTCCTCTATCTCCGCCGGGATGGTCCGGAAGAAGCCGCGCAGGATCACGATCGTCATGGGGAGCCCGAAAGCCGCCTGCGGGAGGATCACTCCGAGCGGATTGTCGAGCAGTCCGAAGGTGCGCAGCATGAGGAAGAGCGGCAGGACGGCCACGGCGAACGGGAACATCAGCCCGATGGTGAAGAGCGTGTAGAACAATTCCCTCCCACGGAAGGCGTATCGGGCCAGGACGAAAGCCGCCATCGCGGAGGCCGCCACGGTGCAGACCGTCGTTCCGATCGCGATGCCCGCGCTGTTGGCGATCTGCCGCCAGAACATGCCGTCGCCGAGAATTCCGGTGTAGTTGGAGATTTTCCACTGATCCGGCAGCCCGAACGGATTGTTCGTCAGTTCCGCAGTGCTCTTGAAACCGGATATGACCGCGTAGAGCAGCGGTACGGCGACGAACGCGGCGATCAGCCAGACCACGGCGTGCAGCGAGAGTCCGCGTACCGTCCGACGGGCGTTCATCGGTCACCTCCCGTGGTGACGGCGCCGCTCAGGTCACGGCGGAGCACGTACCGCTGGTAGAAGAGGGAGAAGACGAGGCTGATCATGAACAGCACCACGCTGATCGCGCTGGCGTAGCCGACCTGGTACCGCTTGAACCCGAACTGGAACATCGCGATGGCCATCGTCTCGGAGGAGTGGTTGGGCCCGCCGGCCGTCATGACCCAGACGAGGTCGAAGAGCTGGATGGACCCGATGATCGACAGGAAGACGCTGATCCGGATCGTCGGCCCGAGCAGCGGCAGCGTGATGTGCCGGAAGCGCTGCCAGGCGCCGGCTCCGTCGATGGAGGCGGCTTCGAGGATCTCGGACGGGATGCTCTGCAGCCCGGCGAGGAACAGCATCATGTGGAAGCCGAAGTACTTCCAGATCATGACGACGAACAGGGTCGGGACGACCGTCGAGGGATCGGCGAGCCACTTGCCCTGGAGTCCGTCGAGGCCGAAGAAGCCGGCGATGTGGTCGGCCATGCCGGCGCCGGGCAGGAAGATCATCGTGAAGAGGACCGCCGTGACGACCTCGGAGAGGATGTACGGCGCGAAGAACAGCATCCGGTAGACGGCCCGGCCGCGGAGCCTCTGGTTGAGCAGGACCGCGGTGAACAGGGCGAACGGCAGCTGCACCAGGACCGACATGAGGATCAGGTACACCCCGCGCCCCAGGTCGCCGAGGAAGACCTCGTCGTCGAAGAGCCTGGTGTAGTTCCCGAAGCCGACGAAGTCGTCCATGGGGCCGATGCCGCCCCATTTGAAGAAGCCGGTCCAGACGGCGACGACGATCGGGGCGAGGACGAAGACGAGGAAGAGGACCAGGGCCGGTACGAGGAACCAGGCGACCGACGCCCAGGCACCCCACCGGCTCAGACGTGCACGGGCGGGCGGCGGCGCGGGCGTCGCCACGGACTTCTCCGTCCGTACCTCGGTCAGGGTGGTCACGGAGCTAGGCACTCTTCGCAGCCTCGGTGATCGACGCCGTGACCTGCTCGGGGGTCTTCTTGCCCGCTATGAGGTCGGCGACGCTGTCGTTGACCTCCTGGCCGACGGCCGGCGGGTAGGCCTGGTCGAGGAAGAGCTGGAAGCCCGTGGCCTTGACGAGGCTCTCGGCCACCACCTTCTTGTTGGCGTCGGTGAGTTGACTCTCCGCGCCCTTGACCACGGGCAGGTAGCCCTTGGAGGCCAGCAGCTTGGACTCGTTGTCCAGGACGAAGAACTTCAGGAAGTCCAGGGCCTCCTTCGGGGCGCCCTTGCGCAGCGCGAAGCCGCCGCCACCGCCGAAGACCTCGGTCGCCTTCCCCACACCGCCGTCGACCGTCGGGAAGGGGAAGAAGCCCAGGTCCGCCCCGAGGTCGGCGCCCGCGTCCTTCTGCACCGACGGTCCCCACTGCCCCATCAGTTCCATGGCGGCCTTGCCGTTGCCGACGGTCGCGGCCTGGCCGCCCGGGGTCGCGTAACCGGCGCCGAGGAAGCCCTGCTGGAACGGCTTGAGGTCGACGAGCTCCTTGAGGTGCTCGCCCGCCTCGACGAAGCCGGGGGCGGTGAAGTCCTTGGTGGTCGCGGCCTTCTGGAGGGCGGGGAGGCCGGCGACCCGCATCGCGAGGTAGGCCCAGTAGTAGTGGCCGGGCCACTTCTCCTTGCCGGCGAGGGCGATCGGGGTGATGCCCGCGGCCTTCAGCTTCTTCACGTCGTCGAGGAACGCGGCCCAGGTGGCCGGCGGGGTGGTGATGCCGGCCTTGGCGAAGAGCTTCTTGTTGTACCAGAAGCCCACCATGCCGATGTCGTACGGGACTCCGTAGATGCGGCCGTCGATCTTGTAGGGCGAGAGGGAGACCGAGGTGAGCTTCGACGACCAGTCCATGAGGTCGGTGAGGTCCTCGACCAGTCCCGCGTCGACCTGCTGCTGGAGCACGCCGCCGCCCCAGGTCTGGTAGACGTCGGGGAGCTTGCCCGAGGACGTGGTGGCGGTCAGCTTGGACTTGAACGCCTCGTTCTCCAGCGAGGTCGTGTTGATCGCGACCTTCGGGTGAGCCTTCGTGTACGCCCTGGAGATCTTCGGGAAGAGGGACTTGCCCGGTTCCGTGGTGGCGATGTTCCACCACTCCAGGGCGACCTTGCCGTCGGCCGACGCGCCGCCGGAACCACCGGATCCGCAGGCCGCGGTCAGGGAGACGGACAGTGCGGTCAAGCCCGAGAGCGCCAGGAAGCTTCGTCGGCTCGGGAGGGTGCTGGCCATGGGACCTCCGGGGGTCGGGAACGCCGAGATGCGCCCGAAAATTTTTCGAAATACTCTCGAATTCTGCGCTGCCACAAACTAGAAACAGGAGCCTTCCCGGTCAAGACCTCGCGTCAAATTATCTGCGAACAGCGGTGGTTGGCAGGCTTGACAAGCAGGTCCGGCCCCCCAGAGACTCATCGAAAGTTTGCGATATCTGTCGGTAGGCGGAGCCAACTCCGCAGAGGAGAGAAGTTGAGCGAGCAGCGCCCCACCCTGGCCGTCATCGCCGCGGAGGCGGGGGTCTCCCAGGCCACCGTGTCCAAGGTGATCAATGGCCGTTCCGATGTCGCGCCCTCGACACGCGAGCGGATCGAGGGCCTGCTCAAAGCCCACAACTACCTTCCGCCCGGCCGGCAGGGCAGAGCCCGCAGATCGGGTCTCGTCGACCTGATCATCGGCGGTCTGGACAGCGCCTGGGCGGTGGAGATCCTGCGCGGCGTCGAGGCCGAGTGCGGCCGACGCAGCGTCGGCACCGTCGTGTCGCTCGTCCCGCCCGGCGAGGCCACGCCGTCGAGTTGGGCCGCGCTGCCGGTCCTTCATCACAGCGACGGCGTCATCCTCGTCACGGCCTCGGTCACCCAGGCCCAGCGCGCCCAGGTCGAACGGGCCGGGGTGGCTCTGGTGGTCATCGACCCGATCGACCTGCCGGGCAGCGGCGTGCCGAGCGTCGGCGCGACCAACTGGGCCGGCGGCCTCGCCGCCACCGAGCACCTGCTGGAGCTGGGGCATCGCCGGATCGCCACGATCGGCGGACGCAAGGAGATGCTGTGCAGCCAGGCCCGCATCGACGGGTACCGGGCCGCGCTGGAGCGGGCCGGGATCGAGGTCGACCGCGAGCTGATCCGGTTCGGCGACTTCCAGCACGAGGGCGGGTTCCGGTGCGCCCAGGAGCTGCTCGCCCTCCCCGACCCGCCGACGGCTGTCTTCGCCGGCAGCGACCAGCAGGCGATGGGCGTCTACGAGGCCGCCCGGCAGGCCGGCCTGAGCATCCCTCAGGACCTCAGCGTGGTCGGCTTCGACGACCTGCCGATGTGCGACTGGCTGTCACCGCCGCTGACGACGGTGCGCCAGCCGCTGGAGGAGATGGGCCGGGTCGCCGCCCGCACCCTGTTCCAGCTTCTGGAGGACCAGCCTCTGGTCAGCCCCCGGATGGAGCTCGCGACCGAACTCAAGGTCCGCCACTCCACCGCCCCGCCCCGTCCCTAGGAGAACCCCTTGACCGAGCCCTGGTGTGACCCACTCCTGCCCGCGTCCGCGCGAGCGGCCGATCTCCTGACACGGATGACACTGGAGGAGAAGGCGGGACAGCTCGCCGGCTTCTGGGCGCTGCCCTCGGATCCGGGAGCGCCTGTCGCGCCGATGGAGGACGACTCCGGCGAGTCCGCGCCCGGCTTCGACGACCTCGTCGTCCACGGGCTCGGCCAGCTCACCCGGGTGTACGGCACCGCGCCGATCACCGCGGAGGACGGAATGGAGCGGCTCGCCTCGCTCCAGCGGCAGGTGACCGGCTCCGGCCGGTTCGGGATCCCGGCGATCGCCCACGAGGAGTGCCTGACCGGATTCATGACGTTCGGCGCGACGGTCTTCCCGGGGCCGCTGGCCTGGGGTGCGTCCTTCGACCCCGATCTCGTGCGCACGATGGCCGCCGCCATCGGCGACGGGATGCGGCGGGTCGGCGTCCATCAGGGGCTGGCGCCGGTGCTCGACGTGGTCCGCGACTACCGGTGGGGCAGGACCGAGGAGTGCATCGCCGAGGACCCCTATCTCGTCGGAGCGATCGGCACCGCCTATGTGCAGGGCCTGGAGGGCGCCGGCATCGTGGCGACGCTCAAGCACTTCGCCGGGTACTCGGCCTCGCGCGGCGGCCGGAACATGGCCCCGGTCGCCTCGGGGCCCCGCGAGTTCGCCGACGTGCTGGTCGAGCCGTTCGTCCGGGCCCTGCGCGAGGGAGGCGCCCGGTCGGTGATGAACAGTTACACCGACGTGGACGGCGTGCCGGTCGCCGCGGACGAGCGGCTGCTGACCGGACTGCTGCGGGACGAGCTGGGATTCGGCGGTGTCGTCGTCGCCGACTACTACGCGGTCTCCTTCCTGGAGACCCGGCACGGCGTCACCGGATCGCGCGGCGCGGCCGGCGCGCTGGCGCTGACCGCCGGGATCGACGTCGAGCTGCCCACGGCCCGCTGCTACGGCGAGCCACTGACCGAACGCGTGCGATCGGGGAGCCTGCCCGAGGAACTCGTCGACCGGGCCGTGGAACGCGTCCTGCTCCAGAAGGCCGAACTCGGTCTGCTCGACCCCGACTGGGAACCCGTCAAGCCCGAACCCGTCGACCTCGACCCGCCGGAGAACCGGGCGCTGGCCAGACTCCTGGCCGAACGGTCCACCGTGCTGCTCGCCAACGACGGCATCCTGCCGCTGCGGCCGTGCCGGGTCGCGGTCAGCGGGCCGTACGCCGACGATCCCCAGTCCTTCCTCGGCTGCTACTCCTTCCCCAACCACGTCGCGCTGCCCGGCGACCCGGGCCTGGAGATCCCGACGCTCGGCGAGGCGCTCACCACGGCCGGGTTCACGGTCACCGCGGACGATCCGGAGGTGAACGTGCTGGTGCTCGGCGACCGGGCCGGCATGTTCGGCCGGGGCACCTCGGGGGAGGGCTGCGACGCCGAGACCCTCGAACTGCCCGGCGACCAGGCCGCGCTCGCCTCCGCCGTCCTCGACTCCGGAGTGCCGACCGTCCTGGTCGTCGTCTCCGGCCGGCCGTACGCGCTCGGCTCGCTGGTCGAGCGTGCGTCGGCGGTGATCCAGGTCTTCTTCCCCGGCGAGGAGGGCGGCACCGCGCTGGCCCGGATCATCAGCGGGGCCGCGGAACCGTCCGGGCGGCTGCCCGTCTCCATACCCCGCCAGGCCGGCGGCCAGCCCGGCACCTACCTGCACTCCAGGCTCGGCGGGCGCACCGACTGGAGCTCGGTGGACCCGACTCCCCTGTTCCCCTTCGGACATGGGCTGAGCTGGACCCGCTTCGGCTACTCGGAGCTCTCGGTGGATCCCGTCGCCGCGACGGACGGGATCGTCACCGTCTCGGTCACGGTACGCAACATCGGTGAGGCGGCCGGGACCGAGGTGGTCCAGCTGTACCTCTCGGACCCCGAGGCGTCCGTCGTCCGGCCGGAGCGATGGCTCGCCGGATTCGGCCGGGTCGAACTGGAGCCGGGGGCGGCCGCCCGGGTCACCTTCTCCGTCCATGCCGACCGGACCTCGTTCACCGGGCTCGATCTACGCAGAAGAGTGGAGCCGGGAGAGATCGGCGTGGCCGTCGGACGGTCCAGCGGCGATCTTCCGCTCCAGGGGTCCTTCACCCTGCGCGGCCCCGTACGTCACCCGGGGGCCGACCGCGTGCTGTCCGTGCCGGTCGAGATCGTGCCGGTGATCGCATGAGCACGTCCTTCGGCGATCCCGTGCTGCCCGGGTTCCGGCCCGACCCGTCCGTGTGCCGGGTGGGGGCGGACTACTACCTGGTGACGTCCAGCTTCGAATGGTTCCCGGGCCTGCCCGTGTTCCACAGTCGCGATCTCGTGAACTGGCGGCGCCTCGGCTCCGCGCTCGACCGCCCGTCCCAGCTCGACCTCGACGGATGCGAGCCCTCGCGCGGTCTGTTCGCACCGACGATCCGGCATCACGACGGGGTCTTCCATCTGGTCTGCACGCTGATGGACGGCGCCGGCCATTTCGTCGTCACGGCGACCGACCCGGCGGGGCCGTGGTCGGAGCCGTACTGGCTGGAAGGCGAGGGCTTCGACCCGTCGCTGTTCTTCGACGACGGGCCGGACGGCGACGGCCGGGCCTGGTTCACCGCCGCCCGTGTACTGGACGAGGCCGCCGGCCACACCGAGATCTGGATGCGCGAGTACCTTCCGCGCGAACACAGACTCACGGGCCCCGAGTTCGTCCTGTGGTCGGGAAGCCGGCCGGGCGCCCGCTGGTCGGAGGCCCCGCACCTCTACAAGGTCGACGGCGGCTTCGTCCTGATCACCGCCGAGGGCGGCACCGACGTGGACCACACCGTGGTGGCCGCCCGCGCCGCGCGCGTGACGGGCCCGTACGAGGGCGTCCCCGGCAACCCGGTGCTGCCTCCCGTCCCGAAGGGGCCGGTCACCTGCACCGGACACGCCGACCTCGTCCAGACCCCGGACGGCGACTGGCGGGCCGTCCTGCTCGGCGTCCGCCCGGGCTCCGCCATCGGCCGCGAGACCTTCCTCAGCGCGGTCACCTGGAGCGACGGCCGGCCGGTCTTCTCCTCCGTCGAGCACACCAGCCCGCGCCGCCGTCTCCACGACGACTTCGCGACCCTCTCCGCCGACTGGAGCAGCCTGCGCACCCCGCGCGCACCGTTCTGGTCCACCGGCGACGGGCTCCGCCTCCGGCTCCGTCCCGAGCGCCTCGGCAAACGCTCCACCCCGTCCCTCCTGGTCCGCCCCCAGGAACAGCCCGACTGCGACGTCTCCACCGAACTGCACTTCGTCCCCGCCGCGCCGGAGGAACAGGCGGGCCTCGCCGTCGTCATCGACGACGACACCCATCTCGCCCTCCTGCGCACCACGGAAGGGCTCAGCCTCGTTCGCGGGCCCGAGGTCCTGGCCCGCGTCGCCGTCCCGCCGGGGCCCGTTCGCCTGGGGGTCCGCATCCGCGGCTTCAGCCACACGTTCACCTACGCGGCACCCGACGGCGCCTGGCAGGACCTGACCACCGTCGAAGCCACCTTCCTCACCCCTCTGTTCACCAGCGTCCAGCTCGGCCTCTACGCCACCTCCAACGGCCGCCCGTCCACCAATCAAGCCCAGTTCACGTGGTTCGGCCTCGACATGTGATCCGAGGAAATCGCCCGCATACGAGGAAGCGGTCTCCGTCGAAATACTTTCGGCAGGGACCGCTTCGCCATGAACGCTTTCGAAATTCCCTGACGGACCTTTTCGAATGGCCACATGGGGCTCAATTCTCGAAACACCTTCGAAACACTTGACATGCACGCGCCAGATTTTTCAGACTGAATCCCGAGGCCACCCCCACCATTCCTGCGTTTCACCGCACCGGCCTCGCATCATTGCGCGTAGATGATCCGCGTCCTTTCCGAGCCCTTTTCCCATGGGCCCGGGCATCGCCTTCGCGGATTTCTTCCGCCGCGCTCACATCCATCCGTGATGTCCGTCCCGGAGGTTCGTTCATGCGCTCACCTACCGTTCCCCCGCCCACCCCACGCCGGAAAATCGGCGGCCTGCGGACTGCGCTGATCGCCGGCGCCCTCGGCCTCGCCACCGTGCTGATGACGCCGCTCACCTCACACGCCGCCGAGAGCACCCTCGGCAGCGCGGCGGCGCAGAGCGGCCGGTACTTCGGCACCGCCATCGCCTCGGGCAGGCTCAACGACACGACGTACACGACCCTCGCGAACCGT
The DNA here is from genome assembly GCF_055558275.1 of Streptomyces sp. NPDC025806. Taxonomy (NCBI): domain Bacteria; kingdom Bacillati; phylum Actinomycetota; class Actinomycetes; order Kitasatosporales; family Streptomycetaceae; genus Streptomyces; species Streptomyces sp. NPDC025806. The sequence goes on along the minus strand of NZ_JBVHMU010000002.1, from coordinate 290,684 downwards.
GAGTTCACCATGGTGACGCCCGAGAACGAGATGAAGATCGACGCCACCGAACCCCAGCAGGGCCGGTTCGACTTCACCGCCGGCGACCGCGTCTACAACTGGGCGGCGCAGAACGGCAAGAAGGTGCGCGGACACACCCTCGCCTGGCACTCCCAGCAGCCCGCCTGGATGCAGAGCCTCAGCGGCAGCGCACTGCGCCAGGCGATGGTCAACCACATCAACGGGGTGATGGGCCACTACAAGGGCAAGATCGCGCAGTGGGACGTCGTCAACGAGGCCTTCGCCGACGGCACTTCCGGCGCCCGGCGCGACTCCAACCTCCAGCGCACCGGCAACGACTGGATCGAGGTCGCCTTCCGCACCGCACGCGCCGCCGATCCCGCCGCAAAGCTCTGCTACAACGACTACAACACCGACAACTGGACCTGGGCCAAGACCCAGGCCGTGTACGCCATGGTCAAGGACTTCAAGCAGCGCGGCGTGCCCATCGACTGCGTCGGCTTCCAGTCGCACTTCAACAGCGACAGCCCGTACAACAGCAACTACCGCACCACCCTGCAGAGTTTCGCCGCCCTCGGCGTCGACGTGGCCGTCACCGAGCTCGACATCCAGGGTGCCTCGCCCACGACGTACGCGAGCGTGACCAACGACTGCCTGGCCGTCGCGCGCTGCCTCGGCGTCACCGTGTGGGGTGTGCGCGACACCGACTCCTGGCGAGCGGACCAGACGCCGCTGCTGTTCAACGGCGACGGCAGCAAGAAGCCCGCCTACACCTCCGTCCTCGACGCCCTCAACGGCGCCTCCACTTCGACCCCGACACCTGGTGCCGGACAGATCAAGGGCGTCGCTTCGGGGCGCTGCCTGGACGTGCCCGGCTCCAGTACGACCGACGGCACCCAGGTCCAGCTGTGGGACTGCAACAACCGCACCAACCAGCAGTGGACGTACACCGCCGCGGGCGAGCTCAAGGTCTACGGCGACAAGTGTCTCGATGCCGCCGGCACCGGTGACGGTGCCAAGGTGCAGATCTACAGCTGCTGGGGTGGCGACAACCAGAAGTGGCGGCTGAACTCCGACGGTTCGATCGTCGGCGTCCAGTCCGGCCGCTGCCTCGACGCGGTCGGCAACGGCACGGCCGACGGCACGCTGATCCAGCTCTACTCCTGCTCGAACGCCGGCAACCAGCACTGGACCCGCACCTGATCGATTGAGCGTTCTCAGCCGCGCCACCCGCACGGTCGAGGGGAGCCGGGCCGACCCCGGCTCCCCTCCCGGGCATGGTCAGGCCCCACCCGGCGGGCGCGTGCTCGCCCGCACGATGAGTCGCGGTTCCACGAGGATGTGCTCGGCCTTCCGGGCGCGGCCCTCGATGTGGTCGACCAGGAGCCCGATGCTCCGGCGTCCGATGGCGGCGAAATCCTGACGGACCGTCGTCAGCGGCGGAGGGAAGTACTCGGCCTCCGGGATGTCGTCGAAACCGGCTACGGCCACCTGCCCTGGGGTGCGGATCCCGCCCTCGCGCAGCGCCCGCAGGACGCCGAGCGCCATCTGGTCGTTGGCGACGAAGACGGCCGTGACCGGTGCCGCCCCGCGGCGGGCCAGGGCGAGTCCCGCGAGTTCCTGTCCCGCCCGGTACCCGGACAGCGGGCTCCAGTCCCCCGCCAGTACGCGCGGAGGCCGGATGCCGTTCTCCTCCAGGACCGCGCGCCACCCCGCGGTTCGGGCCTCGCTCTCCAGCCAGTCCTCGGGCCCCGCCACGTGCCAGACGGTGCTGTGCCCGGCGGCGAGCAGGTGCTCCGTGACCATGCGGGCGCCGCGCTCCTGGTCGAGGGAGACTCCGGGGAGGTCGAGCTGGTGGCTGCCCTCCACGGTGACCACGGGGAAGGGCGCGTCCAGCTCGGCGAGCGCGTGGATGTGCGCGCGCTGCGGGGTGATGGCGACAACGCCCTCCACGCCCCAGGACGCGAGGTGGTCGACGGCGTCCTTGAGCCCCTGCCCCGCTCCGGTGGGCAGGCTGACGGTCGAGACGAGGTAGCCCTGCTCCCTGGCCGCCGCCTCCAGGCCGGTCAGGGTGCTGGCGGGCCCGTACAGGGCGGTGTTGACGGCGATGACGCCCAGGGTCCTCGTGCGGCGCGTCACCAGCGCGCGTGCGGCGGAGTTGGGGCGGTAGCCGAGCCGCTCGATGGCCAGGGTGACCTGTTCCCGGGTGGCCGGGCGCACATGGGGGTGATCGCTCAGCACCCGGGAGACGGTCTGGTGGGAGACGCCCGCCTCTCGTGCGACATCGGCCATCGTCGGCGGGCGGACGTCTTCCGCGGGATGCGCCATGTTCCCCTCCCCTCTCTCCCCCGGCCACCCGAGGCGTCAGGCGTACGACCGCAGCCAGCGCAGCTTGGCCGCCTCGTGGTACGGGCCGCCGCCCTCGTGGTCGTTGAAGTCGTAGACCTCGATGGCCTTGTCGGGGCCCGCCCAGGCGTTGAACGCCGCGAAGACGGTCGACGGCGGGCAGGTCTCGTCCTCCAGCGCCACCGAGAACAGCGCGGGCGCACGACCGCGGGCGGCGAAGTGGACGCCGTCGAAGTACGACAGCGTGCGCAGGGCGTCCTCGGTGCGGCCCCGGTGCGTCCTGAGGTAGAGACCGACCTCGCGGTACGGGTGCCGGTCCGTCAGCCTCGTGGCGCGGGGGAAGTCGCACAGGAACGGCACGTCCGGCGCCACCGCGGCCAGGTCCGGCAGCAGGCCGCCCACGGCGACGGTGATGCCGCCGCCCTGGCTGCCGCCGAGCGCCACGGTCCGCGAAGCGTCCGTGAGCGGGTGCGATCGAGCCGCCTCCACCGCACGTACGGCATCGGTGAACACGCGCCGGTAGTAGTAGTTCTCCGGGGCGTCGATGCCCCGGGTCATGAAGCCGGGGTAGGCCGAAGCGCTGCCCACGGGGTCGGCCGTGCCGCCACCGCCGCCCCAGACGCTGCCCTGCCCCCGGGTGTCCATCACGAAGTGGGCCCGGCCGCTGGACGCCCACAGCAGGTTCTCGTGGGGAAGACCGCGCCCGCCGCCGTACCCGATGAACTCCACGACCAGCGGCACCGGTTCCGACGTCTCGGCCGGCAGCCGCAGCCAGCCCTTCACCGGGTGGCCGCCGAACCCGGCGAAGGTCACGTCGTAGACCCGGACGGTCGACAGCCCCGCGTCGACCGGCTCGAAGCGGGCGTCCAGGTCGAACTCACGCGCCTCCTGAAGCGTCTTGGCCCAGAAGGCGTCGAAGTCCTCGGGGGCGACCGAGTCGCTTCGGTACGCGCGGAGTTCGTCGAGGGGGAGGTCGAAATGGGGCATGCGGGGCCTCCTTCGGCAGGCGGGGTGATCGACCACACCGTACGTGGAGCGCGCACAGCCGACCAGAGTCCGGGCCCGACCGCGAAAAGTCCAGGTCAGTGCACCTGACCCCGCGCCTTCAGCCGGGTCCCCGGCAGCTCCGGGGCGGGCAGCCGGTCGCCGTCGTAGCCCCTCACCTCGCCGAAGCGGGTGCCCGACATCCAGTCCTCCCGCGCCTGGCGGATCTCCTCGTCCGCGCGCCCCACGAAGTTCCACCACATCACGATGTCCTCCCCGAAGGGCGGGCCGCCGATCAGGATCGCCCGGGCGGTGTCGTCGGTGTCGTTGGTGAGGGTCACCGTGGCGGCGCCGGGTGCGAGGTAGCCCAGCTCGGCTCGCTTGAGGGGCGTCCCGGCGAAGGTGACCGCGCCCTCGTCGACGAGCAGTCCGTGCTCGAAGGCCGGGTCCACGTCGAGGGTGACGCTCGCGCGCGGGGCGAGCAGCAGCTCCGCGCCGAGCAGCGGGGTGAACGTCCGCACGGGCGAGGTGGAGCCGGCGAGAGTGCCGAGGAAGACGCTGATGTCGGCGCCGTCGATCCGGACGCGCTCGGGGGCGTGATGCTGGAAGTCAGGGGCGGTGTGCCGGTGCCGGTCCGGCAGGGCGACCCACAGCTGGACGCCGTGCAGCACGGTGGTGGCCGGGGTGGAGACCTCGGAGTGGCTGATGCCGTGGCCGCTGGTCATCAGGTTCAGCTCGCCCGGCCGGACCATGGCATGGGAGCCGAGGCTGTCGCGGTGCTCGATCTCGCCGCTGAACAGCCAGCTCACCGTCTGCAGTCCGGTGTGCGGATGCGGGGCGACGACCATCCCGCCGGTGTCGCCGACGTCGTCGGGACCGTAGTGGTCGATGAAGCACCAGGCCCCGATCAGCGTCCGGGCCCGCTGCGGCAGCGTCCGGCGCACGTTCATGGCGCGCGGGCCGCCCAGGGGCACCTCCCGCGCGGTGATGACCTCAGCCCGCGGCGCGGCAGGATCGGTGTCCGTACCCTCTGTGACGCTCATCCTCGCCCTCCCACCCTAGCTAGTTTCATATTCAACAATTATGCTTGATCATACGACGCGGGACCCGCACACGCCAGCAGCGGCGGATCGGTGCCCGACTCACCCCACAGGAGAGCAAATTGAGCGACACGGCAGCCGGACCCGAGCCGCGCGTCTTCGTCGACAAGCAGAGTCCCAAGGCCTATCACGCGCTGGTCCAGACGTCGGACGCCGTCCGCACGACAGCGGCGGACGCGGGCCTCGACCGCATTCTGGTCGAGCTGGTGAATCTGCGCGTGTCGCAGATCAACGGCTGCGCGTACTGCCTCCACGTCCACACCCGTGCGGCGCTGCGGGCCGGCGAGACCACGCAGCGCCTCGGGGTGCTGGCCGCGTGGCGTGACACCGAGGTGTTCACCGAGCGCGAGCGGGCGGCGCTGGCCCTCGCCGAGGCGACGACGTCCCCGGCCGACGGCGCCGCGCAGGACATCGCCTACGCGCAGGCCCGCGCGGTCTTCACGGACGACGAACTCTCCGCCGTGGTCTGGGTCGCCATCACCATCAACGCGTTCAACCGCGTCTCGATCCTGAGCAAGCATCCGGTGCGGCCGAACCCGGCGTCGTAGCCGGCTGAGGGAGACGGCTGAGGGAGCGGCCTCGCTGTCGACGCCGGGTTCTACCCGTGCCCTGACGCCGCGAACACGACGCGGCAACGGGCCCGTTCGGGATGGTCCCCCTCCGAGCCCAGGAGCAGGACCGCGCGCGGATTGCTCTCGTCGACGCGTTCGCACAGATCGGCGGTGGCGAGAAGGAGATCGAGGAGGGCGGGCGGCGACGGGGTGCCGGGGTCGGCCGCGACGCGGAGCAGGAACGGCAGCGCGTCGGGCATCGCCGCGCTCACGTGGAACACACCGCACACGAGGACGTTGGTGAGCACCCGGGCGGCCTCGTCCGCCGCCCTCGGGTCGAGCAGCCCGCGCAGCAGGGCCGGGAGCTCCGCCGGACACCCCGGGATCGCGGCCCAGTCGACGGCCTCGCTTCCGGCGAGGGCGGGGTGGGGTGGGGTGCCCCGGTCGCGTCGCGTGCAGGCGGGTACGCCTCGAGAAATCGCGCGACCTGCGCCGCCTTCGCGGCCTCGTCCAGCGTGCACATGGCCGGCCCCCTCCCTCTCGCTCACCTGCTCGTCACCTCACACGGGGGCCAGGCTAGCCGCAGGCGATGCCGAGAGCGCATGGCAGGCCTGCGGAATACGCGCTGGTGCGACCGGGTGTCGGCGGGTGAGGATGCGGGCGTGGACGAGAAGAGCACAGAGAACGAGAAGCAGCAGCAGGCCCGGCTCACGCACATCGCCGCTCCGGAGGGCGTCGCGCCGGGGACGGGGTACACCCAAGTCGTCAGCGGGGCCGGGAGGTTGATCGCGGTCTCGGGGCAGATCTCCGTGGACGAGAAGGGCGAGCTGGTCGGTGAGGGGGACGCCGGCGCGCAGGCCCGTCAGGTCTTCGAGAACCTCAACCGCTGCCTCGCGGCGGCCGGCGCGACCTTCGACGACGTCGTCAAGCTGACCTTCTACGTGACCGACGTGGCGCATCTGCCCGCCGTGCGGGTGGCGCGCGACGCGTACGTGGACGTGACACGCCCGCCGGCCAGCACGGCGGTTCAGGTGGCGGCGCTGTTCCGGCCCGAGCTGCTGCTCGAAGTGGAGGCGTGGGCGCTGGTTCCCTGACCGTCCGCGCGCTCGCGTACGTGGAGATGGCCCTCCCCCGGCTTCCCCGGGAGCGGGGGGAGGATCTCCGCCAGAGCGAAGCCCGCCTTCTGCGCGACGCGGCAGGACGCCGGGTTGCCCACGTTGTGGATCAGCTCGACGCGGGCCAGGGCGGGAGTGGTGAACGCCCAGTCCGCGAGCAGGGTGACGGCTCGGGCGGCCAGACCGCGCCCCCGGGCCGGTGCGCCGATCCAGTAGCCGACCTCGGCCACCGGGCCGGTCCCCCCGGGGCGCTTGAGGACCAGGTGGCCGGCCACCTCGCCGTCCGCGACGACGGCGAACGCGAACCGCTCCCCCGACGACGCGCGCTGCTCGGCGATCCACCGCCGTGCGCCCGCCGTGTCGGTGACGCGGTGCGTCGTCCAGCGGCGCAGCTGGTCCTCGTCCATGAGGGCGGGGAGCACGGCCGCGTCGGCCGCCGCCCAGGGGCGCAGGGTCAGATCCCCGGAGCCGATGACGAGTCCGTCCGTGTCGATGACAGTGTCGTGGTCCGTGTCCGTGCCGGTGTCCATGTCCGTGTCCATGTGCCGGATGCCACCCCTCGGCTGTCGTACCGTGTTCCGTCGCGTGTGCCTCGGCGCAGCGTAACGAGGCCGCCCAAGTGACGGCGCGCCCGGGTGATTTGACGATGGCTTGAAGGGCCATCCATTTCCTGTTCCATGAGTGTTCTCCGCGCCGTCCCTGACGCCGCAAGGTGCCGTCCCTAGGGTCCTTGAGGGCTTGTCAGGAAGGGACTCATGGACACACCTGAGGCGATGGACACTCCGGAGGCGGACGCGGCGGCGGTACGGGCCCGCGGCGTCACCAAGACGTTCGGCGACGTGGTCGCCCTCGACGGCGTCGATCTGGACGTGGCCCGCGGGCGGATCCACGGGCTCGTGGGGCCCAACGGCGCGGGCAAGACCACCCTGCTCGGGCTGTTGCTCGGGCTCGCGCTCGCCGACGACGGACGCCTGGAGATCCTCGGCGTGCCCGTGGGACGGACGCTCGCCGTGGGCGACGGCGTCGCCGGGTTCGTGGACGGCCCCGGTCTGTACCCGTCACTGACCGCGCGCCAGAACCTCCGCGCCCTGGCGGCCCTGCGCGGCGGTCCCGCCCGGCCCTCGGAGGTCGACGACGTGCTCGCGGAGGTCGGCCTGACGGACGTCGCCGACGACCGCACGCGCGGCTTCTCGCTCGGCATGCGGCAACGGCTCGGCCTGGCCGCCGCGTTGCTGACCCGCCCCCGGCTCCTCGTCCTCGACGAGCCGGCGAACGGCCTCGACCCGGCGGGCAAGCGCAAAGTGCACGGTGTGCTGAAGCGGCTGGCCGGCGAAGGGGTCGCGATCGTGCTGTCGAGCCACCGCATGGACGACCTGGAGGCGCTCTGCTCCGAGGTGACGATCCTCGCCGCCGGACGCGTCGTGTTCACCGGTCCCCTGGCCAAACTGGCCGCCGAGAACCGCGAGCTGGACTACCGGCTGCGCACGTCGGACCCTGCGCGCGCCCGGAGGCTCGCCGCCGAGGTACCCGGCGTCCGGCCGCACACCGGTGAGGACGGCGGCCAGGACTCCGAGGTCCTCGTCCTCGGCGCCCGGACGGAGGCCCTCGACGCGCTCGTCGCCCGCTGTGTGCGCGGCGGCGTCGCCGTACGGGAGCTCGCGCCCGTCGTCTCCCCGCTGGAGGCGGCCTTCCTCGCCCTCACCACGCCCGACCCGGACAGCGAACCGGTGGACGCCCCGACCGAGGAGGCCGGCCGATGAGTGCCGTCGCGCTCGCCCCCGACAACGTTGCCGCTCCCCGGCCCGCCCTGTTCCTGCGGGGCCTGCGCTTCGAGTGGGTCAAGCTCCTCTCCCAGTGGCGCATCCGGCTGCTGCTCCTGGCCTGCTGGCTCGCCCCGGCGCTGTTCGTCGCGGCGGTCTCCGCGCAGGGCACGCTGCCGACCGACACCCTGTTCGGCCGCTGGATGCACGCCTCGGGCTGGGCGGGGTCGCTGGTGATCCTCGGTTTCGCCGGCTCGTGGGCGCTGCCGCTGCTGACCTCGCTGGTGGCCGCTGACGTGTTCGCCGCCGAGGACCGGCTCGGCACCTGGCGGCATCTGCTCGTCGCGGTGCGCTCACCCCGGCGGATCTTCGCGGCGAAGACGCTCGCGAGCCTCGGCGTGCTGCTGCTGCTCGTGACGGGCCTGGCCTGTTCCAGCGTGCTCGGCGGCCTCCTCGCGGTCGGGAACCAGCCGCTGGTCGGCCTCGACGGACACCAACTGGCCCCCGGCGACGCCGCGCTCCGGGTGCTGCTCGCCTGGCTCTGCGCCCTCGCGCCGACCCTCGCGCTCGCCGGCGTCGGTCTCCTCGGCTCCGTGGCCCTCGGCCGCTCCCCCATGGGCCTGCTGCTGCCCGCGCTGGTCGCGCTCGTGACGCAGCTCGCGCAGATGCTGCCGGTGCCGGTCGCGGTGCGCGCGGCGCTGCCCGGTTACGCCTTCATCTCCTGGAACGGCCTGTTCACGGCCCCGGTCCAGCTCGCCCCGCTCCTCACCGGTGTCCTCGTCGCCCTGATCTGGGCAGCGGCGACGACCGCGCTCGCGTACGTCCTGTTCGTGCGGCGGGACTTCACGGATCTGACCTACGACGGGGCGGGACGCCTCGCGATCACGCTGGGCGCCCTGCCCCTGGCCGGGCTCCTCGCCGGCTCGGTGGCGGTCGTCGGCGCCGCGAGCCCGGCCTCGGGCTCGGGGATCACGCAGCCGAAGGTCGAGCGTTCGGTCGCCGTGGCGTTCGGCCATCTGTACCGGATGCAGACGCGGCAGTTGCACCGGCCCGCCGTCACCGAGGCGCAGTTGAAGACGTCCGCCGCGTGCTCCAAGGGCGACGTTCGGGACGGCGCCGAGGGCGCGGGCAACGACTGGCGCTGCGTCGTCTCCTGGCACCTGCCCGGGCTGCGGGCCACCGGTTCGGCGATCTACCAGCTCGACGTCACCCCGGACGGACGGTACGTGGCGGACGGCGACGGGCCGAAGGAAGTGAACGGCTACTTCCTCGTGCGCACCGCCGAGGGCGACGCCGCCAACCCGCTCTGGCAGTTCGACGGCAACGTCGAACTGCTCGCCGCCACCCGTTGATCCGGCCGTCCGCGCAGCCCCCGAACCAGCCACCTCCCACACCCCTCGCACCCCCTCGAACCCCTGAAGGGACAACCATGCAGGTGACACGTCGTCGTCGGGCTGTGGAGAGAGGCCGGTCCGGTCTCCTGCGCAGACCCGCAGGCCGTCGCACCCCCTTGGTCCTCGCGGGCATCTGCGCCCTCGCCCTCGCCGCCACCGGCACCGCGCTGGCCTCCACCACCCAGTTCGGCGAGGACCGGGTCGGGCAGGTCACCGACCGCGGCCAGGTCGTCTCCGCCGACCAGTACATCGACCCGTACGGCGAGCGGCTCGTCATCGACAACGGCAAGATCATGTCGTCGACGGTCAGCCCGGACGGGAAGCACCTCGCCGCGTCCCTCGCCGACGGCGGCTCCGCCCTCGGCGTCGTCGACCTCGACGACTGGAAGGTGCGGCAGCTCGTGGGCAGTGGCGCCGCCTCCAAGCCCCGGATCGCGTCCAACGAGGTGGGTCAGGAAGGGCCCACGTACTCGCCGGACGGGAAGCAGCTGTGGCTGGGCCAGACCGACGGCTACACGCGGGTCACCGTGACCGACGACGGTTCGGTCACCGATCCGACCACGATCAAGCTCCCGGTCGACGGGGCCAAGCACGCGCTCGTCGCCGAGCCCGTCTTCTCCGCCGACGCGTCCACCGTGTACGCGGCGGTCAACGGGCAGAACAAGGTGGTCGCGCTCGACGCGGCGACCGGCGCCGTCCAGCGTTCGTGGGCCGTGGGCAACGCCCCGCGCGACATGGTGCGCGTCGGCGACAAGCTGTACGTGAGCAACGAGGGCGGGCGCCCCGCCAAGCCCGGTGAGAGCACCGTCAACTCGTACGGCACCCAGGTGCCCGCCGACCCGAGGACCGCCGCGACGACGACGGGCACGGTCAGCGTGATCGACCTGGCGCACCCGTCCTCGGACGCCGCGAGCATCGACGTGGGGCTGCACCCGACGGCGCTGTACGCGAAGAAGGGCGCGCTGTTCGTCACGAACACGGCCACCAACGACGTGTCGGTCATCGACACGGCGAAGGACAAGGTCGTGCAGACGATCGCCACCCAGCCGTGGCCGGAGGCCTCGGTCGGCTACGAGCCGGACGCGGTGACGCTCACCGACGACGGACACCTCCTCGTCACCCTGGGCCGGGCCAACGCGGTCGCCGTCTACCGGTACACGAGCGCGCAGGAGCCGGTCGGCTACGTGGGTCTGATCCCGACGGACTACTTCCCGTCGGAGATCACGACCGTCGGCGACCAGGTCGTCGTCTCGAACACGCGCGGTGTCGACGCCCGGCGTCCCACCGCGGCGGCCGGTCACGGCACGCACGACACGACGTCGAGCCTCACGCGGTTCGAGCTGCCGAGCGACAGGACGATCAAGTCGCTGACGGGCAAGGTGTTCCGGCAGAACGGCTGGACGCGCGGCGCCGTCAGCAAGGCGACCGAGGGCAGCACCCCGAAGCCCGTGCCGGTCCCGGCGCGGCTCGGTGACCCGTCGACGATCAAGCACGTGTTCCTGATCGTGAAGGAGAACCGGACCTACGACCAGGTCTTCGGCGACGTCGAGAAGGGCGAGGGCGATCCCGCGCTCGCCCAGTTCGGCGAGAACGTCACGCCGAACCAGCACGCCCTGGCGGAGCAGTTCGGCCTGTACGACAACACGTACGACATCGGCACGAACTCGGCCGAGGGCCACAACTGGCTGATGCAGGCCGACAATCCGGAGTACACGGAGTCCTCGGCCGGTGCGTACAAGCGCAGTTACGACACCGAGGACGACGCACTCGGGCACCAGCGCACCGGGTTCATCTGGACCGGGGCGCAGGCGGCCGGCAAGTCGGTGCGCAACTACGGCGAGTTCCAGCAGTTCCTGACGAAGCCGGCCGACGCGAGCTGGCAGAACCTGTACTGCGACGCGAAGAACATGCGCTCCACGGGCGCGGGCACCGCGTACAAGCTGGTGTCGTCCTCGCCGATCCCGTCGCTCGACGAGGTGTCGGAGCACGGCTTCGCGAAGTTCGACACGGCCGTGCCGGACATCTACCGGGCCGAGATCTGGAAGCGTGACTTCGAGAAGAACGGGCCGAAGAACCTCAACATGTTCTGGCTGTCCAGCGACCACACCGGCGGGCCCGCGGGCGCGGCGGCGCAGGTCGCGGACAACGACCTGGCGACCGGCCGGATCGTCGACACGATCTCGCACAGCAAGTACTGGAAGGACTCCGCGATCTTCGTGGTCGAGGACGACTCCCAGGCGGGCCTGGACCATGTCGACGGGCACCGGGCGCCGGTGCAGATCATCAGCCCGTACGCGCGGCGCGGTGTCGTCGACAGCCGCTACTACACGCAGATCACGATGATCCGCACGATCGAGCAGATCCTCGGCATCCACCCGATGAACCAGAAGGACAGCGCGGCCACGCCGATGCGCGGGGCGTTCACCCAGCGCCCCGACGTCACGCCGTTCACGGCGCTGCCGAACCGGACGCCGCTCACCGACGGCCTCAAGACGCCGCCGTCCTGCGGCCTGGACACCCCGGCCGCGCAGAACCCGTCGGCGGCGGCCGTGCCCACGCTGAAGGTGCCGGCCGAGCGGCGGGAGCTGGCGGCGACCTGGGACCGCTGGAAGGCCAAGCAGCGTCTGACCGGCCCGAACGCCACCCCGGACTTCGCGAACCCCGCGCAGATGAACCACTTCACGTGGTACGAGACGCACGGGTGGAAGAAGCCGTACCCGGGTGAGAGCAAGCTCTACGCACCGGACGACGTCCCCGGCGCGTTCCTCCCCTCCGCGGAGCGCGACGGCTGATCCTGCGGACCGTCCGGCTGCGCAGGGGCGGTGACGCCGGGACTCCCCCGGTGTCACCGCCCCTGTTTCGCTGTCCCCTCCGTCCCCTCCGTCTTCTCCGGCTTCTCCGGCTTCTCCGGGCAGTGGGTGCCGCGGTAGATGGTCGGCATGCAGCGGTTGCAGTGGATGCACAGGGAGGGGGTCGTGCGGTCGCGGGCGATGCGTGCGACGAGGTCAGGTTCGCGCAGCAGGGCGCGGGCCATGGCGACGAACTGGAAGCCCTCCTTCATGGCCAGCTCCATGGTGTCGAGGCTCGTGACGCCGCCGAGCAGGGTGAGCGGCAGGTCGAGGTCGGCCCGGAAGCGGCGCGCGTGTTCCAGGAGGTACGCGTCCTCGTACGGGTACGTGCGCAGGAAACGGTCGCCGAAGAGGCGGATGCCGAGCCGCTGCGGGGCGGGGAACTGGGCGGCGAACTCCTTCAGCGGGGCGTCGCCGCGGAAGAGGTACATGGGGTTGAGCAGGGAGCTGCCCGCGGTGAGCTGGAGGGCGTCGAGGCCGCCGTCGTCCTGGAGCCAGCGGGCGACCTGGAGGGACTCGTCGACGCCGAGGCCGCCGGGCACGCCGTCCTTCATGTTGAGTTTGGCGGTGATGGCGATGCGGTCGCCGACGGCGTCGCGGACGGCGCGGGCGATGCCGCGGGTGACCTCGGCGCGGTGGGCGAGGCTGCCGCCGTAGCGGTCGGTGCGACGGTTGAGTCTGGGGCTGAGGAAGGCGCTGGCCAGGTAGTTGTGGCCGAAGTGGAGTTCGACGGCGTCGAAGCCGGACTCGACGGCGAGCCGGGCGGCGTCCGCGTGGGCCCGGGTGACGCGGGCGATGTCCTCGGCGGTCGCCGCCCGGGTGCGGCGCAGGCCGACGGGGCTAAAGCGGCTCTGCGGCGCGAGGGCGGGCAGCCCGGTGGAGGAGGCGTCGGCGACGGGTCCGGCGTGGCCGAGCTGGGCGCAGGCGGCGGCACCTTCGGCGTGCACCGCGTCGGTGAGGCGGCGCAGACCGGGTACGGCTTCCGGGCGCATCCAGATCTGGCGGCGTTCGGTGCGGCCCTCCGGGGCGACGGCGCAGTAGGCGACGGTCGTCATGGCGATGCCGCCGGCCGCGTGCCGGCGGTGGAAGTCGACGAGGTCGTCGGTGACGAGCGCGTCGGGGGTCATGCCTTCGAAGGTGGCGGACTTGATGACGCGGTTGCGCAGGGTGAGCGGGCCGAGGCGGGCGGGTGCGAGCGGGTCGGGGGCCTGGTGCGGGCGGGGCTCGGGCATGGGGGTCAACCTCCTGACGGGTCAGGCGAGTTGCGTGTCGAGGGAGTGCGGCACGGCATGACAGCACGCCGCACCGCACTTTTCCATCGCCGCGTCCCGACGGCCGGGACCACCTACGCCGTCGGCCGCACCGGTCAGCTGTCGAAGAGACCCTTGAGGGTGCGCTCGCGGGAGGCGCGTACGTGGTCGCGGGCCGCGGTGGCGGCGGCCTCGGGGTCGCCGGCGACGATGGCGGCGGCCAGGGCCTCGTGCTCGGCCTGGATCATGCCGAAGTCCTCGACCTTGCGGCGCAGCCAGTCGACGCGGCCGACGATCGGCTCCAGGGTCTCGGCCAGCAGCTTGTTCCCGGCGAGGGCGGTGATCTCCTCGTGGAGGCTGGAGTTCGCGTCGTGCACGGCGGAGGCGTCCCCGGCGCCCGCCGCGTCCCCGGCCCGTTCGGTGGCGGCCGAGAGCCGGGTCGGCGCGCCCTCGGCGACGCGCTCGGCGGCCTGTCGCGCGGCGAGCACCTCGAGGGCCTCGCGCAGGTCGTACAGCTCGGAGACCTGGCGGCGGTCGAGGGTGCGCACGACCACGCCGCGGGTGGGCAGATGCTCGACCAGACCCTCGTGGTGCAGGATGCGCAGCGCCTCGCGGACCGGCAGCCGGGACACCTTGAACTGCTGGGCGAGTTCCTGCTCGACGAGGCGGGTGCCGGGCGGCAGGGTGCCGTCGTAGATGCTGTTGCGCAGGTGTTCGCGGACGATGTCGCGCAGCGGCTTCTTGTTGCGGTACAGCTTCGAGGACGATGAGGACGAAGTCGTCACGGGTCTCTGCTCACACTCGTTCGACGGACCGGGGGTGCCAGTCTGGGCCTGACGGGCCTGTCTTCGCCAGGCCGGGGCGCGGTGCGGGCTCGGTTCAGCCGCCGGCGGGCGCTCCGAGCAGGTCGAGGACGAGGGCGGCGGCGCTGGGGACGGGCTCGACGATGTCCACGAGGCCGAGTGCGGCGAGCCGGCGGGCGGCGTCGCTGAGCGGACCGCCCGCGATGATCACGGCCTCGGCGCCGTCCCGGTCGACGCAGGCGCGGACGGCGCCGGCTAGTTCCTCGTACTGCTGGTCGGCGGAGGCGGCGAGCAGCAGCGGGTCGGAGGGGGTGAGGCGGACGCCGGTGAAGGCGGCGGCGTGGCCGTGCCGGGCGACGAGCTCGGTGAGCGAGTCGACGAGCAGCGGGGTGCTGGTCGCCATCCCGAAGGGGCGGCCCCCGGCGGCGGCCTTGTGGACGGAGGCCTGGCCGATGCCGATGACGGGGACGTCGATCTCCTCGGCGAGGCGGTCGCGGGCGGGGTCGCCGATGGCGGCGACGATCACGGCGGCGACGGGCGGGGCGCCGGTGTCGGCGAGCCGGTCGCGGACGGTGTCGACGACGTGCTGGGCGGATTCCTTGAGGGTGATCGGGTCGGTGATCATCGCGGGGCCCCGCCCGACGGTACGGCCCTCCACCGTGAGTCCCGCGGGAGCCAGGCGGGTCCGGGCCAGCTCGGCCATCATCGAGGTCGTGCCCCGGTTGGTGTTGGGGTTGACGAGCAGGACGGTCCGGGTTCCGGTGTGCGGCGCGTGCGGGGGCAACGGAGGGGCCCTTTCGTTGGGCGCCCGAGCGGGTTCGGGCGTGGGGTGACGTGAGCGTCCCATGATGACGGCGGGGGCGGCGGGGAGGCCGGGCGGGCCCGGCCTCCCCGTGCGGCGCGCGGGCTACTCGCCGAGGTCGAGCAGGCGGTCCGGGTTGCCCTTGACCATGGTGATGATCTCGTCGGGCTTGAACTCGAGGTCGAGCAGCGAGCTGATGAGGGTGCGCATGCCCTCGACGGGCGTCGGGCCGGAGCGGATGCCGTAGTCGGTGCCGAGGATGAAGTGCTCGACGCCGATCTCGCGGATCTGCCGGGCCCAGGGCATGATGCCGGTGAACTCGGGGGCGTTGGCGATGCCGGCGATCTCGTCGGCCCACTCGCGCTCGACGTAGTAGTTGGTGCGGGGCAGGCCGCGGTGGAACATCCAGTCGGAGACGGCGCCCTCCAGGTAGACACCCCTGGCGGCGAGCTCCTTCTGCTGCTCGGTCGTCATGCGGCCGCGGCACGGGTGCGCGACGACGATCTTGCGGATGCCGGCGGCCTGCGCGAGCTCGACGAGCCGGAAGGCCTCCGGGACGGAGAGGTGCCCGGTGTTGAGGTGGACGTCGGGCCGCTCGGCGATCAGCCCGAGGATCTCCTCCAGGTCCCCGGGGACGGGACCCTCCAGCGGGATGCGGATGGCGCGGGACAGCTCCTGCTCGGCGAACTTGGGGTACTGGTCCTTGAACGGCACGGGCTTGCCGTCGACGTAGGAGCCCTCGTGGCTGGCCATGAAGTGAGTGCAGTGCGCGCCGAAGTGGACGAACTTGGCGCCGGCGCCGTAGTGCAGGGCGGTCTTGACGGCGCGCGGGTTCAGGCCGCCGAGGACGGAGGTCATGATGATGCCGCCGAAGATCTCGATCCCGGGGACCTGGCGCTTCACCAGCATCGAGGTGCCGTTGCTGATGCCCATGGTGTGGTCGTAGTAGACGAGGGACTTCATACCGGCGTCCCGTGCCTGCTCGGCGATGGCGAAGGGGTCGAGGCGGCCGGGGCAGGACTTGAGCCACGGGCCGGCGTGGACGTGGACGTCGCTGACGCCGCGGATCAGCTCGTCGGGCAGGTCCATGGAGCGTTCTTCGGAGGTCTCGTACAGAGCGGTCACTTGGCGTTCTCCTCACAGATGGCACGGATGTGGGCGGCGCTGTCGCGGATCTGGCGCACGGCCTCGGTGTAGCCGAAGGGCTGTGCGGCGTAGGTCTCCAGGTCCGGCAGTTCACCGGCGGCGATGCGCTGTTCGTAGGCGCGGACGGTCTTGAGGTAGGCGGCGAACTCGGCGGTGGTCAGGTCGGGGTGGGCGTGGAGGAACTCCTCGTCGTAGATCTCCAGGAGCCACTTCTCGGGGCTGCGCGGGCGGTCCTCGTACGATTCGTAGGTCTCCAGGGTCAGGTTGAGTCCGGGGTTGGCCTCCATGAGGATGGGGAGGACCTGGGTGAAGTCGACGACGCCGGTTCCGCAGGGGCGCAGCTGGTACCAGAGGCCCTCGTCGCCGTGGGCGAGGTGGGCGTCCTTGATGTGGGTCTGGCGGACGTAGGGCGCGACGCGGCGGGCCGTCCGCACGGGGTGCTCGACGCGGTGCAGGGCGTTGGCGGTGTCGTAGACGATGCCGACGACGTCGGGTCCGACGGCCTCGGCGAGGCGGACCAGCTCGAAGGAGGTGATCTCCTCGTGGGTCTCCAGGTTGATGTGGACGCCGAGGTCTCGGGCGTAGGGGGCGAGCCGGCCGAGGAAGCGCTCGGTGGCGGTCAGCTGCTCGTCCCAGGTGACGTCGGTGCGGAAGCGGTCCCAGGCGAGCCGGCCGTGGTACTGGGGTTTGACGAGGGCGGTGGAGCCCCACAGTTCGCGGCAGTCGATGGCGGCGGCGGCCTCCATCATGCGGCGGAAGCCCAGCAGGGTGTCGCCGTCGCCGATCGCCCGCAGTTCGGGGGCCTCGGGGATGGCGAAGGGGTTGACCTTGCCGAGGCCGGTCTCCAGGTAGAGGCCGAGGTCGTCGGCCTGCGCCCGCAGGGTGCGGAGCTCGGCGGCGTCGAGGGTGGGGCTCAGGTCGAGGACCGAGCGGAAGAAGACTCCGTCGAGGCCCAGTTCCCTGGCGTGGGCGAGCGTTCCGCCGGGTCCTCGTTTGGCGGACTCGGGGATCTTCAGCCCGTCGATTCCGATGCGCACGGCCGTGTCCAATCCTTGGGTCGGTGAAGGAGCTGTCGTGGGTGGTCAGTTCTCGTCGTGGAGTTCCTCGAGGGAGCGGCCGAAGGTCTCGGGGCCGAAGGGCACGGCGACGAGGACGACGGCGCACATGACGGCGACTAGGCCGAGGAGTGCGGTGGGGCCCATGGAGCCGAGGAGGGCGCCGGCGACGGGTGGCAGGAGCGCGCCGCCGATCATGCCGAGGTTGGAGATGACGCCGATGCCGAAGGCGCGGACGCGGGTCGGGTAGAGCTCGGGGCACCAGGTGGAGATGGAGCAGTTGGCCCACCAGGAGAAGAACTCGAAGAGGAAGCCGAGGATCAGGATCTCGGTCGCCCCGTCGGCCAGGAACGGGAAGGCGAGGGCGGAGGCGCAGGAGAGCGCGGCGGCGACGGCGATGGTGGGCTTACGCCGGAAGCGGGTGTTGAGGTAGGTGGCGAAGAGGGTGCCGGTGACCGCGCCCATGAAGATGATCATGGTGAAGGTGAGGCTGGTGGCGACGGGGTAGCCCCGGTCCACGAGGAGCGTCGGCCAGAAGGTGAGCAGGACGAACTGGGCGCCGAACAGCGCGGCGGTGCAGGAGCCGAGAACCGCGGAGTTGCGTCCGAGGCGACCGCGCAGGATCTCCGTCCACTGGGCCTTCTCCTCGCTCAGCCTGAGGCCCTCGGGCAGGTAGCTGGTGACGGCGAGGCCGCGCGGGTTCATCTTCCCGGAGGCGAGGACGCTCAGCGCGCGGTTGGCGTCGGCGGTGCGGGCCTTGGAGATGAGGTAGCGCGGGGTCTCCGGCATGTGGCGCCGGGTGCAGAGGACGAGCAGTGCCGGGAGGCAGAGCAGCACGAACACCCAGCGCCAGCCGGCCTCGGGGCCGCCGAGGAGGGCCGGCAGGTGCGGGCCGATCCAGCCGACGGTGAGCAGGCCGAAGAGGTACGCGGCCGGGTTGCCGAGGCCGCCCGCGCCGACCTGGAGCAGGGAGATGGCGGTGCCGCGGAACTGGGTGGAGGTCATCTCGGCGAGCAGGGTGAGGCCGACGACGAACTCACCGCCGAGACCGAGCCCGACGACGATCCCGCCGGCGACGAGGACCTCGAAGTTCGGTGCGAGGGCGCAGATCAGGGCGCCCAGGCTGTAGAGCGCGAGGTTGAAGTTGAACATGGTCTTGCGGCCCTTCAGGTCACTGAGCCGGCCGGCGAGCGCGGCTCCCACGTACATCGCGCCGAAGGTGGCGGAGGCGAGGAAGCCGATGCCGGTCGAGCTGACGCCCCACTGCTCCTTGAGGAACGGGGCGACGATCCCGACGGTGTTCTGCTCGATGACGTCGAAGAAGGCGCCGAAGACGACGATCGAGAGGATCACCTTGTGACAGCGGTTGGTGCCGATACGGTCCATGGCCTGGGCCAGCAGGTGCTGGGCCCGGCGCTGGTCGTCGGCGCCGGATGCGGCGGGGGCGACGGGGGTGGGGGCGGCGAGGTTCAGGGGCGGTTCTGGTTCCGAGCGGAAGTGCGTCATCGCGGGCTCCTTTGAGCTCCGGGCACGGGGCGTGGCGTGAACCTGGGGCTCCGGCCCGGGCGAGGACGCCGGGGGCCGGAGCCGTTCGAGGGGTGGTCCCGGTGTGGAGCGGCCGGGGGTTGCCCGGCGCGTCTGACACCACCGTTCCGCGGTCCGGAAGCAGCATTCCGACCCCGCTTGGGATCCCATAGTGCTCTCACGGAATCCGGGGGTCAACACTTGGGATCCCATTTATCGGATCCCCGGCGGGACGCGCTCCAGACCTCTGACAGTCATTCAACAGACTGTTGAGACACCGGAGTTGAGAGCGAGGAAGAAGTGAAGGGAGCCTTCTCCTGCTTGATGAACAGGAAGATGAGCACCACGCCGATCAGCTCCACCCCCGCGATGACCAGCAGGCCCAGCGAGTAGGAGCCGGTGTTCGCCTTCATGGCGCCGAGGAACTGGGGCGCGAACCAGCCGGCGAGATTGGCGCAGGAGTTGATGAGCGACGCCCGCGGCGAGCGCGGTGCCGGAGAGGTAGCGCGGCGGGAGGCTCCAGAAGACCGGGATCGCGCCCATCGTGCCGCAGGCGGACAGGGCCAGGGCGGCGAGCACACCGAGCGTGCTGCCCGCCGACTGGGCCGCGGCGGCCAGCACGAGCCCGACCGCGCCGGTCGCGGCGGCCCAGGCCGTGTGCCGGCGCGCCTCGCGGCGCCGGTCGGACCACCAGCCGTTGACGGGCATCCCGACCCAGCCGAGCGCGAAGACGCCCGACATGATCCAGCCGAGGGTGGCGAGGTCGGTGAATCCCGCGTCGGCGACGAGGCTCGGGCCGTAGAAGGACAGCGTGGCGTTGCTGGTGATGACGCAGAACAGGGTCAGGATCAGCACCCAGGTCGTACGGAGCCGCAGGAGCCCGCGCAACGAGTGCTCGCGGTCGCCGCCCACCTCGGCCTCGCGGCTCAACTCCCGCTCGACGAAGGCGCGTTCGTCCGGCGTGAGCCACTTGGCCTCGCGCGGGCGGTCGGTCAGGAGGAAGAAGGTGAGCAGGCCGAGGAGTACGGACGGCACGCCCTCGATGACGAACAGCCACTGCCAGTCGGCGTGGCCGAGCAGGCCGTCGGTGTGCTCCATGATGAATCCGGCCAGCGGACTGCCGATGAGCATGGCGAGCGGCGAGGCCGACATGCAGACGGCGACGGCCTTGCCTCGCCGGTGCGCGGGGAGCCAGTACGTCAGGTACAGGATGATGCCGGGATGCAGTCCGGCCTCGAACGCGCCCTGCAGGAACCGCAAGGCGTAGAAATGCCACGGGGCGGTCACCCAGGCCATGGCGACGGAGACGACGCCCCAGCCGAGGGCTATGCGCATGAGGGTCTTGCGGGCACCGATCCTCTCCAGCAGCAGGTTGCTCGGCACCTCGCACAGGAAGTAGCCGAGGAAGAAGATGCCGGCGCCGGCGCCGTAGACGGCCTCGCTCCAGGACAGGTCGTCCAGCATGGTCAGCTTGGCGAAGCCGACGTTGACGCGGTCCATCCAGGCGATGACGTAGACGATCGTGATGAAGGGGACGGTCCGCAGGACGACCCGCCGGAAGACGCGGTCACGGTGCTGCGGGTCCAGGGGTGCGGTGTGTGCGGTGCGGGAGTTCGGTGCGTGCTCGGCCATGCCCTGCTACCACCTTTTCTCCGCGGAGTGCTCCGCGGAATGCTCCGGGGAAGCGGAAGGAAGGAGTGCGCGCGGGCCGGGCGCCGGGCGTCTCGGGACGCGGGTCGGGGCCGGCGGGCGCGCGCGAGGATGGTGGGCCGGCAGGCCGAAGGGTCCCGGCGGGCGAGGGTGGGCCGGCAAGGCGCTTCGGCGAGGGCGTCACTGGCCCCGACCGGGACGCCGGAGATCCTGGCGTCGCTGCGACCGGGCGGGGCTACTGCCCGACTGTGGGGCCTCGGGTTCCGGGGCGTCAAGAGCCGTGCGGGAACAAGCCCGAGCGCCGGAACCAGTCGTTCCGGCGCCCTGTGCGCGGGGCCGCCCGGCGCACGCGTCCGGCGGGACGGTGCCGTCGTCACGGTGCCGCCCCGCGCGGAAGCGGAACCAGGTGTCGGGCCTTGTCAGACCCCGATGACCGCCAGCTGGTCGGCGACGACCACGCCGTCGTGCAGGACGGTGCGGTCGGTGCCGCGGTCCATGACGGCGCTGCTCGGGCTCTCGCCGTCGACCAGGAGGAGGTCGGCGCGGTCGCCCGCCGCGAGTCCGGGCCGGTCGGCGATCCCCTTCAGGCGGGGCACGTCGTGGTCCATGATCGAGGCGCCGCCGAGGGTGGCGACGGCGAGCGACATCTCGATGAGCTCGTCGCGCCGGTAGTTGTTGGTGAAGGCGAGCTGCCAGGTGCGGTCGAGCATGTCGCAGTTGCCGTACGGGCTCCAGTAGTCGCGCTGGCCGTCCTCGCCCAGGCCGACGCGGACGCCCGCCTCGGTGAGGTCCGCGAGGGAGAGCTGGTTGCTCACCGAGGGCGCCACGGTGGCCATGGCGACGTCGAGTTCGGCGAACTCGTCGATGAGGCGGCGGCTCACCGACTCGCTGATCGAGCCGAGTTCGTAGGCGTGCGAGAGGGTCACCTTGCCCTGCATGCCGAGGGCGCGGGTGCGCTCCAGAATGAGGTCGGTGGAGAACACGCCGAGGTGGCCGGGCTCGTGGAGGTGGATGTCGACCTCGACCTGGTACTTCTCGGCGAGGCCGAAGACGATGTCGAGGTGCTGCTTGGGGTCCTTGTCCAGGGAGCAGGGGTCGATGCCGCCCATGACGTCGGCGCCCGCCTTCAGCGAGGCCTCCAGGTAGTCGACCGTGCCCTTCTCGCGCAGGATGCCGGCCTGTGGGAACGTCATGATCTGGACGTCGGCGCGGCCCGCGAACTTCTCCTTCGCGGCCACGACCGCGTCGAACTTCTCCAGCTTGCAGTCCACGTCGACCTGCGCGTACGAGCGCACCCGGGTGGTGCCGCGGGCGATCATGCGCTCCAGAGTGCCGGCGACCCGCTCGGGCAGCGGGACCTCCGCGGTGCGCCAGTTCTCCCGGTCGTTCATCGTCATCGTCCACACGCCGGGACCGCCGGTGTGCGGGCGGAACGGGAGGCCGATGCGGGTGGAGTCCAGGTGGACGTGGACATCGCTGAAGGAGGGCAGCAGGAGCCGGCCGCGGCCCTCGACGACCTCGCCTGCCGGGGCGGCGGCCGGGTCGTGGGGGCGGATCGCGGCGATGCGGGTGCCGGACAGCTCGACGTCGCTGCGCTCGCCGCCCCAGGGGCGGACGTCACGGATCAGCACGGAGGTCACCTTTCTTCGATGTCGATGTCGATGTGGTGGCAGGCGGGGCTGCCGGTCGGGACCTCGTCGGCGCAGCGGCTCGCGCTCTTCTCGTCGAGGGTGAGGCGCAGCGGGCAGCGCGAGCGGAAGACGCAGCCGGAGGGCGGGTTCGCGGGGCTCGGCAGGTCGCCGGCGAGCCGGACGCGTCCGCTGCGGTCGGCGTCCGGGTCGGCCTGCGGCACGGCGGACAACAGGGCCCGGGTGTAGGGGTGCCGGGGGTGGTCGAAGACCTCGCGGGTGTCGCCGTGCTCCATGATCTTGCCGAGGTACATGACGGCGACGCGGTGCGCGAAGTGCTTGACCACGGACAGGTCGTGGGCGATGAACAGGTACGCGACGCCGGTGTCTTTCTGGATGTCCTCCAGCAGGTTGATGACCTGGGCCTGGACGGACACGTCGAGCGCGGAGACCGGCTCGTCGCAGATGATGAGCTTCGGGTCCAGGGCGAGGGCGCGGGCGATGCCCACGCGCTGCTTCTGGCCGCCGGAGAACTCGTGCGGGAAGCGGTTGTAGTGGTCGGGGCGCAGGCCGACGCGGTCCATCAGGTCGCGGACGGTGGCCTTGATGCCGCTCGGCGGGTTGATGCGCTGGGCGAGCAGCGGCGCGGCGATGGCGCTGCCGACGGACTGGCGCGGGTTGAGCGAGGAGGACGGGTTCTGGAACACCATCTGGACGCGCCGGCGGTAGTCCTGGAGGTCGCCGCGGCGCAGCTCGGATATCTCGCGGCCGTCGAGCTTGATGCTGCCGGAGGTGGGTTCGAGCAGCCGCATCAGGAGGCGTCCGGTGGTGGACTTGCCGCAGCCGGACTCCCCCACCAGGCCGAGGGTCTGGCCGGCGCCGACGGAGAAGCTGACGTTGTCGACGGCCTTGACGACGCCGCCGGAGCGGAAGGCGCTGGTGCGGGTCGGGAAGTGCTTGGTCAGGTCGGCGACCTGGAGCAGCGGGGTCGGGGTCATCGGGCCACCTCTCGGGCGGGTGCCGCGACGGTCAGGTGGCAGCGCGACGGGTGGTTGTCGGGCCCGGTGAGCGCCGGGCGGCTGGTGGCGCAGGCCGCGTCGGGCACGCGGTGCGCCTCGGGGCAGCGGTCGGCGAAGAGGCAGCCCTCGGGCAGGGCGAGCAGCGAGGGCGGGAAGCCCGGGATGGGCCGCAGCCGCTCGGACTGCCCGGTGAGGGACGGCATGGACGCCAGCAGGCCCTGGGTGTAGGGGTGTTGGGGGTCCTTGAAGAGGTCGGAGACGGTGGCGCGCTCCACGCACTCGCCGCCGTACATGACGACGACCTGGTGGCAGACCTCGGCGACGACGCCGAGGTCGTGGGTCACCATGATCACCGAGGTGCCGGTCTCCGACTGGAGTTCGGCGAGCAGGTCCAGGATCTGGGCCTGCACGGTGACGTCGAGGGCGGTGGTGGGCTCGTCGGCGATGAGGAGTTCCGGCTCGCAGACCAGGGCCATGGCGATCATGGCGCGCTGGCGCATGCCGCCGGAGAACTCGTGCGGGTAGGCGGAGTAGCGCTTCTTCGGGTCGGGGATGCCGACGCGGCCGAGCATGTCGACGGCGACGGCGGCCGCGGCCTTCTTCGAGACCTGGTTGTGCACCCGGTAGGCCTCGGCGATCTGCGTCCCGACGGGGTAGAAGGGGTGCATCGCGGAGAGCGGGTCCTGGAAGATCATGGCGATCTTCTTGCCGCGGTAGGCGCGCATCTGCGCCTCGGTCAGCGGGTTGAGGTCCGTGCCGTCGAGCAGGATCTGGCCGCTGATGCGGGCGGAGGTGTCCTTGAGCAGGCCCATCAGGGCCTGGCTCGTGACGGTCTTGCCGGAGCCGGACTCGCCGACGATGCCGACGGTCTCGCCTCGGGCCAGGGTGAGGTCCATCCCGTTGACGGCGTGCACGAGGCCGTCGTCGGTCGGGAAGGTGACCCGCAGGTCGCGGATCTCCAGCATGGGGGTGGGTGTCGTGGTCATCAGTTGACCCTCACTCGCGGGTCGATGACCGCGTAGGCGGCGTCGACCACGACGTTGGCGACGATGATGAAGAAGGCGGCCATCATGGTGATGGCCATGGTCACCGGCAGGTCGCCGGACTGGGCGGCGTGCACCGCGGTGAATCCGATGCCGGGGACGGAGAAGATCTGCTCGGTGAGGACGGCGCCGCCGAGCAGCAGCCCGATGTCGAGGCCGAGCATGGTGACGACGGGCGTGATGCCGGCCCGGGCGCCGTGCCGGAAGACGATCTTGGGCCGGGACAGGCCCTTGGCGCGGGCGGTGCGCATGAAGTCCTCGCCGAAGGTCTCCAGCATGTTGCTGCGGGTGACGCGGATGTACTGGGCGCTGAACAGGACGGCGAGCGCCACCCACGGCAGCAGGTAGTTGAGGACCCAGCCGCCGGGCCCGGCGGACCCGAACGGCGAGGTGATCTCGTTGGTGGTGAACGGCAGGACGTGCAGCGTGCTGACGAAGAACAGCAGGAGCAGCAGGCCGGTCACCGGGATGGGCAGGGACACGCCGACGGAGGCGGCACCGACGATGACCTTGTCGGTGAACTTCCCCTTGCGCAGCGCGGCGAGCATGCCGAGGCCGACGCCGACGACGGTCCACAGGACGATCGCGCCGACGGCCACGGACAGGGTGTACGGCAGGGCTCGCGCGATGATCGCGGTGACGTTCTCGTTGGTCTGGAACGACTTGCCGAGGCAGGGCCATTCGCACAGGCTCTGGCTGCCGGGGGCACCGACCCACCGGCCGTGCAGCAGGCCCGTCATGTAGTCGACGTACTGGGACAGGAACGGCTGGTCCATCCCGAGGGCGACACGGGCCTGGGCGACACGCTCAGGGGTGCACTCCTGGCCGCAGGCCGCCGCGGCCGGGTCCGCCGGACCGAGCTGGAACAGGCTGAAGGTCACGAAACTGATGACGATCAGCAGGGCGATCATCGCGGCGAAGCGCCGCAGCAGGAATCTGGTCATGGTCTCGTCAGTTCGCTCGTCGGTTCGTCAGTTCGTCACTTCTCGACGCCGACGGTCGACAGGTCGATCGAGCCGAAGAAGTAGCCGACCTGCGCACCGCGGATCTTGGAGCCGACGACGCTGTTGGTGAAGGAGCGGGTCAGCGGGACCAGCGGGTAGTCCTGCATGATCTTGTCGAAGAGGCCGGCCCACTTCTTGCCGAGCTCCTCGCTGGTGCCGTTGGCGCCGCGCAGCTCGTACAGCTCCTTGGAGAGCTTCTTGTCGTAGTAGCGCGGGATGTTGGAGAACCCGTAGGTCTTGCCGTCGACGCTCGGGCCGATGTTGGGGTCGATCGTGGTGCGGACCGAACCGCTGTCGGCGCCGCCGCACCAGCCGCTGCGGGCGATGTCGGGCATCTGCTCACCGGCGAGGATCGTGTAGTAGTTGGCCGCCGGGATGGGCCGCAGCTGGAGGTCGATGCCGATGGCCTTCAGGTTCTGCTGGAGGGTGTTGCCCATGCTCTTGTAGCGCGGGGTGGCGTCGGCGTAGCCGTACACGAGCTTCTTCGGGAACTTCTTGCCCTTGAGGAGCTTCTTGGCCTCCTCCGGATTCGGCTTGCCGGCCGGGTCCAGGGCGGTGTGCTGCTCGACGTAGCCGCGCTGCGCGTCGTTGATGTACGACTGGGCCAGCTGGCCGAAGCGGTTGCCGCCGTACTGGACCTGGATCGCCTTGCGGTCGATCGCTATCGCGATGGCCTTGCGGACCTGCGGGTCCTTGATGGTCTCGGTGTTGAGGTTGAGCACATCGGTGCAGCCGAGGAGGCCGGCGGCGGTGCGCTTCTTCACGTCGGGCTGGTTCAGCTTCGAGGCGTCGGAGGCCTGGAGGCCGCCCTGGCTGTCGAGGGTGATCGCCGTCGGGTCGGAGTCGGCGAGCAGCTGCTGGCTGATGGTCGCCTGCGCCGTGGAGAGGCTGAAGGTGAACGTGTCGGGCAGGGCGGGCCGGTTGGGGTCGGTGGCCGCGTCCCACTGGTCGTTGCGGACCAGCTTCATGGTGCGCCCGCGCTCGTACGACTTGATCTTGTACGGGCCGGAGGAGACCGGGTGGTTGGTGTAGTCGAGCTTGGTGTCCTTCGACTTGGGCACCGGCGCCGTGTTGGAGCGGGAGACCAGGGCGGGGAACTCGGCGAAGGGCTGCTTCAGGTGGAAGACGATCGTGCGGTCGTCCGGGGTGTCGATGGCCTTGAAGTCGCCGCCCTTGTAGGGGCCCTTGTACGTGTCGTCGGTGAGCGCGGCGTTCAGCTCCTGCGGCGCCTGGGTGTAGACGTCACGGGCGTAGGTGCGCTCGACGCCGTACTTGATGTCCTGGGACATGATCGGCTTGCCGTCCTCGAACTTCAGGCCCTTCTTCAGGGTGTACGTCCAGGTGAGGCCGTCCTTGGAGGCCTTGCCCAGGTCGGTGGCGAGGTCGGGGACCATCGTGGGCGGCTGCCCGGCGGTCTCCTTGGCCATGACGAGCGTGCGGTAGTAGAGCTGACCGACGTTGGCGGTCTGCACGTAGTTGCTGTTGCCCGGGTCCAGGGTCTGGAAGTCCGCGGACATCAGGACGTTGACGTTGCCGCCCTTGGTGTCGAAGCCCTTGCCGACCTGGACGGGGTCGAAGGCGTCGGCGTTGGCGCGGGAGCCGGAGCCGGGGGCCGGCTTGCTGCCGCTGCACGCGGTCAGGGCCATCGCGCTGCTGAGGACGATCGCGATCGCGGCTGCTGTACGTCGAGTCACTGCGTCTCCTTGAAGAGGGTGAGGAGCGGTGTTCCAGCGGGGGTTCAGTTGCGGGAGGACTTGGGGTCCAGGGCGTCGCGGACCGCGTCGCCGAGGAGGTTGAAGGCGAGCACCGTGATGACGAGGGCGCCGGCGGGGACCGCGAGGAACCACGGGTCGGACAGGTACCAGTTGCCGGACTGGGCGGCGTTGAGCATCTGGCCCCACGAGGGAGTGGGGTCCTTGACGCCGACACCGAGGAAGGACAGGGCGGCTTCCGCGGTGATGTTGGTGGGGATGAGCATGGTCGCGTAGACGAGGACGACGCCCATCACGTTGGGGATGATCTGCCGGAAGATGATGCTGCGGCGCGAGGCGCCGTAGGCGCGGGCGGCCTCGACGAACTCCTGCTCGCGGATGGACAGCACCTGGCCGCGCACGACGCGGGCGAGGTAGGCCCAGCCGAAGAATCCGAGGATGATCACCAGGGAGGCGACCGGCAGCAGGCTGCCCTGGTCCAGTGCGGTGCCGCCGAGGCGGGACTGCATGATCGGGGTCAGCGACAGGACGAGCAGCAGGTGCGGGAAGGCGAGGAAGAGGTCCATGATCCGGCTGATGACCATGTCGACCTTGCCGCCGAAGTAACCGGCCGCCGCGCCGATCACGGTGCCGAGGACGACCGAGACGGCGGTCGACAGCAGGGCGATGATCAGCGAGATCCGCGCGCCGTAGGCCATGCGCGCGAAGATGTCGCGGCCCAGGCCCGGTTCGAGGCCGAGCCAGTGCTCGGTGGACGGGTAGCGGTAGTACTCGAGCGGCAGGCCCGGGGTGTCGAACTCGTCGAGATAGTCGGGACCGGTCAGCGAGGTGTACGGGTCCTGGCCCTCGAGGTGCGTGAGCAGCGGGGCCAGGATCGCGAAGAGCAGGATCAGGGCCACGACGATCAGCGCGCCGACGGCGATGCGGCTGCGCCGGATGCGCAGCCATGCCGTGGCCAGGAGGGACCGGGCGGCGGCCGGCTCCGCGGACGGGGCCGCGGCGGCCTTCTCAAGGGGTGGGGGCAGGGTGGCCACCTGTCCGTCGGGGGGCTCCGGCATGCTGGCGCGGGGCGTCCGACGAGGCGACACTTGCGGATCCGACACGTCGGTTCCTCCGTGCTCGGGGGCAGGAATGGCGGGACGGTATACCAAGAAGTGGCCCGGCCACCAGAGCCCTGCCCGCCACCGAAACATCCGAAGTGACGCCGGAGCCCTTACCCGGACCCCGCAGCCCTCCCGACCTGCATCTGTAGGCCCCACATAAGTCCAGGTGGACGCGCATATATAGGTACCTGTAAACGCCATCGAGACACTTGATCGATCACCGGAAATTCTTTTTCGGCGCCTCACTATTTGAGACCGGGAACCCCCTCGGACACCCCTTCCGAAGAGAAGTCCCCGAACAACTTCCCTTTTGGTATGCCAGTTTCTAGGCTGTCGACCTCCGACGTTCCTCAGGAGGTCCCATGCGCACGCGCTGGCGCGCCCGACACGTACTCGCCCACCAGGACGGTGGGCACGCTCTTCTGCGGGACGGCGAGGTGGTGTGGGAGGACGACGTCATCGTCCACGTCGGCCCGCACTACGACGGCCCGGTCGACGTCGACCGCGACCTCGGCGACACCCTCGTCATGCCGGGTCTCATCGACCTGGACGCCCTCACCGACATCGACCACCTCGTCATCGACTCGTGGCACAGCCCCGAGCACGGGCGCGGACTCCAGTGGTCCCAGGACTACTTCGACCGCCGCCGCCGCGACGTCTTCACGCCCGAGGAGCGGGCCACGGTCCGCGCGTACGCCCTCGCGCAGCTCGCCCTGCACGGCATCACCACCTACATGCCGATCGCCTCCGAGGTGCACAGCTCCTGGGCCGAGCCCTACGACGAACTCGTCGCCATGGCCGAGACCTCGCGCCGGATCGGGCTGCGCGGCTACCTCGGGCCCGCCTACCGCTCCGGCGTCAACGTCGCGACGGCCGACGGCGGGCGCGACGTGGCCTTCCGCGAGGAGCTCGGCCGGGCCGGCCTCGCGGACGCCGTCCGCTTCCTCGACCACCTCGCCAAGCTCGACGACCCGCTGCTGACCGGTGTGCTCCTCCCCTGCCGCATCGAGACCCTCTCCACGGAGCTGCTGCGCGCGACCGCGGAGACCGCCCGCAGCCGTGACGTCCTGGTCCGCCTGCACGCCCTGCAGGGCACCACGGAACGCGAGATCACCCAGCGCCGGCACGGCATGACGCCTCTTCAACTCATCGAGGAGTGCGGCCTGTTCGAGGCGCGGCTGCTCATCCCGCACTCCGTGGTCATCGACCGCCACCCCACCCTGTTCGGCGAGGACCGCGGCGACCTGGACACGCTGGTCCGCTCCGGCGCCTCCGTCATCCACTGCCCGCAGACGTCCATGCGGTACGGGGAGGCCCTGCACTCCTTCCGCGCCTACCGGGAGGCCGGGGTCAATCTCTGCCTCGGCACCGACTCCTTCCCGCCGGACCTCATCCGCGGCATGGACGCCGGCGTGCACCTCGCCAAGATCGTCGACGGGCGGCTCGACGCGGCGCCGGCCGAGCAGTACGTGGAGGCCGCCACGCTCGGCGGCGCCCGCGCCCTGGGCCGGTCCGACCTGGGCCGCCTTGAGCCCGGCGCCCAGGCCGACCTCGTCGCGTTCGATCTCGGCGACATCCGCGACGGCGTCCTGGACGACCCGGTCCGCACGTTCCTCCTCAACGGCACCGCGCGGCAGGCGACCCAGTCCGTCGTCGCGGGGCGGCCGGTCCTCGTCGACCGCGAGCTGCCCGGCGTCGACCTCGCCGGTCTCCAGCGGGAGGCGCAGCGCCTGTTCGACAAGATGCGGGCAGCGTACGCCGAGCGCGACCTGCTGGGCCGCGATCCCGACACGCTGTTCCCGCCGACCTTCCCGCCGTTCCGGGACCGGTCGTGACGGCCGTCTCCGGGGTCCTCGCCCAGGCCCCGGACGCGGCGCCCGCCCCCCGCCGGGGCGGGCCGGGCGCGGCGTCCCACGTGGACCGGGCCGAGGCCTTCATCCGGGCCGGGATCCACTCGGGCGCCTATCCGCAGGGCGGCCGGCTGCGCGAGCGGGAGCTGTCCGAGACGCTGGGCATCTCGCGGATCCCGGTGCGCGAGGCGCTGCTGCGGCTCGCGCAGGAGGGGCTCGTGGTGACCTCGCCGCGGCGCGGGGCCACGGTGCGCCGGCTGACGCTGCGCGATGTGAACGAGCTGTTCGACCTGCGGCTCAGCCTCGAAGTGTTCGCGGCGGGCCGGGCGGCGGAGCGCAGCGCGCAGGGGTACGAGCATCCCGCGCTCCAGCGGATCATGGACGAGGCCGAGGACGCGACGCGGCGCAACTCACCGGCGGACATCGCCGCCGCGAACACCGATTTCCACGCCGAGATCATCACCATGACCGGCAACCGCCTCCTCCAGGCCTCGCTGCAGCCCTCGCTCGGCCTGATGCACTGGCTGTTCCGCCTCACCTCGACGGACGTCGGCCCCCGCCTGCACTGCGAGGAGCACAAGCGGATCTGCACGGCGGTGTACGCGGGCAAGGCGCAGCTGGCCGAGGCGCTCTCGTACGCGCACATCGACATCCGCCGGGAGCCCACGCTGGAGGCCTTGGAGGGGGTGCTGCCGCCGCGGTGAGCCGGTGCGCGGGGGCCTGCGGTCCCGGAGCGCGGGTCCGGGTCTCTCGGACCCGCGCTCCGGGACCTTGGTCCCGATTCCGCGCGCGGCCGGGGCGGGCAGAACCTGGGGGTCCCGGTGTCGCGTGACGGTGCCTCCGTGCGCCGGGAGACGGACGACCGCGCCGAGGTGCCCCCCTCCAGGAGGACCTTGCTGATGCTCGACCACCGTTCTCCCCGTACGACCGGACTGCCCTTCGGCGCTCGCGCGGACGACGTCGCTGATCTCGCCGTGGCGGCGTTCACCCGCGAGGTGTTCCTGACCCCCAAGCCGGGCCTGCCGGACTGCCGCACGGCGCGGCTGCCCGCGAACTCGGTGTTCTCCTCGCTCATCGACGCGGGCGTCGGACTGCACGGCGCCTTCCACGCGGCCGCGGGCGCGGGCCCGGACCTCGACCGGCTGGCCGCCGCATGCCGCCTCGCACAGGAACGCGTGCCGTACCTGGCCTCCCTCAACGGCCTCGACGTCGCCGCCCGGCTGCTGTGCCTGCTCTCCGCGGCGTACGCGCAGGGTGCCACGAGCCCCGGCCAGGCCTGCCGGATCGCGCTCGGGCTCGACGAGTTGATCGAGCCGTCCGGTCACTTCCAGGAGAGCTACCGCGCGATGTCCGGCACCGACAAGCAGCAGGCCGTCGGTGTCGTCGAGGACGCGCTGACCTCGATCCGCGCGGCCCGCGCCCGGGGCGTCCCGGCGGAGACCGCTCAGCTGGACGCGCTGCTCGCGCTGATCGCCGCCGTCGACGACGGGCGCGTGGTGCGGGAGAAGGGGCCGCTGGCGCTGCGCATGATCCAGCAGGACGCCACGGCCGCCCTGGCCGCGGGCGGGGCCGGTTCCGAGGAGGGGGCCCGGCTCCTGGACGCGCTGGACGAGGAGATGACCCGCTACGGGATCTGCCCCGCCTCCAGCGGCGCCCTGCTCACGGCCCTGCTCTTCCTCGACTCCGTGGGCGAGCGGGAGGAACCCGTCGCCCACTGAGCGGCCCGTCAGACGCGCAGGACGTCGGGGGAGTCCGTCCAGCGCAGCTCCTCGGGGAGATGGCCGACGTCGTTCAGGACGAGGACACCGGCGGGGCGTCCGGGAGCGTAACGGATGACGGTCAGTGCCGCGTTGCCGGGGTTCAGGCCGAGCCAGCGCCAGGCGGGGGCGTCGAGCGCGTCCCGCACGAGCCAGGCGACGAGGAAGCTGTGCGTCACGAGCAGCTCGTGACGGTCCTCGGTGCCTTCGGTCACGGGTCCCGTGAACCGGTCGAGGGCCTCCTGGGCGAGCCGCGCGCCCTCCGCGGCCTCCTCCTTGGCGACACCGGAGAGGTGGCCGAGGAAGAAGTCGGCGCAGTCCTCGGGGAGTTCGTGCCGCTCGGGCAGATGCGGCACGTAGTCGCCGGCGGCGTCGCAGGGGTGCAGCGGCACCTGGGCGCCGAGCCGGTCGCCGATCAGGCGGGCGGTCTGCGTGGCGCGCGGGAGCGGTCCGTGGTGGACGGCGGCGAAGGGGACGCCGCGCAGCCGTTCGCCGAGCAGACTCGCCTGCCGCCGCCCTGCCTCGGTCAGCGGTGCGTCCCCCTCTCCCTCGGCCTGGCCGTGCCGGACCACGTACAGGTATCGCGTGGCCGTACCTCGCGTCACAGGTGCCTCCTCGTTCCCCGCCGCAGCGGTGTCGATCTTGTACGACGAGGGACGCGCCGCCGTGCGTGCCGGTTGCGTACGGCTGCCGGGTGACGTCGTGGGGACGCAGGCTGTGCGGGGTCCGGTTCGGGACACATATCGGTGGCACGTCAGTGGCACGTTCCCTCACTCCCAGGAGTCACCGGACCATGAAGCTCACCGCCAGCCCCTTCGCCCGCACCGCCCGGGCCGTCACCGGCGGTCTCCTCGCCGCCGCGGTCCTCACGCTCGGCAGCGCGGGCGCGGCCTCGGCCGCCGTCGCCGCGCCCGCGGCGCACGCCACGGCCACGCCGGGCGACGTGGCGCACAGGTACCTCACCGAGTCGACGCACCTGACGATCCGCGCCGCCGCGAAGGCCGCCGAGGCCGCGATGGACGCGGCCGTGGCGGAGGGCCAGCGCGTCTCGGTCGCCGTCGTGGACCGCAACGGCAACACGCTGGTGACCCTGCGCGGCGACGGTGCGGGCCCGCAGTCCTACGAGTCGGCCATCCGCAAGGCGTACACGGCCGTGTCGTTCAACGCCCCGACGTCGGTGCTGGTCGGACGTCTTCAGCAGCAGCCGACCCTCAAGGACATCCCGGGCACACTGTTCCTCGCGGGCGGTGTGCCGGTGACGGCCAAGGGCTCCCCGATCGCCGGCATCGGCGTGGCCGGTGCCCCGTCGGGCGACCTGGACGAGAAGTTCGCCCGCGCCGGGGCGGCGGCGCTGCGCCGCTGAGCGGACGTACGGGCGGTGCGAAGGGGCCGGCTTCCCGGGAGGCCGGCCCCTTCGGCATACGCGTCCGGCGCTCAGCCGGACATCCGCTGCCCACAGGAATTCCAGTGTCCGCAGGACTGGCGGATCTTCAATGTCGGGAGCAGTTCGGTCTGTTGGGTCGGGAGTGTGTCGCCCTCGGCCAGCCGGCGCAGCAGCAGGTGCAGGGCCTCGGCGCCCACAGCGCGCTTGGGCGGGGCCACCGCGGTGAGTGGTGGGTCGGCGAGCGCGGCGTACACGTCGTCGTACGCGACGAGGGCGAGGTCGGCGGGGACGGTGAGGCCGTGGGTGCGCAGGAGCGCGGGGAGTTGGAGGGCGTCCTGGTCGTTGTGGACGAGGGCGGCGCGCACGCCGGAGGCGGCGGCCTCGGCGAGGCGTGCGGCCAGGGCGGCCGGGTCGGCGGGCCCGGGCACGTCGGTGACGGGCAGGGCGTCGAGGCCGAGGAGGTCGACGGCCTCCTGGTAGCCGCGGCGCACGTCGCGGGCGGTGTAGGTGTCGTCGCGGGCGGCGAGCAGGACGGCGCGGTGGCCGAGCCCGGCGAGGTGGCGCAGGGCGAGGAGGACGCCGTGGCGGTGGTGGGAGCAGACGGCGTCGAGTTCGGCGGCGGGGCTGCCGAACTCGGCGCGGCGCTCCACCAGGACGGCGGGCACCGGGAGTTCGCCGAGCCACTCGGTGTCGCGGCCTCCCCGGCCGGGGTGCCAGTCGGGGGCGAGGAGCAGTCCGTCGACCTCGGACTCCAGCAGGCGCTGGACCTGGACGCGGTCGCTGTCGGCGCCGTAGGGGGCGATGCCGAGGACGAGGCGGGCCCCTGCGGCGACCGCGGCGGCGCGGGCGCCGGCGACGACCTCGTCGAAGTACTGGCCGACGGTG
The DNA here is from genome assembly GCF_055558275.1 of Streptomyces sp. NPDC025806. Classification (NCBI taxonomy): domain Bacteria; kingdom Bacillati; phylum Actinomycetota; class Actinomycetes; order Kitasatosporales; family Streptomycetaceae; genus Streptomyces; species Streptomyces sp. NPDC025806. Next base: position 256,970 of record NZ_JBVHMU010000002.1, on the reverse strand, counting down.
GGCACGAGCATGCCGATCACGCGGTCGCGGCCGGGCTCGGCGCGGTCGTCGGTGAGGAGTTCGACCGCACCGTGGGTGCGGCTGAGCCGCCCCTCGTCGGCGAGCGCGGCGACATCGCGGCGCAGGGTGACCGCCGGGACGCCGAGGCGGTCGGCGAGGTCGACGACGCGGACGGCGCCGGTCCCGCGCAGTGCCTCCAGGATGCGGGTGCGGCGCGCTTGCGCGGACACGGTCATGGGCCCCTCCCCCGGCTCCGGCCGCCGTCGGTCCGTCGGCCTCCGACGCACCGTACCCGATCACTTCCGGTCATGTGATCGGGTACGGCGGAGCTGCGGTGTGGTGGGCGACGGCGCTTACAGGCCGGGGCCGTTGTAGGCGCCGCGGTGCGGTTTGACGGTCGCGGAGACGGGGTTGCCCCAGTAGTCGCGACCGCCGTTGTCGGTGATGACCGAGCCGTTGTTCAGGGCCGGCGAGGTGCTCTTCAGCTTGTACCCGTCGACGGAGTCGAGGGTGGTGCCGCCGGTGCCGGGGTTCACGAAGCCGGGGTCGCCGGTGATGCCGTTGGCGGTGGGCCGGGGGACGCCCTGGTAGACGTTCCACAGATAGGAGATGCCGGTGCCGGTGGGCAGTCGGGAGTCGGTGGTGCCGACCCAGATGTTGTTCTCGACGACGCTGGTGCTCGGCAGGGTGATGGAGAGCTTCTTGTCCGTGCAGTAGATGACGTTGTTGTAGAGGTGCAGGGCGGAGCGTCCGCTGCCGCCGCTGCTCATGCGGCAGTCGTTCTCGGAGATGTTGTAGCGGACGATCTCCTTGGCGGCGCCGCTGGTGCCGCAGCCGTCGCAGTCGAGGAAGAAGCCGCCGATGTTGTCGCGGCTGTAGTTGTACTGGACGGTGCAGTAGCCGGTGTTGCCCCAGTCGCAGTCGAAGGCCTGGCTGTCGGCGACGGACATCCGGGTGGTGCTGTGGACGACGTTCTTCTGGATGGTCGGGTTGTGGTCGCCGAGGACCCAGATGCCGGCGAAGTTGCCGCCGGAGAACGGATAGACGCCGTTGCCGGTGCCGGAGGCCACGTTGTACTGGATCATCGGGGAATCGGCGTAGCTGACGATGACGGCGTCGCCGCCGACGTCGGTCACGGTGTTGCGTTCGACGAGGACGCCGCTGCCCTTGGTGGCCATGGCGCCGACGCGGATCTTGAGGCCGCCGCCGCCGGTGTTGCTGACCTTGTTGTCGTGCACGTGGACGTCGTTGAGCGTGGAGCCGGTGCCGCTCGCGCCGGTGACGATGCCGGCGGACTGGACGTAGTCGTCGGTCGTCGGGGAGTTCTTGTTGGTCTGGCCGGCCACGCGGTCGATCACGAGGTTGCCGAGATCGAATCCGGTGTGGGCCTTGCCGTCGGTGGCGGACACGCGCAGTCCGGTGCGGCGGGCGAGGGTCCCGGCGGGGTTGGTGAGCTTGATGTCGCGGACCGTCCAGTGGTCCTGGTCGGTGAGGCGCATGGCGTCCGCCGCGCCGGCGCCGTCGACGACGGGCGGGGTGCCGGTGCCGTAGGCGGTGACGGTGATCGGCGCGGCGGCGGTCCCGCTGCCGCGCGGCGCCAGGGTGCCGGTGCAGGTGGTCCCGGCGGCGAGGGCGAGGGTGTCGCCCGGCGCGTACGTCGGGGCGTTGGCCTGGGCGAGGCTGTTGTACGGGCTGCTCGCCGTGCCGGTGCCGGGGGTGGCGGCCGAGCAGTCGACGTACGTCGTGACCCCGGCCGCGGCGGCCGGGGTGTCCTGGAGCGCGACCAGGCCGGCACCGGCGAGCGCGACCGCCAGGAGTGCTCGGCCCGGAGAACGCATGACCCTCATGGGTGCACCTCTCTGCTGGAAGTGCGCCAGAAACTAGGGCGGGCCCCTGATCGAGTCAATACGCTTCTAGCGTTCGATCAAATTCCGATCAATTGACCGAAACACCGGGCCAGTTCGATCACAACGAGCCGCGCGATGCGTGGAGTTGACGGATTCCCCTGCACTCCACGCAGGTCTTGTCACCGGAGCCGGTCGGGTGGACGATTGCGGCCGTTCCTCCTCCGCAAACTCCGCAAGGCACTTCCGGCGTCCGGCACTTCCGGTCGCCGGACACACAGCGTGCACGGACACGAGAGGACCCGACATGCGCTCCCCCACACCCCGCACGTCCCGCACGTCCCCGCGCCCTTCCAGAAGCACGTCCCCGCGCCCCTCCAGAAGACGGGGTCGAAGCCTGCTCGCCGCCGCGGGCGTGCTGATGCTCGCCGCAGGGACCGGCCTGGCCACCGCCGGCCCGGCCGCGGCCTCGGACACGCCGGGCTCGTACACGCACTACGGATTCCCCTCCGGGACGGCCGGACTGAGCGACGTGACGTTCCGGACGACCGTCACCAAGGACGCGGGGCCCGCGTCGAACATCTTCTGGAGCCACCAGTTCGGCTTCACCGCGGGCAACGGCGCATACACCGGCATGCAGTCCAACGGCCCGGGCCAGACCCGCACGTTCCTGTTCTCCGTGTGGGACGCCACGGAAGCGAAGACCGGCTCCGCCGGGAGCTACTGCCTGGACTTCGGCGGCGAGGGCGTCGGCAAGAGCTGCCGCCTGAAGACCGACTGGAAGGAGGGCGACACCTTCCGCACCCGGGTCGCGCACGAGGGCGACCGCTGGTTCGGCGTGACGGTGACGAACGAGACGACGGGCGCCTCGTTCAAGCTCGGCAGCATCCGCGCCGGCTCCACGCAGATCTCGCCGAACGGGATGGTGGACTGGGCGGAGTACTTCGAGTGGAACAACCCGAAGGCCTCGTGCGACGACCAGCCGTACTCGCAGGCCCGCTTCGGCGTGCCCGTCGGGAACGGCGGCGCGGTGACCGCGAGCGTCTCCTCCACCCAGGTCAGCTCGTCCTGCGCCGCGTACTCACGGGTGGACACGGTCTCCGGCGGCTCGGTGCAGACGAACGGGATCGGCAACTCGGTGCGCGGCCCGGTCACCGGACTCGGCGGCAAGGTGCTCGCCGGGGCACAGAACACGTCCGGCTCGCCCGCGGTCGTCACCGCCCCGACCGGCGCGGCCGAGCAGGCCTGGGTGCTCGGCAAGGACGGCGCCCTGCATCTCATGGGCCAGGGCCTGTGCCTCGACGTGCAGGGCGGGGCACAGACGAACGGGACCCCGGCGATCGTGTGGACCTGCACGGGCGGCACCAACCAGCAGTGGCGCGCCGAGAACGGGACCCTGCGCAACCCCGCCTCCGGCCGCTGCCTGGACATTCCGGGAAGTAACACCACCAACGGCACACAGGTCATCATCTGGGACTGTCAGGGCACTTCCAACCAGAAGTGGACGGTTCCGGTCGTTCCCTGACCACTGAGTGCCCCACCGTGACCACTTCGCAGCGCCGACTGAGATTTTCGTTATTACGTCATCGCCGCAAGGTCTCCATGATGTCGGACGAAACTCAGGCCGAGCGGGCCTGCGGGGCGGAGAGTGGACAGGGCATGGACAGCGAACGGCACACCGCGATGATCCGGGCGGCGCAGGGCGGGGACCAGCGGGCGCAGGACGAGGTGGTCGCCGCGTACCTGCCGCTCGTCTACAACGTGGTGGGCCGGGCGCTGCACGGGCACGCGGACGTGGACGACGTCGTGCAGGAGACGATGATCCGCGCCCTGTCCGGGCTGCCGTCGCTGCGCGCGCCCGAGCAGTTCCGGTCCTGGCTCGTGGCCATCGCCATGAACCAGGTGCGCAGCCGCTGGCAGGCCCGGCAGGCGGCCCCCTCGTACGGGGAGCTTGGCGAGGCCCACGAGCTCGCGGACCCGGCGTCGGACTTCGTGAATCTGACGATCGTGCGCATGGGGCTGTCGGGGCAGCGCCGCGAGGTGGCGGAGGCGACCCGCTGGCTGGAGCCCGCGGACCGTGAGCTGCTGTCGCTGTGGTGGCTGGAGGCGGCCGGCGAGCTGACCCGCGCGGAGGTGGCCGCGGCGCTGGAGCTGTCGCCGGCGCACACGGCCGTCCGCGTCCAGCGCATGAAGGAGCACCTGGAGAACGCGCGGGTGATCGTGCGGGCGATGTCCCGCGATCCGCGCTGCGCCCTGCTGGACGAGACGCTCGGCGCGTGGGACGGGACGCCGTCGCCGCTGTGGCGCAAGCGGCTGGCCCGGCACGCCCGGTCCTGCACGGTCTGCTCCCGCTTCGGTGCGGGCCTGGTGCCGGCCGAGGGCCTGCTCGCGGGCCTCGGCCTGGTCCCGGTCGCCTCCGCCCTCGCCTACGGAGCCGTGCCGGACCCGGCGACCGGCCTCGCGGCCCACGGCTCGTCCCCGGACCCGCTCGGGCTCCCCCTGCACGGCGAGCCGTACCTCCCCGAGACCGACGCCTTCGGCACGACCGCGTACAGCGAGACGTCGGGCACCGGCGGCACCGGGGAGATACGTACGACGCCCCGCAGCCGGACCCGGCGCGAGCGTCGGGCCCGGCGTCGCCGCACCGCGCTGCTCGGTGTCGCCGTGCTCGTCGCGGGCGGCGGCGCGGTCGGCGTGCTCACCCAGCTCGGCCCGGACGAGGGGGCGGACACCGTGCGGACGCAGGCCGCGCCCGTACCGTCCGAGACGCCGGAGCCGAGCAGCGCCTCCCCCTCCGCGTCCGCGTCCCGCTCCGCCTCGCCCAAGGCCTCCCCGTCGCGCAGTTCGGCCCGGCCGACGCGGGCCAAGAAGAAGACGTCGACGCCGCCGCGTCCCCAGCCGACCCCGACGACGCGGCGCCCCGCGCCCCCCGCCCCCACGAAGGCGCCGTCCGGCACCTTCGGCCAGCAGGTCACCCAGCTGGTCAACGCCGAGCGGGCGAAGAACGGCTGCGCGCCCGTCCGGCAGAACAGCACGCTCGACAAGGCGGCCCTCGGGCACTCCGACGACATGGCCGCGCGGAACTACTTCGACCACACCGACCCGGACGGCAACGACCCCGGCGACCGGATCACGGCCGCGGGCTACACCTGGTCCACGTACGGCGAGAACATCGCGCGCGGGCAGCAGACGCCGGCGCAGGTCATGGACGGGTGGATGAACAGCCCGGGGCACCGGGCGAACATCCTCAACTGCGCGTTCAAGGAGACAGGGGTCGGTGTCCATCAGGGCTCGGGCGGCCCGTGGTGGACGCAGGTGTTCGGGACGGCGCGCTGATCCGGCCGGCGGCGCGGTCGAGACCGTACCGCCGCTGGAAGAGGAGCGCGACGCCCATGAGGGCGGCGGGCAGCGCCGTGAACCCCCACAGCAGCGCCCGGAGCGCGGGGTCCGTCTGGGCGACGGTCGTGCCCTCCGTAGAGGAGACGAAGCCCGCCGCCGCGAGGACCGCCGCGTACACGTAGGGGCCGACGGCGGTGCCGGTCGCCTCGGTCGCCGTCCAGACCCCGGTGTACGCGCCCGCGTCGGCGGCGCCCCGCGCCTCGGCCGCCGCGACGACGTCGGGCAGCATCGAGAACGCGAAGAGCTGGAGCCCGGCGAAGGCCGCGCCCATGACGACGACCACACCGAGGGTCGCGGCCGTGCCGAGCGCCCGGCCGGGCAGGAGCGCGAGCGAGCCCGCGAGGAACATGCCCTGCGCGATCAGCAGCCCGCGCTGCTTGCCGGTCCGCCGCGAGAGCTGGAGCCACAGCGGGCCGACGACGGTGGCCGGCACCAGGAACGCGCCCATGAGGACGGCCGTCAGGGAGCGGTCCCGGAGCACGTACTGGGTGTAGAAGGGCAGCGCGGCGAGGAAGAGGTGCGTGGTCGTGCCGGTGAAGAGGTACGAGAGCAGCAGCGCGCGGAAGTCGCGGTCGCGCCAGGCCGCCCGGACGTCCTCGCGGACCGCGTGGGCGCGCTCGCCCGGGGCCTTGAACCCGCAGTGGTCGGTGAGCCGGCGGACCCCGCGCACGGCGAGCAGAGCCGAGACGACGAGCCCGCCGGCGAGCAGCAGCGCCATGCGCGCGTAGGCGCCGCGCTCCCCCGAGGCGACCAGACTCGGCGCGCTGACCCCGGCGGCCAGCAGGCCGAGGGTCAGGAACACCATGCGGAAGAGGAAGACGCGGGTGCGTTCGTGGTAGCCGATGCGCAGGTCGGAGGGGGTCGTGAGGTACGGGACCTGGAAGCAGGCGAACAGCAGGTTCCCCGCGATGTAGCAGCCGCCGACCCACAGCGCGGCGCTCGTCCCGGTCAGCCCGCCGGGGACGCTGAACAGGGCGGTCCAGGCCACGGCCAGGAGCAGGCCCCAGCGGAGCATGCCGCGGCGGTGTCCGGTGCGGCGGGCCTGCCGGTCGGAGCGGGAGCCGAGCAGCGGGTGGACCACGATGTCGACGAGCTTGGGCAGCAGCAGCGTGGTCCCGGCGAGGAACGCGGGCACGCCGAGGGTCTGGGTGAGGAAGTAGAGGAGCAGGAGGCCGGGGACCGTCACCCACAGGCCCATGCCGACGGATCCGGCGGCGTAGAGGGTGAGGTCCCCGGTGCGGGCCCGGGCGGGCGCGGTCACGGTGCGGACCGGTGGCGGCGCACGACACCGGCGGCGAGTTCGGCGCCCTCGAACGCGTCGGCGCGGACGCGTCCGGCGAGGGTGCGCGCGACGATGCGGTCGGTGAGCGCGGGGAGGTGACGGGCGAGGAAGAACTCGACGGCGCCGCGCCGGGTCGTCGGCAGGTCGCGGCGCACCCGGCGGCCGAGCCCGGCGCGGAGCACGGTGTCGACGACGCCGTCGAGGGACTCGTAACTGCTCATGCCCTCCAGGGAGAGTCCGGCGGCGGCGGTCGAGTCGTGGATGGGGCTGCGCACGGCGGACGGATAGACGCAGGTGACGCCGACGTGGGTGCCGAGTTCGAGGCGCAGGGCGTCGGCGTAGGCGACGAGGGCGCGCTTGGAGGCTCCGTAGGCGGCGGCGAGCGGCAGCTGCATGACGGCCATGCGGGAGGACACCATGACGACCCGCCCGCGGGCGGCGACCAGGGCGTCGGCGCAGGCGGCCGTGGTGCGCCAGGTGCCGAGGAGGTTGAGGTCGAGCTGGCGGCGGACCGCGTCGCCGGGCGGCAGCTCGGCCGGGGCCGGGCCGCCGATGCCCGCGTTGTTGATCAGCAGGTCGAGGCCGCCGAGCCGGTCGAGGGCGGCGGCCACGGCGACGGGCACGGCGGCGTCGTCGGTGAGGTCGCAGGGCAGGACCTCGACGGGGTCGTCCGGTCCCGGGGCCAGGTCGAGGCCGATCACGTGGGCGCCGAGCGCGGAGAGCCGGGCGCAGACGGCGCGGCCGAAGGTGCCGGAGGCCCCGGTGACGAGGACGCGCAGTCCCTGGGCGTCGCGCAGCCCGCGCGGAGGGGCGGGGGTCGTCATACGGCGGATCTCCTGTCCTGCTGGGCCGGGATGAAGGGCCGCCGGTCCGGGGTGAAGGGGCGGGCGCCGCGCCGCAGCCGGGCGGCGCCGGCCGCGAGCTCGCGCGGCACCTCGGCCACGTACTGGTCGAAGTCGATGCGCATCGCGGGGCGGCGCTCGCCCCATCGTTCGACGGCGGCGCGCAGCGCGCGGGCGGCGGCGCGGCGTCGTTCCTCGGGCGAGGGCAGGGCGTAGGTGCCGCCGAGGTGGGCGGCGGCGAGCCGGGCCTGGGCCTCGACGACGGGCAGGGCGGCGCCGGTGGACTGCATGAGGCCGACGAAGCACAGGCTGGGGTCGTCGAGGTGGAAGACCCGCTGGTAGAGGCGCAGGCGCTCGGGGTCGGGGCCGAGCCAGCGCTCGGACAGGAACGGGATGGTGACGCGGTAGCCGGTGGCCCACACGATGACGTCCACGGGTTCGCGGCGGCCGTCGGTGAAGACGACGTGGTCGTCGTCGAGGCTTGCGACGCCGGGGCGGGCGGTGACCTCGCCGTGGGTGAGGCGGTGCAGGATCGTGTCGCTGATCGTGGGGTGGTTCTGGAAGAGACCGCCCGCGGGCGCGGGCAGTCCGTAGCTCTGCGGGGTGCCGACGGCGAGCCGCAGCATGGTCTCGGCGACCCGCTGGCGCAGCCGCCAGGGCAGGACGGCGAGGGCGCCGCCGGTCGCGTCGGAGGGCCGGCCGAACAGGTACTTGGGGACGACGTGGACACCGCGCCGGGCGGAGAGCAGGACGGGGCCGCGCGACACGTAGGAGGCGTCGACGGCGATGTCCATCGCCGAGTTGCCCATGCCGACGACGAGGACGCGGCGGTCCCGGAAGGCGTCGGGGGTGCGGTAGTCGTGGGCGTGCATCTGGGTGCCGACGAAGGTGCCGGGGTGGGCGGGCTCGGGGCGCCGGGGGTCCCAGTTGTGGCCGTTGGCGACGACGACGGCGTCGTAGCGCTCGGTTTCGGTGTGGGTGCCGGTGCCGCCGTCGCCCCTCTCGTGGGTGACGAGCCAGCCGGGGCCGTCCTCGGCGCGCTCGACGGCGGTGACGGTGGTGCCGAAGCGGAGGTGTTCGGCCAGTCCGAAGGTCTCGCAGTAGTCGGCGAGGTACCCGGCGACGAGATCGGCGGACGGGTAGTCGGGCCAGTCGGCCGGCATCGGAAGGTCGGCGAACTGGGTGCGGCCCTTGCTGGTGTTCAGGTGCAGCGAGGCGTACGCCGGGGACAGGCCGCTGGAGTTGTCGCGCACCCACAGCCCGCCGGGCCCGTCCCCGCGCTCGTATCCGACGGGTTCGACGCCCGCGTCGAGCAGCGCCTTCACGGTGGCGAGGCCGGCCGCTCCCGCGCCGACGACGGCGACACGACTCGGTGGGCGCATGGTGCGGCTCCTCTGCGACGACGGGGGACACGGGCGGGACGCTGTGGCTGCCGCCAACCGTAGGAGCCGTTTCCGCCGAGGGACATGTCGCCCGGTACGTGATTGCGGCCCCCCGTTGTGCCCGGCCACAACGGGGGCGAGGATGCCGGGCATGGCACAGGACAGCTGGAGCGGCGTGGTCGACCTCATCGAGCGGGTCGTCGGCGAGGACGATCTGCTGCCCTCCGTGGTGACGGGGGTGCGCAGCTCGGTGCGGGAGGTGGCGGTGCTGCCCGCCGCGGACATCGCGGGGCACACCCGGGCGCTGCTCGTGGCGGCGACGCGGGCGCTGGCCGCGCGGCGCGGGCCGACGGAGGCGGAGCTGTCGTTCGTTGAAGAGCTGGGTTCGACGCGGGCCCGGCAGGGGGTGCCGATCGAGGCGGTGCTCGGGGCGATCCATGTCGCGGAGCGGGCCATCTGGTCGCGGGCCCGGGAGTCGGCCGCCGCGTGCGGGATCGAGGCCGGCGTGCTGCTGGACACGCGGGAGCTGTACGACGACTGGGCGCAGGCGGTGCGGGCCCGGCTGATCGCGGCGCACCGGGCCGCCGACACCGGGCGGCACACGGCGGGCGGCCGGGATCTGGCGGTGCTGCGGCGGCTCCTCGAAGGGGGTTCGGCGGCGACGCTGGCAGCGGCCGAGGCGGGTCTGCCGGCGGGCGGCGGCTTGTGGGTGCTGGTGGCGCGCCCGGACGACAGCGCGGTCGAACAGACGGTGCGCGATCAGGGTCCGGCGCTGCTCGCGCACGTGGACGGGCTCCTGGTCGGCGTCTTCGTACGCCGTCCGGGGGCGCGGGCGGTGCGCGGCGGCGGCCGGGCGGGGCTCGCGGGTCCGGCGGAGGCCGAGGAGCTGGGCACGGTACGGCGGCTGGCGCTGGCCGCGCTCACGGCGGCCGAGTCGACGGGGCGTGCGGGGGTGGTGCACGTGGCGGACGTCGCCGTGCTCGCGGCGGTGGCCGACCGGGCCGACCTCGCGGCGATGCTCACGGACCGGCACCGTGCGGCGTGGACGGCGCTGGGCGCGCACGCGGAGCCGGTCGCCTCGGCGGTGCGGGCCTGGCTGGAGTGCGGCCGCGACGTCACGGCCGCCGCCGAGCGGCTCTTCGTCCACCCCAACACGGTCCGCAACCGCGTCCAGCGCTTCGCCGACCTCACCGGGATCGACCCGGCGGACCCGTTCGGCGCGATGACGGCGTGGTGGCTGTGCCGGACGTGGCTCACGCCGGCCTAGCACCCGGGGCGCCGGCTCAGGCGGCGAGCACCGGTGCGCCCTCGACGGCACGCACCAGTGGCGCGAGCCGCTCGTCCTGTGCCGCCTCGGCGAGGGCCTCGCGCAGGGCGGCCTCGTTGGTGGGGCGGGCTTCGGCGAGGAGCTGGAGTCCCTGGTCGGAGACGTTGGTGTAGATGCCGCGCCGGTCGGTGGGGCACAGGTAGCGCATGAGCAGGCCGCGGTCCTCGAGACGGGTGACGAGGCGGGTGGTGGCGCTCTGGCTGAGGACGACGGCGTCGGCGACCTGCTTCATCTGGAGGTGGCCGCCCTCTCCGTCGTGCTGGCGGCTGAGGACGTCCAGCAGGGAGTACTCGCGCACGCTCAGGTCGTGGCGGGACTGCAGGGCGCGCTCGATGTGGGCCTCGATCCTCCCGTGGAGCAGGGAGAGGGCGCACCAGCCCTGGGCGAGGGCGGTGAGTGCGGGGGCGGTCGCGGTCATGGTGACCTCCTTCTGCTCCCATAGTTGCACACGCGGACTACATACATCCAGAGCTTCGTGCGCTTGCATTTATCCCGCGCATGCAATTATTGTCTTCCAACGTAAGCGCTCCACGCAACGACCTGGAAGGTATCTCCCCATGCCTCTCGCTCTCCTGGCCCTGGCCATCGGGGCCTTCGGGATCGGCACCACCGAGTTCGTGATCATGGGCGTGCTGCCCCAGGTCGCGGGAGACTTCGGCGTCACCATCCCCACCGCCGGCTGGCTCGTCTCCGGCTACGCGCTCGGCGTCGTCGTCGGCGCCCCGCTGCTCACCGTCCTCGGCACCAAGGTGTCCCGCAAGAAGATGCTCATGGCCCTCATGGCGCTCTTCGTCGTCGGGAACACGCTCTCCGCCCTCGCCCCGACCTTCGGCCTCATGCTCGCCGGCCGGGTTGTCGCCTCCCTCGCGCACGGCGCGTTCTTCGGCATCGGCTCCGTCGTCGCAGCCGACCTCGTCGCCCCGCAGAAGAAGGCCTCCGCGATCTCCCTGATGTTCATGGGCCTGACCGTGGCCAACATCGTCGGCGTCCCCGGCGGCACGTCCATCGGGCAGGCCGCGGGCTGGCGCGTCACGTTCCTCATCGTCGCCGCGCTCGGCATCGTCGGCTTCCTCGGCGTCGCCAAGCTCGTCCCCGAGACCGGCCGGCCCGAATCGGTCAGCGTGCGCCGCGAGTTCGCCGCCTTCAAGAACGTCCAGGTCTGGCTCGCCATGGCGATGACCGTCCTCGGCTACGGCGGTGTGTTCGCCGCGATCACCTACATCACGCCGATGATGACCGAGGTCGCCGGCTTCACCGAAGGCGCCGTGACCTGGCTGCTCGTCCTGTTCGGGATCGGCATGTTCCTGGGCAACCTGCTGGGCGGCCGGTTCGCCGACCGGCGCCTGATGCCGATGCTGTTCACCGCCCTCGCCGGGCTGAGCGCCGCCCTGCTCCTCTTCACGGCCACCGCCCACAACAAGGTCCTCGCCGCGATCACCCTCTCCCTGATCGGCGCCCTCGGTTTCGCGACCGTGCCGCCGCTCCAGAAGTGGGTCCTCGACCAGGCCTCGGCCGCCCCGACCCTGGCCTCCGCCGCGAACATCGGCGCCTTCAACCTCGGCAACGCGCTGGCCGCGTGGCTCGGCGGGATCGTCATCGCCGCGGGGCTCGGCTACACCTCCCCGAACTGGGTCGGTGCCATCCTCTCCGCGACGGCCCTGATTCTGGCCTTCGTCGCCGCCGCCCTGGACCGCCGGTCCCGCCGCGCGTCCAGCCGGGTCGTCACGGGCGCTGCCCAGCCGGCCCCGGCCCAGGTCCCGGCATCTCACTGACACCCCCGCAAGGGCCACCGGCAGGCGCCGCCCGCCGCCGCGGCCCGCACCACACCACCCCGCACCAACCCAGAAGGACCTGTACCCATGAGCACCGCCGCCCCCACCGTCACCCCCCTCACCACCGCCGAGGCCGAGAGCCTGGTCTCGGCAGCCCGTCGCGCCGCGGAGGACGCCGGGGTCGCTGTCAGCGTCACCGTCCTGGACGCCGGCGGCCACCTCCTCGCCTTCCGCCGCGACGACCGGGCCGTGCTGATCTCCGGCGAGACCAGCACCCGCAAGGCCTACACCGCCCTCCAGCTCGACGCCCCCACGGCCGACCTGGTGGACCTGGTCAAGCCCGAGGGCCCGTTCCACTCCCTGCCCACCGCCCTCGACAAGCCGCTCCTGTTCATCGCGGGCGGCCTGCCCCTCCACCGCGACGGCCGCCTGATCGGCGCGATCGGCGTCGGCGGCGGCACCCCGGACCAGGACCACGGCTTCGCCGGCACCGCGCTCGCCGGGCTCGCCCGATGAGCCGCACCCCGCAGGAGGTCTTCGCCGACCACGGGGCCCGCCTGGGCACCGGCGACCTCGACCTCATCAGCCGGAACTACACCGAGGACGCCGTCTTCGTCACCCCCGACGGAGTCCTCACCGGACGCGCCGGCGTCCAGCGGGGCATCGGCCGCCTCCTGGCCGATCTCCCCGACGCCGACTGGCAGTTGACCCCGACCTTCGCCGGGAACGTGCTGTTCCTCCAGTGGACCGCCACCACCGGCACCCACCAGGTCACCGACGGCGTCGACACGTTCGTCTTCCGCGACGGACTCATCAGCGCCCAGACCGTCCGCTACACCCTCACCACCCGCACCGCCTGAAAGGCCCACGCACCATGGCACCCGTCAGCATCCCCACCGTCACCCTCAACAACGGCGTCGAGATCCCCCAGCTCGGCTTCGGCGTCTTCCAGGTCCCCGACGCCGAGACGACCGCCGCCGTCGCCTCCGCCCTGGAAGCGGGCTACCGCTCCATCGACACCGCCGCGATCTACGGCAACGAGGCGGGCGTCGGCAAGGCCCTCGCCGAGTCCGGCATCGCCCGCGAGGACCTGTTCATCACCACCAAGCTGTGGAACGCCGACCAGGGCTACCAGGCCACGCTCGACGCCTTCGACGCCAGCCTCGCCAAGCTCGGCCTCGACCACGTCGACCTGTACCTGATCCACTGGCCGACCCCGGCCCGCGACCTGTACCGCGAGACCTGGAAGGCCATCGAGAAGCTGGTCGCCGACGGCCGCGTCCGCGCCGCCGGTGTCTCCAACTTCCAGCCCGCCCACCTCGACCGCCTGATCGAGGGCTCCGAGCTGGTCCCGGCCGTCAACCAGATCGAGCTGCACCCCGGCCTCCAGCAGAGCGAGCTGCGCGCCAAGCACGCCGCGCTCGGCATCGCCACGGAGGCCTGGAGCCCGCTCGCCCAGGGCGCCGTCCTCAAGGACGAGGCGATCACCGCGATCGCGGCCCGCCACGGCAAGTCCCCGGCCCAGGTCGTCCTGCGCTGGCACCTCCAGCTCGGCAATGTCGTGATCCCCAAGTCGGTCACGCCCGCCCGCATCCGCGAGAACCTCGACGTCTTCGACTTCACCCTCACCGACGACGAGATGACCGCCGTCGCCGCCCTCGACCGCGACCTGCGCACGGGCCCGCACCCCGACGAGCTGAACTGACCCACCCAGCCCGGGCGGGGCGGCACCCGACGCGCGTGCCGCCCCGCCCGGGCCGCTCCCCCTCACTCCCGAAAGCCGTACGTGTGATGTCTGCCGCCCCCACCGCCCTGAATCGGCTCGTGAACCCCAAGGGCCTGCCGACCCTGGGTCTCGAACTGCCCCTCGACAACGACTGGGGCCCCACCCGACAGCGCGCCGGCCAGCGCTCGGGCGCCCCGTTCGGCGTCCCCGACCTGACCCGCCACGCCGAACTCGCCGCACTCGCGGACGAGTTGGGCTTCTCGGGGCTGTGGGTGCGGGACGTTCCGCTGTACGACCCGGAGCACTTCGGTGACGCCGGCTCCGTCTTCGAGACGTTCACGCACCTCGGGCATCTCGCGGCCGTGACCCGGCGGGCCGTGCTCGGCACCGCGGCCGTCGTACTGCCGCTGCGCCGTCCGCTCCTCGTTGCCAAGGCCGCGGCCACGGTGGACGTGCTGTCGGGCGGCCGGTTCGTCCTGGGTCTCGCGAGCGGGGACCGGCCCGTCGAGTACCCCTTGTTCGGCGAGGACTTCCACGCCCGCGGTGGCACGTTCCGCCAGGGCGTCGAGACGCTGCGCGCCGCATGGGCCCGGCCTGCCGAAGGTGCCGGGATGGAGCTGCCCAAGCTCGGCCTCGACGCGGACCGCCGGCTCGACGTGCTGCCCAAGCCGACCGGCGCGACCGTGCCGATCGCCGTGGCGGGGCACGCCCAGCAGTCCGCCGAGTGGATCGCGCGGAACGCGGACGCCTCGCTCAACTACCCGCGCCCGCTCGGGGCGTTGCGCCTCAAGACGCGGGAGTGGCGGGAGCTGACGGGGGACGACCCGGCCAAGCCGTACCTCACGCCCATGCAGCTGGATCTCACCCGGGACCCGGACGCCGGCGCGACGCCGATCCGGCTCGGCCTGCGGGCCGGCGCCCACGCCCTCGTCGAACATCTGGCGGCGATGGGCGAACTGGGCGTCGCCCACGTCTCGTTCAACCTCCGCCCCGGCGACCGGCCCGTCGAGGAGGTCCTCCACGAGCTCGCCGAGACGGTCCTGCCGCACTTCCCCTCCCCCGGCACGGACCCGGACGGATCCGGGTCCGTGCCGGCTGCGGATCAGCTCCCGGCGTTCCGCTCGAACGTCGCGAACGCGGCTTCCTGACGCCACTCGGTGCGCGCCTTCGGGCTGTCGGCGAGCAGGGCACGGCAGGACCGCGTCCGCACCGGCAGGCCGGGGCGCTCACCCTGACAGGCCGGGACCGCGCGGTACCCGTCGGCCGTCGGGTTCCCGCGCCACACGCTGGTGCCCGGCAGGAACGCGTACTCCAGGGAGGCGCGGGCCAGGTCCTTCAGCTCCGAGTACGACAGGCCGTAGGTCTTCGCGGCGTACTGGTACTCGTGCGTGATGTCGATGCGCGAGATGCCCTGGTCGTCCGTGGACAGGACGATCGGCACCCCGTACGCGCGGTACGTCTCGAAGGGGTGGTCGGCGCCCTTGACCCCGAGGATCTGAGCGTTGCTCGTGAAGGGGACCTCGACGGCGGTCTCGCGGTCGGCCATCCGGCGGGCGGTGCGCTGCCAGTTGTCCTCGTGGACCAGGTCGACTCCGTGGCCGACGCGCTCGGTGCGGGCCACGTCGACGGCTTCCTGGATGTGGAACTTCAGGTCCTCGGGCTTGACCAGGCCGGGCCACAACTCGCCCGCGTGCAAGGTGACATGGGCCTTCGGGTAGACCCCGCGCAGGTACTTCAGCATGCGCATCTGGAGGCTGTAGTTCGCCAGCGAACTGTCCCAGTCCTCGGGCTGCACGAGGTTCACGGCGACGAAGCGGCCGTCGCGCTCGGAGAGCCGCATCCCGAGCGCCATCTGCGTGAAGACCCGCTCGGGTGAACTGCCGCGCGACACCTGGGAGATCCAGCGGACGGTGAGCTCGCAGCCGGGGCGCGCCTGCGGCGTGCCGCAGTGCGAGGTGGTGCGGAACTCGGCGTCGCCGTCGTCCGCCTCCTTGCGGGACTCGGCGACCAGCGCGTCGAGTCGGCCGCCGGCCAGGAGCTTGCGGTGCAGCGCGGCGAGGTCGGCGTCCCAGCCCACCTCGTTCGCGAGCTTCTTGGCGCCGTCGGACGCCGGGCTGACCATGGTCTCCAGATAGAACTGGTTCTGCCGTACGGACTCGTCGGCGACCTGGGAGAGCAGCTTGCCGCGGTTGCGCCAGGTGACCTCGCCGAACTTCCCGAAGGTGTCGAAGAAGTGGTCGTGGCCGTTCTGGTCCGCCGGGAAGTCCTGCATGGACCAGGCGCGGACGAGGTCGTCGTGGAAGGCGCGGTCGGTGCGGGCGTCGGCGGCGGGCCGGGTGCCGGGGCCACAGGGCGGGGGCACGGCGGTCATCGTGGAGTCGATGCAGAGCCCGTCCTGCGCGGCGAGCTCGATGAGGTACTCGGTGGAGACCGCGCCCGACAAGTGGTTGTGCAGGTCACCGCCCTTGGGCATGGCCCGGAAGAAGGAGCGGAGCCGGTCGGGGCTGTCGCGCAGCGAGGTCAGGTAGGCGTCCGTGCGTGCCTCGGCGGCGGTCGCGGGCCGCGGTGCGGACCGGGCCGGCTTCGCGTCGGCGGGCCGTGCGTCGGCGGGGCCGGCGGCCAGCGGCGAGAGGACAGCCAGCGTGGCGGCGGCTGCCGGAACGGCCCAGAGGCGTACGGAACTTCGAGGGTTCAGGTTCACCGGAGCATGATCGTCCGCGCGGACGGCGCGGTGGGGCGTAACGGGCCGCGCGGGCTCCTTAACCACCCGTCCGAGTGATCATGCGTTGCCACCGTGCGGGCCCGGCAGCCCGTCCTCAGGAGGCGGCGCGGCGCTGCGGCACGTACGGGGCCGGAGTCGAGGGCAGGCTCGGGGCGGGCGCGGTCCGCTGCGGGCGCCCCAGCCCTCCCGGCGCGGGACCGCCCGGCGCGTGTTTGCGCTCCTGCTTCCACTCGGCGAGGAGCTCGTCGTAGATCGGCGTGTCGGAGGCGGCGGCGCCGCCCTGCGCCTGCACCGATCCACCGGCGGCGGCCGGAGGCGGCGGCGCGACCGATTCGGCGGAAACGATTCTTCTTACGTCCTTCATGGCATCCATGAACGAACAATCCCGGCCACGAGACACCCACCTTCCCGGTACTGACCGCAATCGATCCCTTTCGATCGCGGTCAGTCCACGAGACTTACGCGAATGACATCCCGAGGGCTACGGCGTGCCGCTCCGTCACGGCAGGCGCAGCTCCACGCGGAGCGGGCGGTGGTCCGAGGCCGTCCCGGGGAGGACCTCCGCGCGGCGCAGCCGGATGGTGGGCGAGGCCAGGACGTAGTCGATGCGCTCCGTCGGGTTCGGGGCGTCGTACGTGAAGCCGTCGCCCTGGCCGACGACCGGCCAGGTGTCCTTGAGGCGTTCGGTGAGCGCGACGACCTCCGGGGTGTCGGGGGTGGCGTTGAGGTCGCCGACCAGGACGGTGGGCCGGCTCGACGTCTTCACGATGGCGTCGATGGCCTTGACCTGGGAGAGGCGCTCCGCCTGGGAGGTGTGCTCCAGGTGGGTGTTGAGGAAGCGCAGGGTCGTGCCCCGCACCATGACGTCGGCCTCCAGGAGCCCGCGCTGCTCGCCCGTCGCCGAGCGCGGCAGCAGCGTGTTGTGCGCGTCCAGGATCGGGAAGCGGGACAGGATCGCCGTGCCGTACTGGCGCCGCGGGTCGCCGGGCTCGGCCGGGTCCTCGTCCAGGTTGGCGCCGTAGGTGACGTGCAGGTCCAGGCGGTCGGCGAGCCACTGCGCCTGGTCGGCGAAGTCGCTGCGTCCGGACCAGTGCCGGTCCACCTCCTGGAGTCCGATCACGTCGGCGCCGGAGTCGGCGATCACCTTCGCCGTGCGGGCCAGGTCGAGGTCGTCGGACGGGTCGGCGCCGTGGTGGATGTTGAACGTCAGGACCGTGACGTCACGGCCGGGTACGGGCGCGGCACCGGCCGCCGGGGCGACCCCGACCGCCGCGAGCGCCACCGCGGCGAGCACCGCGCATCTGCTCCAGACCCGGGACACACGAGGTTCACGAGACACAGCACACCTCCGAAATCAAACAGAACCAACAGAACCGCAGAGACAACAGACCTTTGACGGGGAGTCATTGAACACATTCGCGCGTGGTCAAACACTCAACCGGCAGATTGCGACGGGATGTTCTGTTCGTGACATGCGCGGCGCGGCCGAGTTCGGAGGTTTCGCGGATCCGTCCGTGCACGGCTCTTGACGATCACGCCGGGCCGCCCCCACGATATCCAAACTCCTTTAACTAAAGGGCATTTACTTAATCGGAGGCGAGCACACGTGACCGTCCCGCGCCGCCGTCCGGCCGAGCGCACCAAGGCGAGTGCCGCGGACAGCCGGGTCCACAACCGCGCGCTCGTGCTGTCGACGCTCTACCACCGGGGTGCCATGAGCCGGTCGGAGATCGCCCGCACGGTGGGGCTCACCGCGCCCACCGTGTCGGCGCTGGTCGCCGATCTGGAGGGCGACGGGCTGCTCACCGACATCGGCCCCCGCAAGGGCAACCGGCTGGGCAAGCCCGCGAACCTGATGGCGATCGACGACGCCGCGGCGCACGTCCTGGCCCTCGACCTGTCCGCCGACGGCCAGTTCGAGGGAGCCGTCCTCGATCTGCGCGGCAAGGTCGTCGCCCGGGCCCGCACGCCCTACGCGTGCGCCGTCGGAGAGGCGGCGGCCGAGCGCGTGACGCGCCTGGTCGAGGAGTTGGCGCAGCTGGCACCGGGCCGGGTGCTCGGCATCGGTGTCGGGTCCCCGGGCATCATCGGCGCCGACGGCCTGGTCCATTTCGCGGGCCACTTCGACTGGCGCGAACTCCCCCTCGCCTCACGGCTCTCCGAGCGCTTCGGCATTCCCGCGTACGTCGGCAACGACGTCAACGTCGCGGCCCTCGCGGTGCTGCGCTTCCGCGAGGCCAAGACCCAGAACCTGATGGCGATCACCATCGAGCACGGGGTGGGCGCGGGCCTGATCGTCGGCGGGGAACTGGTCGAGGGCGAGCAGTTCGCGGCCGGTGAGATCGGGCACGTGACGGTCGTCGAGGACGGCGAGCCCTGCGTCTGCGGCCACCGCGGCTGCCTGGAGCCCCTCATCGACGCGGCGCGCCTGCGCGAACGGCTCGCGGGCCGGGACGCGGCCGGGCGCGCCGAGGTCCTCACCGCCGCCGGACGCGCCCTCGGCATCGCGCTCGCCCCGATCAGCAGCGTGCTCAACCTCAACGAGATCGCCCTTCTCGGCCCGCCCGACCTCGTGGAGGGCCCCTTCCTGGCGTCCGCCGCCGCGACCGTCCGGGCCCGTACGTACGCGCCGATAGGGGCCGCGCTGACCATGCGGTCGCTGGCCGGCGACTCCGATCTGATCCTGCTCGGCGCCGCCGGCCTCGTCCTCGCGGGCGAGCTCGGCGTGTGGTGAACGCACCGCGGCACGGCGACTTCCCGTCCTGACCTCTTCCAGGAGTTCCCATGACACGTACGGCCCGTACGCCCCGTAGGACGACGCACGCGGGGCACCTACCGCTCGGCGGGGTGGTGGCGGTGGTCGTGGCCGCCGCGCTCACGGCGACCGGCTGCTCCGGATCGGCCGGGCACGGCGGGGGCGGCGACGGCAAGCAGCGCGCGGTGCCCGTCGTGAAGGCGAAGGGCAAGACGCTCACCGTGTGGGTGATGGACGGCGACTACTCCGAGGCCACGCGCAAGGCGATGAAGGACCGGTTCACGCAGCAGACCGGCGCCGACGTGAAGATCGAGGTGCAGAACTGGGACGGCATCACCACCAAGATCACCACCGCGCTCGCCACGTCCACGCCGCCGGACGTCATCGACATCGGCAACACGCAGGTGGCGAGCTTCGCGGCGAGCGGCGGCCTGATGGACCTCACCCCGTACGCGAAGGACCTGCGCCAGGGCCAGCAGTGGCTGGACGGCCTGGAGGAGCCCGCGACGGTGGACGGGCGGCTGTACGCGGCACCGTCCTTCGCGGGCGCCCGCGCCGTGATCTACAACAAGAAGATCTGGGACGCGGCCGGGGTGAAGGCCGCCCCGGCCACGTACGACGAACTGAAGAAGGCGCTCCGCAAGGTCCGCGAGGCGCACCCGGCGCGGGACTTCTCCCCCTTCTACCTGCCGGGCAAGTACTGGCACACGGGCGTGCAGTGGGTGTGGGACGCGGGCGGGGACGTGGCCGCGCAGGACGGCAAGACGTGGAAGGGAACGCTGGGCTCCGGCGCGGCGCAGAAGGGGCTCGCCGAGTACAAGGCGTTCCAGAACGAGTTCTCGGCGCCGTCGACGCGCACGATCGACACGCTGAACCCGGACCAGACGCGGGTGTTCGCGGACGGCAAGGCGTCGGCGATCAGCGCGACGAACGTGACGATCGACCTCATCAAGAAGGCGAACCCGAAGATCAAGGACGCGGATCTCGGCACCTTCCCGCTCCCGGGCGCGTCGGGCCGCTCCCAGCCGGTCATGCTGGGCGGCTCCGACTGGGGCGTCGCGGCCAAGAGCGCGCACCAGGACCTCGCGCTGCAGTGGGTGAAGATCGCCACGGATCCGGCGGTGCAGACGGAGTGGGTCGCGGGACGCGACGGCTGGATCCCGAACAGCGAGGGCGCGGTCAAGGCGGCCGGAGAGAAGGCCGATCCGCTGCTGCGCCCCTTCTTCGACGCGGCGCTGCGCTCGAAGGCGACGCCCGCGTCGGCCGCCTGGGCGCAGCTCGAGGGCAACAAGGACATCGACAAGGTCTTCTCGTCCGTCGCCTCCGGGTCGCGTTCGCCGCAGCAGGCCGCGGGGACCTTCGACACGACGGCCGGCAAGGTGCTCAATGCCGGGGACTGACCAGGCGGTCGGTGGGCGCCGCCCGGCGCCCGCCGCTCCCCCGCCGCCGCTGCGAGCGAAGGCGAGCGCCCCACCCCGCAAGGGGTCCGTGCACGGCCGCGGGTCCCTCGTCGCGTGGGCGCTGCTGACGCCTGCGGGCCTGGTGATGCTCGCCGTCACCGTCGCGCCGATCGCCTTCCTGGTCTACGCGTCGTTCACGGACTACGACCAACGCTCCCTGTTCACCGGCGCGTTCGACGTCGTCGGGGCGCGGCAGTACACGGATCTGCTGGCCGACGCCGAGTTCTGGCGCTCGCTGGCGCGCACGGTCGTGTTCACGGCGGCGATGGTCGCGGGCAGTGTCGCGATCGGCGCGGGCGTGGCGCAGTTGCTGACCCGGCTCGGGTCCGCCATGCGGATGACGGTCACGGTCGTGCTGATCCTCGCGTGG
The DNA here is from genome assembly GCF_055558275.1 of Streptomyces sp. NPDC025806. Taxonomy (NCBI): domain Bacteria; kingdom Bacillati; phylum Actinomycetota; class Actinomycetes; order Kitasatosporales; family Streptomycetaceae; genus Streptomyces; species Streptomyces sp. NPDC025806. The sequence goes on along the minus strand of NZ_JBVHMU010000002.1, from coordinate 236,089 downwards.
GCGATGCCGACGGTCGCCTCGTCCCTGGTGTGGAAGTGGCTGTTCCAGCCCGGCTACGGGGTCGTCAACTGGATGCTCACGCGGACCGGCCTGTTCGGCGACATGACGGACACCGACTGGTCGAACAGCGCCCCGCTCGCGTACGTGTCGATCTGGCTGCTGATCGTGTGGCAGGCGGTGCCGTTCATCGCGCTGACCCTGTACGCGGCGCTGATCCAGATGCCGGCCGAACTGCAGGAGGCGGCGCGGCTCGACGGGGCGGGCGAGTGGCGGGTGTGGTGGTCGGTGACGCTGCCGTTCCTGCGGCCGACCCTGACCCTGATCACGCTGATGTCGGTGATCTGGGACTTCAACGTGTTCAACCAGATCTGGCTGGTGTCGGCGGGCGGCCCCGACTCGGCGACGACCACCCTGGGCGTCTTCGCGTACCGGACCGCCTTCGTGGCGTTCAAGGTCGGCCAGGGCGCGGCTCTGTCCGTGATCACGACGGTGCTGCTGCTCGCGGTCACCGCGCTCTACATCAGGCGGCTGCTGCGTTCCGGGGAGGACCTGTGACGGCGCGGAGGATCGGCCGGGGCCGGATCGTCGGCAACACGGTGGCGGTCGTGTTCTGCCTCGTGTGGCTGTTCCCGGTGTACTGGATGGTCAACACGGCGTTCAAGCCGCGCTCCGAGGCGATGACGGCGACGCCGCGCTTCTGGCCGAGCGCGCCGACGCTGCACAACTTCGACGTGGCGCTCAACGGCACGGAGTTCTGGACGAACCTGACGAACAGTCTGCTCGTCGTGGGCGTCACCGTCGTGATCTCCATCGTGCTCGGCATGTTCGCCGCGGCGGCCGTGTCCCGGTTCCGGTTCGGCGGCCGGCGCACCGTGATGGTGGCGATCCTCGTCGCGCAGATGCTGCCGGGCACGGCGCTGCTCGTCCCGACGTTCCTCGTCTTCAACGAGGCGGGGCTGCTCGGCACGTACACCGGTCTGGTGCTCGCCTATCTCGCGCTCACCCTGCCGTTCTCGATCTGGGTCATGCGCGGGTTCTTCCTGACCGTGCCGGTCGAGGTGGAGGAGGCCGCGCGGATCGACGGCGCGTCGACCTGGCAGGTGCTGTGGCGGATCCTGTTCCCGCTGGTGCTGCCGGGGGTGATCGCGTCGAGCGTGTTCGCGTTCATCGCCGCCTGGAACGACTACCTCATCGCGTACACGTTCATGAAGGAGCAGAGCCAGTACACCCTGCCGGTGTGGCTGGCGTCCTTCACGAACCCGGCCCAGGGCACCGACTACAGCGCGCAGATGGCCGGTTCGGTCGTCTTCTCGCTGCCCGTGGTCGTGTTCTTCCTGCTCATCCAGCGCAAACTCGTCTCCGGTATGTCGGCCGGAGCGGTGAAAGGATGATCCACCCCATGCTCCTGCCCCGTCCCACCTCGGTCCGGCACGACGACGGCTTCTTCCTCCTCGACGAGGCGACCGCGCTGGTCGCGGCGCCCGAGGCGCGCCCCGAGGCGCGGTGGCTCCAGTCGGCGCTGCGCCCCTCCACCGGCCTCGACCTCCCGCTCGTCGACCGCGCGGAGCGCGCTGTGGAGCTGCGGCTCGACGACACGCTCGGCGCCGAGGCGTACCGGCTCGACGTCACCCCGGCCGGGGTCGTCGTCACGGGCGGGGACCGTGCCGGTGTCTTCCACGGCTGCCAGACCCTGCTCCAGCTGCTGCCCGCCGAGGTGTACCGGCACGGCGAGGCGTCCGGGGTGCGCTGGGCGGTGCCGGTGGTGGCCGTCGCGGACGCGCCGCGGTTCGCGTGGCGCGGCGCGATGCTCGACGTGGCGCGGCACTTCATGCCCAAGCACGACGTGCTGCGGTTCGTCGACCTGATGGCGATGCACCGGCTCAACACCCTGCATCTGCACCTGACCGACGACCAGGGCTGGCGGGTGGAGATCCGGCGATGGCCGCGCCTCACGGAGGTCGGCGCGGGGCGGCGCGAGTCGCAGCGCGGCGCCGGTCCCGAGGCGCGGGGCGACGGCCGGCCGCACGGTGGCTTCTACACGCAGGACGACATCCGCGAGATCGTGGCGTACGCCGCGCGGCGGCACATCACGGTCGTCCCCGAGATCGACGTGCCGGGCCATTCGCAGGCCGCGATCGCCGCGTACCCCGAACTCGGCGTCGGGGGCGGCCCGGCCGAGGTGTGGACCCGTTGGGGCGTCAACCCGCGCGTCCTGAACATGGAGGAGTCCACCGCCGACTTCTACCGCGACGTCCTCGACGAGGTCATGGACCTCTTCCCCGGCGCGGTGATCGGTGTGGGCGGCGACGAGTGCCCGACCACGGAGTGGGAGAAGGACCCGCGCACCCAGGAGCTGATGCGCGAGCGGGGGCTGCGCCACGAGCACGAACTGCGCTCGTGGTTCGTACGGCGGCTCGGCGAGCACGTGAGCGCGCGCGGACGGCGGCTGTTCGGCTGGGACGAGCTCCTGGAGGACGAGGTGCCGCCCGGCACGGTCGTGGCGTCGTGGCGCGGCATGACCGGCGCGGTGACGGCCGCCCGCCGGGGCCTGCACGTCGTCTCCTGCCCCGACGACCAGGTGTACCTGGACTACCGCCAGTCCGAGGACCCGGACGAGCCGATCCCGGTGGCGGTGCCGATCACGGTGGAGAAGGCGTACGCGTTCAACCCGGTACCGGCCGGGCTGACGGACGACGAGGCCGCGCACGTGCTCGGCGGTCAGGCCAACATCTGGACCGAGCACATGGATTCGCCGCGCACCGTCGACTACTTCGCGTTCCCGCGCCTGTGCGCGGTCGCCGAGGCGCTGTGGTCCACGGGCGAGCGCCGGTACGAGGAGTTCCGGCCGCGTCTGGCGCACCACCTCGCCCGGCTCGACGCGGTCGGCGTCGAGTACCGCGCCGCGACGGGCCCGCGCCCGTGGCAGACCCGGCCGGGCGTCCCGGGCCGCCCCTCCTCGGAGGCGGACCGGGAGGCGTTCATCGAACAGCTCGTGGCCGGCATCAAGGAGCCGTCCGGCCCGTCGGACGGCACCGGCGGCTGAGGCCGCCCGGGACGCCCCGGGTCACGGGCCCGCCAGTGCGGCGGGGGGGGTGGGCCGCTGCCGCCAGGAGGTCACCCCGCGCTCCCCGCCTCCGGCACGGCGGCGGCGCCGACGGGTTCGCCGAACAGGCAGGCGCCCGTGCGCACGGTGGCGTAGAGGACGTCGGCCGCCGCCGACACCACCGGCACCTCGTGCAGGGGCCGTGCCGCCGACCGCGTACGGGCGCGCAGCGCGTCGTGCGTCAGTGCGGTGTCCGCGCCGCCCACGCGGGAGCGCAGCACCACGGCGACGTCGTCCCCGGCCCGGTGCACGACGCTCGGGCGCTGCGGCCAGAACACCATCTGGTCGAGGAATCCGGGCCCGACGCCCACCACGGTCGTGTCGTCGGCCTCGGTGTGCTCCGCGCCCGCCGCGGCGTGGAGCGGCGTCTCGGGGGCGGCCGTGCGGAACACGAGCCGCGCGCCCTGCGCCGCGCCCCGCGGGCGCACCGCGCGCGGCACGCCGCCGCGTCGGGGCGCGACGACGGCCACGGCGCCGGCCCGCAGGGCGCCGAAGTACAGGACGGGGAACACGGGCTCGTCGGGCGCCGGGAGCCCCACCCGGTCGCCGGGGCGCAGTCCGTGCGCGAGCAGGCCGCCCGCCACGCGGGCGCTCAGTTCGTCCAGTTCGACGAGGGGCAGCACGCTGCTCCCGACGCGCATCGCCGGTCGCTGCGGATGCCTGCGGGCCGCGTCGACCAGGGCTGTGGCGAGATTGCTCACGTCAGTTCGCTTTCCTACGGGCGGGGTTCGGTTCGACGTGACGATCCTCACCACCCCGGCCCGCCGGGGGCCATGTCGACGCGTACAGGGTCTTCTGTCGCCGCCGACAACGACCTCGAAGGGGTTTCGCCCGTTGGGGAGAACCACGGCCGGTGGTGCCGCCCGCCCTGACCGGGCGGCACGCGTCCGTCAGTGGAGCCGTTCGGCCCGCCGTGCGGCGCGGCGGCGCACCGGTACGACGGTGTCCGGCTCCTCGTACGCCGGGTCCGGGCAGTCCGGCTCCGTCAGGTCCGGGCTGTACACCGGAGCGACGAAGAGGTTCTGCCACTGCGGACGCGGGGACGGCATGCGCCGCCCCGCCGTGTCCGCATGCCGACGCACCTGAGATTCACTCATATGACCTTCCAGCGTTTCGACCCCTCGGCGGCGTGAACTCCGGCCGCCGTCATGACCTTCGATGTCTGACCGGTCCGGCAGGTGCCGGAACACGGTTCACCCTGGTGGCGGAGGTACGTCCCGGTGAACCGCGGCGAGGCCGAGCACCCGGCCGGTCCACCGGGCCCGCAGCCACCGGTCGTGGCTGGCGACGACGACGGCGCCGGGCCCGTCCGCGCGCAGGGCCTCCTCCAGTTCGTCGCACAGGCTCGGCGAGAGGTGGTTGGTGGGCTCGTCGAGCAGGAGGAGTTCGGGCGGCCGGGCCACCAGTAGGGCGAGCGCGAGCCGGCGGCGCTGTCCGACCGACAGATGCGCGACGGCCTTGGCGCGTTCCGGCGCGGCGAGGAGTCCGAGCGCGGACAGCGGGGTCGCCTCGGCGCGCTCGGGGCCCAGGGCGGCGGCGTACACCTGCTGCGCGGAGCGCTCCGGCCGCTCGAACTCGGTGTTCTGGGCGAGCAGTCCCACGGTGAGTCCGGGCCTGTGCCGCACCGCGCCTTCGGCCGGGAGCCGGCCGGCCAGCACCGCGAGGAGGGTGGACTTGCCCGCGCCGTTGCCGCCCGTGACGAGGAGCCGGTCGCCGGGCGACAGCGTGAGGTCCTGGACGGCCAGTCGCCCGGGGACGTGCACGCCGCCGAGCTCGACGAGGTCGCCGGTGCCGGCCTCCTGTGTGACGGCGGGGGCGGCGAGGCCGAGCGGGCGTGGTGGGGCGGGGACCTGAGCGCGCTCCAGGTCGTCGAGTCGCCGGGCCGCGTTGCGCACGCGTCGGGCGATCTGGCTCTGGACGCGGCCCGCGCGCAGGCCGTAGCCCATCTTCTCCGTGTCGCGCGGGCCCCGGTCGGGGGCGACCCGGCGGGCGGTCGTGTCCACCGAGGCGCGCAGGGCGGTCAGCGCCTCCTGCTCCTCGGCGTACCGGCGTTCCCAGCGGGCGCGTTCGGCCCGCTTCTCCGCCAGATAGGCGCTGTAGGTGCCGCCGAAGCGGACGGGTCCGTCGAGCGCCGGGTCGAGGTCGAGGAGGTCGGTGCAGACGGCGTCGAGGAAGGCGCGGTCGTGGCTGGCGACGACGACGGCGCCGGGCAGGCCGCGCAGTTGCTCCTCCAGGAAGGCCGCGGCCGTGTCGTCGAGGTGGTTGGTGGGTTCGTCGAGGAGCAGGGCGGTCGGGCGGCGGACGAGCAGCGCGGCGAGGGCGAGCCGCGAGCGCTGTCCGCCCGAGAGCGAGCCGACGGTACGGGTGTACGGGATGGCGCCGAGCCCGAGTCCGGCGAGGACGATCCCGGCGCGCCGGTCGGCGTCCCACACCTCCTTCTCCTCGGCTTCCTGGAGACGGCGGCCGTACGCGTCGAGGAGGGCGCCGTCCTCGGGGGCGTCGGCGACCCGGGCGGCGAGCCGGTCGAGCTCCGCGAGGGCGTGGCGCGCCTCGCGGAGCGCGTCGTCGACGACATCGGCGACGGTGGCGTCGGCGGGGTAAGGCAACTCCTGTTGCAGGCAGCCGAGTTCGGCGGGGCGCTCGACGCTGCCCGAGTCGGGCCGGTCCGTGCCGGCGAGCAGCCGGATCAGCGTCGACTTGCCGACACCGTTCTCGCCGATGAGGCCGATGCGGCGGCCGGGCGAGGCGGTGAGGGAGACGCCGTCGAGCACGCGCCGGTCACCGAGCGTACGGACGAGGTCGTGGGCGATGAGCGCGGCGGGCGCGGGGGTGGGTTCAGTCATGGAAGGGCTCACCTGGGGGGTGGAGTCGAGGCCTGAGGGGGCGGGGACGGAGGGGCCGGAGCCGGGGGGTGTCACTCCCCCGGCGCGGCGACCTCCGTCAGCGCGCCATCCGCGAGCCGCAGCCGGCGCTCGACCCCGATCTCGGCGAGGAACCGCTCGTCGTGGCTGACGACGACGAACGCGCCCTGGTAGGAGGCGAGGGCGCTCTCCAGTTGTCCGGCGCTGACCAGGTCGAGGTTGTTCGTCGGCTCGTCCAGGAGGAGGAGCTGCGGGGCCGGTTCGGCGCACAGCACGCACGCCAGGGTGGCACGCAGCCGTTCGCCGCCGGACAGGACGCCCGTGGGCAGATGGGCGCCCGCGCCGCGGAACAGGAAGCGGGCGAGGAGGTTCATCCGCTCGGCCTCGGTGCGGTGCGGCGCGTACGCGGCGAAGTTCTCGGCGACGGTCCGGTCGAGGTCCAGCAGGTCGAGCCGCTGTGACAGGTACGCGATGCGGCCGTCGGCCCGCCTGATCTCACCGCTCTCGGGGGCGAGGTCGCCGAGGACGAGCCGCAGCAGGGTGGACTTGCCGCTGCCGTTGGGGCCGGTGAGGGCGATGCGCTCGGGGCCCCGGATCGAGAGGTCGAGGCCGTCGCCCGCGAACAGCGGCCGGTCGCCGTGACGGACCTGGAGGTGTTCGCCGTGGAAGACGGTCCGCCCGGCGGGGACCTTGGTGTCGGGCAGGTCCAGGGTGAGCCGCTGCTCGTCGCGCAGGGCGCGGCCGGCCTCGTCGAGCCGGGACTTCGCCTCGCTGACGCGTCCCGCGTGGACCTGCCCGGAGCGTCCCGCGGCCTCCTGCGCGCCGCGCTTCATGGTCCCGGCGAAGATCTTCGGCAGTCCCGCGTCCTTGAGGTTGCGGGCCGCGTTGCTCATGCGGCGTTCGGCACGCTCGCGGGCCTGCTGCGCCTCGCGCTTCTCGCGCTTGAGGGCCTGCTCCGCGTTGCGCACGTTCTTCTCCGCGACCTCCTGCTCGGCCTGGACGGCTTCCTCGTAGGCGGTGAAGTTGCCGCCGAACTGGCGCAGTTCGCCGCGGTCCAGCTCGACGATGCGGTCCATGCGGTCGAGGAGGGTGCGGTCGTGGCTGACGATCAGCAGGGCGCCGTTCCAGTCGGTCAGGACGTCGTAGAGGCGCTGCCGGGCGTCGGCGTCGAGATTGTTGGTGGGTTCGTCGAGGAGCAGCACGTCGGGGCGCTTGAGGAGCTGGGCGGCGAGGCCGAGGGAGACGACCTGGCCGCCGCTGAGGGTGCCGAGGACGCGGTCGAGGGCGACGTCGTCGAGGCCGAGGCGGTCGAGCTGGGCGCGGGTGCGCTCCTCGATGTCCCAGTCGTCGCCGATGGTGGTGAAGTGCTCCTCGGCGACGTCGCCGGACTCGACGGCGTCGATCGCCCGGATGATCCCGTCGACGCCCAGGACCTGGGCGACGGTCAGGTCGGAGGTGAGCGGCAGGCTCTGCGGGAGGTAGCCGAGGGTGCCGGTGACGGACACGGAACCGGCGGTGGGCCGGAGCTCGCCCGCGATCAGCTTCAGCAGGGTGCTCTTGCCGGCTCCGTTGGGCGCGACGAGCCCGGTGCGGCCGGGGCCGATCGTGCTGGACAGGCCCGCGAAGACGGGCGTGTCGTCGGGCCAGGCGAAGGTCAGGTTCGAGCAGACGACGGAGATGTCGGACATCGTGTGTACCTCAAAGGCTGACGCGGGAATGCGCGAGCGCACTCCACCGCGAAGGGAGTCATGACGAAAGGGAACGACGAGGCAGCCACTTCGGCGGACGCTTCTTCGGCGTCACCGGTGGCCGTCAGGTCCGGGTCTCACCCGGAGATGTCGTCGTCACCCGCCACGGTCTGCTCCTCATAGCACGATGAATGGAAGATCCACCGTAACAGAGCGCCTCCCTCGCGCGAACTCCTTTTCTCACCGGCCTCCCTCGTCCTCTCTCGTCCATGGCCTCTCACCGGTCTCTCGTTGTGGACACTCGCGCAGGGTGCGGACCGGTTCGGTCTACGGTGATGCCGTGCTGACCGACGGCGCCAGCTCTCTTCGAAAGTGACCCACAGTGACGAGCGTCGCATACCAGGGTGAATACGGCTCCAATTCCGCGGCCGCCGCCCAGAAACTGTTCCCCGGCTGCACCGAGCTGCCCTGCACGAGCTTCGAGCAGGCCCTGGACGCGGTGACGCTCGGCTCCGCCGACCTCGCGGTGATCCCGGTCGACAACTCCGCCGCCGGACGCGTCGCCGACGTGCACCACCTGCTGCCGGAGTCGGGCCTGTTCGTCATCGGGGAGTACTTCCTCGCGATCCACTTCGACCTGGTGGGCGTGCCGGGGACGACGCTCGACCAGGTGGAGCAGGTGCGCAGCCATGTGCACGCGCTCGGGCAGTGCCGCAAGGTGCTGCGGGAGGGCGGCTGGCGCACCCTCGTCAGTGACGACACGGCGGGCGCGGCCCGCGAGGTGGCCGAGCTCGGGGACCCGCGGCACGCGGCGCTCGCGCCGCCGGCCGCGGCCCGGCACCACGGTCTCGAGGTGCTGCGGGCCGGTGTGGAGGACGACCCGGACAACACGACGCGCTTCGTCGTCCTGTCCCGCGACGCGGACTTCGCCCCGCTGACCGGCGCGCCGACGATGACGAGCCTCTTCTTCGCCGTACGGAACATCCCGAGCGCCCTGTACAAGGCGCTCGGCGGCTTCTCCAGCAACGCGGTGAACCTGACGAAGATCGAGAGCTACCAGATGGGCGCGGGCCTCAACCCGAGCTGCTTCTACGTCGAGATCGAGGGCCACGTCGACGAGCCCCGCGTGGCGCTGGCCCTGCACGAGCTGCGCTTCTTCTCCTCCGAGGTCCGCGTCCTGGGCGTGTACCCGGCCCACGAGCACCGCCTGGCCGAGCGCCCCGCCTGACCCACCCGGGGGCCCGGACGGTCACCCGTCACACCGGTTCGCCGGTGTGGACGGGGAGTTCGGCGAGCCGCCATTCGAGCATGCCGTCGTCGAGGCGGATCGCCCGGCGACCGTGTGCGGCGAGCAGCCGCACCGCGTCGTACGCGAGGACGCAGTACTCGCCGCGGCAGTACACGACGATCTCCAGGTCGCGGGGCAACTCCTCGATCCGCTCCGCGAGTTCGGCGACGGGGACGCAGAGCGCGCCCGGGATGTGCCCGGCCCGGTACTCCTCCGCCGGGCGTACGTCGAGGAGCACCACGTCCCCGGCCTCGACGCGGGCCCGCAGCTCCTCGCGGCCCATGTCGGCGCCGCGGTCCGCGCCGAGGTAGGCGTCGCGGGCGGCGGGCACCGCGGCCTGATGGGTCTCGGCGACCTTGCGCAACAGCGCGAACAGCCGCGCGACGTCGTCCCCGGCCAGCCGGTAGTGGACGCGCACACCTTCGCGCCGGGTCGCGACGAACCCGGCCTGCTTGAGGATCTGCAGATGCGCGGACGCGGTCGTCAGGTTCAGCCCGGCCGCCTTGGCCAGCGCGTCGACCGTGCGCTCGCCCTGGGCCAGCAGATCCAGCAGCTCCAGACGCTTTCCGCTGGCCAGAGCCTTGCCGCTGGACGCGAACGCGTCGTAGAGATCCGCCTTCGCACCGGCCTTCGCCGTCTTCGCCATGCCATCCTCCATAGATCCATGGATTATTGTAGTAGAGGGCCGCGGCAGCGACCAGCGGGACACGGCACCGGACACGGCACCTCGCGTCCCGCCCGCTTCACCTGATCTGGGAGGACCCGTGGGCTTCGCCGACGACCACCTCGTGCCTCTTCTCGACGAAGGGCTCGGCAACAGCGCCTACCTCGTCGATCTGGGTGACGGCCGCGCTCTGGCCGTGGACGCCGGCCGCGATCTGCGCGGCCTTTACGCCGCCGCTGGCCGGCGCCGGCTGCGGGTCGCCTTCGCCGCCGACACCCACCTGCACGCCGACTTCCTGTCGGGCGCTGTCCAGCTCGCCCACGACAAGGGCGCCGTCGTGCTCGCCTCCGCCGCGGGCCGGCGCGGCTTCGCGCACCGGGGCCTGGCCGACGGCGACGAGGTCGGCCTGGGCGGTCTGACGCTGCGCGCGCTGGCCACCCCCGGCCACACCGACGAGCACCTCTGCTTCCTGCTCCTCGACGGTGAGCACCCCGTGGGCGTCTTCACGGGCGGCTCGCTGATCGTGAACTCCGCCGCCCGGACCGATCTCCTCGGCGCGGAGCGCACCGAGGAGCTCGCCCGCGCCCAGTACCGCTCACTGCGGCGACTGGCCCGGCTGCCCGAGGACACCGCGGTCTGGCCGACGCACGGCGCGGGCTCGTTCTGCTCCGCCCCGCCCGGCAGCGAGCGCACCAGCACGATCGGCGCCCAGAAGCGGGCCAACCCGCTGCTCGCGGCGCCGGACGAGGACACCTTCGTACGGCGGCTCCTCGACGGTCTGGGCAGTTACCCCGCCTACTTCGACCGCCTCGGCGAGCGCAACCGGCTCGGCCCCGCCGTCCTCACGCACGACCCGGTGCTGCCCGCCCTCGGCGCGGACCGGGTGCGCGCGCTGCTCACCGAGGGCGGGTACGTCGTGGACGTGCGCCCGGCCGCCCGTTACGCGGCGGGCCACGTCCCCGGGTCCGTGTCGATCGCGCTGCGCGGCCAGTTCGCGACCTGGCTCGGCTGGCTGCTGCCCGACGACGCCCCGCTCGCGTTCGTCGCCGACGCGGACCAGGACCTGGACGAGATCGTCTGGCAGGCGTACAAGATCGGCTACGAGCGGATCGCCGGGCACCTCGCCGGCGGCATGGCCGCCTGGCACGCGGCCGGACTCCCCGTGGCGGAGACCGCGTACCTCACCGCTGACCGGGCGCCCGGCACGGCGTACGTCGACGTGCGTCAGGAGTCCGAGTACGCGAGCGGGCACGTCCCGGGGGCCCTCCATATCGAACTCGGCGCGCTGGCCGGGCATGCGGCGGAGACTCCCGAGGGCGCGCTCCTGGCGTGCGGGCACGGTGAGCGCGCGATGACCGCGGCCAGTGTCCTCGAACGCGCGGGGCACCCGGGCGTCAGCGTCCTGAACGGGCATCCGCGCGACTACGCGGCCGCGCACGGCCTGCGGCTCACCGAGGGCGAGGCTCCGTGAGCGGCCTCCCGGCCCGGGGTCCGGCGGGACCGGTGCGCCTGGGGCTGCGGGAGAACTGGCCGCAGTTCACACTGCTGGTCGTCGTCAACGTCTGCGTCGGTGGCCTGGTCGGCCTGGAGCGCACCACGGTCCCGCTCATCGGTACCGAGGTCTTCGGGCTGACGAGCGACCTGGCCGTGTTCTCGTTCATCATCGCGTTCGGGCTCACCAAGGCCCTGACCAATCTCGCCGCCGGAGCCCTGACCGCGCGGTTCCGGCGCAAGCAGCTCCTGGTCGCGGGCTGGCTGATCGGCGTCCCCGTGCCGTTCGTGCTCGCCTGGGCTCCGTCCTGGGGCTGGATCGTCGCCGCGAACGTCCTGCTCGGCCTCAACCAGGGGCTGGCCTGGTCGATGACGGTCAACATGAAGATCGACCTTGTCGGGCCGGCCCGCCGGGGCCTGGCCACGGGCCTCAACGAGGCCGCCGGGTACACCGCCGTCGGTGTCACCGCCCTGCTCACCGGCTGGCTCGCCACCGTGTACGGTCTGCGCCCCGCGCCCGAGCTCATCGGTGTCGTGTTCGTCGTCGCCGGACTGGCTCTCGCGCTGGCCGTACGCGACACCGCCGGGCACGTCGCCCTCGAACTCGCCCAGCACCCCGAGCCGCTGCCCTCCGGCGAGGACACCGGCCTGGCCGCCGCCTTCGCGCGGACGTCCTGGCGGCACCGCTCGCTGCGCGGCGCCAGTCAGGCGGGGCTCGTCAACAACCTCAACGACGGCCTCACCTGGGGTGTCTTCCCGCTCCTGTTCACCGACCACGGCCTCGGTCTCGCCGCGGTGGGTCTCATCAAGGGCCTCTATCCGATCCTGTGGGGCCTCGGCCAGATCCCCACGGGGCACCTGGCCGACCGCGTGGGCCGCAGACCCCTGATCGTCACCGGCATGCTCGTCCAGTCCGCCGGCTTCGTGATCGCCCTCGTCCTGCTGGACACGCCGCTGCTCGCGGGCGTCCTGTCCGCCGTCGCGCTGGGCCTCGGCACGGCGATGGTCTACCCGGCGCTGATCGCCTCGGTCTCCGACCACGCCCACCCCGCCTGGCGGGCGAACGCCCTGGGCACCTACCGGTTCTGGCGCGACATCGGCTACGCGGTCGGCGCCCTGGTGGCCGGAGTCCTCGCCGACGCCCTCGGCCTGAACGCCACGGTGATCGCGGCCGCCGCCCTCACCGCCGCGTCCGGTCTGCTCGCCGCCCGGTGGATCACCGACCGCCCGGCGCCGCCCCGCGCCGCCCGGCCCGCGGGACCGGCTCTTCCGCGCTGAGGAGTTCGCCGACACACTGGCCTCCCGCCCGGAGCCGCGCGCCCGGGACCGACAGAACGAAGAGGTGCACCCATGACCGACCTGTCCGCCCCTCCCCCGACCGAAGTGCCGTACGGGGCGGTCTCGGTGCTGGTCGGGGACCGGCGCGGCGCGTTTCCGTACGGGAACTCGCTGCTGGTGCGCGGGACGGACACGACCGTCGTCGTGGATCCCTCGCTGTCGCTGGTGGACCACGTGCCGACGGCGGATCTGGTCCTGGTCAGCCACGGGCACGAGGACCATGTGGCAGGACTGGGCGGCTACGACATGCCCGTGCGCGTCCACGAGAAGGATCTCGCGGCGGTGCGCTCGCGGGCCGCGATGGTGGCGAGCTTCGGGCCGGCCGAGGAGCACCGCGCCGCGCTCGACCGGCAGCTGCGGGACGAGTTCCGGGTGACGGACCGGCCGGACGCCCAGGGGTTCACGGAGGGCACGGTCTTCGATCTCGGTGGGCGCACGGTGACCGTGGTGCATCTGCCGGGGCACACGGCGGGGCACTGCGGCTTCCTCGTCGAGCCGGACGGGTTCCTGTTCGTCGCCGACATCGACCTGACCTCCTTCGGCCCGTTCTACGGGGACGCGGGGAGCAGCCTCGTCGACTTCGAGGCGTCGCTCCGACGCTGCCGGGAGATCGACGCCCGCTGGTACGGCACGGCGCACCAGAAGGGCGTGATCGAGGGGGCCGCCGAGTTCCGCAGGCGGCTGGACGCGTTCACCGGTGTCGTCGAGCGGCGTGACGCCACGCTGCTGTCCCTGCTCGACGAGCCCCGAGTCGTCGACGAGCTCGCCGCCCATCGGCTGGTCTACCGGCCGCACGTCGAGGGCGTCCACATCCCGCGGGTCGAACGCCGCACGCTGGTGCGGCACCTGGCCCGGCTGTCCGACCAGGGCCGGGTCGAGGAGGTCGAGCCGGGCCGGTTCCGCTCGACCGGGAAGTGACGGCGGGCCCCTTTCCGCGGCCCGTCACCCGGCTGCGCGCGTCCGTCACGCGTTCGCGCCCTTCCGGGGTGCGCTGCGGCCGTCCGGCGTGAAAGCTGAGGACAGCGGCTCGGGCCCCTTGTCCTCCCCCCTCGTGTCAGGCGCCGGAGCCGTGCCCCGCCGGCAGGCCGTACCCCGTACGGCCTGCCGGCGTTCGTGTGTTCTCACCGCGATCGACGGCTTCGCCTCACCCCACGTCTGCCGATGTCGTCCGCGTGCAGCGGGGCGAGCGGGCGCGGGTCACTGATCCCGGCGCCGGGCAAAAGCCGTCGACATCCCGCGCCGCTCTCCGCGATGCTGGGCGCGATGACTCGTATCGACGACACACCTGCCGCCTGGGACGACCGCACCCAGCTGACCACGTTCCTCGACTACACGCGCGACACGGCTCGCGCCAAGTGCGAGGGCGTCTCCGCGGAGCACGCCCGCACGGCCCTGCTGCCCGGATCCCCGCTGATGACCATGAGCGGGCTGATCAACCATCTGCGCTGGGTCGAGTACTTCTGGTTCCAGGTCGTCTTCCTCGGCGAGGAGGACGAGGGGCCGTGGACCGACGAGGACCCCGACCGCGAGATGCGCATCGCCGTCGACATCCCGCTCCCGGAGCTGCTCGACGCGTACGCCGAGCAGAGCGCCCGCTACCGGGAGATCGTGGCGAAGCACCCCCTGGACACGAAGGCCCAGCGGACGACCCGCCAGGGACACGCGATCGATCTGCGCTGGATCCTGCATCACCTCACCGAGGAGACCGCCCGGCACAACGGGCATCTCGACATCCTGCGGGAAATGCTCGACGGCTCGACCGGCAGCTGACGGCAGGCATCCAACTGCGCTGAGGCGCCCGGGAGTTCACCACTTCCGGGCGCCTTCTCGCATACCGGGGCATATCGCATGGCGAGACGATCGTCTCGTCTCGCGTTGACATCTCCTGATCATCTGCTTCATATTCCTGTCCATGTCACGCAGCCCCGTCACCCTGGAGAGCGCCGCCATCGAGCTGGCGCTCATCGGCGTGACCCGGCACAGCGTCTCCGACATTCACTGTTGCTGACGTCTGCAGACGTGCGCGCGGGCCGTCCGGCCCGGACGGTTCCCGTTCCGAGCGCGCACCCGTGCGTACTCCGCCCGCAGGCGTGACAGTTCCCGGCGCTCCCCTCCGTACCCTCGCTCGTCGACCTCCCGGCCTCCCGCCATGTCGACGTGTCGACACGGTCGCGTCCGTGCGCCCCTCTCGCTGCCTGCGCGGTCCCCCTCGATCCGTTCCGCAGCAGTTCTCAGAGAGGTCTCCTCCGATGCGTCAACCGCCCGTCAAGTCCCGCCGCCTGGCCGCGGCCGCCGCCGTGCTCCTCGTGGGTGCGGGTGCCGCGGCCTGCGGTCCCCAGGAGAGCAAGGGCGGTGCCGCGGGCGCCGCAGGCACGCCCCACAAGGGCGGCACGCTCACCGTCCTGAACAGTGACCCGCAGGAGGACTTCGACCCCGCGCGCCTCTACACCTCCGGCGGCGGCAACATCCCCTCGCTCGTCTTCCGTACGCTCACCACCCGCAACCGCGAGGCCGGCGCGGCGGGTGCGAAGGTCGTCCCGGATCTCGCGACGGACCTGGGCACGCCCAGCAAGAACGCGACGGTGTGGACCTACACCCTCAAGAAGGGCCTCAAGTACGAGGACGGCAGCCCGATCACGAGCGCCGACATCAAGTACGGCATCGAGCGTTCCTTCGCCGCCGAACTGTCCGGCGGCGCCCCGTACCTGCGCGACTGGCTGATCGGCGGGGCCGACTACGAGGGCCCGTACAAGGACAAGAAGGGCCTCGACTCGATCGAGACGCCCGACGAGCGGACCATCGTCTTCCACCTGAACAAGCCCGAGGGCGAGTTCCCCTTCCTGGCCACGCAGACCCAGACGACGCCGGTGCCGCAGAAGAAGGACAAGGGCACCAAGTACGAGCAGCACCCCCTCTCCTCGGGCCCGTACAAGGTCGTGAAGAACGAGGGCGACGGCGAGCGGCTCGTCCTGGAGCGCAACACGCACTGGTCGACGGCGACCGACGACGAGCGCAAGGCCTACCCCGACCGGATCGACGTCCGCTCCGGGCTCGACTCCGCCGTCATCAACCAGCGGCTCTCCGCCTCGCGGGGCGCCGACGCGACCGCCGTCACGACCGACACCAACCTCGGCCCGGCCGAGCTCGCCAAGGTGTCCGGCGACAAGGACCTCGCCGCGCGCGTCGGCACGGGCCACTTCGGCTACACGAACTACATCGCCTTCAACCCGAAGGTGAAGCCGTTCGACAACCCGAAGGTGCGCCAGGCGATCTCGTACGCCGTGGACCGCTCCTCCATCGTGAACGCGGCGGGCGGTTCCTCGCTCGCCGAGGCCGCGACGACCTTCCTGCCGAACCAGAAGTCGTTCGGCTACACGCCCTACGACCACTTCCCGGCCGGAAAGAGCGGCAACGCGGCGAAGGCCAAGGAGCTGCTGAAGGAAGCCGGTTACGCCAAGGGCCTGACCGTCACGCTCACGCACTCCAACGCGAAGGACTTCGCGACGAGCCCCGAGATCGCGACCGCGCTCCAGGAGGCGCTGAAGAAGGCCGGCATCACGGTCAAGCTCCAGGGCCTGGAGGACAACGACTACTCCGAGACCGTGCACAACGTGAAGTCCGAGCCCGGGTTCTTCCTCAGCGGCTGGGGAGCCGACTGGCCCTCCGGCGGCCCGTTCTTCGCCCCGATCTTCGACGGCCGGCAGATCGTGAAGGCCGGCTACAACTTCAACTCGGCGCAGCTGAACGACGCTTCGGTCAACAAGGAGATCGACGCGATCAACAAGCTGACCGACCTCGGTGCCGCCGCGCAGCGCTGGGGCGCGCTCGACAAGAAGGTCGGCGAGCAGGCGCTCACCGTGCCGCTGTTCCACCCGGTCTACAAGCGGCTCTACGGCGAGTCCGTCAAGAACATCGTGATCAGTGACTGGACCGGTGTGCTCGACGTGTCGCAGGTCGCGGTCAAGTAGCCATGGCCGAAGCACTGCTCACCGAAGTCACCGCATCCGGTGACGCGGCCGAGGGGGCGGGGGCCGTCGTGGCGGCCCCCGCCCCCTGGGGCCGTCCCTTCTGGCGGCGGCTGCGGGCCCGGCGCTCCGCGCTCGTCGCGGGCGGCGTCGTCGCCTTCCTGGTCCTGGTCGCGCTGGCGGCGCCGCTGCTCACCGCGGTCGAGGGCCAGGACCCCACGACGTACCACCCTGATCTCGTCGACTCCGCGACCGGCGGTGTGCCGCTGGGCTCGTTCGGCGGGGTGAGCGCCGACCACTGGCTCGGCGTCGAACCCCTCACCGGGCGCGATCTGTTCGCGCGCGTCGTCTACGGCACCCGGGTCTCGCTGGGTGTCGCGCTCGCCGCGACGCTCCTCCAGGTGCTGCTCGGGGTGGCGATCGGCCTGACCGCGGGGCTCGGCAACCGGTTCGTCGACCAGGCGCTCAGCCGGGTCACGGACGTGGTCGTCGCGCTGCCGGTGATGGTGGTGGCGCTCGGCGCGCTCGCCGTCGTCCCGGCCGGGTTCCCGCGCCCGGTGCTGATCGCCGTCATCATCGGCCTGGTCGGCTGGGCCGGCACGTCGAAGATCGTGCGGGCCCAGACGCTGGCCCTCAAGTCGCTGGACCACGTGGCGGCGGCCCGGCTCAGCGGCTGGGGCCGGTGGCAGGTCGCCCGGCGCGAGCTGCTGCCCGCGCTGGCCGCGCCCGTCATCACGTACGCGGTCCTGCTGTTCCCCGGGAACATCGTGGTCGAGGCGGCGCTGTCCTTCCTCGGCGTCGGCATCAAGCCGCCGACCCCGTCGTGGGGGCAGATGCTCAGTGACGCCGACACCTGGTACCAGGCGGCGCCCACGTATCTGCTGATCCCGGCGCTCCTGCTGTTCGTGACGGTGCTGGCGCTGACCGTCCTCGGCGAGGGCGTGCGCACGGCGCTCGACCCGCGGGCCGAGTCCCGGCTGCGGGTCGGCACCGGCCGCAAGCAGGAGACCCGGCACGATGCCGTGAAGGAGGCCGGCGCATGACGGGCTTTCTGATCCGCCGCGCGGGCGGCGCCGTCTTCGTCCTGTTCGCCCTGAGCGTCGTCGTGTACGCGGCCTTCTACGTGGTCCCCGGCGACGTCGCGCAGATCGCCTGCGGGCCGCGCTGCTCCCCCGCACAGGTCGCGCAGGTCAGCGCACAGCTGAAGCTGGACGACCCCCTGTACCTGCGCTACGCGCACTTCCTCCAGTCCCTGTTCACCGGGCAGGACTTCTCGACCGGCACCGGTGTGCTGCACTGCCCGGCACCCTGCCTCGGGCTCTCGTACCAGAGCGACCAGCAGGTCACGGGGCTGATCCTGGCGAAGCTGCCGGCGACCACCTCGCTGGTGCTCGGCGCGTCGGTCCTGTGGGTGCTGCTGGGTGTCGGCACCGGCGTGCTGTCGGTGTGGCGGCGCGGCCGGCCGACCGAGCGGATCCTCACCTGGATCACGCTCGCGGGCATGGCCACGCCGGTGTTCGTCATCGGACTGCTTCTGATCATCCTGCTGGTGACGGTGCTTCAGGTGCTGCCGTTCCCGGACTACGTGCCGTTCACCGACGATCCCGAGCAGTGGGCGTGGAACCTGCTCCTGCCGTGGATCTCGCTGGCCCTGGTGAGCGCCGCGCCATACGCGCGGATGACGCGCGCCTCGATGCTGGAGACGCTCGCCGAGGACCACGTGCGCACGTTCCGGGCGTACGGGGTGCCGGAGCGGACGCTGGTCGGGCGGCACGCCCTGCGGGGCGCGCTCGCTCCCGTGATCGCGCTCGGCGCGCTGGACATCGGCTCGATGTTCGGCGGCGCGCTGCTCACCGAGTCGCTGTTCGGCATCCCCGGTGTGGGGCGTGAACTGGTGGACGCGGTCCGGACCGTGGACCTTCCTGTCGTGGTGGGTCTGGTGCTGGTCACCGGGTTCTTCGTCGTCCTCGCGGGCGCCCTCGCGGACGTGTTCCACGCGCTGGCCGACCGAAGGGTGGTGCTCGCATGAGCCTGATCGAGGTCACGGACCTGTCCGTGTCGTTCGGCGCGGTGCAGGCCGTGCGGAATCTGTCGTTCACGCTGGAGCCCGGCCGTGCGCTGGGCATCGTCGGCGAGTCCGGCTCGGGCAAGAGCGCGTCCGCGTACGCGCTGCTCGGGCTGCACCGCGGCACGGGCGCCGAGGTGTCCGGCTCGGTGCGGGTGGCCGGGGTGGACGTGCGCGAGGCCGACGACGCGGAGCTGCGCGCGCTGCGCGGCGCGAAGGCGGCGATGGTCTTCCAGGACCCGCTGTCCTCGCTCGACCCGTACTACGCGGTGGGCGACCAGATCGCGCAGGTGTACCGCGTCCATCACCGGGTCTCGCGGCGTGCGGCGCGGGCCCGCGCCGTCGAGGTCCTGGACCGGGTGCGCATCCCCGATGCGGCACGCCGGGCCCGGTCGCGCCCGCACGAGTTCTCGGGCGGGATGCGCCAGCGGGCGCTCATCGCGATGGCGCTGGCCTGCGAGCCGCAGCTGCTGATCGCGGACGAGCCGACGACGGCCCTGGACGTCACCGTGCAGGCCCAGATCCTGGATCTGCTGCACCAGTTGCGGCAGGAGACGGGCATGGGGCTCGTCCTGGTCACGCACGACGTGGGGGTGGCCGCCGAGTCCGTCGACGACATCCTCGTCATGCGGGCGGGCCGGGCCGTCGAGCGCGGGCCGGTCGGCGCGGTGCTGGCCGCGCCCGCCGAGCCGTACACACGGGCCCTGCTCGCGGCGGTCCCCCGGATCGACGGCGCGACCGCGCCCACCCGCCCGGCGCCGGCCGACGCGGGCGAGCCGCTGGTCGAGGCGGTCGACGTCCACCAGGTGTTCGGCCGGCGGGCGACCGTGACGAAAGCCGTCGACGGGGTTTCGCTCGCCGTGCGCCCGGGCGAGACCCTGGGCATCGTCGGGGAGAGCGGCAGCGGCAAGACGACGCTCGGCCGGATGCTGGTCGGGCTGCTCGAACCGAGTGCGGGCCGGGTGGTGCGGCGGGGCCGGGTGCAGATGGTGTTCCAGGACCCGCACTCGTCGCTGAACCCGCGCCGCTCGATCGGCGAGTCCGTCGCGGATCCGCTGCGGGCCGCGGGGAAGCTCGACGAGTCGGCGATCCGGGCGCGGGTGGGTGAACTGCTCGCGCAGGTCGGGCTGGACGCGGAGCTGTACGACCGCTATCCGCACGAGTTCAGCGGCGGGCAGCGGCAGCGGGTCGGGATCGCGCGGGCGCTCGCCGCGGACCCGGACCTGATCGTGTGCGACGAGGCGGTGTCGGCGCTCGACGTGACGACGCAGGCCCAGGTCACGGAGCTGCTCGGCCGGCTGCAACGGGAGCTGGGGCTCGCCCTGGTGTTCATCGCGCACGATCTGGCCGTCGTGCGTCAGGTCAGCGACCGGGTGGCCGTCATGCGGGCGGGCCGGGTCGTGGAGGAGGGACCGGTGGACGAGGTGTACACCCGTCCTCAGGATCCTTACACCCGCCGCTTGCTGGCGGCCGTCCCGGCGCTCGACCCCGGACTCGCGGCCCAACGCCGCCAGCTACGGGCGGAGTTGACGACGGTCTGACGAGACGGCCGGTGGCGGACAGGTTCCCGCCGCCGGCCGTTCGCGTCTCCCGGCACCTGACCGGTCGGCGACGGCACCTGACCGGTCGGCGACGGCACTGAATGGCCCAGTGCACCCGCCCCGATGTGGCCCATGGTTCAGGGCCACATCACTGGCAGGCTGAGGACATGACGACAGACACCCTTCCGCGCACCGACCGCACCCGAGTGGACTTCTGGTTCGACCCCGCCTGCCCGTTCGCCTGGATCACCTCGCGCTGGATCCTCGAGGTGGAGCCGCTGCGCGACCTCGACGTCCACTTCCACGTGATGAGCCTGTACCTGCACAACGAGGGCAACGAACTGCCCGACTGGTACCGGGATCTGGTGGACCGCTCGCTCGGCCCGGTGCGGGTCGCCGTCGCGGCGGCGGAGCTCCACGACGACAAGATCCTGCGCGACCTGTACACGGCGTACGGCACCCGTATCCATCAGGACCGCGCCGAGGACTTCGACCGGGTGACGGCGGAGGTCCTGGCGGAGTTGGGACTGCCCGCAGAGCTCGCCTCGGCCGCGCACGCGGACACGCACGACGCGGTGCTGCGGCGCAGCCACGACGCCGGGACGGACCCGGCCACGGGCGCGTACGTGGGCACCCCGACGCTGCATCTGGACGGCACCCCGTTCTTCGGGCCCGTGCTCGGCGCGATTCCGCGCGGCGCCGAGGCGGCCGAGATCTTCGACGCGGTGCGGGTCCTGGCCCGGCAGCCGCACTTCTACGAGCTGAAGCGCGAGCGCACGGGCCGCCTGGACTTCTCGTGACCCCGGGGCGCCGGCAGGGGGTCAGCGCACGACGTCGAAGACGTTCAGCTGGATCCCGTTGGAGTACGCCCCGTGCTCGACGAGCTTCAGCTTCTGGGCGTCCTTGTCGGTGTCGCTGAACAGGCGCTTGCCGGCGCCGAGCAGCAGCGGGAACACGAGCAGGTGGTAGCGGTCGATCAGCCCGGCGTCGGACATCGCGCGGTTCAGGGCGGCGCTGCCGTGCATGATGATCGGCCCGCCGTCGGTCTGCTTCAGGGCGGCGACCTCGTCGAGGGAGCGCAGGATGGTCGTGTCGCCCCAGTCCGGCACGAGGGCGTCCTCGGTGAGCGTGGTGGAGACGACGTACTTCGGCAGCGGCTTGTAGTCGGCGAACTCCTCCATGGCCGGCCACACCGGGCTGAACGCCTCGTAGCTCGCCCGGCCGAACAGCATGGCCGAGGCCTCCTTCTGCTCCCGCCCCTTGATCTCGTAGGCCTCCGGGACGAACTCGATGTCCTTGAAGGTCCATCCGGCGTTGCGGTACCCGGCCTCGCCGCCGGGCGCCTCCACGACGCCGTCCAGGGAGACGAAAGCGGTGCTGATCAGCGTGCGCATCTGAAGGTCCTCGATCTTGTCTGGGTCTCGCGGGTGCCCGGCGGCTCCGCGGTCTCGGTGTGTCACTCCTACGACCAGGGGCCGCCGGAAAACTCATCGCTCGACGGCTCACCTTTTCATCGGGCACCGGATCATGTCAGCCGAGAAACCCGGCGATCAGGTGGTTCGCCTCGGCCGACAGTGCGGGCGGCATGGCGTGATGGGTGATGCCCGGGAGCACTTCCGTGGTCGCCGCCGGCATCAACTCCCGCACCTTCGAGGCCACTTCCCGGGCGTCGTGGACCTGGCCGGCTCCGGCGAGAAGGATCAGGGTCGGGGCCGTGCAGGCGCGCAGGGCGTCGGGGGCGGGGCGCGGGCCGGTCGCGGGGCGCGCGGCGGGGAATCGGGCGGCGGCCTCCTGGAGTGCCAGGCAGTCGGGGTCCAGGGCGTCGGTGCCCGCGCTCTCCCATTCCAGGAAGGTACGGACGCGGCGGGGCGCCGGGCGCAGGAGCATGGGCAGAGCGCGCAGGAGGTAGGCGGGGCGGAAGCCGGCGAAGCACCGGGTCGGGTCGAGCAGGACCAGGCGGCGCGTGCGGGCGGGGGCGCGGAGCGCGTGGTGCAGCGCGATCCAGGCGCCGTAGGAATGACCGATCAGGTCCACGTCCCGGCCTCCGAGGCCCAGGCCGTCGAGGACCGACGCCAGCCAGGTCATGAGGTCGTCCAGCGTGCGGGGACGGCGTCCGGGGTCGGGCAAGCTGCGGCCCGGGGCGCCGATCAGGTCGACGGCGTGCACGCGGTGCGTACGGGAGAGCGCGGCGGCCTGCGCGTACCAGGGGACGGAGGTCGCGCCTCCGCCGCCGGGGAGCAGGAGGACGGGGGGACCGTCGGCGGGGCCGCACGTGTTCACGTGTGTGACGCCGAAGGGGGTGGGGGCGGTGACGGAGGTGTGTGGGGCGGGCCACTTGGCGAGCACCCGCTCGTAGGCGGCACGGAAGGCGGCCGGGTCGTAGGTGTGCGGGTCGGGTGTGTCGCGGACGGCTGCGCGTGGGCTCATGGTGGAACAACCCCCTGATCTGCGGTCGAGCCGATACCTTTTCGGGCTGCCACCTCGCCGAAGTGGTGCCTCGCCGGGCTATTGTCTCGTTCGGCGAGATAGTTGCCGAACGAGATACTAGCCGGAGGAGACGCCCGTGTCCGAGTCGACGCCCACCGGGTCCGAGCGGGAGATGGTCCACCTGCTGCGCGCGACGGTGGTCGAACTGGGCCTGCACAGCGCCCGGTTCGCCCGCGAGAACGGCATGCACCCGACCGATGTGCGGGCTCTGATCGCCCTCATGGACGCGGCCCGCGCGGGCGAGGAGACCACGGCCGGCTCCCTGGGTGCGGCGCTCGGTCTCCACTCGGCCGGGACGACGGCGCTGGTCGACCGGCTGGAGCGGGCCGGACAGGTGCGCCGGGAGCGCGGCGAGCGGGACCGCCGCAAGGTGACGATCGTCGTGGACGAGCGGGCGATCGCGCTCGGCGAGGCCCACTTCGGCCCCCTGATCGCGCGGACGACGGAACTGCTGGCGGCGTACGACGACCACCAACTGGACGCGATCCGGGGCTTCTTGGAGGGTGTCCGGGAGGCTGCCGCCTCGGACCTCTAGATCCGGAGCAGGACGGCGACGGCCTCGACGACGTGGTCCATACTCGGAGTTCGTCCGTCTACCGGGGAGCGTCATGACAAGCAGGTTCACCGAGTTGGTCGTCGACTGCCACGACCCCGAGAGGCTCGCGGCCTTCTGGTGCGAGGTGCTGGACTTCAAGGTGCTGGAGCAGCGGGAGGACCTGGTCGAGATCGGTTCCTGGGTACCGACCGCGGAGGAGGTCCGGGCACGTCAGATGCCGCCGACCGTGGTGTTCATCCGGGTGCCCGAGGGCAAGGCCGTACAGAAGAACCGGCTGCACCTCGACGTCAGCCCGATCGACCGCGGCACCGAGGACGAGGTGGCCCGGCTGCTCACGCTCGGCGCCGCGAAGGCGGACGTCGGCCAGGGCCCGGACCGGAGTTGGGTGGTCATGACGGACCCCGAGGGCAACGAGTTCTGCGTGCTGCGCACCCTGGCCCCGTAGCGGCGCTAGCCCGCATCACCCCGGCCGGCCAGGAGTTCGCGGGCGCGGGCCACAGCCAGGAGGTCCGCCTCCCTGCCGCGCGGGGCGACGAGGTGGAGGCCGACCGGTGCGCCCTGCGGGGTGTGGCCGGCCGGGAGGCTGACGGCCGGGTGACCGGTGATGTTGAACGTCCAGGTCAGAGCGACGCTCAGCGTGGGTCCGGGGCCGTCGTGCCCGTGCGGCGGGTTCGGGGTGGTCGGGGTGGCGATCAGGTCGGCGGGGGTGTGCGTGAAGAGGGCGTCGACCTGATCGGTGAGCTCGGCCGCCTCCCGGCGGGCCCGGGTGACGCGCTCCGGGTCGTGGCCGCGCAGGCCGCGCCAGCAGTCGGCGGGGTCGGTGAGCAGGACCGGGGCGTCGACGGATTCCAGCGCCCCGGACGCGGTCAGCGCGTGCAGCAGGGCTTCGGCCGTGGCGGCGACCGTCCCGTCCGTGGCGGCGAAGCCCAGGGTCGGGGACCAGATCGTGCGCAGGGGGCGGTGGGACGGGGCGAGCTCCGGAAGGGTCGCGGTGCCGGCGAGTGCGTCGAGGTACGCGGCGGCGTCGGCGGCCGTGCGGGCGAGCGGGCCCGCGATGTTGAGCCCGGCGCGGTCCCGGGCGGGCACCCGGCCGTTCGTGGGCTTGAGGCCGACGACTCCGCACCAGGCGGCGGGGATCCGCACGGACCCGGCGCCGTCGCTGCCGGTGGCGATCGGCACCAGTCCCGCCGCCACCGCCACCGCCGACCCGGCCGAGGAACCGCCCGGGCTGCGGTGCGGGTCGAACGGGTTGAGGGTGGGGCCGCGCGGGGTGTCGCCCCAGGTCCGCCACTCGGTGCCGGGCCCGGGGGTGGAGGTCGTGCCGACCGGGACGCAGCCGGCCGCCAGGAGCAGCCGTGTCTGGCCCGAGGTCAGCCCTTCGGTGGCCTTGACGGCGAGGGGCACTCCGGCCAGCGGCAACCGCTCCCCCGCCGCGATCCTCCGGTCCACCTCGGCCGCGCGCTCCCGGGCGGTGGCGGGCAGCAGGGCGGTGAAGGCGCGGAACCGGTCGCGCAGGGCGACGCGTTGCAGGGCCGCCTCCGTGACGGCGCGGGCCGACACGTCGCCGCGGCGGACGGCCTCGGCGATCTCGCAGGCGGAGGCCGAGGCCGTACGGACGGCGAGGGCGTCGGGGAGTCCGGGCATCGGCCCAGGGTAGAGGGCGGCCCGCCCGGACTCCCCGACGGTCCGTCAGCGCACGTCGTAGGCGCGGGTGACGGTCTGGGTGACGGTGGCCCCGTCGGCGTCGGTCAGGCTCACCTTGAGCATGACCTGCCTGCCGGAGGCGCCGGTGTGGTCGAGCTCGGCCGTCCACCGGCCGTCGTGCTGCCGGACCGGTGCGTCCGTCCAGGTGGCGCCGCCGTCGTAGGAGTACGCGAGGGCGGCACGGGTGAGCGCGGCCGGGGTGTACCCGGCGTGGCCCTCCGCCGAGAGGCCGACCTCGATGCCGTCCTGCGCGGGCAGCGTGTTCATCCCGTCGGCCGGCAGGTCGTAGGACGGGAAGAGCATCGGCAGGCCCCGGGAGTAGACGTCGTCCTCACGGTGGGAGCGGAAGCCCCAGGTGGTGGTGACGGCGGTGGAACGCAGCCAGTTCCGGTCCGAGGTGTCGATCTTCTCCAGCCGCTGGGTGAGCTCGTACGCGGCGTCGCCGTCCGGCACCTTGAACGCGTCGTACGGGTAGGCGCTGGTGGCGATCCGCTCGCCGTTCCGCTTCAGCTCCAGGTTGCCGAGGTCGCCGAACGAGCCGCCGTAGGACCAGTGGTCGCCCGAGCCGTCCAGCCACAGCGCGGTCTGGAAGCCCATCCATGCGCCCTGGCGTTCGGCGGTCAGCATCGGCTTGCCGTCCGCGTCGCGGGGAGCGGCCGGGCGCAGCGGGCCGCCGTACCACTCCTCGGTGCGGTGCTGCCCCGGGCGGTAGGTGCGCTCCCGGTCGCTCATGAACGCGGCGAACGGGAAGCTGGTCATGGCGCCGTGGAACCAGAGCTCGTCGCCCGTCGTGTAGTACGCGGTGCGGGTCGCGGGCACGTGGACCAGGCCGAAGGGGCTGACCGGGATGTAGCCGGCGCTGTCCGGACGCCGCAGGAACAGCGCGTCCAGGTAGTCGGCCTCCTTGCCCATGGCGTGCCAGTTCTCGGTGACGCGGGCCAACTTGACGTCCAGGGGCCGCAGTTCACGGTCGGAGCGCAGCGGTCCCTCGATCGGGAACGACACGTTGTAGACGTACGGGGCGCCGTCCTCGGTGCCGGTGGCACGCCAGGTGGGACGGAACTCGAAGGCGCCGTCGCGGGCGCGGCCGTCGATGTCCGCGAAGAAGTCCCGCACGGAGCCGTCGGCCAGGAGGGAGGCCGACACCTGCCAGATGTCGTCCCACGAGCGGGCGTAGCTGAGCGTGGTGGTGCTGATCTTCGAGGGGCGCTGGGTGCGCAGGCTCAGCCGGTGGGCCTCGCGGGCGTCGAGGACGACGGTGGTGTCGTCGGTGATGTGCGCCTGCGGCCGGGCGAGGTAGCTGACGGACGCCGTCTTCCTGTCGGCTCCGTAGGTGCTCACGAACGTGCTGAGGGCGTAGTCGCCCGGGCGGACGCGGAACGTCTGGTCGGTGGCCCCACCGTTGGTGCGGCGTTCGCCCCGGTCGGTGTCGATGCTGACGACGTCGAGGGAGGAGGTGCCGGCGGCCGGCTTCCCGTCGCGGTCGACGAGCTTGACGCGCAGGGTGACGGTCTTCGGCTCGACGTACACGGCGACGGGTACGGAGACGTGGACGCCGTCGCCCGTGGCCAGGATCCGGCCGGTGACCGCGCCGTACTGACGGTCCGCCAGGTGGGCGGTGGGGTCGATGCGCACCGGCACCTCGGCGCTCTCCCCGGCGGGGACGGTGACCTTGCCCGGGCCCGTCTCGATGACGCCCGTGCGGACGGCGCTGCCGTCGTTGCCGCGCACGCCGTCGACCGACAGGTCGAGGGTGACGTCCTTGCCCGTGGTGTTCGTGAAGGGGACCCGCACGGTCGTGCGGTCCGCGGCGCTCTGCGGCCACGCGTAGGTGCCGCCCTGCACGGCCGGCGCGGAGAGGACCTTCTGGTGGGTGGCGGCGGCGACGTCCAGCACACCGGCGCCTGTCTCGAAGGCGTCGGCGATCTCGCCGCCGGTCCGCGCGGAGGAGACCAGGGCCGCCTTGACGCGCTGCGCGGTCCAGTCCGGGTGGGCCTGCCGCACGACGGCCGCGGCGCCCGCGACGTGCGGGGTGGCCATGGAGGTGCCGGACATCGTGCGGTAGGCGTACACGCCGCGACCGCCGGCGCTCGCGGCCGATATGCCGACGCCGGGGGCGGCGATCTCCGGCTTGAGCACGTGGGTGCGGGCGGCGGGGCCCCGGCTGGAGAAGGGGGCGGTGGTGTCGTCGCGGTCGACGGCGCCGACGGTGAGGACGTCGGGGACGCAGCCCGGCGAGGACACGGTCTCGGCACCGGGTCCGTCGTTGCCCGCGGCGACGACGAAGAGGGTGCGGTCGCTGTCCGCCAGGGCGGCGGTGGCCTGTGCGACGGGGTCGGTGCAGTCGCGGGCGGTGGGGTTGCCGAGGCTCATGGAGACGACGTCGGCCTTCTGGTCGACGGCCCACTGCATGCCGGCGATGACCCAGGAGTCCAGTCCCGAGCCGCCGTCGTTCAGGACCTTGCCGACGAGCAGCGAGGCACCCGGGGCGACCCCCTTCTTGCGTCCGTCGCTCGCGGCGCCGGACCCGCCGACGGTGGAGGCGGTGTGGGTGCCGTGGCCCACCTTGTCGTCGGTGGACGCGGAGTCGGTGAAGTTCTTCTCGGCCGTGACGCGGCCGGCGAGGTCGGGGTGTCCGGCGTCGACGCCGGTGTCGAGGACGGCGACCTTGGTGCCCTTGCCGTCGAGGCCCTCGGCCCAGGCCTGCGGTGCGCGGACCTGTGCGGTGGAGCGGTCGAGGGTGGCCTCGACCTTGCCGTCGAGCCAGAGCTTCTTCAGCCCGGCGCCGGAGCGGGAGCGGGGGTTTGCGACGTCCGCCCAGAACGCGGCGGTGTCCTTCTTGTCGGCGGCGAGCGCGGCCCCGTCCACGGCGGGGAGGTCGAGGACCCGGTCGGCGC
Organism: Streptomyces sp. NPDC025806; assembly: GCF_055558275.1. Lineage (NCBI taxonomy): Bacteria > Bacillati > Actinomycetota > Actinomycetes > Kitasatosporales > Streptomycetaceae > Streptomyces > Streptomyces sp. NPDC025806. The sequence goes on along the minus strand of NZ_JBVHMU010000002.1, from coordinate 208,441 downwards.
CACGCGGCACGGCCGCCTGCGCCGCGACGTCCACGCCGTTCTTGTAGGTGGCGATGAGCGGCAGCGTCTTGCTGTGCGCGTCGTCGTAGCCCTGGCGTACGAGGCCGGTGACGTTGAACAGTTGCTCGTCGACCCTGCCGTCGGCGATCGCCGCCGCGGCGTCCTCGGGGTAGACGTAGAGGTCCTTGCCCCGCTGGTACGTCTGGACCGTGGGCCGGGTGCCGTCCTCCCGGGGCAGCACGCTCGCGCTGCTGCGGCCGGCGCCGTCCGTGACGACGACCACCCGGTCACCGGTGACGAGGGTGACGGTCGACTGCCGGCCGCCCTCGGCCGCGGCGTCCGCGGAGCCGAGGAGCGGCCGGGTCCCCGGTGACCCGTCCGGAGGCCCGGCCGTCGCGGCGGGTGTCGCCAGGCCGGTGAGGGCGAGGGCGACGACGGTCGCCGCGCCCAGAACTGCACGTCTGTGGGGACGCATGGATCTCCCTACTCGAACGACTCGAAGTCGTGAACACGCCATCGTGCGGCTGCAGCGTGGCAGAGATCCGGGAGGGTGCGGAGGTGCCGGACGTGGCGGTTCCGCCCCATGTCGGCATCCCGACACGGGGCGCCGTCGGACGGCCGGCTCGGCGTCGGTGGGCGCGTACGGATCAGAGCCAGCCGGTGCGGGCGGCGTACCAGCCGAGCTGGAGACGGGAGTCGGCTCCGGCGAGGTCCATCAGGCGGCGGGTGCGGCGCTCCACCGTGCGTACCGAGACACCGAGCTGCGCGGCCGCCCTGCGGTCGGACACACCCGCCAACAGGAGGGCCAGGACCGCGAGTTCGCCCTCGGCGGGAACGTCCGGAGCGGCGTCCTCCACCCGTACGCCACCGGCGCCGGCGTACAGCGGGCGCGCCTTCTCCCACTCGCGCTCGAAGAGATGGACGAGTGCGCCGAGGAGTCCGCTGCGGTGGACGACGATGGCGCTGGGCTCGCCGCCGGAGTCGGCCATGTCCAGGGGCACCATGGCCCGTTCGCCGTCGGACACGAGCATCTTCAGGGGCAGGGTGTCGGCGAGGCGGAGCCGGAGCCCGGCCGCGATACCGGCGTGCACGTCCCGCAGGACGCCTTCCCCGTCGAGGTAGTCCTGGGCGGCCACGGCCCGGAAGCTGACACCGCGCTCCAGGGCGAAGGACTCCGACACGTCCGCGTCCGCACGCTGCACGGCGGTGGCCTCGCCGACGAGGAAGGTGAGCAGTTCGCGCTGGGCGCCCCGCTGCAACTGGTGGAACCGGTGGGCCACTTGTTCCACGCCGACGACCACCTCGACCACTCCGCCCGCCGGATGCGCCGCGGCGCTGCGGTACTGCTCGGTCAGCATCGAGAAGGCGGTCTCGGCCCGCTGGAGCGCGTTGCGCTGCTCGACGAGCACCGGGGCGAGCGCCACGGAGGGCGGGGTCAGGCGGTACCGGTCCGCGGGCCGGTCCCCTGCCGCGCCGTCCGCCGGGAGCGCCCCCGCGGACTCCACCGCCACCAGTCCGCGCACCGCGAGATCGCCGAGGACCCGTTCCACCTCGGGCCCGGACAGCACCGTCCGGCGCACGAGGTCGGCGACCGAGGCGACCGGCCGTGTCAGCAGCGCGGTGTAGACCGCTTCCTCGTCCCGGCTCAAACCCAGTTCCCGCAGCATCCGCTCCCCTTTCCGGCGGCACCTTAACCCGGCCGGCGCAGCCTCCCCGGTTGATAGGCAAGTGAATGCTTGCCTATGCTGGGCGCGTGGCCGACGACCTGTTCAAAGCCCTCGCCGACTCCACCCGGCGCACGATCCTCGACGAGCTCACCGAGCGGTCGGGGCAGACCCTGTTCGAGATATGCGCGCGGCTGAGCATGAAGCACGGGCTCGGCCTCTCGCGGCAGGCGGTCTCCCAGCACCTGGCGGTGCTGGAGTCCGCCGGGCTCGTCAGGACGCGGCGGGAGGGCCGCTACAAGTACCACGACCTCGACACGGCGCCGCTGCGGCAGATCGCCGAGCGGTGGCCCGTACCGACCACCTCGGAAGAGAGCACCTCATGAAGATCCACCTGACCAGCGTGTTCGTCGACGACCAGGCCAAGGCCGAGCACTTCTACACGCAGGTCCTCGGTTTCGTGAAGAAGCACGACGTGCCCGTGGGCGAGACGGACCGGTGGCTGACCGTCGTCTCCCCCGAGGAGCCGGGCGGCACCGAGCTGCTCCTGGAGCCCGCCGGCCACCCGGCCGTGAAGCCGTACCGCGACGCCCTGGTGAAGGACGGCATCCCGCTCGTCCAGTTCGCCGTCGACGACGTCCACGCGGAGTACGAGCGGCTGCGGGCCCTCGGCGTGCACTTCACGCAGGAGCCGCTGGAGATGGGCCCGATCACCATGGCCGTCCTCGACGACACCTGCGGCAACCTCGTCCAGATCGCGACCGAGCCGAAGCCGTAGACACGGTCGGGAAGACGCTCCCGAAAAAATTTCTGCGCGGGGTGTCGATTCCCGCGAGGGCCGTTCGTCAGTAGGGGGCAGGGTGCACGACGGACGCACCCTCCACATCGTCCCGATCGCACGAGGAGCACCCCATGAAGTACCTGCTGCTGATCAACACCCCGGCCCCGGACTCCACCGAGGAGCTGCCGGCCGAGGGCCCCACCGTCGAGGAGTTCATGGCCTTCGACAAGGCGGTCACCGACGCCGGGGTGAAGCTCGACGGGAACGCGCTGGAGCTGACGGACGCCACCACCGTGCACGTCCGCGGGGACGGTGAGCGGGTCGTCACCGACGGGCCGTTCGCCGAGACCCGGGAGATGGTCGGGGGCTACTACCTGATCGACGTCCCGGACCTCGACGCCGCGCTCGACTGGGCCGCCCGCTGCCCCGGCGCCCGCTTCGGCACCGTGCAGGTCCGCACGGTGTGGGAGCCGGACTTCGCATGACCGCGCCGACCGGGGAGCGGGACCGGTGACGGCACGGGAACCGGCGGCGCGGGCCGTCGAGACGGTGTTCCGCGAGGACCGCGGCCGGCTGATCGCGCTGCTCGCCGCCCGCACCGGGGACCTCGACCTGGCCGAGGAGGCCGCGTCCGAGGCCATCGAGGCGGCACTGCGCCGGTGGCCCGAGGACGGCGTGCCCGACCGACCGTCGGCCTGGCTCCTGACGACGGCCCGGCGCAAGGCCGTCGACCGGATCCGCCGCGACCGGGCGTACGCGGAGCGGCTCGCCGCACTCCAGGTGGAGAGCGAGCGGGCCGCGCCCGCGGTTCCGGCCGCGGCCGGGTTCGACGACATCCCCGACGAGCGGCTCCACCTGTTCTTCACCTGCTGCCACCCGGCCCTGGTCCCGGAGGCGCAGGCGGCCCTGACCCTGCGCTTCCTCGCGGGCCTGACCACGCCGGAGGTGGCGCGGGCGTTCCTGGTGCCGACGGCGACGATGGCGCAGCGGATCGTGCGGGCGAAACGCAAGATCCGTACCGCGCGCATCCCGTTCCGGGTGCCCGGGCCCGACGAACTGCCCGCGCGGCTGCCGCACGTGCTGCGGGTCGTGTACCTCGTCTTCACGGAGGGGTACGCGGCCAGCGCGGGCGAGGACCTGCTGCGGCCGGACCTCGCCGACGAGGCGATCCGGCTGGCCCGCGTCCTGCACCGGCTGCTGCCCGGCGAGCGCGAGGTCGCCGGGCTGCTCGCGCTGCTGCTCCTGACGGACGCCCGGCGCGCGGCCAGGACCGACGACGCGGGCACCCAGATCATGCTGGAGGACCAGGACCGTACGCTCTGGGACCGCGATCTCGTCACCGAGGGGCAGCGGCTCCTCGTCCCGGCGCTGACCGGACCGGGCGTGGGGCCGTACGCGGTGCAGGCGGCCGTCGCGGCGCTGCACGACGAGGCGCCGGACTTCGCGTCCACCGACTGGCCGCAGATCGTGGCCCTGTACGACGTGCTGCTGCGCCTCGACCCGTCACCGCTGATCGCGCTGAACCGGGCCGTCGCCGTGGGCCTGCGCGACGGTCCGGCGGCGGGCCTCGCCGCGCTCGACGCCCTCGGCGAGCCCGAGGCGCTGCGCGGCTACCACCTGCTGCCCGCGGCCCGCGCCGACCTGCTGCGGCGGACGGGCCGCACGGCCGAGGCCGCCGACGCGTACCGCGCGGCGCTCCGGCTCGTCGGCAACGAGCCGGAGCGGGCCACGCTGGCCCGCCGGCTGGCCCGGCTCGACGCCGACGCGGCCCGGCGGCGGGGCCCCCTTCCGGGGCCGGAGAAAAATCTCTGAGAAAAGTTCGCCGGTGATGTCGAGATGCCGTGGGCTGCTCCGTCCCAGGGGTGCAGGCGGCCACAATGGCCGCACCGGAACCGAGGAGAAGACCATGGCCAAGTACCTGCTTCTGAAGCACTACCGCGGCGCCCCGGCCCCGCTCAACGACATCTGCATGGACCAGTGGACGCCGGAGGAGATCTCGGCGCACATCCAGTTCATGCGGGACTTCGCGGACCGGCTGGAGAAGACCGGGGAGTTCGTCGACGGGCAGGCGCTCGCGCCGGAGGGCGCCTGGGTCCGGTACGACGGCGAGGGCCGGCCGCCGGTGACCGACGGTCCCTTCGCGGAGACGAAGGACCTCATCGCCGGCTGGATGGTCATCGACGTGGACAGCTACGAGCGCGCCGTCGAGCTGGCCGGGGAGCTGTCGGCCGCGCCGGGCGCCGGTGGCAAGCCGATCCACGAGTGGCTGGAGGTGCGCCCGTTCCTGACCACCACGCCCGACGCCGACGCGTGCCACGGGTGACGTCCTCCATGGACGAGCGCCTGCTGCGCAGCCTCACCCCCGAGGTCCTCGGGGTCCTCGTCCGCCGCGGAGCCGACTTCGCGGCGGCCGAGGACGCCGTGCAGGACGCGCTGGTCGAGGCGCTGCGCGTGTGGCCCGCGGACCCGCCGCGCGATCCGAAGGGCTGGCTGGTCACGGTGGCCTGGCGGAAGTTCCTCGACGCGACGCGGTCCGAGGCGGCGCGGCGCCGGCGTGAGGACCGGGTGGAGGAGGAGCCGCCGCCGGGCCCGGCCCCGGGCACGGACGACACGCTCCAGCTGTACTTCCTGTGCGCGCACCCGTCGCTGACGCCGGCGTCGGCGGTGGCGCTCACCCTGCGCGCCGTCGGCGGCCTCACGACCCGCCAGATCGGCGAGGCCTATCTGGTGCCCGAGGCGACCATGGCGCAGCGCATCAGCCGCGCCAAGCGGACGGTGTCGAAGGAACGCCTGGACCGGCCCGGGGACGTGGGCACCGTGCTGCGCGTTCTGTATCTGGTCTTCAACGAGGGGTACTCGGGCGACGTCGACCTCGCCGCCGAGGCGATCCGGCTCACCCGGCAGCTCGCGGCGGTGGTCGACCACCCGGAGGTGTCGGGGCTGCTGGCGCTGATGCTGCTGCACCACGCGCGGCGCGCCGCCCGCATCGCTCCGGACGGCGCGCTGGTCCCGCTCGCCGAGCAGGACCGCACCCGCTGGGACACGACGGCGATCGCCGAGGGCATCGCGATCCTGCAGTCGGCGCTGGCCCGCGACCGGCTCGGCGAGTTCCAGGCCCAGGCGGCCGTCGCGGCGCTGCACGCGGACGCGCAGAAGGCGGAGGAGACGGACTGGGTGCAGATCGTCGAGTGGTACGACGAACTGGTGCGGCTGACCGACAGCCCGGTCGCCCGCCTCAACCGCGCGGTCGCGGTGGGCGAGGCGGACGGCCCGCGCGCGGGCCTGGCCGCGCTCGCCGAACTCGACCCCGCCCTGCCCCGGTACACCGCCGTGGCGGCGTATCTGCACGAGCGGGAGGGCGACCCGATCACGGCTGCACGTCTGTACGCGGAGGCGGCCCACACCGCGTCGAACCTCGCCGAGCGCGACTATCTGACCCGGCAGGCCGCCCGGCTGAACACGCGGCTCAGGAAGCGCTGAGCGCGGGCGACGAGCGCCGGGCGCACGGGGGGTGACGCCGGGTCAGGCGGCGCGACGGTTGCGCCGGACGACCACGGCCACCGTCGTCGCGATCCCGCCGATGAGCAGGCCGACTCCGGTGAAGATGAGGGGCAGCAGCCACAGCGAGACGAACCCGTCGATCTTCGCGTCCTCGGGCGAGTCGGCGCGGTACAGCACGTCGACCCGCTCCCCCAGGTCGTAGGCGGGCGGGTTCGAGCCCATCGAGCTGCGGAACGTGGTCGCCCGGCCTTCGCGCGTGGTGAACTCGACCACCGGGTGCGCCGTGGGGCCACTGCTGGAGCGACTCTTGCCGGAGTAGCCGCTGCTGCCGCCGCTCCACTCCAGGGAGACCACCGTGCCCCGGGCCTGCTCGGCCGACGTCACGTACGAGAGAGAGACACCGCCCATGACCAGCCCGATGACCAGGAAGAGCCCTCCGAAGGCGATCGCCCCGAAGGCGATCCACCATCCCGCGCCGCGCCCGCGTGCCTGATCCTTCATGTCCTGCCTCTCGATCGTGGGGGGCCCGCGGTACAGATCGTGGGGGAACGCACGGGGCGGGTGGACGATATCGCAGCAGGTCAGGACCGTTCGACGGCGCCCCTCCCCCGGATCCTTGACGGTGTGTCAGGAGGTGGGCGGGGCTTCGTCGAAGTGGGCGCGGTGCGCGTGGATCTCGTCGTGGTGGGTGCCCGCCCAGTCGATGAGCGCCGTGACGGCGGCGATGAGGGAGGCGCCGAGCGGGGTCAGTTCGTACTCGACGCGGGGCGGCACCTCCGCGTAGGCGGTCCTGGTGACCAGGCCGTCGCGGCGGAGCTGGCGCAGGGTGTGCGTCAGCATGCGCTGCGAGATGCCGGGGACGGAGCGCTGCAGGTCCGTGTAGCGCAGCGGGCCCGCGTGCAGCGCGCTCACCACGAGCACGGTCCACTTGTCGCCGGCGCGCTCGACGATCTGCCGGATCGTCTCGCCCTTCTCGGCGGGCCACGCGGCGCACGGCCCCGAGGGTGCGGCGGGTCGCGCGGGCTGCCGGTCCTCCATGACGTGCTCTTCCTTCCTGGTCATCGTTCTTCCTGGTCGTCGTTCCGCACACGCGTGTGCCTTTTGTGCGCCCTTCCATACTGACGCACCATGGGGTTACGCACCAGCGGTATGAGACCTGATCAGAGGCGCTGCACCGGACGGATCCGGGCCTGCGCGCACTCCGCTGAGCGATCCCCACAGCCACAGGAGGAGACCCCGTGACCATGCGTGCCGCAGTCGTGTCCCGTTTCGGCGGACCGGAAGCCGTCGAGATCGTCGAGACCGCGGTGCCCGCACCGGGCCCCGGCCAGGTACGGATCGAGGTGGCCGCCGCCGCGCTGAACCCGGTGGACGCGGCCACCCGCGCCGGCGTCTTCGGCGCCCGGGGCGGCCTGACGGGCCTGGGCTGGGACGTGGCGGGGACGGTCGGGGCCGTCGGTGAGGGCGCGCCCTTCGCGGTCGGCGACCCGGTGTTCGCCCTGTTCACGGGCCACCACAAGGCACTGGGCACGCATGCGGAGCACGTGGTGCTCGACGCCGGGGCCGTCGCGGCGGCGCCCGCGAGCGTGGACGCCACGCACGCGGCGACCCTGCCCCTCAACGCGCTCACCGCCGCCCAGTCGCTGGACCGGCTGGGTCTGCGGCCGGGGCAGCGGCTGCTGATCACGGGCGCGGGCGGCGGCGTCGGCGCGCACGCGGTGGAGCTGGCCGCGCACCGCGGCCTGGAGGTCACGGCGCTCGGCCCGGACCACGCGGAGGGCTTCCTGCGCTCGCGCGGCGCCGCGCACTTCCTGCCGCGCGGCGCGCGTCCCGCCGACGGCGGCTTCGACGGCGTCCTCGACGCGGCGGGGCTCGGCACCGACGCGCTGAAGGCGGTCCGTGACGGCGGGGCGTACATGGGGCTGTGGCCCGGGCAGGAGCCCGCGTCCGAGCGGGGCGTGACCGTACAGGCGCTCAGCGTCGAGGCCGACGGCCCGCTCCTGGCCGAGCTGGCCCGGCTCACCGACGAGGGCGTGCTCCTGCCGCGCGTCGCCCGCACGTATCCGCTCGACGAGGTCGCCGAGGCGCACACGCGTCTGGCGCAGGGCGGCCTGCCGGGCCGTCTCGTCCTGGTCCCCTGATGGCGGAGCGCCTGAACCGACGGCGCCCCGGGCCCGTCACCCCCGCGCCGGCACCGCGCGGACCGGTGCGGGCTCGGGGCGCTTGGGGTGGCGGCCGTCGCCGGAGGAGCGTCCGGTGACGCGGCGCCAGGCCCAGGGCCCGAGGAAGGAGCCCGCCCAGGCGAGATCCAGGGCGGTGCGGCGCCAGGCCGGCAACGGCGGCATCGGTGGCAGCGGGTCCCGCCAGGACGCGTCGCTGCCCGGCAGCCCGAGCGCCTCCGCCGCGGCGCGGGCGATCCGCGCGTGACCGGCCGGGGAGGCGTGCAGCCGGTCGGCGCTCCACATCCGCGGGTCGACGGCGACGGGAGACCCGGACGCGTCGACGACGGTGACGCCGTGCCGCGCTGCGGCCTCGCGAAGGCGCCCGTTGAAGTCGGTCAGGCGCGGGCGCAGCGCCGAGAGCGCCGGCGTCAGACGGGTGAGGTCCGGGAACGTGAACGTGAGGACGTGCGCGCCCGCGTCCGTGAGCTCCGCGAACATGGCCTCGACCTCCGCCGCGACCGGCTCGGGCCGGAATCCCGGCCGGACCACGTCGTTCATGCCGGCCATCACCGAGACGAGGTCGGGCCGCAGCGCGAGGGCCGGGCCGAGCTGCCCGGCCCGGATCCGGGCCGCCTGCAGGCCGCGCACGGCGAGGTTGGCGTAGGTGAACTCCGGTTCGGCGTGCGCCAGCTGTTCGGCGAGCCGGTCGGCCCAGCCCCGGTAGCCGGAGGTCTCGTCGCCGTCCCCGAGCCCTTCCGTCTGGGAGTCGCCGATCGCGACGAAGCGCAGGTACGTGGTCATGACCCCACACCTTACTCAACTAATTGATTACTCCTCTAGTCCCCTACCCCCCTCCGGGTCGCCTCGCACTCCGGCCGCCCGCGCCGCCATTGGTGGGCGACAGCCTCCGGGCCTACCGTCGAAGGCACATCGCCTCCTCGGAGAAGAGCACCCATGTCGAAGATCCTTTTCGTGATGACCGGCGCCGACCACTGGACCCTGGCCGACGGCACGCAGCACCCCACGGGCTTCTGGGCGGAGGAGGCCGTCGCGCCGTACGAGGCGTTCAAGGCGGCCGGGCACGAGATCGTCGTCGCCACGCCGGGCGGGGTCGTGCCGCCGGTCGACCGGGGCAGCCTGGCGCCGGAGTTCAACGACGGGCAGGAGAACGCCGACCGGGTGTCCGCCACCCTCGATTCGATGACCGAGCTCCGGCACCCGATCGCCCTGACGGACGTGGACCTCGCCGACTACGGCGCCGTGTTCTACCCCGGCGGCCACGGACCGATGGAGGATCTGGCCGTCGACGCGGACTCCGGGCGGCTGCTCACCCGCGCCCTGGACTCCGGCAAGCCGCTCGGCGTGGTCTGCCACGGACCGGCGGCCCTGCTCGCGGCGACCCGGGAGGACGGTACGAACGCCTTCGCGGGGCATCTGGTCACCGCGTTCACGAACACGGAGGAGGAGCAGGCGGGGCTCGCGGCCCAGGCCAAGTGGCTGCTCCAGGACCGACTCACCGAGGCCGGAGTGAACGTGCAGGAGGGCGAGCCGTGGGCGGCGAAGGTGGTCATCGACGGCCGGCTCGTCACGGGCCAGAACCCGGCCTCCGCCGAGCCGGTCGCCATCGAACTGCTCAAGCTGCTGGGCTGAGCGGCCCACGGAACCCCGGAAAATCCGCCCCGCCCGATACCTGACAGCACTTATATAAGTGCTGTTACGATGCCGGGCATGGCCGACTCGCGCGCACAGACACCCCAGCCGGATCTCCCCGACGACCCGACCGAGCAGAGCCTGTGGCGGCCCCTGTGGCAGCTACAGGCGTCCATGGACGCCGACATCGGCCGCGTCTACGCCGACCGGCGCATCGAGGGGCTCAAGCCGACCTGGGTCATGGAGCTGCTGCGGCTGCACGCACGCGGCCCCATGACCATCGCCGAGCTGGCCGACTCCGTGGAGCGCACCCACTCGGCGCTGAGCCAGAAGGTCGCGGCGATGCGCAAGGCCGGATGGGTGCGCACCGTCGTCGGCGACGACGCCCGCACCCGGAAGGTGGAGCTCACCGAGCGGGCGCACGAGGTCGTGGCGCGGCTCGCCGCGGAGTGGCGGGCGACCGAGGCCGCACTCGCGGAGCTGGAGGCGGAGCTGCCCTATCCGCTGTCGCGGGTCGTCACGGACATCGAGGCGGCGCTCGCCCGCACCAGCTTCCACGACCGGATCGTCGCGAAGCTCGAGGAGGACCCGGCATGGGACTGACCGGCACGGGACGAGGCCGCCGGGGACTGGGTCGCTCGCTGATCGACGTGTCGCCGCTGCGCACTTCGGCGCCGTTCCGGCGCCTGTGGATCGGTCAGAGCCTGTCGGGGCTGGGCGGCCAGATGACGCTGGTCGCGGTCATGTTCCAGGTGTGGAGCTCGACCGGGAGCACGGTGTGGACGGGGGCCGTGGGGCTCGCCCAGGCGGTGCCCCTCATCGCGCTCGGCCTGTTCGCCGGATCGCTGGTCGACCGGGTGGACCGGCGACTCGTCTATCTGGTCACGACGGCGGGGCAGACGGTCTTCGCCGTGCTGCTCGCCGTGCAGGGGTTTCTCGGTCCGGCGCCCGTCGCCGGGGTGCTGGTCCTCGTCGCGCTGCAGTCCTGCTGCGCGACCGGCGGCGGCCCGGCCTCGCGTGCCTTCGTGCCGCACCTGCTGCCCGCGCATCAGGTGGCCGCGGGGCTGGCCCTGCGCCGGATCTCGTTCCAGGGCGCGATGCTGCTCGGCCCGGCGCTGGGCGGACTGATCGTGGGCGCGTGGGGTGTCGGGGCGTGCTACGCGATCGACGCCGCCACGTTCGTCGCGGCGTGGCTCGGCGCGCGCGGGCTGCCGCGCATGAGCCCGGGGGACGTGGTCGCGCGTCCGGGGCTGCGGGGCGTGGCGGACGGGCTCGCCTTCATGGCGCGGACGCCCGCCGTGCGCGGGGCGCTGCTCACCGACCTCGCGACGACGGTCCTGTCGATGCCGGTCAGCCTCTTCCCGCTGGTCAACTCCGAGCGTTTCGGGGGCGATCCGGGCACCCTCGGCCTGTTCCTGACGGCGATCGCCGTCGGCGGGGTGGCCGCCTCCGTCTTCTCGGGGACGTTCACGCGGCTGCCGCGTCCCGGGCTGGTGATGCTGGCCGGATCCGCGGTCTGGGGCTCGTCGTTGACCGTGTTCGGCGTGGTGTCCGAGCCGTGGGCGGGGCTCGCGTGTCTGGCCGTGGCGGGGGCCGCCGACACCCTCAGCGTCGTCTCGCGCGGCACCGTCCTGCAGACGCACACCCCGCGCGAACTCCTGGGCCGGGTCGGGGCCGCCGAGCAGGTCGTCGGGCAGGCCGGGCCGGACCTCGGCAATCTGCGCGGCGGCCTCGTCGCCCACACGTTCTCGGGCTCGGCGGCGCTGGTCAGCGGCGGCCTGCTCTGCTTGGGCGCGGTCGCGGCGGTGGCCGCCACGGCGACCGAACTGCGGGACAGAACCCGCCAGTTCGGCCGCCCACAGCCCGAGCCGGAGTGATCCGTGGCGTGCCGGGGTGCGCCACCAGCTCCATCGCCGACAGCGCGGGCGGCTGCGCGGCGTTCACGCTGTTCCCCCCGAAGGCTCCGAGGCGCGAACGGGCAGCGGACGCCCATCCGACGCGACGCGACCCGACCCTGAACGCACCCGCCCGTCACCCCCGGTTCGGCCGCACGATCACCTCGCTGCCGATGGGGACGAACCCGCAGGACAGGAAGGCGCGCAGGGAGCGGGCGTTGCCCGGGGACACGGCGGCGAACAGCGGCGCGCCGGCCTCGACGAGGCTCAGCGCGTCCTCGATGAGCGCCCGCCCGACGCCCTTGCCGGTCTGCTCCGACGTATGCAGTTCGATGCTCAGTTCGCGGCGTCCGGCGAGGCCGTCGGCCAGGATGACCAGGCCGCGCTCGTCGCCGTGGACGGTGACGCCGGAGCGGATCTCGCGCGCGTACCGGACGCGGGGGTGGTCCATCGCCTCCTGCGAGGTGACCTCGGGCAGGCGCGCGGGTCCGCCCGTCCCCCGGGCCACGAGGATCGCGTCCACGCAGCCGGTCCAGCCGCCGGGCCCGGCGAGCCGGTGCAGGAAGTGCGCCGCCATGGATCCGCCGAAGGCGTCCGGACCCTCGGCGAGCACCTCGGCCTCGGGCAGCGCCGTCGCGACGACGGCGTGCCCGGTGAACGCCACGGAGCACTCCAGACCCCCGGCCAGCGGCGGCAGCACCGTCACGGACCCGTCGCAGGGCGGGAAGCGCCCGTCGGCGGCGTCGGTGAGGTGGGCGAGGAGCGGATGGGGCGTGGACATCGGGATCTCTCCTGCGGTGCGGGGCGCGGTGCCGTACGGGACGGGTCGTCGACCGCACAGCCTGGCACGTGGCGCGACCGCACGGATCCGGTGGGTGGCGGACCGATGAGTTCCGGGCCGCCGGACGGTCCGTACTCGCAGACAGGCCACACCTTTCGGTCGCACGACCTTGTACGGAGGCACCATGTCCACCAGCTCGAACGCCCTGCCGCCCGTAGTCGACGCCGCCACCTGGGAGAAGGAACTGGCGGCGCTGCGGGTGCGGGAGAAGGCCGCCACCCGCGAACTCGACGCCATCGCCGCGCAGCGCCGCCGGCTGCCGATGGTGGAGATGCCGAGCTACGTCCTGGAGGGCGAGGACGGTCCGGTGCGGCTCGCCGAGATCTTCGGCGACCACTCCCAGCTCATCGTGTACTCCCACATGTGGCACGAGGGCGCGGAGTGGCAGTGCAGCGGCTGCACCGGCTTCACGTCCCAGTTCACGCGCCAGCTCGGCCTGGAGAAGTTCGACGCGCGGTTCGTCGTCGTCACCCAGGGCCCGATCGAGGAGGCCCTCGCCTACCGGCGCAAGGTGGGCAACAAGATGCCCTGGTACTCGACCGCGAACAGCCCGTTCGGCAGCGATGTCGGCGCGCCGCCGAACGGGGGCTTCGCGGTCAACGTCTTCCTGCGCGACGGCGACAAGGTCTACCGCACGTGGCACACGGGCGGCCGCGGCGTCGAGCAGCTGAGCCATCTCTTCGCCCTCGCCGACGTGCTCCCCTACGGGCGCCAGGAGGTCTGGCAGGACTCCCCCGAGGGCTGGCCGCAGCAGCCGACGTACAGCCGCTGGGCGAGTTCGGAGGAGATCGCGGAGGCGTACGGGGAGGGCCGCTCCTGACCCCCGGCCCGGCGGCCCCGGTCGGACGTTCCGCCGACGGGGGCCGCCGGGTCTCGTGGGGACCGCGTCTTGTGCGCCCCGACGGCCACGGCGTGGACTGCCGGGGTCACGAGGGAGGAAGCGCATGACACCCATGCTCGACGGTTGGACGCCGTGGCCCGAGGAGTTCGTCGACCGGTACCGGTCCGTCGGACACTGGCGCGGCGTCACGCTCGACAACCTGCTGTCCGACACGGCACGGCGGCAGGCACCCCGCACGGCGCTGGTGCACGGGGCGACGCGGCTCACGTACGGACTGCTGAACCGGCGGGTGGAGCGCACGGCCGCCGGTTTCCGGCTGCGCGGGCTGCGGCGGGGGCAGCGGGTCGTGGTGCGGCTGCCGAACGTGCCGGAGGCCGTGATCACCCTGTTCGCGCTGCTACGGGTGGGCGCGGTGCCGGTGGTGTGCCCGGTCACGCTCGGCGGGCGCGAGCTGGCCCAGGTGGTGCGGGTGAGTGAGGCGGCCGGTCATGTCGGCACGGCTGCGCACCGGGACGAGGTCGCGGCGATCGCGGCCGAAGGCCCGTTTCTGCGGCGGGCGTTCACCTACGAGCCGCCCGGCACGGAGTCCCCGTACGGCGGCTTGTCGATCGACTCCTCGGGCTGCCACTTCTTCCCGCTGGGGTCGGTGGACGCGGCGCCGGAGCCGGCCCCGGTGCACGGCGCGGGCGAGGTGGCGTTCCTGCTCGTCGCGCCGGGCCCCGACGGCACGCCGCGGCTCGTGCCGCGCACGCACGACGCGTACGCGTACCAGGTACGGGCCTCCGGTGCGGCGGTGGGCTTGAGCGCGGAGGACGTCCACCTGGCGGCGCTCCCGACCGCATCGCTGCTCGCGTCCGGCTGCCCGGGGATCGTGGGCACGCTGCTGTCCGGCGGCACGGTCGTGCTCGCCGACGATCCCGGGCCCGGCGCCGGTCTCCCACTGGTCACGGACGAGCAGGTCACTGTGGCCACGCTCGCGCCGGCCGACCTGGAAGCCTGGCAAGCCTCCGACCCAGGCCCGCTCAAGAGCCTCCGGCTGATCCTGACCCCTGCCACCGGCAGTGACCAGACCGGGCGTGAACTCCACTGCGAGACACGGCAGTTCCTCACCCTTCCGGAGGGCGCGACCGCGCTCTGCGGATCCGGGCAGAGCACCTTCCACCCCCTCACGTCCGACGACGAGTTCACGGTGGACGCGGACGGTGACTTCGGTGAACTCCTCGTCCGGGGGCCGTCGGTGGCACGCGGCTACTTCCGGGCGCCGGACGCCGACGCCGAGGCCTTCACCTCCGACGGACGGTTCCGTACGGGAGTCCTCGTGCGGCGCGGCGCCGACGGCGGGCTGCTGGTGACGGGCCCCGCCGGCGCCTGAGCCGCGTCACGCCGGTGTCAGGAGCTCCGCGTGGTGCCGCTCGGCGACCAGGGGGTGGGCGCGGAGCTTGCCCTTGAGCTCGTTGTAGCCGTACTCGGCGAACAGCGGGTTGTCCGGGGTGTCGGTGACGCCGGGGGCGGTTGACGCGTACGGGAAGGCGAGCGGCTGGACGTGGGCGTCCAGACGGGGGTTGTAGAAGAACGGGACGGAGAACCGCTCGGTGGCGCCGGGCGGCGACACGACCCGGTGGTTGGTGGCCCGCAGATAGCCGTTGGTGGCGACTTCGAGCAGCTCGCCGAGATTGACGACGAAGGCGCCGGGGAGGGGCGGCACGTCGTGGAACAGTCCGTCCTCGCGCTCGACCTGGAGGCCGCCGACCTGGTCCTGGAGCAACAGCGTCAGGAAGCCGTAGTCCTTGTGGGCGCCGACGCCCTGACCGGCGCCGTCGCCGGAGCCCCCCGGGTAACGGACGAGCTTGAGGTGCGGGTGGGCGTGCCGGCCGAAGATGCCGTCGTAGAAGGCGGGGTCGGCGCCGATCGCGGTGAGCAGTTCGTGCAGCAGCTTCTCGGCGACATCGCTGAGCCGCTCGACCCACCGCAGGGCGGCCGTGCGCAGTTCCGGCAGGTCGTCCGGCCACTGGTTGGGCCCCTGGAGCCACCAGTACGGGGGCTCACCGGCCGCCGGGACGTGGGCCGGGCGTTCGGCGCCGATGTCGAGCTGGTCCCGCCAGTCCTGGCGACCGCCGGTGCGCTCGTCGCCGGTGCGGGTGTAGCCGCGGAAGTGCGGCGAGTTCACGTTGTCGAGCGCCAGCCGCTGCTCCTCGGGCAGCGCGAAGAAGCGTCGCATGGCGGTGAGCAGGAGCCGGGTCTCCTCGTCGGTGACCCCGTGCCCGATCAGCTGGAAGAACCCCACGTCGTGCGCGGCGCTGTGCAGCTGTGCGTGCAGCAGGGCCCGCGCCTCGGGTCCGCGGTCGGCGGCGGAGAGGTCGATGATCGGCAGTTGCAGGTTCGACGCGTGTGTCGTCGTCGATACGTTCGTCATGGTGCGTCCGCAGGGTGTACGGGGTGCCTGTACGCCGCCGGGGTGTGGCGGGGCACAGGTGCCTGATGGAAGAGAGGCGTACGGCTGAGGAGAAGCGGCCGGGACGGCGCCGTGAAAAAAAGGAGGCCGAGAAGGGCCGGACCGCTCAGATGGAGCGTCGACAGCCCGTGCTCGTGACGCGGACGTAGTCCACGTGGCGGCGGCGAACGAGCGGGATCATGGGTTCAGCATACTGCGCACCCCGGATTGCGTACGTGACGCAGGTCACGCGCGGTCGGCCCAGTCCTGTTGCGTCGCCCACTCGGCGAAGGCACCGAAGAACCCTGCGCAGCGCACGTGATCAACCGCGGGTCTCGTCCAGGACCGAGGTCAGCTCGGCGAGGACCTCCAGGAACAGGCCGGGCAGTTCACGGTCCTTCTCGCCGGAGCGCCCGATCGCCATCCACTCCGCGTAGGCGATCTTGAACGCGGCGGTGCCGGCCTCGGCGGCCAGGGTCGCCGTCCGGGGCGCGACCCCGCGCTCGCGCAGGGCGCCGGCCATCGCCAGGGAGAAGGCGTCGAGCTTGACCAGCTCGCGCTCGCGCAGCTCGGCACTGGCGGACACCACGGCGTCCCGGTTACGGGCCCGCTGCGGGTCCTCCTGGAAGAAGGCGCCGAAGGCCTGGAGCGCGCCGCTCACCGCGACCATGGGCGAGGCCGACTCGGGGGCACCGGCGACGGCGCGCGTCACCAGGTCGAGCGCCGCCTCGGCCCCGTAGAACAGCACTTCGCGCTTGTCGGTGAAGTGCCGGAAGAAGGTGCGCTCGGTGACGCCGACCGACGCGGCGATCTCGGCGACCGTCGTCCGGTCGAAGCCCTGCTCGGCGTACAGCTTGAGCGCGGCTTCGGCCAGTCGGCCGCGCGCGTTCGGCTCCCATCTACCCATGGGGCGATCCTACGTGACGTCAGTCCATGACATCAGCCCGTCCCGACGGCACCTCGCCCGGTGACATCCCTTGTCAGCGGCGCCGCGCGCGTGCTCAAATGTCGCCGACCTACGGACCGGGATGCTCGTCAGTCCCGGGGCGGCCTCCGCACGGGCCGAACGGCGGGGGGTGTCGTGGTCGACGGCACCGGACGCCGGGCGTACGGGATGAGAACATCCACGTACCCGGAGGACCTGCTCCATGAGCAAGCACGTGCTCGCGCAGAATCAGTACGGCAAGGCCGAGAACCGCATCGTCAAGATCACCCGCAAGGGCAACGAAGGCACCTGGCACGACATCCGCGACCTGAACGTGTCGGTCGCGCTGCGCGGCGAGTTCCGCGACGTCCACCTGACCGGCGACAACGCCAACGTCCTGCCGACGGACACCACCAAGAACACCGTGTACGCCTTCGCCAAGGAGCGCGGCGTCGAGTCCCCCGAGGCGTTCGGCATCGCGCTGGCCCGGCACTTCGTCCACTCCCAGCCGGTGATCCACGAGACGCAGATCCGCATCGAGGAGTACCCGTGGGAGCGGCTGCCGGCGCCCACCCGGCGCGAGCAGCACTCCTTCGTCCGTTCCGGGCAGGAGGTGCGCACCACGCAGATCACGTACAGCGGTGACACCGGCCAGTTGCAGATCGTCTCCGGGCTCAAGGACCTCACCGTCATGAACTCGACGGACTCCGAGTTCCACGGCTTCATCAAGGACAAGTACACGACCCTGCAAGAGGCCTACGACCGGATCCTCGCCACGAAGGTGACCGCCCGCTGGGCCTACGCGGCGTCCGCGGCGAGCGAGGCGGACACCGACTGGGACCAGATGTACAAGGACGTCCGGCGGCGGATGCTGGAGGCGTTCGCGGACACGTACAGCTACTCGCTGCAGCAGACGCTGCACGCGATGGCCGACCGGGTCCTCGACCACGTGCCCGCGGTGAACGAGATCCGGCTCAACCTCCCGAACAAGCATCACTTCCTCGTGGACCTGGAGCCGTTCGGGCTCAAGAACGACAACGAGGTGTACTTCGCGGCGGACCGCATGTACGGCCTGATCGAGGGGACCGTCCACCGCGACGGCGTCGCGCCCGTCATCGCGACGAGCGACTGGGTCACGGCCTGAGTCCCGCCGCCGCGGACCGCTCCCCCGTCCGGGACGGGCCGCGGTGGCGCGCGTGAGCGCGCACCTGCTATAACTCACACGTGCTTCCGGCGCACCAAATGGTGCGCTCGGAGGCTTTTTTCATGCCTGTTTCCGAGTCATCCGAGTCTCCCCGACCTCAGCCCCGCCCCGGCTATCGCGCGCTGCTGCGCCATCGCGAGTTCGCCGGGCTCTACGTCAGTTTCCTGTGCACCGTCGCCGCGAGCACGTTCTCCGGGTTCGCGCTCGGCACGCTCGTCGACCGCCAGACGCAGTCGCCGTTCCTCACCGCCGTCAGCATGTACGGGGCCACGCTCGCCACCGTGCTCGGGGCGCTGACCCTGATGTCCGTCGCGGACGGGGAGCGGCCGCGGCGCACGCTCGTCGCGCTCGAATGCCTCTCGCTCGCGGGGGTCGCCGCCCAGGCCGTGCCCGGGCTGCCGCTGGCCGCCCGCTTCGGGATCCTGGTGTGCCTCGGGTTCTTCCAGTCGCTCGGCGGCGGCACCCGCATGGGCCTCCTGGCCGAGGTCGTGCCGCACACCTCGTACGCACTGGCCCGCTCCCTGATGAACATCACCGCGGGCGGCATGGCGATCATCGGGTACGCGGTCGGTGCCGCGCTCCTCCATTTCCTCAGCCCGCAGCAGGTGTTCGGCGTCGCGGCCGTGCTCACCGGGACCGGGCTCGTGATCGTCGCGGCGACCGTGCGGGAGCGGTCGATCCGCCTGACCCGGCGGCCGGGGCTGCGGACGACCTGGACGACGAACATCGAGCTGTTCTCGCATCCGGGGCGGCGGGCGCTGCTGCTGAACCTGTGGGTGCCGAACGGGCTCGTCGTCGGGTGCGAGGCGCTCTTCATCTCCTACGACTCCGGGCACGCGGGGCTGTACCTCGCCGCGGGTTCGGCCGGGATGCTGCTCGGGGACCTGCTGGTCGGACGGGTGTTGAGCGCGGCGGGGCGCCGTCGGTGGGCGTTCCCCCTGCGACTCCTGCTCGCGGTGCCGTTCCTGATGTTCGCGGCGCAGCCGCCGGTGTGGACGGCGACGGTCGGGGTCTTCGTGGCGGGGGCGGGTTTCGCGGCCACGTTGCCCTTGCAGGAGCAGCTGCTGGCGCTGACGGACGACGCGGTGCGGGGGCAGGTGCAGGGGGTCGAGTCCGCGGGCCGGCTGACCTGGCAGGGGCTGGGGGCGGCGCTGGCCGGCGGCCTGGCCCAGATGATGTCGCCCGGGGTGGCGATGACGGTGATGGCGGCGGTGTCGGTGGCGGTGACGGTGGGTTCGCGCCCGTTCGTGGTCCGCTCCGGCGCGCCGGTCACGGTCAGTTGATGTGAAGCAAGTGTGACCCCCCGCCCCGGGCCGGGGCGGGCGGTCTCAGGCCTGGAGAGGCGGCGGGTCAGGCTGGCTGGGGGCGGCGGGACGGGGTCCAGCCGGGGCCCGGGACCGCTGCCCGGAGTTGGCGGGTGTAGGGCTCCTGGGGGTCGGCCAGGATCCGGTCCGTAGGGCCCTGCTCGACGACCTTGCCGCCGCACATCACCAGAGCCCGGTCGCTGATCTGGTGCACGACGGCGAGGTCGTGCGAGATGAACACGTAGGCGATGTCCCGCTGTTCCCGGATGTCGGCCAGGAGGTTGAGGATCTGCGCCTGGATGGAGACGTCCAGGGCGGCCACCGCCTCGTCGAGGACGAGCACGCGGGGTTCGACCGCCAGCGCCCGCGCGATGGCGACGCGTTGCCGCTGTCCGCCGGACAGTTGCGCGGGGCGCATGGAGATGTGCCGCTCGGCGAGACCCACCGACTCCAGCAACTCGGCGGTCCGAGCGCGCCGTTCCTCCGCGGCGAGCGGAAAGTGCAGCGCGAGCGCGGTCTCGATGACGTCGCCGACCTTCTGCAACCGGTCGAGCGAGGCGTACGGGTCCTGGAAGACGATCTGGATCTCCCGGGCGCGGCGCCGCCGTTCGCGGGAGGCGACGCGCCGTGAGGCGGGACGCTCCCGCCCGCACACGGTGAGCGTGCCCGCGTCCGGCTTCTCGAGGCCGAGCAGCATCCGGGCGACGGTCGTCTTGCCGGAGCCGGACTCGCCCACCACGGCGAGGGACTCCCCCGCCGCGAGGGTGAACGAGACGTCGTCGACGGCGACCGCCTCGCCGTAGGTCTTGCGCAGACCGACGGCCTCCAGCACGTTCTCCTTCACATGCTCCTTCTCAAGGGGCTGGTTCACCATGCGGAGACCTCCTCGGCGCGCAGGCACGCGACGCGCGTACCGTCGGACAACTCCCGCTCCTGCGGCTGCTGTTGCTCGCAGTCCGGCTGGACATGGGGGCAGCGCGGGGCGAAGGAGCAGCCGGGGCCCGCCTCCCGCGCCTCGAACGCGGCCACGGGCCGCCCGGGGATGACGGGGAGCCGGTTCACCCGCTCCTCCAGGCTCGGCCGGGACTTGAGCAGACCGGCCGAGTAGGGGTGCCGGGGCCGCACGGTGAGGGCCTGGGCCGGCTGGGTCTCGACGGTGCGCCCGGCGTACATGACGGCGAGCCGGTCGCAGGTGGCGGCGGCCAGTTCGAGGTCGTGGGTGATGAGGAGCAGGGCCAGGCCGCGCTCCTTGCGGGCCTCGTCGAGGATCGCCATGACCTCGGACTGGGCGGTGACGTCCAGTGCGGTGGTCGGTTCGTCGGCGAGTACGAGGTCGGGCTCGGCGGCGAGGACGGAGGCGATCATGACGCGCTGGAGCAGTCCGCCGGACAGTTCGTGCGGGTGCTGGCGCAGGCGCCGCGCGCCGTCGGGGATGCCCACGTCGGCGAGGAGGGCGACGACCTTGCGTTCGGCCTCGCGCCGGGTGACCCCGCGTTCGGTGACGAGGGCCTCGGTGAGGAAGTCGCCGATGGTGTGCACGGGATTGATGTGGGCCCGGGGGTCCTGGAAGATCATGGCGACGCGGCGGGCCCGCAGTGCGCGCAGTGCGCGCCGGCCGAGACCGGAGACGTTCTGCCCGTCGAAGACGATGTCTCCGTGGACGCGGGCGCCGGGCGGGGTGAGTCCGATGACGGCGCGGGCCGTCATGGACTTGCCGGAGCCGGACTCGCCGACGAGGCCGACGGCTTCGCCGGGGCAGATGGTGAGGTCGACGCCCTCGACGATGACCCGGCGTTCGGCGTCCTTGGGCCGCTGTCCTTCGGCGCGGTACGGGACGTCGAGGCGGAAGCCGCGCAGGGCGAGCAGGGGCGTGCCCTCGGCGGGGCGCGGCTTCTGGCGGGAGGTGGTGGTGTCGGTCATCGGTTCTTCTCCAGCCGGTCGCCGAGGAGGTTGACGGCGCAGACCACGAGGGCGATGGCGGCGCCGGCCGCGACGGCCTCGATCGCGTTGCCGCGCATCGCGCTGTCCAGGCCGGACTTGACCATGAGTCCCCAGTCGGCGGTGGGCGGCTGGACGCCGAGGCCGAGGAAGGAGATCGCGGCCAGGTCGATGACGGCGTAGCCGAGCGCGGACACGGACTGGGCGATGACGATGGGCCGCAGGTTGGGCAGCAGGTGCCGCAGGCAGATGGTGAGGGCGGGCCGGCCCTGTACCCAGGCGGCGGCGATGTAGGGCAGGGCGCGTTCGCGCAGGGCGGCGCCGCGCACGACGCGGGCGACGTACGGGGTGTAGGCGACGGTGAGGCCGATGACGACCGGGGTGAGGCCGGGGCCCATCACGGCGACGGCGACGAGGGCGAACACGATGCCGGGGACCGCGAACAGGACGTCGAGGATGCGCGAGACGACGGTGTCGACCCAGCCGCCGCACCAGGCGGCGGTGATGGCGAGCGCGGTGCCGACGACGGCCGAGATCGCGATGATCAGGACGGGGCCGAGCAGGGTGGGGCGGGCGCCCCAGACGAGCCGGGACAGGACGTCGCGGCCAAGCGCGTCGCCGCCGAGCCAGTGCTCGGGGGTGGCGAAGGCGAGGGTGTTGAAGAGGTCGGGCAGGTCGGGGTCGTAGGGCGCGACGAGCGGCGCCGCGAGGGTCAGGGCCACGACGAGGGCGAGCACGAGGGCGGCCGCCCGGGCCAGCGGGTCGCGCGGCACCGCTCTGCGGGTCGCGGCGAGCTTCGAGGTCAGCACGGTGGTCATCGGGCCATCCGGGGGTCGAGGACGGAGTAGAGGAGGTCGACGACGAGGTTCACGACGACGAAGGAGCCGACGAGGACGAGGACGACGGCCTGGACGACGGCGAAGTCGCGCTGCATGATCGCGCGGACGAACAGGGAGCCGATGCCGTCGAGGGCGAAGACGTTCTCGACGACGACGGCGCCCGCGAGGAGGCCGGCCACGGTGAGGCCGATGACGGTGGTGACGGGCACCGCCGCGTTGCGCAGGACGTGCTTGCGCACGATGAGGGATTCGGCGAGGCCGCGGCTGCGGGCGGTCTCGACGTGTTCGCGGCCCATCTCCTCGCGTACGGAGGCGCGGGTGATGCGGGCGAGGTAGGCGGCCGAGCCGAGGGCGAGGGTGAGGGCGGGCAGGGTCAGATGGTGCACCCGGTCGAAGAAGCCCTCTCCGGCGCCGAAGACGGGGAACCAGCCGAGTCCGCGGGCGAAGACGATGACGAGGACGACACCGATCACGAAGACGGGCGTGGCGAGGAACAGGGAGGAGACGCCGCTGATCAGGGTGTCGGTGCGGCCGCCGCGCAGGGCGGCGAGGCTGCCGGCGGCGAGCCCGCCGACGACGATGAGCACGGACGCGTAGGCGACCAGCCAGAGCGTGGTGGCGACCCGGCCGGCGAGCAGCGCGGTGACGTCCTGCCGGTAGACGAGGGAGCGGCCGAAGTCGCCGCCGAGCGCGTCACCGAGCCAGTTGAAGTACCGCACGACGAACGGGTCGTCGAGGTGGTACTGGGCGCGGATGGCCGCGATCTGTTCGGCGGTTCCGGTGCGGTTGCCTAGCAGGAAGGACATCGGTCCGCCGGGGACCAGGTACAGCAGCCCGTACACGAGGAACGAGGCAACGAGGAGCACGGCGGCGAGGCCGACCAGTCTCAGGAGCACGAATTTCACGGTGGCGTTCATAAGGGTCAGCGCCCTCCCAGTCCGGTGGCCCAGGGGTAGTACAGGTAGGGGAAGGACGCGACGGCGCCCGTCACGCGGTCGCTCATGTAGAGGATGACCGGCAGGTTGTTCATGGGCATCCAGGTCACGTCCTCGGCGACGGCGCGCTCGATGCGGGTGATGATCCGGGCGCGCTCGGCGGGGTCGGAGGCGGCGCGGGCCTTCTGGACGTCCTGGTCGACCTTGTCGAAGCCGCTGAAGTTCGTCCGGCCGCCGGCGAGGAAGACGGTGTAGGCGTCGAGCGGGTCGGGCACGTTGCCGTACCAGGTGGAGAGGAAGGCGTCGATGCCGCGGCGGGACTTGGCGTCGCTGTAGAGGTTGCCGTACTGCTCGACGGGGATGACGCGGATCTCGATGTCCAGGCCGAGCTGCTTGCCGGTGGCCTTGATGAGGTTGCCGGTCTGTTCGTGGACGGCGGAGCTGCCCTGGACGCCGATGGTGATCTTGCCCTTGGCGGCGGGTCCGGCTTCCTTCACGAGGGCCTTGGCCTTGTCGAGGTCGGCCTTGCCGTGCGGCAGCGACTCGTAGGTCCTGCGGAAGGTCTCCTTCTCGTAGCCCCAGGACGGCGGGCCCGCGAGGGCGTGTTCGGCGGGGGCGGTGCCCTGGAAGACGGCAGAGCCGAGGGCGCCGCGGTCGAGGGCGGTGGAGAGCGCCTGGCGCACCTTGACGTTGCCGTACGGTCCGGACTTGGTGGCGCCGAGCAGGGCCCAGTACGCCAGCGAGCGGCCGAGGGTGACGGTGCCGGTGGGCGAGTTCTGGAGCTGGCCGAGGGCGGCGGGCGGCAGGTAGAAGTACTGGCCGTCGACCTCGCCGGAGCGCAGCGCGTTCACGGCCGTGGTCTCGTCGGCGATGAAGCGGAACGTCAGCTTCTTGGACAGGGCGCGGTGCGCGCGGTCCCAGTAGTCGTCGTTGCGCGTGATGGTGAGGGAGTCGCCGGAGCGCCAGCGGGTGAACTTGAAGGGGCCCGTGCACATGACGCCCTGCTTCGGCGTCCCGAAGTCCTCGCCGGCGCGCTTCATCTGCGCCTTCTGCTCGACGGCGCCGGCGCCGGTGGCCATGGCCTGGTTGAACAGGGCGTCGGGCTGCTTGAGCGTGACGGTGACCTGGAGCGGTCCGGTGGCCTTGATGGAGGACACGTTCTGGTAGTAGTCGCCCCACCAGGTGCCGAGCTTCGGGTCGAGGTGGCGGCTGAGGCTGGCGGCGACGTCCTCGGCGGTGAGCGGGGTGCCGTCCCAGAACTTCACGCCGTCGCGGATCGTGTAGACCCACTTCTTCGGGCTGGGGTTCTCCGCCTCGGTGGCGAGCCCCGGCTTGATCTTGAAGTCGGGGGTGAGGCGCAGGAGGCTGTCGCAGAGGTTGGCGAGGACCGTGTTCTCGGCGTAGTTGAAGGACTTGATCGGGTCCAGGCCCTGGGGCTCGTACGGCAGGTTCCAGGTGATGGAGTCCAGCGGCTTGGTGGCCTTGGGCGTGGTGGTCTTCAGGTCGAGGGCGACGGCCGGGCGCAGATCGCCGGGGCCGCCGCCGCAGGCGGTGAGGGCGGCGGTGAGCAGGAGCGCGAGGGCGCCGGTGAGGATCGGACGACGTCCGGTCATGCGGGGCCTCCTGGGAGGAGTGTGCCGTTACGGGCGATGACGCGTCCGGCGCGGACGACGACGCTGGGCGCCGTGCGGCGGACGATGGCCTCGGCGACGGAGGGTGCGTCGACGAGGACGAGGTCGGCGGGCTCGCCGGGGCGGAAGCCGACCCGGTCGAGTCCGAGCAGGTCGGCTCCCTGGTCGGCGACGAGCCGGTAGCAGGCGGCGAGTTCGTCGTCGGTACGGGCGTCGGTGCGGTAGGCGAGCAGGTGGGCCCGGTCGAGCATCTCGGCGTTGCCGAAGGGGCTCCACGGGTCGCACACCCCGTCGGAGCCGACGGCGACGCGGGCGCCGGCGCGGGTCAGCGCGGCGTGCGGGACCACGGGGTCGGCGCCGAGGGCGCAGGTGGTCACGGCCACTCCGGCGCCGGCGAGCAGCTCGGCCATGGCGGCGAGTTCGGATCCTTCGAGCTCGGCGAGGGCGAAGGCGTGGCTGACCGTGACACGTCCGGCGAGGCCGAGGGCGGTGGTGCGGCGGGCGATCTCGGTGATCTGGTCGAGGCCGGCGGCGCCGCCGTCGTGCAGATGGATGTCGAGTTCGACGCCGCGGCGCTCGGCGAGGCCGAAGAGGAGGTCGAGCTGGCCGTCGCGGTCGCCGTCGATGCCGACCGGGTCGAGTCCGCCGAGGAGGTCGGCGCCCTCGTCGAGGGCCTTCTCCAGGAGGGCGTCGGTGCCGGGGGCCGTGATGACGCCGAGCTGCGGGAACGCGACGATCTGCACGTCGAGGAGGTGGGCGCGGGCGTCGGCGGCGGCGCGCAGTCCCCGCACGTTGTCGAGCCCGTACTGCGGGGCGACGTCGGCGTGGGCGCGCATGGCGCGGGTGCCGTGGGCGATCGCGTGGTCGAGCAGGGCGCCGGCGCGTTCGGCGACCGGGGCCATCTCCGCGCGGACCGAGACGTCGTAGGCGATGAGCCCGGCGAGCGACTCCGCGGGTTCGCGGCTGAGCCAGGGGCCGGCCCAGGTGGTCTTGTCGGGGTGTATGTGGGCGTCGACCGGGGCGGGGAGCGCAAGCATCCCGCCACCGTCGAGCACGTCTTCCGTCACGCCTGCGGTGGTGTCCCGGACGAAGCGTCCGTTGTGTATCACCAGGTCACGGGCGGTTTCCCCGAGGGGACGCACGCCTTCGATCCGCAGGTGGTGGTGCCGCTCCATCCAGTCATCTCCCGTGTGTCTTCGCGGGGTTGCCGAGGTGACGGACAGAGTTATCAGATGTCTGATGTTTGGTGAAGGGGTTGCGCAGGCACGGTTCGGAACGTGGACGCAGGGACCGTCCGGAGCGTGGACGGGGGCAGGACGCATAATCACCTGAGGCGCCCCGGCGCCGGAGATCACGACAGGCGGGGAGACATGAAGAGCGTGGGACGCAAGTCCTTGGTGGACGCGGTGATCACCGAGCTGCGGCAGGAGATCACCAGCGGCCACTGGCAGGTCGGCGCGAAGATCCCCTCGGAGAGCTCACTGGCCCAGACGCTCGGGGTGAGCCGGCTCTCGGTCCGCGAGGCGGTGCGCGCGCTCGTGCACACCGGGCTGCTCGCGACCCGGCAGGGCGACGGCACCTACGTCACGGCGGCGGACGAGTCCGCGGTGGCGCTCGGCAGGATGCTCGCGGACGCCGCCGACCGGGACGTGGAGGAGGTGCGCCGGGGCCTCGATCTGGTGGCGGCCCGGCTCGCGGCACAGCGCCGCACCGAGGAGGACGTGCAGGAGCTGCGCGAGATCGCCGAGCGACGCCAACAACACTTCGACGCCGGGGAGTTGAAGGACTTCGTCGACGCCGACATCGACTTCCACCT
This sequence comes from Streptomyces sp. NPDC025806, assembly GCF_055558275.1. Classification (NCBI taxonomy): domain Bacteria; kingdom Bacillati; phylum Actinomycetota; class Actinomycetes; order Kitasatosporales; family Streptomycetaceae; genus Streptomyces; species Streptomyces sp. NPDC025806. The sequence goes on along the minus strand of NZ_JBVHMU010000002.1, from coordinate 182,083 downwards.
GTGCGTGGCGCGGGCCGGACACAACCCCCTCCTGGTCGACCTCTACTCACACCTGAGCACGGCCCTGCGCGACACGGTCCTGGCGGACGACATGCGCCACTCGACGAGCGAGGCGCACCGCGCGCTCCTCGACGCGATCGCGGCGGCGGACCCGACGGCGGCGGACGCGGCGGCGAACGCGATCCTCGACGTCTGACCCGATCCACCGGGGTCCCGGTTCAGGTCACGGCGTGCCGATGAGGTCGCCGAGGCGGGTGGCGAGCCAGGGGCGGCGGCCGCCTGCTCGCATGCGGCCGGTGGCCACCGCCTTCCAGATCGGGACGCGCCGGAAGGAGACGAGCAGGAACATGACGGGGTCGGCCGTGATGCGGCAGTCGTAGCGGCGGGGCGGCGCGTCCCGGAGGACGGTCGCGCCGCCGTCCTCGACGAGGACGGCGAGTCGGGGCCCGCCCTTGAGCGCGAGGTCGAAGGCGATGCGCACACCGCGCGCCTTCGCCGCGTCCACCGCCATCGGCATCACCGTCGGCATGAACTGCCCGAGCACGAGGGCGGCTTCGTGCGGGGCGATGGGCCACCGGGCGCCGGTGCCGCGCGTGAGGTCGAGCCCGTGCACGAGGCTCTCGCTGAGCATCAGTCCGGTGACGGCCGAGAGCGGGAACGTGACGCCCTCCCCGTACCAGGGCGCGGCGACCGGGGTGTCCGGGGCGATTCCCTCGGTGGCGGCCAGGAAGTCGGCGCCGCGCCGCGCCAGCAGATCGGCGAGGCCGTCCCGCTCGGCGGGGTCGAGGAGCGCGACCGCACGGGCGTTCAGCGCCGTGATGCGGTCGACGAGCGGGGCGTCGCCGGCTTCACCCTCGGGCAGCACGGCGTCCCAGGGGATCTCCTCGCCGGTGAAGGCGGCGCCACAGGCCAGATACACCGCCGCGAGGTGTGCGCCGACGTCGCCGACGGTCCAGCCCGGCAGGCCGGAGGCGGCGTCCCGATCGGGCGCGTCCCGCAGGGCGGCGACCACGCGGGCGAGGACGCCGGTCAGCGCCGCGCGGGTCCGCTCGTGCTCGGCGACGGGATCGAAGCGCGTGACGGTGCCCATACCACTCCCCTGGTTGCGACCGGGCCCGTACCCTACCGCCCGGTAGCCATCGGCGTCAGGGGTTCACGGGGCCCGCCTTCCTCAACTCCCGCGCACGGCAAGCTGATAGGAAAGGATCATGTCCGACTCAGCAGCGTCCGGTACCGACGCACTCGACCCCCTGGCCCGACTGCTCGCCGAGCGCGCCTGCGAGCGCCTCGTGCTCGACCTCGTACGCCGTCTCGATCTCGGCGAACCGCCCACGGTCGCCGAGCTGTTCACCGAGGACGGCGTGTGGGAGTGGCCCTACGACGGACGGCGCGTCGAGGGCCGGGAGGCGCTGCGGGCGTACTTCGGCGGGCGTCCCGCCGACCGGCTCTCGCGCCGCTTGTGCACGAACGTCCTGGTGACCGTCGACTCCCCCGACACCGCCTCGGCGACCACGTACTTCGCGACATTCCGCGTCGACGGGTACACGGAGGGCACGATGGTGCCGACCCGGCTGCCGTCGAACGTGGGGCACTACGAGGACCGGTTTCGTCGGGTCGACGGGGAGTGGCTGCTCGCGCACCGGGTGCTGGTGCTGCCGTTCGGCGGCGAGACGGAACACCTGGGAGCCCGCCCGGAGAAGGGCTGAGGCGTGGGCGGGCTCAGCGCAGGGTGATGTGCGGTTCGAAGGCGTCCAGGAGGAGTTCACGCATGCGGGGCGCGTCCATGTCGCCCGTACCTGCGAGGACTTGGATGGCGAGGCCGTCGACCAGGCCGGTGAAGCGGGCGGCCAGCGCGTCGGCGTCCGCGCCCCGCGCCATGCCCTCCGCCTGGCAGGTGCGGACGAGGTCGACGACGATCCGGCGCCAGCGCGCGTACACGTCCCGCTGACCGGCCCGCAGGGTCGGGTCCAGGATCGCCTCGTTCCAGGACTGGACCCACACCGACCACTCGTCGATGTCCTCGTCGGTCGTCGTGAGCTGTACGTCGATGAGGCGCCGCAGTTTCTCGACGGTGCTGCCGGCCGTCTCGAACTCGGCCTCCAGGCGGGTGTGGAAGCGGTCCGCGTAGAAGACGAGGGCGGCCCGCAGCGCGGCGTCCTTGGTCGGGAAGTGGTAGTGCACGGTGCCGGTGCTGGTGCCGCAGGCGCGCGCGATGTCGGCGACGCGGACCTTGTGGAAGCCGCGCCGGGCGATGAGCCGGGCGGTCGCCTCCAGGATCTGCGCGCGGCGCACGTCCGGCTCGACGGCGTCGGCCCTGCGGCGCGCGGCCGGTGCGCCCGCTCCCCCGCCGGGCGGCACGGGCGCCTTCCCCTCACCGGTGCGCAGATAGCGCTGGGAGACCTTGCCGACCTGCGCGATGGCGGCGATCTCGGCGTCGCGCAGCCGGCGCGTGCCGCGCAGCGCCTTGGAGAGCGCGGTCGGGTCCATGCCGACCCGGTCGGCGAACTCCCGCTGGCTCATGGGGGCGGCGAGGACCACCGCACGGGCCCGGTCCTGGATCGACGTCATCGCGCTGGGTCCGTTCAGCCTTCCGCCACAGGTGCCTGGAGTGCGGCCACCACCTCGTCGGCGGCGCGCCGGCCCGACGACAGGGCGCCGTCGATGTAGCCGTTCCACACACTAGCCGTCTCCGTTCCGGCCCAGTGCAGCGTTCCGGTGGCGGTGCGCCAGCCGGCGCGCCCGTACCCGGTCCAGCCGCCGGGCGTCACGTACGCCTCGTACCCGCCGCGGGCGTACGGGTCCTCGGACCAGATCTTCTCCGTGTAGTCGAGCGGCCGTGCGGCGCGCTCGCCGACGACGTGGCCGAGGCTCGTGAGGGCGGCGGCGCGGCGGGCGGCGTCGTCGAGGCCGCTCCAGGCGGACAGGCGGTCGCCGTAGACGAAGCCGACGAGGACGCCGTGCGTCGCGTCGTGCGGGGAGTTGTCGAAGACGACGCCGAGGGGCCCGTCGTCGTAGAGCGTGGCGATGCCGGACAGGCCCGCGTCGCGCCAGAAGGGTGTCTCGTACACGGCGTGAATCTTGGCGACGCGGCCCATGGGGCTGTGGGCGAGCCAGCCGTCGCGGGCCGCGGGGAGTTCGGGGGTGAAGCGCAGGGTGCGGACGGCCGGGGGCGGCAGGGCGATGACGGCGCGGCGGGCCTCGTAGACGGTCCCGGCGGTGTGGACGCGTACGCCGTCCGCGTCGTGCTCGACGGACAGGGCGCGGGCGCCGAGCCGGACGCGGTCGCCGAGCAGTTCGGCGACGGCGCGGGCGGGTCCCGCCGCGCCGGTGACGAAACGGCTGTCCTGGGCGCAGTCGCGGGTCTCCATCAGCTGCTCGTAGCCCCCGGCGGCGGCGACGTAGAAGAGCACGTGGAACAGGGAGATCTCGTACGGTTCCGCGCACCACACGCCCTGGACGGCGAGGGCGAGCCGGCGCAGGGCGTCGGGGTCGGAGGTCTGCGCGCGGAAGAACGACTCGGCGGTCTGCGCGTCCCATTCGGCGCAGCGCGGCGTGCGCCAGGGTGCGGCGGTGTCGACGGTCCGGGCGAGCGCGTCGAGGAGCTCGGTGACGCGGTGGTAGTCGGCGATGCCGGGGCCGTCGGCGGGGGCCGCGCCCAGGTAGGGCACGCCGGTGCCGTCGTGCCACACCTCGATGTGCTTGCCGCTCTCCCAGGTCGGGAAGGTGGCGCAACCGAAGCGGTCGGCGAGGGCGCGCAGCCGGGTCTGGGTCGGGCCGACCCACTGGCCGCCGTGATCGACGGTGACCCCCGCTCCCCCGGGGCCCTGGCCGTCCAGGGTCTCGGTGAGGACGCGGCCACCGACCCGGTCGGAGGCTTCGACGAGGACGAAGTCCATGCCCTGGTCGTGTAGTTGGAGGGCGGCGGCGAGTCCCGCGTAGCCGCCGCCCACGACGACGACCTCGGTCTCGACGAGGTCCCATTCGCTCTGTTCCCACATGCCGACCGAGCATGGAGCAAGACTGAACACTCCGTCAATCATTGCGATGGACCTTGTCCGCGAGCCTTGACAGACCCGACCGCTTCAGCATCATTGACCCACGCATCAGTCTTGCGATGAGTACGTGCGAATCGCACTCCGGAGACACACCGCGCAAGCCACCCGGACATCTACCCCGGACAGGGGGTTCGACCATGGCAACCACTCCGCCCACGACGAGCTCGTCGTCGGGCCGCGGCCTGCGGGCCGGCGCGCTCGGCCTGACCGCGAGCCTCATCCTCTCGGTGGCCTCGGCCGCCCCCGCGTACAGTCTCGCCGCGACCCTCGCCTTCATCGTGGCGTTCGTCGGCTTCCAGGCGCCGTCCATCGTGCTGCTGGCCTTCGTGCCGATCCTGTTCGTCTCCTTCGGCTACGCGGCGCTCAACCGCCAGGAGCCCGACTGCGGGACGATCTTCACCTGGGCCACCCGCGTGCTCGGCCCGCGCGTCGGCTTCTTCGGCGGCTGGGCGATCATCAGCTCGTTCGTCCTGGTGATGGCGAGCCTCGCGCAGGTCGCCGGCCAGTACGTGTTCATCCTCGTCGGCGCCCGCGGCATCGGCGCCGACGCGTCGAGCCCCTGGGTGCTGCTCGTGGGCCTCGGCTGGATCGGCCTGATGACGGCCGTGTGCTACCGCGGCATCGAGGTCGCGGCGGCCGTCCAACGAGTCCTGCTCTTCCTCGAGTTCGGCATGCTCGCCGTCTTCTCCGTCGTCGCACTCGTCCGCGTCTACGGCGGCCACGCGGGACCCGGCGCGCACCGGCCCAGCCTGTCCTGGCTCAACCCGTTCGAGATCGCCTCCCCCAGCGCCTTCGTGAGCGGCCTGGTCCTGATGCTGTTCATCTACTGGGGCTGGGAGACCGCCGTCACCGTCAACGAGGAGACCGCGGACCGGCACCGCACGCCCGGCCGCGCCGCGATCGCCTCCACAGTCATGCTGCTCGGGCTGTATCTCGTGGCGACCGTCGCGACCCTGGCGTTCGCCGGGATCGGCACGACCGGCATCGGGCTCGGCAACCCGGAAAACTTCGGCGACGTGTTCTCGGCGATCGGCCATTCCGTCTTCGGGGACAGCGACCTCGGTTCGTTCCTGTGGCACCTGCTCGTCCTGATGGTGCTGTCCTCGGCCGCCGCCTCCACCGAGACGACCGTCCTCGCGCTCGGCCGCACGCTGCTCGCCATGGGCGACCGCGGAGCCGCGCCGCGCGCCTTCGCCCGGGTGCACCCGCGCTACCGGATCCCGCAGGTCGCCACGCTGGCGACCGGCGTCGCGGGGGCGCTGGCCTACGTCGTCATGAACTTCCTCAGCGACGGCCTGGTCATCGGCGACGCGGTCTCCTCCTGCGGCCTCATGATCGCCTTCTACTACGGGCTCACCGGCCTCACCTCCGCCTGGGCGCACCGGGACCGGTGGCGCTCCGGCGCCGGCGACCTGTGGCTGCGGCTCGTGCTGCCCGGACTCGGCGGCCTGATGCTCGTCGCGGCCGGGGTGTGGAGCCTGAAGAACGACTGGGACCCGGTGAACAGTTACACGTCCTGGACCCTGCCCGTGCCCCCGCACTGGCACATCGGCGGCGTCTTCGTCATCGGCGCGGGCACCCTGCTGCTCGGTCTGCTCCTGATGTGGGCGTACGCGCGGATCTCCCCGGGGTTCTTCGCCCTCAAGGCCGGGGCGCCGGCCCCGGACGAGGAGAGCGCCGCCGCACAGCCGGCCGTCCCCAACTGACGCCGCCCGAACCCCTCTTCCGTCTTCTCTCGACCACGGAGCCGCTCCATGTCGTACACCGTCCGTGACGCACCCGACCTCTCCCCCGAGCAGCGCGATCTGGTGCGGCTCGCCCGCGACTTCGCCGCCGCCGAGATCCGGCCCCGGGCCCGTGAGGTGGACGACGCGCAGACCGTCTCCCCGCTCGACCTGTGGGCGAAGGCCGCGGAGACCGGCCTGAGTTCCTTCATGATCCCCGCCGCGTACGGGGGCGGCGGCGTGACCGACCTCGTGACGCAGGCACTCGTCCAGCAGGAGCTGTGCCACGGCGACATCGGCATCGGCAACCTCCTGACCTCCAGCGGCTTCTTCGCCGCCCCGGTGCTCGAAATGGGCACCGAAGAGCAGAAGGAGCGCTGGCTGCGCCCGCTGACGACGGACGCGCCGCCGCTCACCGCGCTCGCCGTCACCGAGCCCGACCGCGGCTCGGACGCGGCGGGCATCCGCACCCGCGCCGTCCGCAAGGACGACCACTACGTGCTCAGCGGGCAGAAGACGTGGATCTCCAACGCCCCTTACGCGGAGCGGTTCGTGGTGTTCGCAACGGTCGACCCGGCACTGCGGTCCCGGGGCGTGACGGCGTTCGTCGTGGAGCGGGACACACCCGGGGTCAGCGTGGGGAAGCCGATGCGCAAGATGGGGCAGCGGGCGATCGTCAACGCGGAGGTGTTCCTCGACGAGGTCGTCGTTCCGGTCGCGGACCGGCTCGGCGCGGAGGGCGAGGGCTTCTCGGGCCTGATGCGCACCTTCGACGCCTCCCGCGTCCTGATCGGCGCGTCCTGCACCGGCCTGTGCCGGGCCGCGCTCGACCTGGCCGTGGGGTACGCGCGGGAGCGGGAGCAGTTCGGGGTCCCGATCATCGAGCACCAGGCGGTCGCGTTCCGGCTCGCCGACATGGCGGTCCGCACGGACGGCGCCCATCTGGCGACGATGCGGGCGGCGCGGCTCTTCGACGCGGGGCAGCGGGTGACCGCCGAGGCGGCGACGGCGAAGCTGGTCGGTTCGGAGAGCGCGATGTTCGCCACGTGGGCGGCGGTGCAGACACTGGGCGGCTGGGGGTACGCGCAGGAGTACCTGGCCGAGAAGTGGATGCGGGACGCCAAGCTGGAGGAGATCGAGGAGGGCACCTCGGACATCCAGCGGCTCATCGTCTCCCGCGCCCTGGCGAAGCCGTGAGCGGCCTCGGGGTGTTCCGCGACCCTCGCTCCGTGGCGGTCGTGGGGGCGAGCGAGCGGCCCGAGAAGTGGGGGCACTGGCTGGCCCGCGGGGCGCTCGCGGGCCGGCACCGGCGGCGGGTGCACCTGGTGAACGCGCGGGGCGGCGAGGTGCTCGGCCACCCCTGTCACCGGGGCCTGGACGCACTGCCCGAAGTGCCCGACCTGGTCGCCTTCGCGGTCCCGGCGGCGGCGCTGGCCGACGGGGTCGCGCTGACCACCGCCCTCGGGGCGCCGGGCCTGCTCGCCATCACCGCGGGCGTCCCGGACGAACCGGCCCTCGCGGCGACCGTCGCGGCCGGGCCGTCGACGCGACTGCTCGGGCCGAACTGCCTGGGCCTGTACGACGCGGCGGCCGAACTCTGCCTGGCCTGGGGCTCGTTCACCCCGGGCGGCCTCGCGGTGGTGTCGCAGAGCGGCCAGTTGGGCCTGGAGATCGCCGGGGCGGCGGCGTCGGCGCGGATCGGCGTGTCCCGGTTCGTGTCCGTGGGCAGCCAGCTCGACGTGACGGCGGCGGAGGTCCTCGACGACCTCGTCGACCACGACGCCACGAGGGTGGTCGCCCTCTACCTGGAGAGCTTCGGCGACGGCGAGCGCCTGCTCGGCACGCTCGACCGGCTGCGGCGCGCGGGCAAGCCGGTCCTCGTCCTCACCGTGGGCGCCAGCGGCGCCGCGCGGCGCACCGCCCTGTCCCACACCGGCGCGATGACCTCCGGCGTCGACGTCGTGGACGCGGCGTGCCGCGCGGTGGGCGCGGTCCGCGTCGACACCCCGGCCCAACTGGCGGACACCGCACAGCTGTTGATGCGTTCCCGTCCGGTGCGCGGGCCGCGCGTGGCGATCGTGGCGGACAGCGGCGGGCAGGCAGCGGTCGCGGCGGACACCGCGGCCCGGCTCGGCCTCGACGTGATCCCCTTCCCTCCGGCCCTACGGGACGACCTGGCCCGGCGCCTGCCGCCGCAGGCCGCCGTCGCCAACCCGGTGGACCTCGCGGGCGCGGGCGAGCAGGACCTCAGCACGTACGCCGCCACGGTGGCGGCGACCGCCGCGGCCGGCGTCGCGGACGCCGTCGTGCTCAGCGGCTACTTCGGCAGCTACGGCCGGGACATCCCCGCGCACCAGCCGACGGAGTCCGTCGCCGCACGCGACCTCGGCGCGATCGCGGCCGGACGCGGGGTGCCGGTGGTGGTGCACTCGATGGCCGAAGACACGGTCACCATCGGGGAGTTGCGGGGCGCGGGCGTGCCCACGTATCGGGACGTCGAGGGGGCGCTGCGGTCGGTGGCGACGGCGCGACGCCTGGCCGCACCGCCGCTGCACCGGGCGCCGCTTCCTGAATCGTCGGGCGTGGACGCGGACCCGAGCCCAGACACAGACACCGGCACCGGCGCTGCCCGCGATCCGCGCGTGGGACCGGGCACGGACGTCCTCGGCGCTGGGTACTGGGCGGCGCGCCGCCTGCTCGACGGCGCCGGGGTGCCCTTCCCTCGGGCCGTCGCCCTGCCGCCGGGGACCACTGACCCCGGCCCGCTCGTCTCCGGCCTCACCCCACCCCTCGTGCTCAAGGCGGACTGGCTGGAGCACAAGACGGAGCACGGCGGTGTCGTCACCGGGCTGCGCGACGCGGCCGAACTCGGCGCCGCGCACGCCGACATGGTGGACCATCTGGGCCCGCACCGGTTCGTCGTGGAGGAGATGGACCGCAGACCCGGGGTGGTGGAACTGCTCGTGGCCGCGCGGAGGGATCCGTCGTTCGGGCCGGTCGTGGTGGTCGGCGCGGGCGGGGTCCGGGCCGAGCTCGATCCTGACCTCGCGGTCGAACTGGCTCCGTGCACGGGGGCGACGGCGCGGGCGATGCTGCGGCGGCTGCGCCTGCACCCGCTGTTCGACGGGTGGCGCGGCTCCCCGCCTCTCGACGTCACGGCGCTCGCCGGGGTGATCGTGACGGTCTCCCGGCTGCTCACGGCGCACCCCGGCCTCGCCGAGATCGAGCTCAACCCGGTCCGGGTGTCACCGACGGGCGCCCTGGCCGTCGACGCCCTGCTCGTCCCTCGGTCCCCGCACACCGGATAACGGCTCGCGCCCCGCGCACCGGCCCGGCACGATGGAGCTCCGCGACAAGGGGGGTCCCGAGGCATGCCCGCACCGCAGGGTTTCGCGTACGAGGAACGGGCCGACGGCACCGTACGCATCACGCACCACCACCGCACGGCGACCGTGCTGCGCGGGGACCGGGCCGCGCGGTTCGTGCGGGAGGCCGAGAGCGGGGACGCGCAGCTGGTGATGGCCCGCTGGACGGGCAACTACCGCAGGGGCAACGAGCGCACGGCCCGCGACCACCCCCGCCATGCCCGCTGAGTCCGAACCGGCCGGGCACGGCGTGTACTTCGCGTGGGGCCCGGACGGCGCGGCCCGCCTCGCCCCGCGCGTCGCCTGCCTGGTGGTCGTCGACGTGTTGTCATTCACGACGGCGGTGTCCGTCGCCGTGGCGGCGGGCACCCGCGCGTATCCGTACCGGTGGCGGGACACGAGCGCGGCACAGTTCGCGCGGCGGGTCGGGGCGCGGCTGGCCGTCGGCCGGAGCGCGCTCGGCGCCGACACCCCGTGGTCGCTGTCCCCGGCCTCGCTGCGCCGCGCGCCGTTCACCCCACGGCTCGTGCTCCCGTCCCCCAACGGCTCGACCATCGCGGCCACCGCCGGACCCGGGACCCTGGTGGTCGCGTCCTGTCTGCGCAACGCGACGGCGGTCGGCCGCCGGCTCACCGCCGAGGGCCTCGGCACGCCGGAGCGACCGGTCGCGGTGATCGCGGCCGGCGAGCGCGCGGCCGACGGCACGCTCCGGCTCGCCGAGGAGGATCTGCTCGGCTTCCGCGAGGACGTGGAGATCGCCACGGAACCCGACACGGCCCCGGTCGTACCGATCCTGATCGACGGCGCGTTCGTCAACGACGCCCGCGCTCGTTGAACGCCCACCCATGGAACGGAGTCCCACTGCCATGCCGCACACCAGCTCGGCCGGTCTCGGCCCGCGCGAGATCCTCACCCGCTACCACCGGGCCATGCTCGACAAGTCCGCGGACGACCTGGCCGACCTGTACGAGGTCGACGCCGTCCACGAGTTCCCGTTCCTGTTCCCGGGCCTGCCCGAGCGCTTCGAGGGACGTGAGGAGGTGCGCGCGGGCTACCGGGCGGCCTGGGGCGCGAGCCCGGCGCAGCCGCGGGAGATCCGCGAGGTCGTCGTGCACGAGAGCACCGACCCGGAGGTGCTCGTCGTCGAGCAGACCGTCTCCGGGACCTTCACCACGACCGGCAAGTCCTTCGACTTCCCCGGGCTGCTCGTGATCCGGGTCCGCGACGGCAGGATCGTGCATGTCCGCGACTACATGGACGGACTCGGGGTGGCGCACGCGACGGACCGGCTGACGGCCATGGCGGAAAGGCTCGCCGACCGCTCCTGAGTCACCGGCCTGACCCGCGGCGCCGGGCGGGTGGTCCGGCCTAGTGGGACCGCCCCCGCTCGCCCGGTGACGAGCGCAGGTCCGCGAGGAGTTCGGCCTGGTTGCTGAGGACGCCGGAGAGGATGGTGCGGGCGACCCGGAGCAGTTCGGCCACGTGAGGGCTGGTCAGTGAGTAGTGGACGTTCGAGCCCTCCTTGCGGGTCACCACGAGGTTCGCCCGGCGCAGCACCGCGAGCTGCTGGGAGAGGTGGGCGGGTTCGATGCCCACCTCGGGGAGCATCTCGGCGACCGCGTGCTCGCGCTCGCTCAGCAGTTCAAGGACGCGGATGCGGGCCGGATGGCCCAGCGTCTTGAAGAACTCGGCCTTGAGTTGGTACAGGGGTGTGCTCATCGCCGGCGCCCCCGGCTGCCACGGTCCCCACGCCCAGAATTCGTCACCATGGGCCTATCTTCGCGCGTCCCGGCGGCCTCGTGGACCGGCGCCCCGGCGCCGGGGCGCGCGTCAGCCGGCCCAGCCCTCGGTGCGCCACTCGTGCGGCTCGTCGGCGCCGCCGTCGCGGGGCGCGTGGGCGGCGAGCGCGGCGGGCAGATCGCAGTGGACGGGGATGGCGGGGCAGTCGCCGCTCGGCACGAGCGAGCCGTCCGCCGGGATCGCCGCGAGCTCCATGGCCCGGCCGCAGTCGGCGAGCCGGCGGGCGGCCGCGACGATGGCCAGCTGCCCCTCGGTGGACCAGCCGCGCAGCTCGGTCAGGTCGACGACCACGGGCCCGGAGCCGCGTGCCACGACCCAGCCGACGGCGCCGGTGAACCGGTGGGCGGCCTCCGGGCCGAGGTGTCCGGACACGGAGAGGATGCCCAGGTCCTGCTCGATGCGGTAACGCCATTCGATGGTCATCGTCCTCGTCCACTGCCTTTCGTACGCCGCCGCGACGGCGGGCCCCGGTGCGCGCGTCACAGGGGCAGGGTGATCCAGATGCTCTTGCCCTGACCGTCCGCGTCCCCGCGGACGACGGCGCTGCCGCCCAGACCATGGGTCAGCTCCATGACGGTGCCCAGTCCGCCGTCGGGCGAACCGGCGGCGGTCTCGTGCAGCGAGGGCCGGTCGGGGTGCCGGTCGTGGACACCGAACGCGAGACAGTCGGCGCCGGCCGCGAAGACGACCGTGAGGGTCGGGGCGAGCGCGGCGGCGTGCCGGACGCTGTTGGTGACCAGCTCGCTGAGTATCAGCAGGGCGGGGTCCACGGCGGGATGGCCCGGGTTGACGCCCCATTCGGCGAGGACCATCTGCGCGGTCTCGCGGGCGAGGCGTACGGCGGAGCCCTCGGCGGGCACGGTGAGGGCGTGGCGCAGCGGCATGGCGCCGTTCGGCGTGTTCACCGGGCGGCTCCGGGGGCCGTGAGCCGGAAGCCGGTGACGGTCTGCGGACGGACGCGGAGCACGGCGTCGTGCGGTCCGTGCGTCCAGCCGGGCAGGACGCGCCGGTAGTGGGCGGCCTCGTGGGGTTCGGTGACCGTGTCGACGGGGCCGGTCACGGTGACGGTCCAGCCCTCGCCGGTCCTCTCGTCGACCTCGTCGACGTGGTACGAGACGGCGTCGGGCAGGACGCCGACGGCGGCGGGCGCGCGCACGAGGAGCCGTCCCGTGCCCCACAGGTGCCGGGCGGGCCGGACGACGGCCTGGTCCCGGCGTACGTACACGAGGCGTCCGGTGCTGCTGCCTTCGAGGAGCCACAGGGCCTCCGCGCCGGAGACCTCGACCATGCGCGGTGTCGCGCCCTGTCCGGTGCTCATCGGACCGTCTCCTCGCCGACGGCGACCGCGCGCGGGGCGGGCAGGACGCCGGTGTGTTCCAGGTGGGCTCGGGCGGCGGCGATGGCCTCGGGCGTCGTGGCGTACTCGTGGCCGTCGCCCAGGAGCAGGGGCAGCGCGCCGACGGACTCCAGGACGCGGCGGTGGCCCGGCCTGATGCCGGAGCTGAGGACGGTGATGCCGCGTCGGCCGAGTTTCTCGACCGCGTCCTTGAGGACGAGTGCGCCGGTCGCGTCCATGGTGGTCACACGGCTCATGCGCAGGATGACGACGCGCACGTCGGCGACCTCGGCGAGTTCCAGCAGGAAGCGGTGGGCGGCGGCGAAGAACAGCGGTCCGTCGATCCGGTACGCCACGATGTGCTCGGCCAGCAGCGCGTGTTCCTCGGCGCTGTGGTCGCCCTGGTCGAGGGGCACCTCGTCGAGCCGGGCCTGCCCCGCGATGGCGCGCAGGGCGAGCAGTCCGGCGACGGCGAGCCCGATGAGCACGGCGTAGACGAGGTCGAGGGCGAGGGTGGCGACGGCGGTCAGGACGAGGATCAGGGCGTCCGAGCGGGTGGCCCGGGCCATGGCGCGCAGGGAGCCGACTTCGACCATGCGGATCGCGGTGGCGAGCAGTACGCCGGCGAGGGCCGCGAGCGGGATCTTCGAGACGAGCGGGGCGGCCGCGAAGACGATCACGGCGAGGACGGCGGCGTGGGTGAGCGCGGCGAGGCGTGATCCGGCGCCGGTGCGGACGTTGACGGCGGTGCGGGCGATGGCGCCGGTCGCGGGGACGCCGCCGAACAGGGGCGCGGCGATGTTCGCGAGGCCCTGCCCGAACAGCTCCCGGTCGGGGTCGTGCCGGCGGCCGACCGTCATGCCGTCGGCGACGGACGCGGAGAGCAGGGATTCGAGGGCGGCGAGCGCGGCGACGGCGAGCGCCGAGGGCAGCAGGGTGCCGAGCGCGCCGAGGTCGAGGAAGGCGAGCGAGGGCGCGGGCAGCCCGGAGGGCAGGTCCCCGATGGGCGGGGCCGCGTCGAGGTGCGCGAGCTGGGCGACGAGGGTGGCGGCGATGACGGCGACGATGGAGAAGGGGACCGTGGGCCGCAGCCGGGTGCCGACGAGCATGAGCACGGCGACGCCGCCGGCGAGGGCGACGGCCGTCCAGTTGGGCGCGCTCAGGAACTCCTCGACGGCGCGCCAGGTGACGACGAGGACGCGGTCGCCCTCGGGCTTGTCGACGCCCAGGGCGTTCGGCACCTGCTGGAGGGCGATGACGCCCGCGATGCCGAGGGTGAAGCCCTCGACGACCGGCGCGGGCACGTAGCTCATGTACCGGCCGGCGCGGGCCAGGGCGAGCGCGACGAGCAGCAGTCCGGCGACGAGGCCGACGGTGAGCACCCCGCCGGGCCCGTAGCGGGCGGCGATCGGCACCAGGACGACGGTCATGGCACCGGTCGGTCCGGACACCTGCAGATTCGATCCGCCGAAGACGGCGGCGAGCGCGCCGGCGACGACGGCGGTGGCGAGGCCGGCCTCCGCGCCGAGGCCGGAGGAGACGCCGAAGCCGAGTGCGAGGGGCAGCGCGACGATGGCGACGGTGAGCCCGGCGAGCAGGTCGCGGCGCGGATCGCGGCGCAGGTCGGTGAGGTCGGCGCGGTGCGGCAGCAGGGCGGTGACCCGGCCCACCAGCGACCGGGCGCGGCGGGTCGGCTTCATCGGGTACCGACCTCGGACTCCTGCAGCTCGGCCAGGAGTTCGCCCTGTCCGGCGAGCATCTCGGTGAGGATCCGGCGGGCGGCCCGCATCAGGTCGGCGACGTCGCCGCCGGCGAGCGCGTACACGACGGTGGCGCCCTCGCGCCGGGAGCTGACGATGCCGGAGCGGCGGAGCACGGCGAGCTGCTGCGACAGCGCGGCGGGCTCGACCTCGATGGCGGCGAGCAGGTCGCGTACCGGTGTCGGGCCGTCCTGGAGAAGCTCCAGGACCCTTATCCGCACGGGGTGACCGAGCATCCGGAAGAACTCGGCCTTGGCCTGGTACAGCGGAACCGACACGTGACTCCCCTCCTGAACTGCCCGGACTTCCCTCGCGCCTCCCGGGCTTCCGCATGCGGGAGCTTCCCGAGACGACCGCTTCACCATCTAACGAATTGCATAATTTCGCAATTCCGCGACTCCCTACCTACACTCCCCCGGTGACTGAATCGCTTCCGCCCTGCCCCCAGTGCTCCAGTGCCTACACCTACGAGATGGGCGCGCTGCTCGTGTGCCCCGAGTGCGCCCACGAGTGGTCCCCCGCCGCCGGCGACACCGCGTCCGGCGATGCTGACGCCCAAGGCGTCATCAAGGACGCGGTGGGCAATGTGCTCACCGACGGCGACACCGTGACCGTCGTCAAGGCCCTCAAGGTCAAGGGCAGCCCCTCGGGGATCAAGGCCGGCACGAAGGTGCGTAACATCCGCCTGATCGCGGACGCCGTGGACGGCCACGACATCGACTGCAAGATCGACGGCTTCGGAGCCATGCAGCTCAAGTCGAGCGTGGTCAAGAAGGCCTGAGCCGAGAGGGGAACCGGCATGGGGGACGCCGGATCGTGGACGGAGCGCGTCGTCGTGCGCGACGGGGTGCGTCTGGTGTGCCGGGACCGGGGCGGCGACGGCCGTCCCGTCGTGCTGCTGCACGGCCTGGCCGGACACTCCGGCGAGTGGGACGCCCTCGCCGACGCGCTCGGCCCCCGGCACCGGGTGGTCGCCGTCGACCAGCGCGGGCACGGAGCCAGTGAGCGTCGCCCGGCGGACACGGCCCGCGCCGCGTACGTCGCGGACGTCGTCGCCGTCGTGGAGCAACTGGGCCTGGAGCGGCCGGTCCTGGTGGGCCAGTCGCTCGGCGGCCACACGGCGCTGCTCACCGCCGCCGCGCACCCGGACCTGCCGTACGCGCTCGTGCTCGTCGAGGCGGGCGCGGGCGGTCCGAACGCGGGGGTGCAGGCCGAGATCGGCGGCTGGCTGGAGTCCTGGCCGACCCCGTTCCCGTCCCGCGCGGCGGCCGTGGAGTTCCTCGGCGGCGGCCCGGTCGGCGAGGGCTGGGCGCGGGGGCTCGAGGAGCGGGACGGTGGCTGGTGGCCGCGGTTCGACGCCGACGTGATGGTCGCGTCCCTCGCGGAGATCGCCGAGCGGTCGTTCTGGACCGAGTGGTCGGCCGTCACCTGCCCGACGCTCGTGGTGCTCGGACAGAACGGCATCATCGCGCCCGGCGAGGCGGACACCCTGCTCGCGGCGCGCCCGCACGTGCGCGCGCTGAGCGTCCCCGGCGCGGGCCACGACGTCCACCTCGAACACCCCGGGGTCCTGTACGAAGCGATACGCCGTTTCCTAGGCGAACTGGAGTCCTGACCGACAGGTAGGGTCCGTGATCATGACAGAGACCAGGGAGGCGGCGGGCCGCCCCGCGGCGCCCGAGGTCCCCGGTACGGATCTCCATCTGGAGCTGTCCGGGGAGGGCAGTCTGCGGGTCCGGCTCATGCACGCGCTGCGCGAGGCCGTCCGCTCCGGGCGGCTCGCCCCCGGCACCCGCCTTCCCCCGTACCGCACGCTGGCCCGCGATCTCGGCATCGCCCGCAACACGGTCGCCACCGCCTACGCCGAACTCGTCGAGGAGGGCTGGCTGTCGGCCCGGCAGGGCTCGGGCACCCAGGTGGCGCCGCGCGGCACCCCGCACCGCGCCGCCCCGGCGCAGCGGCCGGGCCGGCCCGAACGGCCGCGGGTCCTGCACGACCTGATGCCCAGCTCGCCCGACGCGTCCTCGTTCCCCCGCTCCGCCTGGGCCACCTCGGCGCGCCGCGCCCTGGCGACGGCCCCCAACGACGCGTTCGGCGTGGGCGATCCGCGGGGGCGGCCCGAGCTGCGGGCGGCGCTCGCCGAGTATCTGGGCCGGGCGCGCGGGGTACGCACCGAGCCCGACCGGATCGTGGTCTGCTCCGGCTTCGCGCACGCCCTGTCCCTGCTGAGCGGCGTCCTGCGCGGCCCGCTCGCGGTGGAGTCCTACGGCCTCTCCTTCCACCGCGGCCTCGCCGAACGGGCCGGCCCGCGCACCGTCCCGCTGACGGTGGACGCGCACGGCGCCCGCGTCGACGAGCTGGCGGGCAGCGGCGCCGAGGCCCTGCTGCTCACCCCGGCGCACCAGTTCCCCACGGGCGGTCCGCTGCACCCGGAGCGCCGGGCGGCGGTCGTCGACTGGGCACGCTCGCACGGCGGCCTGCTCGTCGAGGACGACTACGACGGGGAGTTCCGCTACGACCGCCAGCCGGTCGGCGCCGTCCAGGGCCTCGACCCCGACCGGGTCGCCTATCTCGGCTCGACCAGCAAGAGCCTGTCCCCCGCGCTGCGGCTCGGCTGGATGGTGCTGCCGGGCCCGCTGGCCGAGGCGGTGGTGGCGGCGAAGGGGCCGCGGGAGATGTGGTCCGGGGTCGTCGACCAGCTGACCCTCGCCGACTTCCTGGCCTGCGGCGCGTACGACCGGCATCTGCGGCGGATGCGGCAGCACTACCGGCGCCGCCGCGACCTGGTCGTGCGCACGCTCGCCGAGCGCGCCCCGCACGTCCGGGTGAGCGGCATCGCCGCCGGACTGCACGCGGTCCTCGAACTCCCGCCCGGGACCGAGGAGTCGGCGCTGCGCGCGGCCCGGCGGGCGGGCCTGGCCCTGGACGGGCTGCACGCCTACCGCCATCCGGACAGCGCGATGCCGCCGCGCGACGGACTGGTCATCAGCTACGGCACTCCCCCGGACCACGGCTTCGCGGCCGCCCTGGACACGCTCTGCGAAGTCCTGCCCAAGGCACCCTGAGCCACTGATCCGTTCCCGTGTCCTCACGGAGTGGCAGCCGCGGCCCCGGCGCGGACCGGCCGATTCTCGACCGTATGACTGTCCTCTCCACCGTTCTCTCCCCGCGCGGGGCGGCCCGGCGCTCCCGGGTGCGCGCGACGGGTCTGGCGTGCGCGGTGCTCGCCGGGGCGCTCCCGCTCCTCGCGCTCGGTCCGGCCGCCGCGGCGGCCCCGCTGCCCGGCGGCCGTGACAGTGGCGTCGCGCTCTTCGCCGGGGGCGATCTCCTGGTCCGGGGCGGCGCCGCCGGGGCCGAGGGGCCCGCCGTCGTCCTCGGCGACTTCGACATGAACCGGTCCGGCACGGACCGGGCCTACTCGCTCGGGGCTCCGGGCACCGGCCCCGACCTCCTGACGACCGGCGGCGACGTGACCGTGGCCGGCGGGCAGCGCCTCCTGGCCGGGTCCGGTGCCGTGCGGCACGCCGGGGCCGTCACCGGCGAGGTCGACGCCCGGAGCGTCGTCCGGGACACCTCCGCCGTCGCACGGTACGCGCGGTGGCGCGACGAGTTCACCGGCGTGAGCCGCTGCTACGCCCGGCCCGGCGGCACGCCGCGCGCGGCGACGGGTACCGCCGTGCGGGCCTCCGACGGGCGGATCGTCCTCACCGGCGACGGCGGCTCCCGCCTCCAGGTGTTCGACGTCGACTTCGACCTGGCCGGGGCGGACGACGGCCCGGCGGACCTGTCCTTCGCCAGGATCCCCGACGGCGCGACGATCCTGGTCAACGTCCGCGGCACGCACCGCACACTCCACACCGACGGCGCCGCCGCCGGACTCGACGCCCACCGGGACCGTCTCCTGTGGAACTTCCCGGACGCCACCGACGTGACGCTCACGGGCGGCGGCCGGATCGAGGGCAGCGTCCTGATCGGCGAGCAGAACTCCATGGCCAGAGTGTCGGCCGCCGAGGTCGACGGGCGCTTCCTCACGGCCGGCTCGCTCACGCACACCGGCGACAAGAGCCCCGACGGCGGACCGCGGTTCCACAGCCGGCCGTTCCTCGGCGAGCTGCCGGACTGCTCCGGCGCGTCCTACCGGGTGGGCCGGGTGAGCGTGCTCAAGAAGGACGCCGCGACCGGGTTCGCCCTCCCCGGCGCCGAGTTCGAACTGTGGCGGGAAACCAACAAGGCGCCCGGCCTCCAGACGTCCGGCGCCGGACCCGACACGAAGGTCGGCGGGACCTGCACGACCGACGGCTCCGGGCTCTGCTCCAGTGCCGTCGGCCTCGGCACGTACTACTGGCGGGAGACGGCGGCCCCGGCCGGGTACGCACCGGCCGGCACGGCCGTGTCCGGCCCGCTGACGCTCACGGCGGACAACGCGCCGGACGGCGTCCGTGCCGTCACGACGAGCCGGCTGATCACCCAGACCCCCTAGTTCTGCTCCTCGCGCTCGTGCACGGGGCAGCCCTGGGGGAAGGTGCCGAGCTCCGCGACCCGGTAACCGTTCGGGTAGCCGCGGACGTTGGAGCTCTGGCGGGCGAACTGCGGTGTGCGGCGCGGCGGGAGCAGCCGCACGAGACGGCCGCGCAGCCGCATCCCGCCGCGCACGGTGCGTTCCAGCGCGGGCGGCGGGTCGGCGTAGCCGAACGCGGCGCGCAGCGGGGCGTCCATCAGACACAGCGAGGCCTTGCGCATCAGCGGGGCCAGTGGGCCCGGGTACCAGGACGCCATCAGGTCCAGGGTCGCCTCGGAGATGGCGTGCCCGCCGTCGTCGAACGTGAAGTGGCGGCGCTCGTAGTCCTCCATGAGCGCCTCGAACTCCTCGAAGGTCTCCGGGATGTCGCGAATGTTCATGCGGGCGCCGAGGGCCCGGTAGTAATGGGTCGCCGCCCGCACCTCGTGACGGGAGTAGGGCCGCCAGCCGTAGTCGTCGAGCCAGCGCTTGGGGACCACGACGAACGTGGCGAGCACGTACCGGAAGTCGTCGTTGGAGATGTCGTAGGCGCGGTGCATCTGGTTCATGCGGCGAATCGCCTCGCGCCCCTGCGGCGAGTCGAGGCCGTGCTCGCCCGGCGCGTCGAGGATCAGCACCGTGTCGTCGTAGCGCTTCTGCGGGCGCGCCGTGAACTCCCCCGTGTCACGCAGGAGTCGGCCGATGCTCGGCACCGCGTACGTGCGGTACAGGGCGAAGCCCAGGGCCTGCATCGTGTCCCAGGGGAACTCGTGCGCGGTGCTGATGCGGTAGATCTCCTCGAAGTCCTTCTCCGGGTCGAGGCGGCGGATCTGCTGGAGCCAGTGGTCGCGGGGCACGGGGGTCCTCTCCTGGGGCCGGTGGGCGACGGCGCCCCCATGATCCCGGCCCCGGGGCGCGCGGGTCCACCGGTGCGCGTGTCGGCCGCCGGGAGCCGTCGGTTTCCGGCCGCGCGGGCCGTGACAGGATCGCGTCCATGATCTCGGTGGTGCAGAACGTGGCGATCGACTGTGCGGACGCGTACGAACTGGCGCGGTTCTGGAGCGAGGTGACCGGCGGCGCGCTCGATCCGGAGGACGGCCCCGGCGCCCGCGAGACCCGGGTGCTGCTCCCGGAAGGCCCGGCCCTGTACTTCAACCAGGTGCCGGAGCCCAAGACCGTCAAGAACCGGGTCCACCTGTGCCTGCGCCCCGACACCACGCGCGACCGTGAAGTGGACCGGCTCCTCGGTCTCGGCGCCACGCTCGTCGGGGACCGCCGCGCTCCCGACGGGACGGGCTGGGCGGTCCTCGCCGATCCCGAGGGCAACGAGTTCTGTGTGCTGCGCAGTGCGGCCGAGCGCGGTTAGCCGAGGCCTCCGGCGAGGCCGAGTTCGCGCGCACCGAGCGGGGCGAAGTGGCGCTCCACCTCGGCCTCGGTCACCTCGGCGAGTGTGGCCGGGGACCAGCGCGGGTTGCGGTCCTTGTCGATGATGCGGGCCCGCACGCCCTCGGGCAGGTCGGGCGTGGCGAGGGCCGCGCAGGCCACCCGGTACTCCTGGTCCAGGGCCTGCTCCAGGGTGTCGAAGGCGCGGGCGCGGCGGAGGGCGGCGAGGGTCACCTTGAGGGACGTGGGCGACTGGGCGAGCAGTGTCTCGGCGGCCTCCTTGGGCACCGGGTCGCCGTACGCGTGCAGCCGGTCGACGATCTCCTCGACGGTGTCGGCCGCGTAGCAGGCGTCGATCCAGGGGCGCTGAGCGGCGAGGACGCCTTCGGGTGCGGGGCGCGCGTGGCGGGCCACGACCTCGGCGGCGGGCGCCGACGCCAGTTCGTCGAGGAGGTCGGGCAGCGCGGCGGCCGGCACGAAGTGGTCGGCGAGGCCGCAGAGCAGCGCGTCGGCGGCGCCGACGGAGTCGCCGGTCAGCGCCAGGTGGGTGCCGAGTTCGCCGGGGGCGTGCGCGAGGAGGTGGGTCCCGCCGACGTCCGGGACGAAGCCGATGCCGACCTCCGGCATGGCGACCCGGGAGCGCTCGGTGACGATGCGGAGGCTGCCGTGGGCGGAGAGTCCGACGCCGCCGCCCATGACGATCCCGTCCATCACGGCGACGTACGGCTTCGGGTAGTGCGCGATCCGGGCGTTGAGGTGGTACTCGGCGCGCCAGAACGCCTCGGACCGGGTGCCGTCGCCGCTGCGCGCGTCGTCGTGGAAGAGGCGGATGTCGGCGCCCGCGCACAGGCCGCGCTCCCCCGCGCCGCTGATCACGACGGTCTCGACGGCGGGGTCGTGCTCCCAGGCGTCGAGCGCGGCGGCGACGCTGTCGATCATCGGGGGCGTGAGGGAGTTCAGCGCGCGCGGCCGGTTGAGCGTGATGTGGGCGGCCCGGCCCCGGGTGCTGAGGAGTACGGGGGCGTCGGCTTCGGCGGTCACAGGCTGTCGTTCCTTCCGGTCACGCGTGGTGCTGAACACCGCTATCCCTATCACCCGCCTCCGACCGCCGGTTCCAAAGGCCCCCCGACGCGCTCTCCTTGACCACGGCTCCCGACGCCCCTCCGTGTCGCCTAGCCTGTCCGGAGCGGTACACCCACGGACGACCGGACGAGACGACGAACGGGGAGGCGACGGTGCGCAGTCACGCCCGCTCCGCCCCCGCGCCCGTCGCGCGCGCCGGCTGTCCGGCGGCCCCGCCTGAGGCGCAGCCGGGCCGACCGGTGAGCGCCGCGTCCGCCCGGATGTCACGCGCCGACGGATCCTCTTCCCTGCCGCGTGCGGGCAGGGCCGTACCCAGACCTCGTCCTACCCAGGGCCGCCGCCCGCGGGCCCGGGTCGTCGTCGCGCTCGCCTCGGCCGCGCTCCTGTCCCTCTTCGCCCTGCTCGTGCCGGGCACCGCGGTACCCGCCGCCGGCCCGGGGACGTCGCCGGCGACTGCCGCCGCGGCCTCCTGGGAGGGGCATGGGCCGGACGGGTCCGGGTTCCATGCCGTGCTGTCGGGGCATGTCGCGCGCGGGACGCCGCCGGAGGTGCCCTGGCACCACAAGCCCGGTCTGGTCACGTCCACCGCCGGCGCACTCCCGGCGCGCACGCTGCCGGGGCGCACCGACGCCGGGACCGAACCCGTCCCGGGCACGGCGCGGCACACGCACGACACGGCCGGGCCCCGCGCCCCGCCCGCACCTCCACGCAGTGACGTCACCTCAGGCCGCGCCTGACCTCAGGGTCGGCCGCGCCTCACTTCTTCCTGCCGTGGAGCAGTCATGTCCCGTAAGCATTCCCGCATGCCCTTGTGGCGTGCGCTGATCGCCCTCGCGGTGATCGCGGCGTCCCTCGCCATCGCCCTCACCCAGTCCGCCCGCCTCGGCCTCGACCTGCGCGGCGGCACCCAGATCGTCCTGGAGACGAAGGACGCGCCCGACACGAAACTCAAGGCCGACGCGGAGGCCACCGACCGCGCCCTCGAAGTGCTGCGCCGCCGGGTCGACGCGCTCGGTGTCGCCGAGCCGACCCTGTCCCGGTCCGGGGAGCGGCGGATCATCGTCGAACTGCCCGGGGTCCAGGACCCGCGCGAGGCCGCCGAGGTGATCGGCCGCACCGCCCAGCTCACCGTCCACGCCGTCACCGGCACCGTCGGCAAGGCCGCGAAGGACGACCGGCGCACCCTGCGCGACCCCGACGGCGGAGGCGGTTTCCTCCGGCTCGCCGAACCGGCCCTGAGCGGCGACGGTGTCCGGGACGCCGAGGCCGTCCTCGACCAGCAGACCATGGCGGGCTGGACCGTCGCCCTGGACTTCCGCAAGGACGCGACGGCCGCGTGGGCGCGGCTGACCGGCGAGGCCGCCTGCGCCCCGCAGGGCTCGCCGGAGCGGCGCGTGGCCATCGTCCTCGACGGCCGGATCGTCTCCGCTCCGAGCATGAACCCGTCCGTCCCGTGCCGCACCGGCATCACCGGCGGCGACACCCAGATCACCGGCGGGTTCACGCAGCAGCAGGCCCAGGACCTGGCCGCGCTGGTGAAGGGCGGCGCCCTCCCGGTCCCGGTCGACGTGGTCGAGCAGCGGACCGTCGGCCCGACGCTCGGCGCCGACGCCATCGAGGCCTCGACGCACGCGGCCCTCATCGGTCTCGCCCTGACCGCACTGTTCATCGTCGTCGTCTACCGCCTCCTGGGCGCCCTCGCCACCGTCGCCCTCGCCCTGTACGGACTGATCTCCTACGCGGCCCTGGTCGCCCTGGGCGCCACACTGACGCTGCCCGGGCTCGCCGGGTTCGTGCTCGCGATCGGGATGGCGGTCGACGCGAACGTCCTGGTCTTCGAGCGGGCCCGGGAGGAGTATCTGGGCTCGCGCACGAAGTCGTCGGCGGTGCTCGACACGTCGGTGACGCGCGGCTTCGGCAAGGCGTGGAGCGCGGTCGTCGACTCGAACGTCACGACATTGCTCGCGGCGGGCCTGCTGTTCCTCTTCGCGACGGGCCCGGTGAAGGGCTTCGGCGTGACCCTGTCGATCGGTGTCCTCGCGTCGATGGTGTCGGCCCTGGTCGTCACCCGGGTCCTCGCCGACTTCGCGCTGCGCCGCGCCGCCGTCCGCCGGCGCCCCTCCCTCACGGGTGTGACGACGACCGGCCGGGTCCGCGCCTGGCTGGCCCGCCGCGATCCGCGTCTCGTCCGCCGGCGGCGCCGCTGGCTGGGTGTCAGTTCGCTGCTCGTGGTGGTCGCGGTCGCGGGGATCCTCGTACGGGGCCTGGACTTCGGCGTCGAGTTCACCGGCGGCCGGATGGTCGAGTACAGCACCGCCCGCTCGGTCGACGTGGACACGGCGCGCACGGCGGTGGCGGACGCGGGGTTCCCGCGCGCCGTGGTGCAGGAGTCGGGCGACGGCGCCATCTCCGTACGCACCGGGGAACTGTCCGACGACCAGCAGCAGGACGTGAAGGAGGCGCTGGCCCGGCACGGGGGCGAGGTCACCGTGGAACGGGACGAGATGATCGGCCCGAGCCTCGGGGACGAGCTGCGCACGAAGGCCCTGATCGCGCTGGGGATCGCGGTGCTCGCGCAACTGGCGTACCTGAGCGTCCGGTTCCGGTGGACGTTCGCGGCGGCGGCCGTCGCGGCGATGACGCACGACGTGCTGATCGTGGTCGGCCTCTTCGCGTGGCTGGGCAAGCCGGTCGACAGCGTGTTCCTGGCGGCGCTGCTCACGGTCATCGGGTACTCGGTCAACGACACGGTGGTGGTGTTCGACCGGGTGCGGGAGGCACGGCGGCGCGACCCGCGCACGAGCCTGGAGCGGACCGCCGACAAGGCGGTGGTGCAGACCTTGCCGCGGACCGTGAACACGGGGATGGGGGCGCTGTTCGTCCTGGCCGCGCTGGCGGTGCTCGGGGGTGACTCGCTCGCGGACTTCTCGCTCGCGCTCATCGCGGGGGTCGTGGTCGGGATGGCCTCGACGGTGTTCACCGCGGTGCCCCTCGCGGTGACCTTGGAGTCCCGCGCCCCGGCCGCGCCTGTTCCGCGGCGCGGGGCACGGGAGGTGCGGGGCGGCACGGGGGCGGTCGTCTGACTCTCCCCCGGTGGGGGCTGGTCGCGCAGTTCCCCGCGCCCCTGAGGTGCATGCCCTTCGGGCGCACCTCATAGATGAGGGCTGAGCAGCGCTGCTGCTCAGCCCTCATCGGGGAAATGCGGCGCGCAGCGCCAGGCATTTCAGGGGCGCGGGGAACTGCGCGACCGGCCACGACGGCGGGAGAGCCGCCCGGTCAGGGGCACCCGGCAGACGAGTGGGCGCCCCCGCCCCGAGCGGAGCTACCCGCTCAGGCCGACCTCCGCCAGAATCGCCGCCTCCTTGTCCGGCGCGATCCCGTGCCGCTCCCACCCCGCCTGCTGCCCGGCGACGGAATCCGCCCCGTCCCGGAGCCACGCCCACGTGTCGGCCACGGTCCGGTCGAGCGGACGGCACGTCAGCCCGGCCTCCAGCGCGGCACTCACATCGACCACACCGTCCGTCCCGGGCCACAGCGGCAATTCGGTCCGCCCCCGCACCCCGTGCCGCGCGAGCACCTCCTCGGAGGTCCACACGAGCCGTCCCTGATGCCCCGTTGCGTCGAGGCAGGACGTCAGCAGGTCCCGCATCGTGGCGTGGCCGCGCGGCGCGGTCACGTTGAAGACCCCGGCCGGCGCGGACACGGCGAACGCGGCGACGTCCCGCGCGTCGATCGGCTGCACCGGGCGCTCCGGTTCGCGGGGCGCGAGGATCTCGCCGCCGCGCGCGCACCGCCGCAGCCACCACGGCAGCCGCCCGATGTACTCGCCGGGGCCGAGGATCGAGCCGGGCCGCAGGATCGTGGTGCGGTCCGCGCCGAAGGCCTCGGTCACCGCCCGCTCGCAGCCCGCCTTGCGCATCCCGTCCTGCACGGCGGCGTCGAGCCCTTCGTAGTACTCGGGCCCGGCGTCGGCCGGTGTGTCGTACGTGGCGGAGGACTCGGTCAGCACACCCGCGTCCCAGTTCCGGTAGACGCTGACGCTGGAGACGTAGATGTACCGGTCGGTGACCTCGGCGAGCGCCCGGGCGCCGGCGAGGACGTGACGGGGCGCCGTGTCGGACCCGGAGGTGTCGATGACGACGTCCCACGGGCCGTACCGGGCCAGCCGTTCGAAGTCGTCGGCGCTGGCGCGGTCGCCGTGGACCGCGAGGGTTCCGGGCAGATACGGGGTGCTCTGTCCCCGGTTGAAGGTCGTGACCTCGCAGTCGTTTGCGAGGGCGTGGCGGGCAACTGCTCTGCCGAGGAACCAGGTTCCTCCGAGAAGGAGTACGTGCATGGGTCGATCCTGCCGGGCTGTGACGCTCGCCACCATCGCCCGTAGGACGTACGTGCGGGGGTTCGAAGTGATCACCGGAGTGATCAATAGGCTGAACCCATGGAGTGATCAATACGGGACCGGACCCCCGACCGCTACGGGGCCGGCGTCCCCAGAGCGGTCCGCGCGGCCTCGGTGAACTGCCGTTTCGTGTCCCGCAGATCGTCGGGCGCGGCGTGCCGGCGCAGCGCGGCGACCAGGGCGCGGGCGGCTTCCGCGACCTCGTCCGGGCCCTCCAGCTCGACGGCGCCCGCCGCCCGGTGCAGAGCCGCCTCGTCGCCGGCCTGCCCGCGCCCGGTGCGCTCGGCGAGCAGCCGGTCGTCCGCCGCGGCGAGGAACTCCGTGTACGTGCGCCGCCGCAGCTCCTGCGCGCGCAGCCGCGCCTCGCCGGACAGCGTCAGCCGGACCGACGCGAGCAGCGCGTCCGCCTGCCGCTCCCCCGCGTGCCGGGCCGCCTCGGCCTGCCGGATGCCGGCGGAGCGCCCGTACCAGCCGGTGACGACGCTGCCCGCGAGTGCCGCCCCCGCGGCGATCAGTGCGACTGCCCACTCACTCATGCGGCCATCCTCTCCGCCCGGCGCCCGGCCGCGCCCCGTTTTCCGTGATCGTGCGACGGTAGGATCACCCCATGCCGCCGACCGACCCCGAGAAACCTGCTCTGACCTGCGAAAACCTCCCTCCTGACGCGAGCCCTCCCACTAGGATGGAGACTTCGACGGGCGACGGGCGACGGGCGACGGGCGACGGGCGACGGGCGACGGGCGACGGGCGACGGGCGACGGGCGACGGGCGACGGGCGACGGGCGACGGGCACCGCACCGTGCTGCTCGCGGTCCGGTCCACGGTCGCGCTGCACCGGCTTCTGGACGCGCTGCCGGCCCTCTCCGGTGACGAGCGCATCACGCGTCTGTTCACCCTGATCCCGGGCTCGGAGTTCGGCACGGACGTGCTGTCCGCCGTCGAGGCCGTGGGCGGGCGCGTCCTCCCGTGGAGCGAGGCGCTCGGCCGTTCCTACGATCTCGTCCTCGCCGCCGGCCCGAAGGGCGACCCCGCGCGGCTGCCCGGCCCGCGTGTCCTCCTCCCGCACGGCGCCGGATTCAACAAGGCGATCCCGTCCGAGGGTTCGGCCGACTCCGCGTCCGGACTCGACCCCGCCTTCCTCACCCCGGCCCCCGTCGATGCGGCCGACGACACGGCGCCGCTCGCCCTGTACGCGCTGGCCCACCCGGACCAGCTGACCCGGCTCACGGCCGCCGCCCCCGAGGCCGCGCGCCGCGCCGAGGTCATCGGCGATCCGACGCTCGACCGCCTCCTGGCCTCGCGCCCGCGCCGCGACCGCTACCGGGCGGCGCTGCGCACCGGCCCGCGCACCCTGATCGCCCTCACCTCCACCTGGGGCCCGCACTCCCTGCTGGGCCGGCACCCCGACCTCCCCGCCCGGCTCGCCGCCGAACTCCCCCACGACGAATATCAGTTGGCCCTCATCGTCCACCCCAACGAATGGAGCCGCCTCGGCCCGTACGAGCTCGGTCAGCGCCTCGAACCGGCCCTCGCCGCCGGACTCGTCCTGCCGCACCCCCGCGAGGAATGGGGCGCCGTACTGATCGCCGCGGACGCCCTCGTGACCGACCACGGATCGACGGCGCTGTACTTCGCGGCCACCGGCGCCCGCCCGATGGCCGCGACAGGTCGAGGCGGCGGCGAGCTCATCCCGGACAGCCCCATGGGACACCTCCTCGACCGCATCCCGGAGGCGAGCGACCCGGCAGAGCTCGTGGGCGCGCTCGCCGCCTGCCGCCTCGAACCCGTACGGGAGGCGGCACGGGCGGCTTTCGCCCACGAGGGCGAGGCCCTGCGCCGGCTGGGCGTGGAGCTGTACGACCTGCTCGATCTCACCCCGCGTCCGGGACGGCACGACGCCGCCCCGCTGCCGGATCCCGCACCCGCGCCGCGCGTGCCGACGGCCTTCGACGTGGCGGCCGAGTCCACCGTCCACGGCATCCGCGTCGCGCGCCGCCCGGCCGGGGCGGGCGCTCCGGGCCATCACCTCGCGGCGGAGCACGGGGCAGCGACCGAGCGGCAGGTCCGGTCGGCGGGTCTGCTGTTCCGGCGCCGCGATCTCCGGCCCTCCGGCGGGTCGGCACGGGTCACGTGGACCGCGGACGGCTGGGCGCGGGAGACCCTCGCCGCGTACCCGGGCTGCCGCACGGCCGCCGCCGAACTCCCGGACGACGCATGGCTGTTGCGGATGCGCGGGCGGGAACACCCGTACGTCGTCGAGGTCGGGGCGCTCACGGAGGAGGGGCGGCGGCTGGTGCGGGTCGATCCTGCCGCGGCGGTGTCGGCCGCACACGTCCACCTGGCCACACCCGGACGGCCCCCGGTGACGACGGAGCCCGTCCACCTGACCTGCCTGATCGGTGAACGGGCCTACCCCGTTCGGCTCAGGTCCGCCACGGACGCGGAGGCCCGCCAGGAGCTGTAGTGCCGCTCAGGTCACTTGCGCCAGAACAGATGGTGCGTGACGCCGCTCGGGCTGGGCACGACATCGCAGTGGTAGCGGTCGAGAAGCTCGTCGGGCGACTCCCACAGGCGCGAGCCGGCGCCGAGCTTCACCGGGGAGACCGTCACGTGCAGGGTGTCGATCAGGTCGGCGTCCAGGAACTCACGGATCGTCTGCGCGCCGCCGCCGAGCCGCACGTCCTTGCCCCGCGCCGCCTCCTTGGCCTGCGCGAGCACCGTGGCCGGGTCCGCGTCGACGAAGTGGAACGTCGTGTCGGACAGCGTGATCGACGGGCGGACGTGGTGGGTCAGGACGAACACGGGGGTGTGGAACGGCGGCTCCTCGCCCCACCAGCCCTCCCAGTCCAGGTTCTCCCACGGTCCCCGCTGCGGTCCGAACTTGTTGCGCCCCATGATCTCGGCGCCCATGTTGTGGTGGAAGTCCCTGGTCAGATAGTCGTCGAGGCCACGGCTGCCGCCGGGGTCCGTCCGGTTGGGCCAGCTCGCGGTGGCACCGGCCCAGGCGAACATCGTCCCCGGGTCGGCATGCCCGAAGGGCCGTTCGAGGCTCTGGTTCTCCCCGGCGCCGTAGCCGTCGCTGGAGACGTTGAAGTTCTGGACCTTCAGGAGCTGCTGGTGCTGCACGGTGTTCCTTCCATCGGCGCGGTTCAGGCGGGGCGGGCGTGACATGGGTACCGACCCCGCTCGGCGGCGAAACTCACCGGTGCTCAGCCCTCCGGCTGCTCCAGACCGTTGCGGCGGCGGATCTCGCGGGCCTGCGCACGGTGGCGCTCCGCGTCGTCGGGGTGTCCGTCCGCGTCGTCCAGCACGGCGAGCGCGTCGTGGACGCGGGCGACGTCGTGCACGGAGTCCCGGCCGTGCGCGCCTTCGAGCGAGGCCGCGTAGAGCGGTCGTGCCTCGGCGTACCGGCCCTGCCGGAGCAGCACCTCGGCGAGGGCGAAGCCGGTGCGCCGCGTCATGCGCTCGCGGCCCAGTTCCGCGGCCGACGCGTGGGCCTCGTCCAGGAGGTCGCGAGCGGTGCCGAGGTCACCGAGGTGCGTGAGGGCTTCACCCATCCGGTAGGTCTGGAGCAGGACGCCGTACGCGTTCTCGATGGCCACGTGGATGTCCCGGGAGGCGGCGAAGCGGTCCACGGCGGTCGTCCAGTCGCCGCGCAGCCCGGTGAGCAGGCCCTGGAACTCGATGACGGAGGCGGTCAGCTTCCGGTCCCGCCGCTCGGTCGCGTTCAGCAGCCCTGCCGCGGCCTCGGCGTGGTCGAGTTCCTGTCCCGCCGCGTCATGGGCGCCGGTCTCCCACAGGGCGCGGGCCAGCTGGCAGCGGGTGCGGACGATCCAGCGCGGGTTCCCGTTCCGCACGGCGGCGTCGACGGCGAGTCGCTGCACCTCGACGACCTCGGTCTGGCCCGGGTGGTCGAGGGCGTACGTCCAGATCGCCTCGGAGAGGGCGACGGCCTCGGCGTCGTGGCCGAGCGCGTGCGCCAGGCGCAGGCAGCCGAACAGGGCGTGCCGTTCCTCGGCCAGCCAGCGCAGGGCGCCTTCCTTGCGCGCCGTGGCGTCGGCTTCGCCCGTGGCTCCGGCGGGGTCGAGGAGGGCGGCCGTGTCGGGGGTGGTGTCGGGCAGGTCCCCGACTCTCGCTGCGACGACGAGGCGGGAGCCCGCGCCGAACAGGTCGGCCCGCTGGGCCTGCCGGACGTACCAGCCCAGAAGCCTCTGCCGTGCCGCGTCGGCCTCGCCCGGCTCTGCGTCGCTGCGGGCGCGGCGTCGGGCGTGCGCATGGAGCGGGCCGGGCAGCCGGAGCCGTCCGGCGGGGTCGCGCAGGTCCAGCAGGCCGACCCGGTCGAGCTCCTCGAGGGCCGCCAGGCCGTGGTCGCCGCCCAGCCCCAGCAGGGCGGTGGCCGAGTCCACCGTGAAACTGGCCGCCGGGTGGTACGGCAGCAGCCGGTACAGCGTGGCGGCCGGGGTGTCCAGTGTCCTGTACACCGCGTCCCAGATCCGGTCGACCTCCGGGATGCCCTGGTCCGTCCAGTCGCTGCGCAGTTCCTCTATGAGCCGGGGCAGCGGGCGCAGGCGATGGGCCCGGATCCAGCGTCCCGCGACGTGCAGGGCCGTGGGCAGCCCTTCGCAGAGCTTCAGCAGCGCGCGGACCGCCGCCGGATCCGCGGCGAGGCGGTGGTCGTGCGCGACCTGCCGGAGCAGTTCCCCCGCCGCCGCGTCGCCCAGCGGTGCGAGGGGCAGGTCCACGAGGTCGCCGTCGTCGAGGTCGTACAGCGGGCCCTGGCTCGTGAGGATCACGGTGCAGGCGCCGGAGGCGGGCAGCAGCGGGGCGACCTCGGACGCGTACCGGACGTTGTCCAGGACGAGGACGAAGCCCATCCCGGCCGTCTTGTCCCAGTACTGCCGGCTCTTCCCGTCGAACCCCTGCCGGACGTGGCCGGGATCCACTCCCAGCCTTTCCAGCAGCTCCGTCAGGACATCGCCGGGGTCGACGACGCCGTCGAGCCGGAACCTGTCGAGGTCGATGGTCCGGACGCCGTCGGGGTGCTCGTCCCGCACGGATCGGGCCAGCAGATAGGCGAGTTCGGACTTGCCCAGGCCCGCCGGGCCCCTCAGGCACACCAGGGCGGGGCGGGACCGGAACGTTCGCTCGGCCACCGCGCGCAGCGCCCGCTCGCGCTCGTCGTGCCGGTTGACGAAGTGGACGGGCTCCGGCGGGAGTTCGACCCTCATGTGCTTCCTTCCGTGCGGGCTGCGACGCTGCTTCCCGTACCTTTGCGCACTTCAGGGGTGTACGGCGCACCGTTGCGGAACTCCGGGCGCGTCGGACGGGTGATGGGCGCGAAACGCACGCGCGCCCGCCCCGGGGCGGTGGCCGGGACGGGCGCGGGAGGGCGTGTTCAGCCGAGGTCGGTGTCCTCGTGGCGGTGGACCTCCTCGCCGCCGACGACGACGAGCGCGGGCACGGTGCCGGGGATGTCCTCGGGGGCGGCGTCCAGGATGTCGCGCGAGAGGACCACGAAGTCGGCGGCCTTGCCGACGGTGAGCGAACCGCGGTCGTCCTCCAGGAAGTTGGCGTGGGCGGAGCCCATCGTGTAGCCGTGGATCGCCGTGGCGACGTCGACGGTCTCCTCGGGGCGCCAGGGCTCTCCCCCGCCGAGCGGGCGGCGGGTGACGGCGGTGTAGATGCCGACCATCGGGTCCATCTCGGCGACGTTCCAGTCGCTGGAGAAGGCCAGCACGGCGCCCGCCTCGTGGAGGCTGCGCATCGGCCAGGCCTTGTGCCAGCGGTCGGCGCCCACGTTGTCGGCCCAGTCTTTTCCGGGGCCCGCGACCTCGGGGGCGCAGTGGCGGGGCTGCATGCAGGCGACGACGCCGAGTTCGGCGAAGCGGGCGGTGTCGGCGGGGTCGAGGCATTCGACGTGCACGACCTGGTGCCGGGAGTCGCGGACGCCGTTGGTCTCCCGGGCGTGTTCGAAGGCGTCGAGGACGACCCGGATGCCGCGGTCACCGGTGGCGTGCACGAAGCACTGGAAGCCGCGCGCGTCGAGCTTCGCGAGGAGCCCGGCGAACTCCTCGGGCGGGTAGAAGGTGTCGCCGCGGTGATGCCGGCAGCCCGCGTACGGCTCCAGGAGTGCGGCGGTCCGGGGCTCGACGACGTCGTCGATGTAGAGCTTGAGGGGGCCGACGCGCAGCCGGTCGTCGGCGTACCGGCGGGCCGCGTCGGCGAACGCGTCGAGGTCGGCGTCGGTGGTGCCGCGCGGGTGGAAGAGGGCGGCGACCAGCCGGGAGCGGAGCCGGCCCTCGGCGCGGGCGCGCTCGAACAGGGCGAGGTCGTCGAGGGAGTTCTGCGGTTCGACGACGGTGGTGATGCCGTGGCCGATCGCGGCGTCGAGGGACGTGGCGAGGCGGCCGTACTGGCGCTCCGCGGAGGCCCAGGGGACGCCGAGTTCGCGCAGCGCGCGGTGGCCCTCGCGGGACAGTCCCTGGATGGCGAAGTTCTTGATGAACCCGGTGGGTTCGCCGGTCTCCGGGGCGGTCTGCGCCTCGCCGAACGGGAGGTGCGTGCGGTCACGGGTGACGCCGAGGCGGCGCAGGGCGGCGGTGTTGAGCCAGGCCGTGTGCACGTCGTAGCTGAGGACGAAGGCGGGGGTGTCGCCGGTGACGGGGTCGAGGTCGGCGGCGGTGGGCATACGGCCGCCGCCGAGCGCCGAGTAGTCGAAGGCCTCGGCCTCGATCCACTCGGCGTCCGGGTGGGCGGCGTGCCAGGCGCGGATGCGCGCGTGGACCTCGGCGAGGGTGTCGGCGCCGGAGAGCTGGACGCAGGCGGCGTCGGAGCCGAGGCGGACGTGGTTGTGGGCGTCGATGAACCCGGGCAGCACGAGCCGCCCCCCGGCGTCGATCACCCGCGTGCCCGGCCCGGCCCAGCCGGCGGCGTCGCGGTCGTCGCCGAGCCACATGATCCGCCCGTCCCGCACGGCCATGGCCTGCGCCTCGGGCAGCTCCGCGTCGACGGTGTGGATGCGCGCGCCGCGCAACAGCAGGTCCGCCTGGCCGTTGATGCCGGTCCCGGTCATGGGGTGACTCCTTTTAGAATGCCGTTCAATTTTTTTGAACAGCATTCAAGATGCAGTCCGGGGCGGGGGCGCGTCAAGACCCCGGAGCCGACGACCGGCTCGGTGCCGCGACGGATAGGGTCGGGGCACGACGAGCGGAGGGGCGTGTGGTGGCGGTGGCGGTGCGGGAACGCGGCGAGCGGCCCTCTGCGGAGCGCATCCTGGAGGAGGTCATGGCCGCGGTCGCCGAAGACGGGCTCGCGGAGCTGACCATGGCCTCACTGGGCCGCCGGCTCGGGATGAGCGGCGGGCACATCCTGTACTACTTCGGCAGCAAGGACCGGATCTTCCTGGAGGCGCTGCGCCACAGCGAGGGCCGCCTCGCGGACGAGCGCCGCGCGCTGCTCGCCCGGAGGGTCCCGGCCGAGCGCAGGCTGGAGCAGTTCATGGAGCTGTACCTGCCGCGCGGGCCGCGTGATCCGCGGTGGATGCTGTGGATCGAGCTGTGGGCCCGTACGCCCGGCGACGCGTCGCTCCGCGAGGCCCAGGACGAGCTGGACGCGGGCTGGCACGACGATCTGACGGCGCTGCTCGACCGGGGCGTCCGCCAGGGCCGTTTCGCCGAGCACGACCGGGCCGC
The DNA here is from genome assembly GCF_055558275.1 of Streptomyces sp. NPDC025806. Classification (NCBI taxonomy): domain Bacteria; kingdom Bacillati; phylum Actinomycetota; class Actinomycetes; order Kitasatosporales; family Streptomycetaceae; genus Streptomyces; species Streptomyces sp. NPDC025806. The sequence goes on along the minus strand of NZ_JBVHMU010000002.1, from coordinate 148,992 downwards.
GGCGGCGGGTCGACTCCTGGCCCTGCTCGACGGGTTGAGCACCCGCGTGGTGCTGGGGCTGCGGGGCGCGGACGCCGCTTCCGCCCTGTCCGAGGCGAAGGCCGCGGCGCGTTCACTGATCCCCCGAGCCTGAGCTCCCGCCCATCCGAACTGACGGCCGCCTTGTCACCCACTCAGGAGAGCCGCGCGGTGCAGGCACGTTTCGCTTGACGCGGCTCCTTCTACCGTGGACGACGGTCGCCCCTGCCCCCGCCGACCAGCAGCACCCTCCTGGGTGCTGCTCAGCGACGGCCTCGGGCAGACGGGGCCCCGTCCTCCGAGGGATGCCGATGACCTCCCTGTTCCACCTCTGCACGGCCTGCCCCCACGCCCAAGTCTCCCGCGACCTCCGCGACGGCCTCACCGTCGTGCGGATCCGCGGCGAGGTGGACATCGCCACCTCTCCCGAGATCCAGGCCCGCCTCGACGAGGCGACCCGGCCCACCGTGCCGCGCGTCCTGATCGACCTCACCGACGTGGAGTTCATGGACTGCTCCGGCCTGCGCCTGCTCGTACGGGCCGAACGCCGGGTCCGCGAGCGCTCCGGCGAACTGCGCCTGCTCTTCCACCAGCCGGCGATCCACAAACTGCTCCGGGCCGGCGGCCTGGCCGCCCGCTTCCGCACGGCCGCCCCGCCCCTGGAGCGCTCGCCGTGAGCGTGCTGCGGCGGGCATGATGCCCCCATGCACGACCAGATCACCGTCCAGTGGGTGCACACCGTCTGGACGAAGGAGTCCCGCGGCGGCGCGGCGGCCGGCCGCAGGAACGCGGCACCGGTCGGCTTCGCGCTGCCGGCCGGGCCCCGGTCCGGCGTCCACGTCGTCCGGATGCACGAGGACGACGGCTTCACGCCGTACGACACCTTCCAGGAAGCGCGCGGCGTCGACCTGCGGATCGATGCCCAGGGCGGGCGGTTGCGTGTCCATCCGAAGCTGCCCGGGATCGGCCTGTACACCCGGCGCCGCCGGCCCCCCGCCGTCCGTCTCGAACCCGGCCAGTGGGTCCGCTGGCACCTCAACCACCGCTACAGCAGCGCCCTCGGCATCCGCGGCTGGACGTACTGGCTCGACACCTACAACGTCGCCTACGGGCCCGTCACCGAGGACGTCTTCCTCTCCGCGCCCCCCGTCCTGGTCGACGAACGGACCTGGCTGCGCTGACGCCGGGCCCCGTCACGGCGTGTCCCCCTTCCATCGGAGGCGCCCCGGCCCCGCCACCGCGTACAGGGCCCGGCCGCCCGGGCCGAACGCGCCGAGCTCCGTGGGCAGCGACACCTCTCCGGGCAGCTCCTGGCCCGGCGGGAGGGTCACGTCGAGCAGCAGTCCGTCCAGCGGGCCGCCCACCAGCTCCGCGTAGGCCCGGCCCGGCTGCGGGCTCGCGTCCTCGTGGTCGGCCCCGTACACCCGGCCCCGCATGAATTCCTGCTCGTCCATGAGGTCGAGCCTCGCATCCGGCACTGACAACGCGGCCGGTCGGAGTACGCCGTCGCGCGCTCCCTGCGGGGTCGGCCGAGGCTGGAGACGTGGAGTATCCCGTGGCCGTCGCCCTCAGCGAGACCGCCGACGAGCTGCCCGTGGGGCCCGGCTGGTGGTACGAGCCCGCGTTCGAGGGCGAGCGGCTCGTGCTGCACCGGTCCGCGCGGGCCGTGCGCTGCCAGTCCCGCTCCGGCCGCACGGTGACCACCGCGTGGCCCGACCTCGCGGCGGCCGCCCGGACCGCGCTGCCGGCCGGCACCGTCGTGGACGGCGAGGCCGTGGTGTGGACCGGCGGACGGCTCGATCTCGCGGCGGCGCGGGCCCGTGCGACCGCCGCGCCGCGCGGGGCGGGGGCCCTCGCCGCCGACCGTCCGGCCTCCTACGCGGTGTCGGACTGTCTGGCCCTCGGCGGTCAGGATCTGCGCGGGCGTCCGTACGCCGAGCGGCGGGCGGTGCTGCTCGACCTGCTCGACGACGTGCCGCCGCCGCTGCAGCCCGTCCCGGCGACGGACGATCCGGAGGTGGCCGGGGTGTGGCTGGAGGGGCTCGCCGCGCAGGGGGTCGACGGGGTCGTCGCGAAGCGGGCCGGCGATCCGTACCGCGCCGAGCGGATCTGGGTGACCGTGCGCGGCGGTGCCCGGGGCTCGGTCGAGGTGGAGGTCGTCGGATACGTGGGGCCGCCGTCCCGGCCGCATCGGGCGGCCGTGCGGCTGCCCGACGGGTCGCGCGCCCTGTCGCAGGCGCTGACCGCACCGGCCGCGGCGGAACTGGCCCGGCACGTCCAGGACGCGGGCCCCGGACGGCGGGCCCGGACGGCCGGGGGCGAGCGCTACACGACCACGGCGGGCGGTCTGTTCGCCGAGATCGCGCTCGCCGCCGCGCGCGACGGCGGCTTCACCGTCGTCCGCCTGCGGTAGGACGCGCCGCCCGGGCGCTCAGCCCGCGGCGCGCTTCACCAGGTCCGCGATGCGTGCCTCGACCTCCGGGGTGAGCTCGGTGACGGCGAACGCGGAGGCCCACATGGCGCCCTCGTCGAGGCGCGCCTCGTCGCTGAACCCGAGTGTGGCGTAACGGGACTTGAACTTCTGCGCCGACTGGAAGAAGCAGACGACCTTGCCGGCCCGCGCGTAGGCGGGCATGCCGTACCAGGTCTTCGGCGCGAGGTCCGGGGCGTTCTCCTTGACCAGGGCGTGGATCCGCTCGGCGAGCACCCGGTCGGCGTCGTCCATCTCGGCGATCTTCGCGAGGACGTCGGCCTCGGGGTCCGCCTTGGTGCCCTTCTTCCGGGCCGCCTTGACCTCCTGGGCGCGCTCCTTCATCGCGGCGCGCTCGTCGTCGGTGAAGCCTTGCTCCGTGTCCGCCGCGGCGGTCTTCTTCGTGGTGGCCATGACGTCGTTCCCTTGTGAGCCGTGGTGCTGGACATGGGTGTGGGTGTGGTGGGGCCGTGCTGGTCAGACGGTGGTCCGGGCGCGGACCCAGCGGTCGAAGACGCCGCGGGTCGGCGCGCCGACCAGCCGGTGCAGATCGGCCGCGGGCACGTCGGTGCGGTGCAGCAGCACCGTCGCGCGCTCCACGCGCCGGGCGCCCAGATACGCGTACGGGGACGTCCCGTAGGCGAGCCGGAACTGCCGGGTCAGTTCGCGCGGCGGCAGGTCCGCGGCGCGGGCCAGCGCCTCGACGTCGAGCGGCCGTTGGTACTCCCGGTCGATGCGGTCGCGGACCCGGCGCATCCGGGCGAACCGTTCGAGCCGCCACGCCGCGGTGCGGGCGCGGGCCCATCCTGGACGGCACATGCGAAGCCCCCTCCTGTGCCGGTGCGTCAGCGCAGCTCTTGGATGCGGACGAGGTTGCCGGCGGGGTCGCGGAAGGCGCAGTCGCGGATGCCGTAGGGCTGGTCGACGGGCTCCTGGACGACCTCCGCGTCGGTGGCCTGCACCTTCTCGAAGGTCTCGTCGAGGTTGCGGGTGGCGAGGAGGATCCAGCCGTAGGTGCCCTTGGCCATCATCTCCCGGATGGTGCGGCGCTCGTCCTCGGTGATGCCGGGGTCGGCGGCGGGCGGGGCGAGGAGGATGGAGGTGCCGGGCTGGTCGACGGGGCCGACCGTGATCCAGCGCATCTTCCCCTCGCCGACGTCGCTGCGGACCTCGAAGCCGAGGGAGTCGCGGTAGAACGCGACGGAGGCGTCCGGGTCCTCGTGCGGGAGGGCCGTGGTGTGAATGGTGATGTCCATGGCCGTAACGGTAGGCGGGGCGGGGCGGGGACGCTTCTCGATTCCTGATCGCTCCGGCAGCGAGATGCGGAACCCGCGCCACCGCCCCGTGCCCTCAGTCCAGCAGGGCGGCCACCATCTCGGCGAACTCGTCCGGCGTGGCCAGGCGGATGCCGAGGTCCTCTGCCTTGGCTCGCTTGGACCCGGCGCCCTCGCCCGCGACGACGAGGCTCGTGTTCTTGGAGACGCTGCCCGAGGACTTGCCGCCGGCGCGCTCGATCAGCTCGTTCATCTGGTTGCGGGACAGCTTCTCCAGGGGGCCGGTCATGGCGCCGGTGACGGCGACCTTCATGCCGGCCAGGGGGCCCGCGTCCGCGGCGGCGCCGTCCGTCTCCTCGGTGCCCTCGGCGGGCGGCGGGGTGGCGCCGGGCTCGGTCATGCTCAGGCCCGCCGCGGCGAGCCGGTCGATCTGCGCGGCCAGCTCCGCCAGTTCGGCGACGATGACCGGGGCCTTCTCGGCGCCGATGCCGTCGACCCGCTGCATGGCCTCCGCGTCGGCCGCCCGGATGTTCTGCATCGTCGCGAAGTGGCGGGCGATGCGGCGGGACATGGAGCGGCCGGTGCCGCGCACGCCGAGGGCGCACAGGACCCGTGACAGCGGCTGGGCCTTGGCCCGCTCCAGCGCCGCCATCAGGTTGTCGGTGCTGGTCTCGCCCATGCGCTCCAGGCCGAGGAGCTGCTCGCGGGTCAGCCGGTCGAACAGGTCGGGCAGGCTCTCGACGAGTCCGGCCTCCACGAGCTGGACGACGCGGGTCTGGCCGAGCCCCTCGATGTCGAGCTGGTCGCGGCCCGCCGCGTAGCTGATCGAGGCCACCACATGGCAGTTGCGGCCACGCTCGCAGCGCCAGCGCTGCTCGCTCGTGTCGATGCCGGAGCCGCACTGCGGGCACTCGGCCGGGAAGACGATCTCCTGCTCGTCACCGGTCCGCAGATGGGCGACGGGCGCCTCGATCCTCGGGATGATGTCACCCGCCTTGTAGACCATGACCTGGTCGCCCAGGCGCAGTCCGCGACGGGTGATGTCGGCGGGGTTGTGCAGGGTGGCGTACGTGACGGTGGAGCCGTCGAGCTCGACGGGCTCCAGGACGGCGCGCGGGGCGATGATGCCGGTGCGCCCCACGTTCCACTCCACGGCGAGGAGCCGGGTCATCTTCTCGACGGCCGGGAGCTTGAAGGCGACGGCCCAGCGCGGGGCACGGGTGCCGGAGCCGGCCGTGGCCTGGTCGGCGGCGAGGTCGGCCTTGACGACGATGCCGTCGATGCCGAAGGGCAGGTCGGCGCGGAGTTCGGCGATCGCCTTGACGCGCTCCAGGACCTGTTCGACGGAGGTGAGGACGACGCCGGGGACGTCCGTGCTCGCCGGGGTGTTGATCCCGAGGGCGGCGGTGCGGTCCATGAGCGCGCCGTGCGCCTCCTCGGCCAGCTGCGCGGCGAGGGTCTCGGCGGTGTGGGGCAGCGGGAGCAGTCCGTAGCCGAAGAAGGTCATCGGGACCGTGTAGGCGCGGTCCTTGGCGCGCAGGGTGCCCGCCGCCGCGTTGCGCGGGTTCGCGAAGGGGTCGCCGCCGTGCTCGGTGCGGACCTCGTTGGCGTACTCGAACTGGGCGGTGGTCATGAGGACTTCGCCGCGCACTTCCAGGGTGACCGGCTCGGTGAGCTCGGCGGGCAGGCCCTCGATCGTGCCGACGGCGTGCGAGACGTCCTCGCCGGCGGTGCCGTCGCCGCGGGTGACGAGGCGGACGAGGCGGCCCTCCTCGTAGCGGGCGGCGATGGCGAGGCCGTCCAGCTTGGGCTGCACGTTCCAGCTCGCGACCTCGCGGCCGATCCTGCGCTCCAGGGAGGCCGCCCAGGTGGTGAACTCCTCGTCCGAGAACACGTTGTCCAGGCTCAGCATCGGGACGGTGTGCGGGACGTCGCCCTCGACCGCGCCGCCCGCGACCTTGCCCGAGGGCGAGTCGGCGAGGACCTCGTCCGGGTGCTCCGTCTCGTACACGGTGATGGCCCGCACGAGCCGGTCGTACGCGTCGTCGTCGAGCGGGGAGGTGCCGCCCTCGTAGTACGCGGCGGAGGCGCGCCGGGCGTCCGCCACGGCCTGGGCGTAGGCGGCGGCGTCGGGCAGCACGAAAGGAACGGCAGAAGTCGTCGTCATGCCCTCCATCCTGCCTCCCACCACTGACAATGCCGTTCCGCCGCCTCGTGGCGGGACCGCGTGGCAGGGTGACGCGCATGACTCTCGACGTGCGCCCCGCCTCCGTTTTCGAAGACGTCCGTGCCGTGATCGGCCCCAAGTCGGCGGACGCGACCGTGTGTTGGTGTCTGAGCCATCGCGTCCCCTCGAAGGTGGACCACACCCTGAAGGGCCAGGAGCGCGGGGCGTACGTGGCGGAGCTGTGCCGCGCGGAGCCGGCGCCGGGGGTGCTCGCGTACGACGGGGACGTGCCGGTGGGCTGGGCGGCGGTGGCGCCGCGCGCGCAGACCTCGTACGCGCGCAGTCGGGTGATCCCGCATGTGGACGATCTGCCGGTGTGGTCGCTGTGGTGCGTGCGGGTGCGGCCCGGGCACCGGAAGAAGGGGGTCTCGCACGCGCTGATCGAGGGCGCGGTCGCCTACGCGCGGGAGCGGGGCGCGCCGGCGATCGAGGCGTACCCGCTGGACAACGGGGAGGCGCGGGTCGACACGACGATGGCGTACGTGGGGATGCGGCGGAACTTCGAGCGGGCGGGGTTCACGTTCGCGGCCGAGACGAAGTCGAAGCTCGTCGGGCTGCCCCGGATCGTGATGCGGCTCGATCTGCGCTGAGGGGCGCGCCCGCGCGGTGACGAAGCCGTGACACAAAAGGGGGCAACTGCCGCGGGACCCCGCGGGTCGTACGGGGCGAGGGCGGGAGACGGCAGGCGGGTGTGTGCGCCGCCGTGTCGCCCCTCCCCCGGGCCGCTCACGTCGTACGGCCCGGATCACCCGGCAGGCCGACCGACATGGGGGAACGACGATGAACGTACGAGTACACCGGGGCACGGCGGCGATCGCGGCGGCGGTGGCCGTCGCCGCGATCGGGGCGCTGGCCGCACCGGCGGGCGCGGCCGGCACCCCGCGCTTCCTGTCCCCGTCCCAGTTGCCGCCGCACCCGTCGTCGGCCTGGTACGCGGGCCCGGTGACGGCCGGGCAGCCCGACCCGCTGCCGATGTGCGTGGGCGACGCCCTGCCGTCGACCTCCGTGCACCGCGCGTACTTCACGGATCTGGACACCAACGCGCTCCAGGTGACCGTGGTGGAGCGGGACGCCCAGCACGCGAAGGCCTTCGCGGCGCTGCTCCGCAAGCATCTGGACAGCTGCGCGAAGGACGTCATGGCCGAGTACCCGGACGTGACGGCACGCCAGAAGTACTACGGGAAGCTGCCGGTGGAGGAGGGCGCGGTCGTCTACGGGGTGAACACCCGGACCACGTGGGGTGCGACGGACATCAACCTGTTCTCGGTCGGCCGGGACGGGCGGATCGTCACCGTGGTGCGCTGGGGTCAGATGGGCGGCTTCCGGGACGCGCCCGTGGCCGCGTTCAAGAAGACGACGGTGACCGCGGTGAACAGGCTGCGCTGACGGGTGGCCGAAAAGCGCGGGTCGGTCCCACGGATCGTCCCGCGCTGTTCATTCCCCCGCCCCTTCGGTCGCGTAAAGATAACGGGTCTGGTCCGAAGTGCCGTGCGCCGTGGGGGTGTCCGGCACCGTATGGGGAAGGAACCCTCGATCGTGCGACGCAGATCCCTCATCACCGCGACGGCCGGAGCCGTCACACTCGGCGGTCTCACCTCGCTGCCCGCCGAGGCGGCGGCTCCGGCTCCGGCGCAGAACGGAGGCAGGCCGGTGACCACGTTCGACGTCATCAGCGACATCCAGGGCGACCTGGGCGACCTGGCGGTCGCGCTGCGGGACATCCGGGCGACGAACCCGCACGGTTCGGGGCTCGCGGTGGCCGGGGACATCACGCCCCGCGGGTACGACGCCGAGTACGCCGAGGTCGGGAAGGTCCTCGCGCGGGAGCCTCGGCCGCGCGAGATCGCCTGGGCGATCGGCAACCACGAGTTCTACGTGCCGAAGTGGGCGGACCCGCAGACGCTCGCGCAGGCCACCTGGCCGAACGGGACGACGGAGGACTCCCTCTTCCGCTCCTTCTACAGGTTCGCGGAGCGCGGCCGGGTGTACGCGGAGACGACGTTCGGCGGGATACCGGTGCTGACCATCGGCACGGAGAAGTACATGCACTACCACGACCCGAAGCTGTGGGACGAGGTGTGGCTGAGCGAGGCGCAGTTCCAGTGGCTGGAGGAGCGGCTGCGGTACTGGGCGGGGCGGCGCAGGCCGGTCATGGTGATCACCCATCACCCGCTGCCGAACACCGTCTCGGGCACCCGCAACAAGCTGTACCTGAGCGACTACCTCCAGGCCGACCGCCTGCTCGGGCTGCTGGGCCACTACCGGGACGTGTTCCTGTTCAGCGGTCACACGCACTGGGACCTGGGCCTGTCCGACTGGTACGTGCGCCGTGTGGTGCCCGGCACCGCGAACCTGGAGGGCTTCTCGGTGGTCAACACGGGCGCCGTGCAGACCGGGTTCACGGACAACGGGCAGGGCGGTGAGAACACGGTGCCCGGCGCCTTCAACCAGGGCCTCCAGGTGGAGGTGCACCGGGACCGTGTCGTCATCAAGGCCCGCGACTTCGCGTCCGGCACCTGGCTGAAGCAGGTGACGGTGCCCCTCGCCACGAGGATCTGAGCGAGGGGCCCGGGGCGCGGCCGTCCGTCTGTCTGCCCGTCTGTCAGGCGGCGGTCGCGTCCAGCACCCGCCAGTCGCGGGTGCCGAGGTCGGCGGGGGTGCCGTCCAGGATGCGGGCGGTACGGGTCGCCGGGTCGAGGGCGACCGTGGCGAGGCTGCCCCAGCGCTGGCCGAGCGGCTTGTCCGGATCGGGCAGGCAGGTGACGGCGGGCTCGCCGGCGCCCGTGACGAGGACGGCCGCGAGGTCGTCACTGGTGCGCACGGTCCGGCCGTCGCCGAGGCGGGCCTTGACGAAGTCGCGGCGCTCGCCGGAGTCCGGCTGGTACAGCCACGACTTCTCGTCGGCGGTGAGCCGCGCGGTCAGGAAGTGGTTGGTGCGGACGAAGGTGTCCTCCTCGGGGCCGACGGCGAAGACGCCGGCCGGGCTGAGGTCGAGGAGCGTCGCGTCGTGCTCGTCGAAGAGGGCGAAGGACCCGGACGAGGTGATGGGGGCGGAGCGTACGAGGTCGACGGCCTCGGCGACGCTGCCCGCCTCCTCCAGGACGATCGCGGCGAGGACGTGCATGGGGATGCCGCCGACGCCGTCGCGGACGTGGCCGAGGATGTTGAAGTGCAGGGCGAGGCCCGCGCTGTTGACGCCGATCTTGCCGAGGATGCCGTCCTCGGTGAGGCCCGCGTGGTCGTGCCGGCCGCCGCGCGACTCGACGGTGTGCCACATGGCGTTCAGCTCGACGTGCCAGTCCCAGGTCTGGACACCGAAGGGGTGCGGGGTCTCGGGCGTGGACCGGCGGACCAGGGTGGTGCACTCGCCCGGGGTGACGCCGACGCTGCGGGCCAGGATCTCGGTGCGGGCGTTGAGCGCGGCGATCCGCCAGAGGTCGGCGCCGCTGCCGGCGGCGATGCCCTCGATCTGGGCGCGGGCGCCGGGCCGGAAGTCGCCGATGACGTCGAGGGCGCGCTCGGCGTCGGCGCGGACCTGCTCCAGGGGGATCTCGCCGAGCGCGAACAGCCGGTCGTAGACCTCGATCGCGGCGGGCACCGCGTCACGCAGCCGCTCGCCGCGGACGACGCCGCGCTCGTACGGGTCGGCCGCGGCGGCGACGATGTGGCGGCGGTGTGCGGGGCGGGGAATCGGCGTCGCGGTCACGAGGGGCCTTTCACGTTCGGGGGTGGTGCGGGTGCGGGGTGGTGGCGGACGGGGCCGTCAGGCGTGGCGCCGGACGACGCCGTCGACGACGGTCGCGAGGACCGCGTTTCCCGGCTGCTGCTCCGGGGCGAGGTCCAGCGGGTCCGTGGCGAAGACGGTGAGGTCGGCGCGGAAGCCGGGTGCGATGCGGCCGGTCTCGTCGGCGGTGCCCGCGGTGTACGCGGCGGCGACGGTCATCCCGAGGTAGGCCTCGCGGGCGGTGACGGCCTGTTCGGGCTGGACCGGCGCCGTGCCGGGTTCCTCGACGGGCCGGCGCAACTGGCAGTCGGCGAGGGCGACGCGCGGGTCGCCGGGGCCGATGGGCCAGTCGGAGCCGAGCGCGACGACGGCGCCGTGGTCGAGGAGGTCGCGGGTGCGCCAGCCGCGTGCGGCCCGGGCGGGGCCGATGCGCCGCGACCAGTTGTCGGTGGCGTCGGCGCGGGTGTGCCGGGTGCCGTGCACGGGCTGGAGGCTGGCGACGACGCCGAGCTCCGCAAACCGGTCGAGGAGGTCGTCGGGCAGGGACTCGATGTGCTCCACGCGGTGCGGCGCGCGCCCAGCGGGCGCCGCCTCCTCGATGACGTCGAGGGCGAAGCGCACGGCCTGGTCGCCGATGGCGTGGGTGGCGGTGGGGATGCCGCGCTCGGTGAAGAAGTGCACGGCGGCCCGGTACGCCTCGATGTCGCGCCAGAGCGGTTCGCGGTTCTCCCCGTGGGTGTCGGGGCAGGTGAACCAGGCGGTGCCGTTGTCGGCGGTGCCGTCGAGCATGAACTTGGCGCCCTCGACGTGCCAGCGGCGGCCTCGGCGGCCCTGGAGACCGGCGATCTCCTCCCAGACCTCGGGCGCCGAGTCGGCGGGGACGAGCGGTGAGCAGCGGATGCGCAGCGGCAGGTCGCCGTGCTCCTCGATGTGCCGGTAGACGTCCTCGGAGGGGTCGGAGAAGTCGAGGGCGTGCAGTCCGGTGAGCCCTGCGGCAGCGAGCCGCTCCAGTTCGTCACGGACGTATCCGGCGGCGGTGGGGACGGGGATCTCGGGGTGGTGGGCGAAGACGAGGTCCATGGCCTGGAGTTCGACGACGTACCCGGTCGGGCGGCCGTCGGCGTCCACCTCGACGCTGGAGGCGTCCGTGAAGGTCTCCGCGCCGGTGAGGCCGCAGACCTCGACGGCGCGCGGGCTGATGACGAGGGCGTGGGCGTCGGCGGTCATCAGGGAGACGGGTGTGCCCGGGAAGCGGTCGGCGAGGAAGTCGCCGGCCGGGTCGCCGTCGAAGGCGTTGACGTTCAGGTCGGAGCCGAGGATCCAGTCCTCGGTCTCCTGTTCGGCGGCGACCTTGTCGAGGCGGGCGCAGATCTCGTCGAGGCTGTCGGCGCCGCGCAGGTCGACGCCGCTGCCGAGGGAGATCGAGCCCCAGACGGGGTGGGCGTGCACGTCGACGAGGCCCGGCAGGATCGTGGCGCCGGGGAACACGTGCACGGCGGTGTCGGGCCCGCGCAGCGGTGCGAGGTCCGCGGCCCGGCCGACAGCGACGATCCGGCCGTCGGTGACGGCGACGCTGTCGGCCGGGGGCGCGGGCTCCTCGGTCAGGGGCTGGACGTGCTGGGCTTGCACGATGACATCGGCGTGCACGGTGTTCCTTCGGCTCGTCGTTCGGATGCTCGGCGGGGGGTGCGCTCAGGCGCGCGGGATGGAGCGCAGGGCGCGCGTGGTGGCCCAGTAGACGGCGGCGGCGACGAGCATCCCGGAGGGGATCGCGAGGTCGACGCCGCCGAGGACGGTCGCGACCGGGCCGGTCCAGAAGGTGGTGCTGACCCACGACGCGGAGGTGAGGCCGCCGACGACGAGGGCGAGGATCCCGGCCCAGTGGACGCCGCTGCGGTACCAGAAGGGGCCGCCGCGCCGCTGTTCGAGCAGGTCGGCGCCGTGGTAGCGGTTGCGTCGCAGGATCAGGTCGGTGACGGCGACGGCCATGGCGGGTCCGGTGACCGCGACGACGAGCTGCAGCATCGTGTTGACGCTGGTCAGGAAGTCGAAGACGAGGATCGCGTAGAGGGTCATCGCGGTGCCGAGGACGCCGATGATGAGCACGGCGGGGATGCGGGCGAGGCGGACGCCGACGGACTGGATGGCGAGGCTGGCGCTGTAGGCGGTCATGCCGTTGTTGGTCATGGTGTTGACGACGACGGCGATGACGAAGACGGGGATGAACCAGCCGGGCAGGATGCCCTCCAGCGCGCCCTCGGGGTCCGTCATGTCGAGGCTGGTCGCGGCGAGCGCGCCGACGGTGGTGAAGACGACGCTGGGCAGGTACGCGCCGAAGGCGGTCCAGCCGGCGATCGCGACGGGGCTGCTGTCGCGGGGCAGGTAGCGGGCGAGGTCGGGGCTGTTGCTGTACGACAGCGGCGTGGAGGCGATGATCGTGAAGGCCGCGCCGAGCGTGGCGGCGAGCGCGGCGCCCTTGAGCGGCTCGGCCGGCGCGTAGGAGAAGTCGGCCTCGGCGAGCACGTAGCCGGTGACGACGACGAAGACAACGGTGAGCAGGACGCTGAGCGCGGTGTAGAGCCGGACGATCAGCGCGTAGCCGAAGATCGCGATCAGGACCGTGCAGGCCGCGATGGCGATGATGATCGCCGCGTCGACGGCGCTGTTGCGCGGCAGTCCGAGGCGGTCGGCGAGGCCGATGGCGGCGACGGAGGCCGCGGACCAGTTCAGGGCGAGGTAGGCGGCGGCGATGAGCCAGCCGGTGAGCACGAGGACGAACTTGTTGCCCACCACGCCGTACATCGCGCGGGAGATCACCGAGCCGCTGGTGCCGGCGACCGGGCCGCTCGCGGCGACGATGCCGGTGCAGATCCAGAGCAGGTTCCCGGCGAGGATCACGCCGATCGCCTGCGGGAGGCTCAGGCCCATGAGGATCATCGTGGCGCCGACGACGAAGCTCAGATAGCTCACGTTCGGCGCCGCCCAGACGGCGAAGAGCCGGCGCGGCCGGCCGGTGCGCTCGTCCCCGGGCACCAGCTCGATGCCCCGGGTCTCCACCCGGCCGTTCTCCCGCCCCGCGCGCTCCTGCCCGGCCTCTTCGGCGGGCGGCGCGGCGGCGGTGTCGTTCGTCGTCGTCATCGGGTCCTCTCAGGGCCTACGGCACCATCGCCGTTATTGGCCATCTGACCAACACGCTATTGGTCGCACATCCAATAACGTGGATCCCATGACGTCAAGGGTTCGCTCGACAGACTCGGCACAGGTCACCACCGGGGCTCCGGCGCAGGCCAGGAAGCCGCCGGGCGAGCGCCGCGCGGAAATCCTGCGGACCGCCGCCCGGATCGGCCTGGAGGAGTCGCTGGAGCGCATCACGCTGCGCCGCGTGGCGGACGAGCTGGGAGTGCGGCCCGGCCTCATCGGGCACTACTTCCCGGCCGACGACCTCGTCAGCGAGGCGTTCGCCCACGCGGCCGGCCATGAGCGCGCGTCCCTGCTGCCCGCCGACGAGCGCGCGCTGCCGCCCCTGCGGCGGCTCGCCCGCTTCCTCGTGCGCCTCACGGGCGACGACTGCCTGGACCTCGGCCGGCTCTGGCTCAACGCGCGCCACCTCAGCCGGTTCAAGCCGGGCCTGCGGGCGGCGGTGAGCGCCCAGGAGGCCGCGACCCGGGCCGCGCTGACCGAGCTGATCGAGGAAGGGGTGCGGGCCGGTGAGTTCACGGCCGACGAGCCTCTGGGCGTCACCGTGCAGATCCTGGTGACCGTCGACGGCCTCGGCTCCTACGCCAACGCGGACCCGGAACTCGACCATCCGGTGCTCGCCGACATGGCCCTCGCCACCGCCGAACGCCTGCTCGGTCTCGACGCCGGAACGCTGCGCACGCAGGCCTGCAACTGATCTTCCCCGACCGGTCGTCCTGTCCGGCGTGGACGAGACGAACGGAAGCACGGCCCCGATGCCGCGGGTGGAGAGCGAGACGGAGCCGATCCCAGCTCCGGAGGCACGGCGCGGGCGGCGCGGTTCCTGGTGGACGCGCGGCCGGGTGCTCGCGGGGATCGCCGCGCTCACGGCCGCGCTGCTGCTCGGCCACCGCCTGGTGCCGAACACGCCGGGGCGCCTGGGCAGCCTGCTGGAGGCGTTCCTGCCGTGGCTGGGCGTCGTCGTGGTGGTGCTGCTCGGCGCGGCCCTGCTGCGCCGGTCGGCGACCGCGCTGCTCGCCCTGCTGCTGCCGGTGGCGGCCTGGGCGTACCAGTTCGGCGGGCTGCTCCTGCCGGCGGAGACCTCGACACGGGCCGGGCTCGACGTGGTGCAGCACAACGCGAGCGACGAGAACGCCGACCCGGCGGCGACGGCCCGCACCCTCGCCGCCGGGCGGCCCGAACTCATCGCCCTGGAGGAGCTGTTGCCCTCGGCCGTGCCCGCGTACGCGAAGGCGCTGGGCCGCGCGTATCCGTACCACGCGGTGCGCGGCACGGTCGGCCTGTGGTCGCGGTACCCGCTCACCGGGGCGCGGGCCGTCGACATCAAGCCGCACGACATCCCGGACGACTGGCGGCGCGGGCTGCGCGCCGTGGTGCGCACGCCGCACGGCGAGGTCGCCGCCTACGTGGCCCACCTGCCGTCCGTCCGGCTCGGCGCGGGCGGTTTCGGTTCGGCCCGGCGCGACGAGAGCGCGCGGCTGCTCGGTGACGCGCTGGCGGCGGAGCCCACCCGTACGGTGATCCTGCTCGGCGACCTCAACGGCACGGTGGACGACCGCGGTCTGCGTCCGCTGACCTCCCGGCTGAACGTGTCGGAGCGCGGCTTCGCGTTCAGCTACCCCGAGGCGTTCCCCGTGGCGCGGATCGACCAGATCATGGCGCGCGGCGGAACCGTCGGACGGATCCGCGCCCTGCCCGCCACCGGCAGCGACCACCTGCCGATCGCGGCGCGGATCAGCCTCGGCCGACCGCCCGTTGTCAGTGGCCGCCCCTAAAGTCCTCCCCCGTGACAGACATCTCCGCGACCGCGGCCACCGACACCCAACTCACCACCACCGCCCGGGCCTACGACCACTGGGCCGAGCCGTACACCGAGCTGGTCCGCACCGAGTTCGACCGACTCCCCCTGGACCGGGCGATGTTCGCCGCGTTCGCGGACAGCGTGCGGGCGCAGTCCGGCGGGCCCGTCGTCGAGCTCGGCTGCGGGCCCGGGCGGCTCACCGCGCACCTGCGGGACCTGGGACTCGACGCCTCGGGGATCGATCTGTCGCCCGTGATGATCGACATCGCCCGGCGGACCTACCCGGACCTGCGTTTCGAGGTCGGCTCCATGCACGCGCTCGACCTGCCCGACGCGTCGCTGGCCGGGGCCGTGTCCTGGTACTCGGTCATCCACGCACTGCCCGAGGACGTGCCCGGCTACTTCGCCGAGTTCGCGCGGGTGCTCAGGCCGGGCGGCCATCTCCTGGTCGGGTTCTTCGAGTCGGAGGGCGGTCCCGTCACCCCGTTCGACCACAAGGTGACGACGGCGTACCGGTGGCCGGTCGACGAGGTCGCGCGCGTGGCGGCGGAGCGCGGCTTCACGGAGATCGGCCGCATGCTGCGCGAACCGCGCGAGGGCGAGCGTTTCCGGCGCGGCCATCTGCTGCTGCGCAAGGGGGACGTGGGCTGACGGGCGCGGGCCCGCGCGTCCCGCACGCAGGGCGCGGCCACGACCCGGAGGTCATGGCCGCGCCTGCTCGGAACTCAGGAGTTCCGGGTCACTCCGCGCAGTGGTGCGCCGCGGAGCGGGCGGCTCCGACGGTGACGTCGATGCCGGTCGCGCTGGTGAGGTGGACGGCGGTCACCTCGATGCCGTCGGCCGTCTTCTTCTGCTCGTTCACGACCAGCCGGGCCAGGCCCAGGTCGATCACCTGGTCGGGCGTGTCCGGCACCTCGACCACGGCGCCGGCGATCTTCAGGGTGAGCGAGGTGCTGCCGGTCCGCTGCGCGCAACTGCTCGTCGCGGTGGCGGTCAGACCGGACACCTCGACGACGGGCAGTCCGGCGATGCCGATGCGCGCCTTGCTCACCGAGGCCGTGGCCGTCGCCGTGCTCGGGCCCGTCTTCGTGTCGACCTTCGCGCAGAGCGTGTCGGCGCTCAGGACGAGTGTCGACACGGACGCGGTGCAGGGCGGGGCCTTGCTCCCGGCGCCCGCCGTGCGGACCTCGCCCGTGTCCGGGGTCGGGTCGATCTTGACCGACAGCAGGGGCAGCGGGACGTTCGCCGACAGGCCGAAGGCCCGGCCCGTGACGTACTGGAGGCTCACCGTGGCCTCGGCCTTCGACGCCTTGTACGCGTCGTCGCCCGCGAACTCGGCCGCGACGGGCACGGTGCCGTCCGCCGTGAGCGGCTGCTGGACGGAGGCGACGGTGCAGGCGGCCCGGCCCTGGTCGTCGGTCTTCGCCGCGCACTTCTGCGCCGCGTCGCCCGCGCCGAGGGTCAGGGCGACCTCGCGGCCGGTGACGGCGGCGCCGCCGTCCTTCTCGGTGAGGGTCGCGGCCAGTTCGGCCGGGGCCCCGTTCGAGACGGTCTTCACGCCGGTGTACGCGAGCTGCGTGTCCTTCTGGACGGGCGGCTGCGGCGCGCCCTCGCCGACGTCCAGCAGGTTGGCGTCGATGTTCAGCGCCACCCCGCCGTACGACTGCGTCAGATCGCCGGAGTACTGCTTCATGCGCTGGTGGTCGGCCCAGAGCGCGGCGGGGATCTTCGGCTCGTCGGTGGTGGGGTTGTCGTCCCACTTCGCGAAGTCGATGACGTCGGGGGCGAGGTAGCCGCCGCCCTGCGCCGCGTCGACGAGGTCGGTGATCAGGGATGACAGGCTGCCGTACGCGCCGGAGCGGTAGCCGAGTTCGTGGACGGTCCGGGTCCAGGACTCCAGGAACGCGGTGACGACGGCGCCGTGCTGCCCGTCGTAGTGCTCCATGTTGTAGTAGAGCACCGAGCCGGCGGGCAGCCCGAGGGCGCCGGCCGCCCGGACGGCGTCGCGGGCCGAGGTCGCCCCGTCCGCGACGGGGTCGTCGATGACGTCGCAGGTGCCGTTGCAGCTGCCCGCGTCCGCCGAGGCCTGCGGGCCGACATAGATCGGGAAGTACTTCCAGCCCGCGTCGTACTGGGCCTGCATCCAGCCCGCGTCGACGGTGACGCCGCAGCCCGCGTTCACGCCGCCGATGTAGACGCCGACGGCGCCGTACGGCGAGGCGCCCTTCCAGGCCTGCATCTGGGCGGCGGACGGCGCCGCGCAGCGGTCGAAGCCCTTGCCCTGGAAGGACGTCGGATCACCCGGCAGAGCGGCGGCGGCCGCCGTGCGGCCGTCCGGCGCCGCGGACCGGACCGTCCTGGCCTCGGACACGGGCAGGTCGGCGCTGCTCAGGACGCGCTCGACGTCCTTGCGGTCGCCGCTGTAGGTCGCCGTGATGTCGAGCCCGGGCGCCGTGGCCCGGTAGGAGTGGTCGGTCGTGTTGCGGGTGACGCGGGTGGTGGACGCGGCCCCCTCGCGCGTCCGGTCGGCGGGCTGGACGAGCATGGCCTCGGTGCGGCCCAGCGCCTTGGCCGGGCAGTCCTGCCGGGCGCCCGGCGTGCCGAGGTACACGGCGTGCCGGTCGAAGCGGACGCAGGTGTCCGGGTGCCGGTCGAGGTCGATCACGTCCCAGGTCGCGGGAACGGTGAACGTACGCCCTTTGTAGGTGACTTGGGACGGCTGCGATGATCCCCCGGTCGATCCGGCCGCCTGGGCGGCGGTGGTGGTGCCGAGTGTCCCGGCGGTGAGCGCCGCGGTGGCGGCGCAGGCGAGCAGGGCGCTGCGCAGGGTGCTGCGCGCGCTGCGAAGTGGTCTGTGCCGAGTGATGGTTCCCCCTGAACCCGGCGCCGGCCGTGCGTGGCCGGCGCAACTCCAGCGTTGACCCACGGGAGACTGCGGGACCGACGCGTCACCCGTCAATCGCCGGCCGGGGGCACCCACGGGGAACCGGACGCCCCGTCAGGGCCCGCGCCCTGCCCGGGTGTCACCCTTACCCGGAGTAGTACGCGCAACGTGTTCGAAATGTGGTGCGGGCGGACCGCGAAGGGCCGGGTCAGGCCCGCCTCCCCTTGCGCGGCCCACACACGTACGCACACCAGGCACACGGCGTCTCCACTCTCACCGGTTGTCCTGATCGCGCCCTCGGGCCCGCGGCCGGGCCAACGCCCTCTATTGTTGCGCGAGTTGAACGTCAGCACGGAACGGGGGACACGTCCGGCATGCCCAGGAGTCACGACGGCGCGAGGCGCGGTGCGGCCCTCGTGGAACCGCTGGAAGCGACGGATCCGCAGCGTGTGGGCCCGTTCCAGCTGCTCGGCCGGCTGGGCGCGGGCGCCATGGGGCGGGTGTATCTCGCCCGGTCCGAGAGCGGCCGTACGGCGGCCGTGAAGGTCGTGCACGAGGAGCACACCTCGGACCGCACGTTCCGGGACCGGTTCCGCCGCGAGGTCGGTGCCGCGCGCCGTGTCGACGACGGGTACACCGCGCGGGTCCTCGACGCCGACCCCGAGGCCGCGCGCCCCTGGATCGCCACCGGCTACGTGCCCGGCGTGCCGCTGGAACAACTGGTGAGGGAGAACGGGCCGTTGCCCGCCGAGACCGTCAAGGTGCTCGCGCACGGTCTCCTGCGGGCGCTGCGCACCGTCCACGCCGCCGAGGTGGTGCACCGCGACCTGAAACCGTCGAACGTGATGGTGACCGTCGAGGGCCCCCGCGTCATCGACTTCGGCATCGCCCGCGCCCTGGAGACCTCCGCCGAACCGCGGCTGACCGGGACCGGCATGGTGGTCGGCACGCCCGGTTTCATGGCGCCCGAGCAGGTGCGCGGGGGCAAGGTCGGTCCGAAGGCCGACGTCTTCGCGCTGGGCTGCGTCCTCACCTGGGCGCTCACGGGGCGCCTGCCGCACGGGGAGCCGGCGAGCAACAACCACTCCCTGATGTACACGATCGTGCACGACGCGCCGAAGCTGTCACTGATCGAGGACGACGAGCTGCGGGAGTTCGTCGGGCGCTGCCTCGTCAAGGACCCCGGCGAACGGCCCGACGTCGAGACCCTGCTGGCCGACTGCCCCTGGCCCGGGGGCGGTGCGGAGGACGGCGACTGGCTGCCGTCGGCCGTGGTGGTGCGGCTGGCGCGGCAGACGGCGCTGCTGCTGGAGATCGAGACGCCGGAGGACGTGCCGCCCGCGCCGGACCCCGAGGCCCCCGCCTCCGGAGAAGAGCCCGCACCGTGCACGCCCGCGACCACGACGGCCTCGGGCCACAACAAGACCGCCTGGATCGTGCTCGCCGCGGTCCTCGCCGTCCTGATGACCAGCGGCACGGTGTACTACTTCGTCAGCCAGCGCCCCGACAGCTCGGACCTGGCCGAGGGCCCGAGCCACACGGCCACCCCGTCGGACTCGGCGTCGGCGGGCTCCGCGTCACCGTCGGCGAGCGGCACGAAGGCCGCCGGCAAGAAGAAGGACAAGCCGAAGGCCCCGAAGAGCTCCGCCCCCGAGAACGGCGGCGCCGGCCGGGATGCGGACCCGGCGGGCGCCGCCGACGGGGACGAGGCGGACGCCCCTGCGGGCGGTGCCGGGAGCGGGGGCGGCAGCTCCGGTTCGGGCTCCTCCGGCGGCGACGGGCAGGCGGAGAGCGACGGGGTGCCGTCGTACTTCGTCGGTACGTGGAAGAACGACGCCACCTTCGGCCGCCCGAGCCGGATCACCGTGCAGCGCGCGTCGCCGGGCGAGCCGGCCGTCACGTTCCGCTCCACGACCGGCGCGGGCACTCCCTGCGTCTACGTGGCCCGGCTGATCTCCGTGCAGAACGGCGGCGCCCGCCTCAACCTCGACACCGGCGATCTGGACGAGTCCCGCTCGAGCATGGGGTGTTCGAGCCTGGCCGCCTCGTATCTCGACGCCGACGAGCCGTCCGGCCTCGACTACTTCGAGAACAAGGACTTCACTGCCGACAACAACGCCTGGAAGTACACCCGCGCCTGATCACCGCCGTGTTCTCAGGCACCCGCCCCGCGCAGCGCGTCCAGCATCCGCCGCTGGTGCCGGTGCCCCACCGTCTCGTACCCCACCACCGTGACGAACGGCGCCAGCATCACGACGAGCAGGCACACCGCCACCGGGACCTCGGCCGCCGCCAGCAGCACCGCGAGGGCCAGCATCGCGAGCGTGAGGGTGATCAGCAGGAGGTGGAGACGGTCGGTCGCGGACAGCAGCAGGGTGTGCAGCAGATAGATCGTCAGGAGGTAGAGCCCGACGGGCAGGGCGAGGGACAGGACGACGGCGGCGTGGCCGATCTTCGCGTGGTGCTCCAGGGCGAGGCCCGCGACGTGGAGTCCGGCGCCGGCGCCCGCGATGCCGGCGAACAGCGGGATGTGCCCGTATCCGAAGAGGTAGCCGCGCTCGCGCCGGTGCACCAGGATGTCGCCGAACGGGGTCGAGAAGTACACCCACCACATGCCGAAGGTCAGGCCGACGCCCGCGACGACGACGGCGACCGCGTTCCACGTCCACTCCGTGCCGTCCGCGCCGCCGAGCAGGTCGCCCGAGGAGGCGACGGTGCCGACGACGCCCTCGCCGAGCGTGATGATGGCGAACAGGCTGTACCGCTCGGCCACATGGTGCGGATGCCAGGGCGTGCCGCCGGCCCGGCCCTGCGCGAGGACGGGAAGCACGAGTTCCATGGCGCCGAGCACGACGAAGCACGGGAACACGACGGCCAGCGACAGATGCGAGAAGGCGAGCGCGACCCAGCCGAGCTGGATGACGACGATCCAGCGGATGTTGGCCATGCCGACCTTGCGGTACTCGGGTGACTCCTTGGCGGCGCGCCACCACTGGAGCACCATGCCGACGCGCATGACGACGTAGCCGAGCACGATCACCCGCAGTTCGAGGTGGTCGCCCTCCTCGACGGAGTGGAACATCGCCGGGATGCCCAGCGAGAACACCACCACGCCGATCATCGTGACCATGGTGAGGACCCGGTACAGCCAGTCGTCGGTGCCGAACGCGGAGGCGAACCAGCTGTAGCTGATCCACGCGACGCTGATCGCGAACATGGCGAGCACGAACGCGGTGACGGCCTGTCCGGCGTGCCCCGCGGCGACCATCTCGGCGAAGCGGGAGGCCGCGGTGCCGACCGCCACCACGAAGGTCAGGTCGAACAGCAGCTCCAGGGGGGTGGAGACGCGCTCCCGCTCCCCCGGGTCGCGGCCGGTCATCGGTACCCGGCTGTGCGCGAGTCTGCCCCGCCCGGGCTCTCGGTGATCGAAGTCGCTCATGGGCAGCATGATGCCTCACCGGCGGATCTCCTCAACCCGGTGTCGCGCGCGCCGCGCGGGCGCCATACTCGCCCCGGCAGAGTTGACATGTCCTCAACTTTTCGCCTGCGTGCGTTCATTTCACCGACTTCTCCCACCCCCCAGGAGTTCTCATGGCCCATGCCGCGCTCCCCCGGTTCACCCGCGTCGCCGTCACGGCCGCCCTCGCGCTGGCCGGTCTCGCGACCACGATGCCCGCGGCGCACGCCGAGTCGGCGACGCCGAGTCTGCGGGTCCTGACGTACAACACGTTCCTGATGAGCCGGAACCTCTACCCGAACTGGGGCCAGGAGCACCGGGCCTCCGAGATCCCGAAGGCCGACTTCTTCCGCGGCCAGGACGTCGTCGTCCTCCAGGAGGCCTTCGACAACAGCACGTCGGACGCGCTGAAGCAGGCGGCGTCGGCGCAGTACCTGTACCAGACGCCGGTGGTCGGGCGGAGCACGAGCGGCTGGGACGCGACCGGCGGCGCGTACTCGTCGACGACGCCGGAGGACGGCGGGGTGACGCTGCTCAGCAAGTGGCCGATCCTGCGCAAGGAGCAGTACGTGTACAAGGACGCGTGCGGCTCCGACTGGTACTCGAACAAGGGGTTCGTGTACGCGGTCCTGAACGTGAACGGCGCCAAGGTGCACGTCGTCGGCACGCACACCCAGTCGACGGACTCCGGGTGCAAGGCCGGGGAGGCGCAGGCGGACCGGGCCGCCCAGTTCCGGGCGATCGACTCCTTCCTCGCCGCGAAGAACATCCCGGCGACGGAGCAGGTGCTGGTGGCCGGTGACCTGAACGTGGACAGCCGCAGCGCCGAGTACGCGTCGATGCTCGACAACGCGAACCTGGCGCCGGCGGACGCGCGCACCGGGCACCCGTACTCCTTCGACACCCAGGAGAACTCGATCGCGCGCTACCGGTACCCGGACGACCCGCGCGAGGACCTCGACTACGTGCTGTTCCGCGCGGGGCACGCGCGGCCCGCCGGGTGGACCAACACGGTGGTGCAGGCGCCGAGCGCGCCGTGGACCGTGTCGAGCTGGGGCACGAGCTACACGTACACCGACCTGTCCGACCACTACCCGCTGGTGGCCTCGGCGGGCTGACCTGCCCGTACGGTGGCGCGCGGGCCGGGGCGGGCCACGTAGGCTCGCCTTGTGCCCGCCCCGTTCCCCGCCCTGCGCCGTGTCGCCGTCCTCGTGCTCGAAGGAGCCAAACCGCTCGACGTCGGCATCCCCGCCCAGGTGTTCACGACCCGCGCGAGCATGCCGTACGAGGTCCGGGTGTGCGGGGCCGCGCCCGGCCTGGTGACCGGCGGCGACGGGCTCGCGTACTCGGTGGCGCACGGTCTGGAGGCGCTGGGCTGGGCGGATCTGGTGTTCATCCCGGGCTACCGGTTCCCGGACCGGGAGGATCCGCCGCAGGCCGTGCTCGACGCGCTGACCGCCGCGCACGAGCGGGGCGCGCGACTCGCGGCGATCTCCACGGGTGCGTTCGCGCTGGCGGCCACGGGTCTGCTGGACGGACGGCGGGCCACGACGCACTGGCACTACACGCGGGCGCTGGCCGCCCGGCATCCGCAGATCCGGGTCGACGAGAACGTGCTGTTCGTCGACGAGGGCAGTGTGCTGACGTCGGCGGGCGCCGCGTCCGGTATCGACCTGTGTCTGCACATCCTGCGCGGCGAGCTGGGTGTGGCGGCGTCCAACCACGCGGCCCGGCGTCTGGTCGCGGCGCCCTACCGCAGCGGTGGTCAGGCGCAGTACGTGCCGCGGAGCGTGCCGGAGCCCCTGGGCGAGCGGTTCGCGGACACCCGCGAGTGGGCGCTGCACCGGCTGGGCGAGCCGCTCACCCTCGAAGTGCTGGCGCAGCACGCGGCGGTGTCGCCGCGCACCTTCTCGCGGCGGTTCCTTGCGGAGACCGGATACACGCCGATGCAGTGGGTGATGCGGGCCCGGGTCGACCTGGCGCGCGAGCTGCTGGAGCGCTCGGAGCGGGGGGTCGAGCAGATCGCCGCCGATGTCGGGCTCGGTACGGGCGCGAACCTGCGGCTGCACTTCCAGCGGATTCTCGGGACGACGCCGAGCGAGTACCGGCGGACCTTCGCGCGCGGCGAATAGCCGGCACGTCGCGGGGGCGTTTCGCGCGTGTGTCGCGATCCTTGCGGATCGTGGCGATCATCGCCCTGTTCGCCGCGGGCGCCGGGCGCGAGTCTTGGGGCGGACGAAAGGACTTCCTCACATGACCCGCATCGCCATCAACGGATTCGGCCGCATCGGACGCAACGTGCTGCGTGCCCTCCTGGAGCGCGACACCGACCTCGAGGTCGTCGCCGTCAACGACCTGACCGAGCCGAAGGCGCTCGCCCAGCTCCTCGCGTTCGACACCACGGCCGGCCGGCTCGGCCGCCCGGTGAGCGTCGACGGCGACACCCTGGTCGTCGACGGGCACCGCATCAAGGTCCTCGCGGAGCGCGAGCCGGTCAAGCTGCCCTGGCGCGAGCTCGACGTCGACCTGGTCCTGGAGGCGACCGGCCGCTTCACCTCGGCCGAGGCCGCGCGGGACCACCTGACCGCGGGCGCCCGCAAGGTGCTGGTCGGCGCCCCGTCGGCGGGTGCGGACGTGACGCTGGCGTACGGCGTCAACAACGACGCGTACGACGCGGCGGCGCACACGATCGTCTCGAACGCGTCCTGCACCACGAACGCGCTGGCCCCGCTCGCCTCCGTCCTCGACAAGCTGGCCGGCATCGAGCACGGCTTCATGACGACGGTGCACGCCTACACGCAGGAGCAGAACCTGCAGGACGGTCCGCACCGCGACCCGCGCCGGGCCCGCGCGGCCGGCGTGAACATCGTGCCGACGAGCACGGGCGCCGCCAAGGCGATCGGTCTGGTGCTGCCGCAGCTCGACGGCAAGCTGTCGGGCGACTCGATCCGCGTGCCGGTGCCGGTGGGCTCGATCGTCGAGCTGAACGCGACGGTGTCCCGCGAGGTCACCCGCGACGAGGTGCTGGCCGCCTACCGCGAGGCCGCGCAGGGTTCGCTGGCCGGTGTCCTGGAGTACTCCGAGGACCCGCTGGTCTCCGCCGACATCGTGGGCAACCCGGCGTCCTCGATCTTCGACTCGGAGCTGACCCGGGTCGACGGCAAGCACGTCAAGGTCGTCGCCTGGTACGACAACGAGTGGGGCTTCTCGAACCGCGTGGTCGACTCGCTCACGCTGCTCGCCCAGGGCTGAGCCTCCGAAACGCCGAACGGCGCCCGGTCGTCACGACTGGGCGCCGTTCAGTCTGCGCAGGGTGTCGTCGAGGCCGCCCTGGACGTCCGTGGAGGCGGGGGCGACCGCCGCGTCCGGGGCGATGACACCGATCACGTGATCGTCCGCGTGCACGACCACCGTGCACGGGGGCTCGACCTGCCGGGCCTGGTGGACGACGGTCGCCGAGTCGGGCGCGAACACGGCGCTCAGGTCGATCACGAACACGTCGGGCAGCAGGATCCTGGCCCGGGCGAGCGCGAGGGCGCTGTCGTGGGTGTGGGACAGCACATGCACCTCGGACACGCTCTCGGCCTGCGCGATCAGGCGGGGCGCCCGCGCGATCGAGGCCAGGACGAGGACAGTGAGCACCCGACCATTCTTCCCCTCCTGCGCCGGCCCTGGTCCGGCGCCACGCCTGCCATGATGTGATGCAGGTCACATAATCCGATGAGGAAACCGGCGTAATGCCAGGCCACAGGAGTGCTCTCTCACCCCGACGGTCACACCCGGCCGACGCCGCACCCACATCGGAGCCCCCTCATGCACGTCTCCCTGGAAACGCCCATCGGAGCCCGTCTGTTCACCCCGGACGGCCAGGAGTACGCCACCCCGGTCACGCTGCGCCACCATTCGGCCGACCCGGAGGTCGTCCGGCTCGCCTTCCCGCCGCATGTCACGCTCGACGGCCGCGCCGCCGTGTGGACGGTCGCCCGGGACCTGCTGGCGGACGGGCTCGAGTCACCCGCCCGGCACGGCAACGTCCGGGTGCTGCCGCACGGCCGGGCCCACACCGTCATCGAGTTCGGCTCCCCGGACGGGCTCGCCGCGCTCCGCTTCGACACCGAGGTGCTGCGTCGCTTCGTCGCCCGGACCCGCACCGTCTCCGCGAGCGCAGGAGCAAGCGCATCAGCGAGCGCAGGGGCGAGCGCGCAGAGGGCGCCACTGCCCCGGCCGCGCGCCGAGGACGTGGTCGTACCGCTGAACAGCCGCTCCCAGCAGGCCCACCTCCTCGGCCTGCGGCTGCGCGAGATGCGCCAGGAGCAGGGGGTCGCGCTGGCGCACGCGGCCGCCGCGGCGGGCCTGTCCCGGCTGTGGGCGGCGCAGATCGAGAGCGGCGAGATCCTCGACCTCGACACCGTGTCCCGCTACGCGAGCGGCCTCGGCGCCCGGGTCACCCTGTCGGTGGAGTACGCGACCGAGCGCACCGGTGTCCAGGTCGCGCGGCGCCGGACCTCGCAGTGCACCGGCTGACCCGCGGCCTCGTCCCGGAGTCAACCCGTGTCCCCCGCACCGCTCGTACGCATGGCAGGTCCCCGCCCCGGCGCAACCCCGGCGGCGGGGACGCGTTGGTCCGGCGGGTACACGGAGCGGCCGCCGCGCCCGGGATCGGGAGAAGCGGGGCCCGGCGGCCGCTCTCCCTCCCCCTCCTCCCGCCTTCCCCGCCCCGGGTGAACTCGGCTCAGCCGTCCGGGGCCTCGAAGTCGCACCACACGGCCTTGCCCTCGCCGCGCGGCTCCACGCCCCAGCGCGAGGCGAGCGCCTCGACGAGCATCAGGCCCCGCCCGGAGGTCGCGGTCTCGCCCGGAGAGCGGCGGTGCGGGCGGGCACTGGAGCGGTCCTTCACCCACAGCCGTACGTGCCGGGGCGTCTCGGGGAGCACTTCGAGGGTGAGGATGGCGCCGCCCTCGGTGTGCACGAGCGCGTTGACGAGCAGCTCACCGGCGGCGACCTCGACGTCGTCGGCGACCTCGCCCAGGCCCCACGCCGTGAGGTGCTGGCGCAGCGCCTGCCGGGCGTCGGCCAGTCCCTCCGGGTCCGCCTGGTGGACGTAGCGGTGGATGCGGGGCGCCTTCGGGGTGCCGGGGTCGGGGACACGGCGCAGCACGAGCAGTGCCACGTCGTCGCCGCTCCCCCAGGTCTCCCACAGGGTGCGGGAGAGGTGGTCGGCGATGTCCTCGGCGTGCTCGGGGCCCGAGCTGAGCGCGGTGGAGAGCGCGCCCATGCCGGCGTCGAGGTCGAGCCCCGGTTCCTCCACGAGCCCGTCGGTGCACAGCACCAGGGTCTCGCCGGGCACGAGGTCGAGGCGGGTCTCGGGAAAGTCCTCCAGGGCGAACTCGGTGGCGAGGCCGAGCGGCAGCCCGCCGGGCAGCCGGGGGATGCCGACCCGCCCGTCGACATGACGCACGAGCGGGGGCAGATGCCCGGCGCGGACCGCGCGGACGATGCCGGTGGCGGGGTCGAACTGGGCGTAGGTGCAGGTCGCGAAGCGTTCCGTGTCGAGTTCCGCGAGGAAGCGGGAGGCGCGGGAGAGCACGGTGGAGGGCGGGTGTCCCTCGCCGGCGAAGGCGCGCAGGGCGATCCGCAGCTGCCCCATGATCGCGGCGGCGTGGGTGTCGTGGCCCTGGACGTCGCCGACGACGAGACCGATGCGGCCGCGGGGCAGCACGATGACGTCGTAGAAGTCGCCGCCGACGGCGCGACCGCCCCAGGCCGCGTGGTAGCGCACGGCGACCTCGGTGTCCGGGACCTGGGGGATGTCCTTGGGCAGCATGGTGGCCTGGAGGCTCTTGGCCAGGTCGCGTTCCTCGTCGAAGAGGATGGCGCGTTGCAGGGACTGGGCGACGATGCCGGACAGGCCGACGCAGAGGTTGCGGTCGGAGTCGGTGAACTCCTTGCGGCCCCGGTAGAAGAGGGCGAGGCCGCCGATGGCGCGGTCCTGCGCGACGAGCGGCAGGAAGGCGGCGGAGCCGAGCCCGTGGTCGTCGATGTAGGGGCGCAGCCGGGTGAGCCGGTGGGCGATCTCGGGCAGTCGCTCCACGAACATCGGCCGGCGGTGGACGACCGCGTCGGCGAGCGGCACGGAGTCGTCGATGTTCTGCAGCTTGAGCTCGTCGAGGGCCTGCATCGACTGGCCGACGAGCGCGATGAGCTTCAGGTCCTCGCCCTCGACGAGACCGAGGACGAGCCCGTCGGCGGCGAACCGGTCGAGGCCGCCCGCGCCCGAGAGTACGGCCACGACGTCGTCGACCGTGACGGCCCGGGAAAGTGCCTCGGTCGTGCCCTGGACCATGAGGGCGACGCGGCTGCGCCGGTCGCCCGCGTCGAGCCCGGCCAGTTCGGTCGGTTCGTGGACCGCGGCCCGCAGCAGTCCGACGACGCGGACGGCGCGGCCGTCGTCGTCGCGCAGGATGCGGCCGGAGGCGTGGCTGAGCCGCATCGTGCCGTCGCGCATCCGGGTGTGGAAGTAGATGCCGTAGGCGTCGGAACCCGACTCGACCGCCGCGTTCACGGCCGAGGTGATGCGCACGGCCTCGGCCGGGACGATCCGGCTGCCCAGGGACGCGACCGTGCCGCCGAACTCGGCGCGGGTCAGGTCCACGACGGCGAGGCAGTTGTCGTCGAGGCTGAGCGCCCCGTCCTCCAGGTCCCAGTCGAAGCTGCCCACGTCGTTGAGGCGCAGACGTTCCTCGAGGCTGATCTCCGGCTTCTCCGCAGGTCTCATGTGACTCTCCGTTGCACCGCCCGGCCACCATAACCGCGCCCCGGCGGCCCCGCACGATCTGCGTCGGCCGGGTCGTGCCGGACGCCGGGCGGGGGGAGCATGGGAGGTGCCGCACGGAGGGAGAACGCACACATGGGCGACGGCGTTTCGGATCCCGCACGCCCCGCCCGGGGCACCGATCCTTCCGTGATCATGCCCGCGGGCGTTCTGCTCGACCTGCTGGGCGTGTGCGCCGTCGTGCTCGACGACCGGGGCCGGATCGTGCTGTGGAGCCCGCAGGCCGAGGACGTGTTCGGTTACTCGGCGGAGGAGGCGCTCGGCCAGTACGCGGCGTCGCTGCTCGTGAGCGACAAGGACCACGACCTGGTCAACGGACTGTTCGCGCAGGTGATGGCCACCGGCACGCCCTGGGCGGGCGCCTTCCCGGTGGTGCGCCGCGACGGCAGCCGCCGCTTCGTGGAGTTCCGGAACATGCGCCTGGAGGACGACGAGGGGGCCGTCTACGCGCTGGGGATGGCCGCCGACCAGTCGCAGCTCAAGGAGCTGGAGGCGGCGCTCGCGCTCTCGGACCAGCTCGTCTCCCAGTCCCCCGTCGGGCTCGCGCTGCTCGACCACGATCTGCGCTACGTCCTGGTCAACCCGGCGCTGGAGCGCATCAACGGCCGGCCGGCCGCGGACCACCTCGGGCGCCATCCGCGCGACCTGCTCACCTCCCTCGACGTCGAGGAGATCGAGAACACGCTGCGCCGGGTCCTGGAGACCGGCGTCCCGGTGATGGACCGGCACGTGGTGGGCCGCACGGCCGCGGCGCCGGACGAGGACCACGCCTGGTCGGTGTCGTACTACCGGCTCGAAGGGGCGAACGGGCAGATCCTGGGGGTGGCGAACTCGGTGGTCGACATCACCGAGCGGCATCGCGCGGCGGCCGAGGCCGAGCGCGGCCGGCGCCGTCTGGCGCTGCTCGCCGAGGCGTCGGCCCGGATCGGCACGACGCTGGAGGTCGAGCGGACGGCTCAGGAGCTGGCCGACGTGCTGGTGCCGGGGCTCGCCGACATCGCCGCGGTGGACATCCTCGACGCGGCACTGGAGCTGCGCCGCGGTGAGGAGGGCGAGGGGCCGCGCCGGTTCCGCGCACTCGGGTTCGCGTCCGCGTACCCCAATCAGGTGGCCGCGGCGGCGGACCGCATCGGGAGCCTCGCCGCGTATCGGGCCGACCGGCTGATCACACGGTGCGCGACGACCGGCCGGCCGATCATGGTGACGCACACGGGCCCGGCGGACCTGGCGCACATCGCGCGCAACCCGGAGGCGGCGCAGCTGCTCGCCGAGGCGGGCGTGCACTCGTACCTCGCGGTGCCGCTGATCGCGCACAACCAGGTGCTCGGTGTCGTCGACCTCGTGCGGGCCCGCAATCCGGTCCCGTTCGACCAGGACGATCTGCTGCTCGCGGGGGAACTGGCGGCGCGGACGGCGATCGCGGTGGACAACGCGCGCTGGCACCAGAGCGTGCGCACGGCCGCCGAGACGTTGCAGCGCAGTCTGCTGCCGGGCCCGCTGCCTCCGCTGCACGGTCTCGACGTGGCGTGCCGCTACCAGCCCGCGCAGTCCTCCTCGCAGGTCGGCGGTGACTGGTACGACGTGCTGCCGCTGGACGGCGGCCGGACCGCGCTGGTGGTGGGCGACGTGATGGGGCACGGCATCGACGCGGCGGCGGCGATGGGCCGGCTGCGCACCGCGACGCAGGCCTACGCGGATCTCGCGCTGCACCCGGCGGAGATCCTGCACCGGCTCGACCGCACCGCGTTCGCCCTGGAGACGCACATCGCGACGTGTGTGTACGCGGTCTACGACCCGTACCGGCGCGTGTGCCGGATCGCCAACGCGGGCCACATGCCACCGGTGCTGATCCCGCGCGGCGGGCCGCCGCGGCTGGTGCCGCTGCCGTCCGGGGCGCCGCTCGGGGTCGGGGGCGTGCACTACAGCACGACCGAGATCGCGCTCGGGCCCGGCGACCGTCTGGTCCTGTACACCGACGGGCTGGTCGAGACGCGTGGCGATCCGATCGACGACCGGCTGGAGCAGCTGCTGCGGCTGCTGAGCGGTCCGCAGGGCTCTCTCGACGAGGTCTGCACCCGGCTCCTGGAGGGGTTGAGCGGTCCCGGGGTCGCCGACGACGTGGCTCTTCTGATCGCCGAGGTGCCGGAGACGGACGGCGCGCCGGGCCCCGCGTGAGCAGGACGCGGGTTCGAGGGTTCGTCTCGGCGTGTGAACCGGGCGGCTCCGGCGCTACCGAGAGCGCACGGATCGCGTTGGGGTTGCCGTGGCACCGGTTGCAGTGACGGTTCTGCACAGCGTGCCGCACCAGTGCGGAGACCGGGGTCGCCCCGGACGGCAATAGAAGAACGGGGAGTTCAACGTGAGGCTACGTGCCGGCGGCGTGACGTCGCGGCCAGCGCCGGACCCGCGGGAGTCCGGGGGGCTCATCGGCCGGTCCCACGAGAGCGCGGCGCTGCGGCATCTGCTCGGCGCCCACCGGCTGGTGACCGTCACCGGGTTCGCCGGGATCGGCAAGAGCCGGCTCGCCGACTGCACGCTCGGCTCCTGGGACGCCCCGCCCTGGAGCCGGATGGTCCGGGTCCGCTGGGACGCCGACGTGACCGGCCCCGCCTCGCTCGCCGAGGCCGCCGCCGTGGCGCTCGGCGGCGCCCCGGGCGCGGACTGCGAACCCGCGGCGCTCGCCGCCCTGTGCGCCGCCGAGCGCACCCTGCTGCTCCTCGACGACGTCGACCCCGTCCAGGCCGAGTGCACCCGCCTCGTGCAGCAGCTCCTCATGGCGGTGCCCGGGGTCCGCGTCCTGGTGACCGCGCGGCGTCCCCTCGGCCTCGGCGAGGAGCAGGTGCTGCGGCTCTCCGCGCTGCCCGTCGACGTGCCCGCGGGCGCCACGGGCCCGGCGCCGGCAGTGCGTCTGTTCGTCGAGCGGGCCCGCGACAGCGCGGCGGAACTCCTCGCCCAGGACACCGAGTCGGCGCGCGTCGAAGAGGTGTGCCGACTCGTCGAGGGCGTCCCGCTCGCCATCGAACTCGCCGCCGACCAGCTCGACCGCTACAGCCTCGACGACCTCGCCGCACGCCTGCGCCAGGGCCAGGGCTGGCTCACCAGCTCCTACCCCGCGCTGCGCCGCCACCAGTCGGTGCGCGACGCGGTCGGTGCCAGTTACCAGCTGTGCGAGCGGTCCCTGCGCGTCGTCTGGGCCCGGGCCAGCGTCTTCACCGGCTCCTTCACCGAGGCCAGTGTCGTCGCGGTGGCTTCGGGCGGCGGCATCGACGCCCAGGTGATCCCGTCCTGCCTCGCCCAGCTGTCCGCGCTCGGCGTCCTCCGGGTGACCGGCGATCCGGGCGGGGTGCGCCGGCCCC
This sequence comes from Streptomyces sp. NPDC025806, assembly GCF_055558275.1. Lineage (NCBI taxonomy): Bacteria > Bacillati > Actinomycetota > Actinomycetes > Kitasatosporales > Streptomycetaceae > Streptomyces > Streptomyces sp. NPDC025806. The sequence continues at coordinate 117,751 of NZ_JBVHMU010000002.1, read as the reverse complement.
GCTACCGGATGACGCGCGCCGCACGGGAGTTCGGCGCCTCCCGGCTGACCGAGGCCGGCGAGTATCCGGTGGCCGCGTCCCGGCGCACCCAGCACTTCCAGCAGGTGGCCGCGCACGCCGGGCGCTGCTGGGACTCCGGCGACCAGCTCGGCGCCGTGCGTCTCGTGCGCGACGAGCAGGACGATCTGCTGGCCACCGCGCACCACGCCCTGGAGCACCCGCACCCCGAGCACACCGACGCCGCGCTCGACACCATCGTCTCCGTCTGGTTCTGGTGGCTCGCCCACGGGCATGCCGCGACGGGCCTCGACCTGCTCGCCCGGCTCCTGCCGCTGTGCGAGCCGACGCGGCCCTCCGCGGTGCGCGGCACCTGGCTCGCCGCGTGGCTCGCGGCCGACACCGACCCGGCAGCCGCCCGCGCCTTCCTCGCCGCGGCCTGGCCCGCCGCGGTGCTGTCCGGCGACGACGTCACGCTCGGCCGCGTCGCCCATGTCGAGGGGATGCTGGCGCTGCGTCAGGGCGACACCCGGGCAGCCGCGGCGCACTTCGCGGACGCGGCCGAACTCGTCCCCGCGTACGTCCCCGGCGGCCCGTCCCCCGCCGTCAGCCTGTCCGCGCTGGCCCTGGTCCAGGCCGAGCACAGCCCGCGCGCGGCTCTGCGCGCCGCGCGCCGCGCCGTGTCCTGGCCCGGGGTGCGCGACGACGCCTGGGCGAACCTCCTCGCGAACTACGCCCGGGCCCGCGTCGACGCGACCCGCGGCCACCCGGGACGCGCCTGGCACCGGGCCCGCCGCGCCCTCGACGCGGGAGCCGCCCCGGCCGGCCACCCCACGGGCCCCGGGCACACGGCGCTCCTGCACCTGATCGCCGAGCTCGAGTCGGGCACACCCGCGCGCCCCGTCCCCGACCCCCTCTTCGTCCCCCACCCCCGCCCGTCCCGCGGCCCCCTCCCGGCCGACACCGCCTCCCACCACTCCTAGGACGTCCCCACCCATGCGATCTCCCCTGGCCACGGCTCCCCCTCAGGAGCGCGAGGAACCGAGCGGGAAGGGGCCCCGGCGCGCATCCGCCCCCGACACCCGGGCGATACTCCTGCGCGCCCTCACCCTCGACACCGCCATCCCCGCCCAGCGCACCGGCGAGGGCGACGTCCCGGCGCCCCGGGCGGAGCGAGCGCTCACGCCGGCGGCCGCCTTCGACGCGCTGTACGTCTATGCCGCCCCGGGCCTGATCCGCCAGGCCCATGTGCTGACCGGCAGCCGCCGGCTCGCCTTCGAGTCCGTGGAGTACGCCTTCCGCCGGGCCTGGGAGCGCTGGCCCGAGGTCGCCCTCGACACCGACCCGGTGGGCTGGGTGCGGGCCGAGTCGCACACGTACGCCCTGTCCCCCTGGCACCGGCTGCGCCGCTTCCCCGGGCGTCCGCTGCCCGTCCCCGAGGACCCCGCGGTGCGGGCGCTGCTCACCCTGACGCCCCGGCAGCGCCGAGCGGTGCTGCTCTGCGACGGTCTGGGTCTGAGCCCGTCCGAGACCGCCGCCGAGACCGAGGCCGGGACGGCCGCCACGCACGGCCGCCTGCGCAACGCCCGCGCCGCGCTCGACGCGTTCGGCGCCCCGGACCTCGCGGCGCTCCTCCACGAGGAGTCGGCGCGCACCGTCGCCCAGCCCTGGTCCGTGCGCGAGTCCACCGAACGCCGTGCCGTGGCGCTGACCCGCACCGTGTGGGCGGTCCTCGCGGCCTTCTCCGTGCTCGTCGCGGTGGTCATCGTCGTACGCTCATGAGGGGGCTTCGACACGGCGTACCGGATCTGGAAGGGGCCATGATGGACGAGCGGGAACTGGCGCATCTGCGCCGGTGCGTCGAGCTGGCGGAGGAAGCCCTCGAGGCCGGGGACGAGCCGTTCGGCTCGGTGCTCGTGGACGGTGCGGGGAAGGTCCGCTCCGAGGACCGCAACCGTGTCGCGGGCGGTGACTCCACCCGCCACCCCGAGTTCGAGCTGGCCCGCTGGGCCGCCGAGCACCTGTCCCCGGAGGAGCGCGCCGACTCCACGGTCTACACCTCCGGCGAGCACTGCCCGATGTGCTCGGCCGCGCACGCCTGGGTCGGGCTGGGCCGGATCGTGTACGTCGCCTCCTCGGCCCAGCTGTCCGAGTGGCTGACGCGCTGGGGCCGGCCGCTGGGCCCCGTCAATCCGCTGCCCGCGCAGGAGATCGCGCCGGGCGTCACGGTGGAGGGCCCGGTCGACGAGCTGGTGCCCGCGATCAAGGAGTTGCACCACCGGTTCGCGCAGCGCGCCGAGCAGTAGCGGCAGAGCGGAACGAGGGCGCGCCCCCGACCCTGTGCCGGTCGGGGGCGCGCCCTCGTTCTCCTGCCTACTTCGCCGCGGCTAGGCGGCCGGAGCGGGCTCCGGCTCGGCCTCGGCCACGGGCTCGCGGGCCAGGGTCCGCTCGAACACCGCGTAGGCGACGACCGCGACGACGAGTCCGGTGACCGCGTCGGACAGCTGCGGCGCCCACCAGTGGGCGACACCGCCGGCCGCCGCGCCGACCGCCCAGGCCACGAAGGCCGTCGGACGGACCGCCACCGTGGGACGCCGGTCCATCGCGCCGCGGCCACCGCGGGCGAAGAACATGTCGGCGATGAGCACACCGCCGAGCGGCGGCACGAACACGCTCAAAATGACCAGCCAGCTCAGGAAGTGGTTCCAGACGCCCGCGAGCGCGGCGGCCGTGCCGATGAGACCGAGGACGATCGTCATCAGGCGCATCGTCGTGCCGGTCAGGTGCGACCAGCCCAGGGCGCCGTTGTACAGGCAGTGGCTGCACACGGAGCCGAGGTTGACGAAGACGAAGACGGCCGCGATCACGTTCAGGATCCCGGAGTGCTCGCCGGTCAGGATCGGCAGGAAGTCGCCGCCCGTGGTGCCGGCCGAGGCGATGGCGCCCGCGGCGACGACGAGACCGCCGGTGATCTGGGCGACGAGGCTCGCGATCGGGAACGCGCTGACGGTCGCGAGGACGGCCTGCCGGCCGTTCTTGGACCAGCGGGTGAAGTCCGCGGTCATCGTGCCCGAGTCGGCGAACGTCGCCATGATCGTGGAGACGGCCGCACCGAAGGTGAGCGCGGACGCGCCGCCGACACCCTGGTACGAGAACACCGAACCCAGGTCGTGGTCACGGGCCACGATCACCAGGGCGATGACACCGGCGATGATGAACAGCGGCGCGGCGACCGCGCCCAGCCATGACAGCGCCTTGATGCCCAGGTAGGTCAGGCCTATGAAGCCCAGACCCGCGAGCACGGTGACGAGCTGCTCGTGCCAGCCGAACGACGCGTGCAGCGTCGCGCCGGTGGCACCGGTGTTGAACGCGAACCAGCCGACCACGATCGTGGCCAGGAACGCGGAGGCGACGATGTAGCCGCCGCGGCCGAAGGTGCGCGTGGCCTGCAGCGAGAAGCTCTCGCCGGTGGTGCCGGCGCGGTGGCTGAGGATCCCCACGTACAGGAGCATGACGAGGTTGGCCACGAGGATGGCCGCGAGCCCGCGCCAGAAGCCCAGCATGGCGACGACCACGCCGCCGGGGATGGCGTTGGTCAGGATCATCGGGAATCCGAACCAGACGGCCGAGACCGTCAGGAGCGACTTCCGGCGGTCGGCCGGGACCGGGCTGTGTTCGAACTCGTCGTCGAGTTCCCGGTCCGTGGACGTGGCCGCGTCCGCGGCGGAGCGGTTTGTTTTCATCGTGAGTGGGCTTCCGGGTGGGCGCTCGCGCGCGTCAGGAGGAGGAGCCGCCGAACGCCTCGGCGAGGGCGGTGGCGGCCTTGGTGAACGCCTCGGCCGGCGGGTGGGTGATGCCGGCGCCGATCATGCCGATGCCCGCGTCCTTGTGGGCGATGGCGGTGTTGATGATCGGGAGGATGCCGGTGTCGAGGACCTTGCGGACGTCGATGCCGGTGGGCAGGCCCTGGAAGTCGAGGGCCGGGATCGTCACGTTCGGGTTCTGCGCGGTGGTGATCTCACCCATGTCGCGGGTGTAGCCCATGGCCTCGGCCACGGTGCCGCCGACGAGGGCGACGATCGCGGGCGCGGCCGACATGGCGAAGCCGCCGAAGCCGTAGGTCTCGGTGATGGCGCTGTCGCCGATGTCGAGGCCGGAGTCCTCCGGCTTGTAGCCGGCGAACATCGGGCCGACGACCTTCTGCGCGGGGCCGGTGAACCACTGGCCGGGCAGACCGGCGACGCGGATGCCGAAGTCGACGCCGTTGCGGGCCATCGTGGTGACGACGGTGGAGTTCTCCACGCCGTTGGCGGCGTCGAGCGCGGCCTTGGCCATGGCCATCCAGGTCGGCCCGGAGAAGTAGTCGGAGGACGCGACGAAGTCGAAGACCTCCTTCTTCTGCTCGGTCGTGAAGGACGACTGGAGCAGACCCGCGGAGAGGGCCTGGAAGAGGAGCAGGGTGCCGGCGCCGTTGCGGTTGTGACACTCGTCGCCCATGTGGAGGGCCTGCGAGAGCAGCAGACGCAGGTCGACGGGGCCGGTGAACTCGACGGCCTCCTTGAGCATGGGGCCGAAGACGTCGCGCATCCAGACCAGGCGGTCGATGACGCTCTGGTCGTTGGCGCCCATCCGCAGGATCTTCGCCATCTGCTCGGACAGGTTGGTGTACGCGATGTTGCCGTGCGTCTCGTTCTTGACGATGTGCACGTACATCGACGCGGAGGTGACACCGGCCATCGAGCCGACCGAGTTCGCCTCGTGGCAGGGACGGAAGGTGATCTGCCCGGAGGCGGCGACCTCGGCGGCCTCGTCGAGGTCCTTGGCCAGGCCCTCGAAGACGATGGCGCCGGTGACGGCACCCTTCATCGGGCCGTTCATCCGGTCCCAGGTGATGGGCGGGCCGGAGTGCAGGATCGTGGTGGGCGTCATGCCGGGGACCACGTCGAGCGCGCGGCCGAAGCCGATGAGCATCGGGCGGGCGGCCATGATGCGCTCGACGGCCTCGGCATTGGCGGCGTCGATCTTCGCGGTGAGCTCGGGGCTCGCCTCGAGGGCGTTCAGGGCGCGGGCGGCGTCGGGATTGCCGCCGCCGGGCGGGGTCCAGTCGAGGGTGGAGACCTTGGCGTTCTGGGCCTTGATGTCCTCGTCGAACATCGCGAGGCCGACGTTGACGACGCTGAGGTCGTCGGCGAACAGCGCGGCGGCGGGCGTCAGTTCGGTGTTCTCGGTGCTCATGCCTGTGCCTTCTTCGCGATCTCACGGGCGAACTGGCCCGTCTCGGTGGAGCTGAGGGTGACGGTCACGCCGGCCGCGCGCAGGGCGGCGGTCTGGGCGGCGACCGAGGGGGTGTCCAGGTCGGTGCCGAGGACGTAGGCGACGACCTCCAGGTGGCGGCCGGCCTCCTCGGCGATGCGCTGGGCCTCCTCGATGGCGGGGAGCGTGGTGCCGACCGGGTCCTCGTGGGAGCCGAAGCCGAGGACGAAGTCCATGACGAGGGCGGCGACCTCGGGATCCTTGGCCTCCTCGACGATGCGCTCGATGCGCAGGGCCGGGTCGATCATCGGGTGCGGACGGCCGTTGGTGAAGTCGTCGTCGCCGAAGTCGAGGAACGTGTGGCCGCGCGAGGCGGAGCCGGCCGGGAGGCGGAAGTCGGCGTTCTTCTGGATGTTGGACCAGACGTCGAGACCGGCGTCGCGCACGGCGTACATGGTCTCGTCGCACAGGGTGCCGCCGCAGAACAGGCCGCGGACGTACTTCTGGCCCTCGGCGAGGCGGGAGACGACGGCGCCGGCCGCGGCCTCGGCGTCGAAGGCCTCGACGGCGGCCGGGGCGATGCCCGCGAGCTCGACGGCCTTCTGGGCGGCCTGGAGGCTGCCCGCGGCGAAGTGGCCGCCGGCGGCGGTGACCGCCTCCTCGGAGCCGTCGATGAACCAGACGACGACGGGCTTGCCCGCGGCGGCGACCTCGGCGAGGACCTTCTTCTCGACGGAGGGGGCCGGCGGCTTGGAGACGAGGACGATGACGTCGGTGGCCGGGTCCGCGGCGAGCGCGCGGATGCCGTCGACCATCATGATGCCGCCGACCTGCTCGGACAGGTCACGGCCGCCGGTGCCGATGAGCTGCGAGACGCCGCCGCCCAGCGCGTGCACGCGGACGGAGACCTCCTGCGAGCCGGTGCCGGACGCGGCGACGATGCCGACGTTGCCGGGGCGGACCTTGTTGCCGAAGCAGAGCGCGATGTTGTTGATGATCGCGGTGCCGCAGTCCGGGCCCATCATGAACAGGCCCTTGTCGTGGGCGAGGTTCTTGAGCGCGATCTCGTCCTCGACGGCGACGTTGTCGCTGAACATCATCACGTGCAGGCCGGACTCGAGGGCCTTGCGGGCCTCGCGGGCGGCGTAGGCGCCGTTGACGGCGATGACGGCGAGGTTTGCGCCGGGGATGCCCTCGGCGGCGGAGGTGATGGTGCGGTAGGTGACCTGGCCGCCGTCGGCCGAGGCGGGGGCCTTGCGGGTGAGCAGGCCCTCGATCTCGGCGAGGAGCGCCTCGGTGTCGGCGCCGTCCTCGGCGACGAGGACGACCATCAGGTCGCCGCTCTCGGCGGCCTTCAGCTCGTCGGTGAGCAGGCCCAGGTTGTCCAGGACGCCCTTGTTCATCTCGGTGCCCATGGCGGTGAACGCCTGCTCCACCCCGTCCAGGGCGTTGGCCTTGGTCGAGACGGACATCAGGGACACGGAGTCGAAGTACGTGTTCTTACGTACGACGGCTGTGGTGGTACTCACAGCGAACCTCGCAGTTCTTCTTCCAGGTGGAGTCCGGCCACGAGGCCGGACAGGGTGTCGCTGCCCGAGGTGTGACCGAAGGCCAGCACGCGACGGGCAGGATCGTTCAGGTCCCACGGCGGCGGAGTGTCCGCCAAGTGCCGCAGTACGTCGATGAGTTCGGCGCGCGCCCGGCCCTCGGCGGCCTCGGTGAGGGTGGCCGCGGCGAGGTCGGTGGTGCGTCCGCGGTGGCCGTCGAGGACGGTGCGGACGGCGGGCGGGAGCGACGCCAGGGGGCTGCCGGGGAGGGCGGCGACCAGGGTGAGGCCGGCGAGGAAGTCGTCGCCGGCGGGGGTGAGGCCGGGGCCGAGGCCGTGCAGGGCGAGGATGCCGTGCACCGTCTCGGCGGCGTCGCCGGCGCGCAGCGCGTCGAGCAGCCGGACGCGTCCTGCGTCGAGGGCGCGGGCGACGGCGCTCTCCATGAGGCCCGCGCCGGGGGCGGCGCCGAGCATGCCGCCGGGGGCGCCGTGGGCGCGGTTGTACGCGTCGAGGGCGTCGGCGGCGCGCGTGCGGTCGCCGGGGGCGAGGTGGGCGAGGGAGGGGCCGGCCGGGTCCCAGGGGCGGGCGCCTTCGGCGGTGAGATGCACGGGGCGGCCCGGGGCGTCGAGAATGAGACGGCCGGTGTCGAACGTCACGCTCTGTCCGGCGTCGAGTCCGGTGCCGGTCCAGTCGGGGACGTCGACGACGAGGGTGCGCGGGGCGTCGCCCGCGTCGCGGGAGGCGAGGGCGATGAGCAGGCCGTCCGGGGTCAGCAGATTGACGACGTGGGTGAACGCGGAGTGGACCGTGCCGGCGCCCTGGAGGCCGTGCGGGCCGGTGCCGGCGGGCCCGGGAGCGGGCGTGTGCAGGCGCGCGAGAAGGCGCGCGTCACCAGAGTGCGCGCGCAGCCCGAGGGGCTCGCCCTGGCACATCGTCGTGCCCTCCTCACTGCCGCTTCCGGACGTGGCGTCCGGCTCGTTCTGACCTACCCGTATTGGTATACCATTCTGCGTCCGGTAAGCGAACATTCAGAACAAGGGACTTCACATGCGCATCGTCGTCGCCCTCGGCGGGAACGCACTGGCCAAGCGCGGGGAGCCGATGACGGCCGACCGCCTCCGCGCCAACGTCCGGGGCGCCTGCCAGGCGCTGGCCGGTCTGGCCCGCGAGCACGAGGTCGTCATCACCCACGGCAACGGCCCGCAGGTCGGCCTCCTCGCCCTGCAGAACCTGGCCTACCAGGACGTCGCGGCGTACCCGCTGGACATCCTCGGCGCGGAGACCCAGGGCATGATCGGCTACGTCATCCAGCAGGAACTGTCCAACGCCCTGGTCGGCGAGCGCGAGGTCGCGGCGATCGTCACCACGACCGAGGTCGACGAGAACGACCCGGCCTTCGAGCGTCCGACGAAGCTGATCGGCCCGACGTACTCCGCCGAGGACGCGGCCGAGGCCGCCGCCGAGTACCGCTGGACGATCGCCAAGGACGGCGGCGCCTACCGCCGCGTCGTCCCCTCGCCGCACCCGCTGCGCATCATGCAGGCCCCGCTGGTCTCCACCCTGCTCGACAACGGCACCCTCGTGGTCTGCGTGGGCGGCGGCGGCGTGCCGGTGCGCACCGACTCCAAGGGCCGCCAGATCGGCATGCAGGCCGTCGTCGACAAGGACGCCGCGAGCGCCGCGCTCACCGCGGACCTGGGCGCCGACATGCTGATCATGCTCACCGACGGCGACTTCGTCAGCGAGAACTGGGGCACCCCGGAGCAGCGCGACATCCTGACCGCCTCCCCCGAGGGCCTGGCCACGATGAAGTTCGCCGAGGGCTCCATGGCGCCGAAGGTGGCCGCCGCGGTGCGCGTCGCCGAGGCCGGCGGCCGTACGCTCATCGGCCCGCTGGACCGTCTCGACGACCTGCTGGAGCGCAAGGTCGGCACCGAGATCCGCTCCGACGTCGAGGGCGACATCGTCTTCGTCTGACGTTCGCACGGTTTCGGTATACCATTCGGGCAACCCCTTGCCACCGCCGTCGCAACGCGGCGGTGGCGAGGCGGCCCAGCGGGCCGAGAACCGTACAACGGAAGAGGAGTTCGACCGTGCCGCGGGAGACGCCGATCGACGCACCCCCGTCTCCTCCTCGCGCCCGCTCGGGCCCGCCCGCCTCGCTGCGCGACAGCCGGGCGTTCCGCGCGCTGTGGATCTCGAACGTCTTCTTCTTCGGCGGCGCCTGGACCCAGACGATGGTCCTGGGCTGGATCGTCTTCGACACCACCGGCTCGGAGTTCCTGCTCGCCGTGTTCACCTCGGCGCGGCTCGCCCCGATGCTGCTCGGCCCCTTCGCCGGGGTCCTGTCCGACCGTCACGACCGCGTACGACTGCTGAACATCGCCTGCGGCTGGGCACTCACCGCCGCGGTCGCCGTATCCGCACTCGCATCGGTCACCGACGCCCCGTACTGGGTGCTCGTGCTCGCGGGTCTGGCCACCGGACTCGCGCAGTCCCCCTCCCAGCCCGCCCGCTCCTCGCTCGTCCTCGAACTGGTCGGCCGGCGCAACCTCAGCAACGCCAACGCGCTGAACGCGATGGCGATGAACATGACGCAGGTCGTCGGTCCCGCTCTGGGCGGCGCGATGATCAGCGCGTTCGGCTCCTCCGTCGCCCTGTGGATCTCCACCGGCTGGTTCGCCCTGTCGCTGCTCGCGCTGTGGCCGCTGCGCCACGCGGACACGGGCGCCGCCCGGCGGGCCGCGCCGGAACCGGTGGGCGCCCTGCTGGTCGGCGGCATCCGGACGATCCTGCGCAACCGCCTCGCCGCCGGCGTCCTGGGCGTGACCCTCGCCGCGAACATCCTGCTGTGGCCGGTGTATCAGGCGTTCATGCCGGTCTTCGCGAAGGAGTCGCTCGGCCTTGACGCGGACGGACTCGGCTGGCTGCTCACGTGCAGCGGCGTCGGCGGCCTCACCGGCTCCCTGGTCATCGCCGCCCTCGGCGACTTCCGGTTCAAGGGAGCCCTGTTCGTCTACGGGACCGCGGCCTGGGGCACGCTGTGGGCGCTGTTCGCCCTCTCCCACCACGTGGCCGTGTCGTTCGCGCTGATGGCGTTCATCGGCCTGCTCAGCGCCTCGTTCGGGGTGCTGCAGACCACGCTGCTGCTGATGACCACCGACCCCTCGGTCCAGGGCCGGGCGCTGGGCGTCCAGGAGCTCGCCATCGGTGTCATGCCGCTGTCCTCGCTGTGCCTGGGCTTGTCGGCGCAGCGCGTCGGCGTGGCCACGACGACCCTGCTGAGCTCACTGCTCCTCGTCGCGTTCCTCGCCGTGCTCGCGCTGCGCCTGCCCGGACTGCCGCGCTACCGCGGGGTCTGACCCCCGCGTCCGAAGGTCAGCTCACGGCGGCGTGCCGGTGGTGCGCGTCCACCTCGGCCTGACTGGTCGCCAGATGCGCCACCGCCAACTCCCCCACCGACTCCACGTCCCGGGCCTCGATGGCGCGGTACAGGTCCTCGTGCTCCTCGGCGACGGCGGTGAAGTCGTCGTGCTGGCCCAGCAGCCAGCGCATCCGGCTGCGCAGCGTCAGGTCGAGCTCGCTCAGCAGGGCGTTGTCCGCGAGCTCGGTGACCGTCTCGTGGAAGTCGGCCGCGAAGCGGCGTGCGGCGGGGCCGTCGCCCTCGGCGGCGGCGGCCTGCTCCGCGTCGAGCTGGGAACGGAGCTTGGCGAGCCCCGAGCGGGTGCGGCGCTGCGCGGCGAGCCGGAAGCCCAGGGTCTCCAGGGCGGACCTGACCTCGCTGAGGTCCGAGATGTCGGACGGGGTGAACTCCCGGACCACGGCCCAGGTGCGCGGCCTGGGCGTCACCAGGCCCTCGTTGACCAGATCGCGCAGCGCGTCGCGCACCGGCAGCCGGCTCACGCCGAGCTCGGCGGCGAGCTCCCGCTCCACCAGCTTGCTGCCGGGGGCCCGGGAGCCGTCGATGATCTGGTCGCGCAGGGTGCGCACGACCCGCTCCGACTCGGGGGTGAATTCCTCGGCGTCCGCCGTTGCGCCTGTCATTCCGCCATTTTCGCATCGGAGTTCAGGCACTCGTGCCGCACCCCTCGCCCGCTCCGACGCTTTTCGGCCGCCCGGTATACCGAATCACCGAAGAATCGCCCCACCCCTCCCTCCCTTTGACTTGAATTCGCCCTAAAACCCCCATAGTCGCTGCATCGACACCGAGGGCAACTTCATTTGGTATGCCAAGTGTTAAGGTCACGAGGGCCTCGATCACGGTCCGTCCGAGGCGTTCCGTCCGCCTTCCCGCAAGGAGTCACGCCCATGCTCATCAGGAACGTCCGCCCGTGGGGCGGCGACGCCTCCGACCTCCAGATCCTCGACGGCAGGATCGCGGCCGTCATGCCGCACGACCCGGCGCGCGCCGACGACGGATCGAGCGTCGACGGGCGGGGCCGGCTCGCCATGCCGTCGTTCTCCGACGTGCACTGCCACCTGGACTCCAACCGGGTCGGCCTGCCGTTCCGCCCGCACACCGGCAAGCCGGGCGTGTGGGGCCTGACCATGAACGACCGTGAGCACTGGCGCGAGGACCCGCCGGTCGCCGAGCGCGCCACCGCCCTGCTCGGCCGCATGATCGAGCGCGGCACGACGCGCGTGCGCAGCTACGCGCAGATCGACGCGGACAGCGGCCTGGAGCGCTTCGAGGGCGTGCTCGCCGCCAAGGAGGCCCACAAGGACCGCGCCGAGGTCGAGATCATGGCCTTCCCGCAGGCCGGCCTGCTCCTGGAGAAGGGCGTGCCGGAGCTGATGGACCAGGCGCTGGCGTCCGGTGCGGCCGTGGTAGGCGGCATCGACCCGTGCACCCTCGACAAGGACCCGGTCAAGCACCTCGACATCGTCTTCGGCCTCGCCGAGAAGCACCAGGCGCCGGTGGACATCCACCTCCACGAGCCGGGCCACCTCGGGGTGTTCAGCACCGACCTCGTCCTGGAGCGCACCCGTGGACTCGGCATGCAGGGGAAGGTGACGCTGTCGCACGCGTACGAGCTGGGCAACGTCGACGAGGCCACGACCCGACGCCTCATCGAGGAGTTCGCCGACCTCGACATCTCGATGGCGACGATCGCGCCCGCGCAGCAGATGCACGCGCTGCCGCTCGCGGAGCTGACCCGGGCCGGGGTCCGGGTGGGTCTCGGTGAGGACGGCCAGCGGGACTACTGGTCGCCGTACGGCAACGGGGACATGCTCGACCGAACCTGGCAGCTGGCGTTCACCAACCGGTACCGGCCGGACGAGCTGATCGAGCACTGCTGGGCCGTCGCGAGCCGCGGTGGCGCCGCGATCCTGGACCCGTCCCTGGAACGCCTCACCTCCACGGCCGACCGCCCCGGCGTCTCCGTGGGTGACGCGGCGGACCTCGTCCTGGTCGACGGTGACACGGTCGCCGCCGCCGTCATGGACCGCGGCACCGACCGCACGGTCCTCCGCGCGGGCCGCGTCGTGGCGGACCAGCTCCAACTGGTCTGACCCTCGGTCCAGCGCACAGGTGCGCCCCGTCAGGGGCGCGGGGCTGTATCGATATGCGGCTCCGCCGCGCGGGCGCGAGCAACCACGACGGCGCGACCGTCCGAAAAGTCCCCTGGCCCGGAACTGCGTTCCGGGCCAGGGGACTTCGCGTGCTCCGGGTCGGGTCAGACCGACTGCGCGTCCGGGGCCGTGCCGTCCTCGGCGACGAGGTGGCAAGCCACCTGGCGGCCGTCGGGGAGCGTGCGCAGGGCCGGGGACTCCGTACGGCAGCGGTCCGTGGCCAGCGGGCAGCGCGTGTTGAAGTGACAGCCGGGCGGCGGGTCCAGCGGGCTCGGCAGGTCGCCGCCGAGCACGATCCGCGAGCGTTCGCGCTGCTCCTGCGGGTCCGGCACCGGCGCGGCCGAGAGCAGCGCCTGCGTGTACGGGTGCTTGGGGTCGGCGAACAGCTCGACGGCCGGGGCGAGTTCGACGATCCGCCCGAGGTACATCACGGCGATCCGGTCCGCGAGGTACTCGACCGCTGCCAGGTCGTGCGTGATGAACAGGCAGCCGAAGCCGCGTTCCTTCTGCAGATCGGCGAGCAGGTTCAGGACGGACGCCTGGACCGACACGTCGAGCGCGGACGTGGGCTCGTCCGCGATGAGCAACGCCGGCTCGACGGACAGGGCCCGCGCGATGGAGACGCGCTGGCGCTGGCCGCCGGAGAGCTGGTGCGGGGTGCGGTCGGCGAGCTCGGGCCGCAGACCGACCTGGCGCAGGAGTTCGTCGACCCGGGCGGAGGCCTCGGCACGGTTGGCCAGGCCGTGCAGCCGCAGGGGCTCGGCGATGATCTGGCGGATCGTCATGCGCGGGTTGAGCGAGGAGGACGGGTCCTGGAAGACCAGGTGGACCTTCTTGCGCAGGGGACGCATGGCGCGCGGGGACAGCGTGGTGACGTCGGTGCCGTCGATGACGACCTCACCGCCCGTGGGGGTGTCGAGGCGGACCACGCAGCGGCCCACGGTCGACTTGCCGCTGCCGGACTCGCCGACGAGCCCGACGACCTCGCCGGGGCCGATGGTCAGCGAGACGCCGTCGACGGCCTTGACCGTGCCGGACGCGGCCGGGAAGTGACGCTGGAGGTCACGGACCTCAAGGACGGGGGTCCCGCTCATCGGGCGACCTCCTCTGACTCTGACTCTGACGTGGACTCTGACGTGAACGTGGACGCGGACGTGGACGCGGACACCACCTCGGACTCGGCGGCGCCCGCCGGGTGGTGACAGGCGATCCGGTGCGTACCGCACAGGGTCCGCAGTGCCGGACGGCCCTCGCGGCAGTCGTCCTGCGCGAACGTGCAGCGCGGCGCGAACGCGCAGGCGTCGGGCTGCTTGCGCAGGTCGGGCACGAGTCCGGGGATCTCGTTGAGCCGGGCACGCCCCTCGGCCGTGCGGCTGCCGGGGCGCAGCACGGCGCCGAGCAGCCCGCGCGTGTACGGGTGGCTCGGGTGCGCGAACAGCTCGTCGGCCGGGGCCTGTTCGACGGGCCGGCCCGCGTACATGACGAGGACCCGGTCGGCGGTCTCGGCGACGACACCGAGGTCGTGCGTGATGAGCACGATCGCGGTGCCGAGCCGGTCGCGCAGCGACTTGAGGACGTCGAGGATGCCGGCCTGCACGGTGACGTCGAGGGCCGTCGTCGGCTCGTCGGCGATGAGCACGGCCGGGTCACAGGCGACCGCGATGGCGATCATGACGCGCTGGCGCATGCCGCCGGAAAGCTGGTGCGGATATTCGTCGACCCGCTGGGCGGGGGCGGGGATGCCCACGAGGTCGAGCAGTTCGATCGCGCGGGCGCGCGCGTCCTTCCTGCTCAGCTTCTGGTGGTGGATCAGCACCTCGGTGATCTGCCGCCCGATGGTGAGCACGGGGTTCAGCGAGGTCATCGGCTCCTGGAAGATCATGGAGAGCCGACGGCCGCGCAGCGAGCGCCAGGTGCGTTCGCTCGCGCCGACGAGTTGCTGGCCGTCGAGGGCGACGGAGCCGCCGATGCGGGCGGTGGGCGGGAGCAGACCCATCACCGCCATGGACGTGACGGACTTGCCGCAGCCGGACTCGCCGACCACGGCGAGGACTTCGCCCGGGTGCAGGTCGTAGGAGACGCCGTCGACGGCGTGGACGACGGAGTCCGGGCCGTGGAAGTCGACGGTCAGGTCACGGACGCTGAGGACCGGCTCGGTCGTCTGCTTCTGGGTGGCGGTCACCGGGAGCCTCCACGGGGGTCGAGGATGTCGCGGACGCCGTCGCCGAGCAGGTTGAACGCCAGCGTGGCGAGGACGATGACGAGGCCGGGGAAGACCGCCATCCAGGGGGCGTCGGCGATGAACGGCTGGGCGGAGGACAGCATGACGCCGAGCGAGGGCGACGGGGGCTGGACGCCGAGGCCGAGGAAGCTGAGCACGGCCTCGCCGATGATCGCCGACGGGATGCCGACGGTCGCCTGCACGATGAGCGCGGAGGTCGCGTTCGGCAGGATGTGACGGAACAGGATGGTGCCGTTGCCCGCTCCGTTGGCGATGGCGGCGCCCACGTAGTCGAGGTGCTTGAGGCGCAGCGTCTCGGCGCGGGTGATGCGCACGATCGCCGGGATCTGCGAGATGCCGATGGCGATGGTGGCGTTCTTCAGGGACGGGCCGAGGACGGCGGCGAGGCCGACGGCGAGCACCAGGAAGGGGAACGCGAGCATCGTGTCGGTGAGTCGCGAGACGACGGTGTCGGCGAGCTTGCCGAAGTAGCCGGCGAGCAGGCCGAGCGGCACGGCGACCACGAAAGCGAGCACGACGGCGAGGACGCCGACCTGCATCGACGCGGTGACGCCGACGAGGACGCGGGACAGCTGGTCGCGGCCCAGGTCGTCGGTGCCGAGCCAGTGGGCGCCGCTGGGCGCGGCGAGCACGTTGTCGAAGTCGGGCTGCGCCGGGTCGTAGGGGGTCAGGATTCCCGACAGGAGCGCGACGAGGACGAACAGCGCGGCGAGGATCGTGCCGGTGAGGGCGAGCTTGTTGCGGCGCAGTCTGCGCCACAGGCTCGCGGCCCGGCCGGGGGTCTTCTCCCGGGTGAGCACGGACGCGGCGGCGGTGTCGAGGGCCGTCATCGGGAGCCTCCCAGCCGGATGCGGGGGTCGACGACCGAGTAGACGAGGTCGACGAGCAGGTTGATCAGGATGTAGGCGGCCGAGGTGAACAGCACGACGCCCTGGACCATCGCGTAGTCGCGGGTGAAGACCGCGTCGATGGTGAGCTTGCCGAAGCCGGGCAGGACGAAGACCTGCTCGGTGACGACGGCGCCGGAGATGAGCATGCCGAGCTGCAGGCCGAGCACCGTGATGACGGTGACGAGCGAGTTGCGCAGGGCATGGCGGCCGATGACGGTGCGCGCGGAGAGGCCCTTGGCGCGGGCGGTGCGCACGTAGTCGGAGGACAGGGCGTCGAGCATCGCGGCGCGGGTCTGGCGCATCACGACGGCGGCGAGGCCGGAGCCGAGGACGATCGCGGGCAGCACGAGACGCCGGATGTTCTCGACGGGGTCCTGGCCGAAGGGCACGAAGCCGGAGGCGGCGAAGACCGGCATCGCGATCGCGAAGGCGAGCACGAGGAGCATGCCGAGCCAGAACGTCGGGACGGACATGCCGAGCAGGGCGACGGCGTTGGCCAGCCACTCCTCGGGCTTGCCGCGCCGCACGGCCGCGACGATGCCGGCGCCGATGCCGACCACGACGGCCAGCAGCAGGGCGAGCGCGGCGAGTTCGAGGGTGATGGGCAGCGCGTCGAGGATCGAGTCCAGGACGGGCAGTCCGCTGCGCGCGGAGGTGCCGAAGTCGCCGGTGACGGCGTGACTCACGTAGTTCCAGTACTGGACCGCGATGTTGTCGTTGAGGCCGTACTCCTCGCGGATGGCGGCGAGGACCTCCGGCGAGGACTGTTCGCCGGCCATCGCCTGGGCGGTGTCGCCGGGCATGGCGCGCACGCCGGCGAAGACCGTGATCGAGACGAGGACGAGGGTCAGCAGGGACTGCCCGATGCGGCGCGCCGGGTAGGAGCTCAGGTGTCCGCGGACGGTACCCATCACTTGCCACCGCCCTTCACGTGTCCGGCTTCCTTCATGCGGATGAGGCCGTCGCCGGACAGGGCGATGCCGCTGATGTCCTGGGCGGCGACCGCGTAGTTGATGTTGCGGTAGGTGTAGATCACCGAGTGCTGCCGGTTGATCGCCTCGGTCAGCTCGCGGTAGATCTCCTTGCGCTTCGCCGTGTCGGAGGTCGAGCGTCCGGCGGCGATGAGGCGGTCGATCTCCGGGTCGGAGAGCTGGCCCTGGTTGTTGCTGCCCGTGGTGCCGACGAGGCTGTCGATGTTGCCGGCGGGGTCGGGCTGGCCGCCCCAACCGCCGGTGCGGGCCTGGAAGTCGCCGGCGTAGGTGCGCTGCAGGCCGGTGGCGAACTCGGTGGGCTGGAGCCTCACGTCGAAGCCCGCCTCCTTGGCCATGGCCTGGACGACCTGGCCGAACCGGGCGTCCTCGGGCGTCGTGTTGATCATCAGTTCGAGCGGCACGGGCGTCTTGACGCCGGCCTCCTTGAGGAGCTTCTTCGCCTTCGCCACGTCCCGCTTCCGGCAGGTGGTCGGCGTGGACAGCGGGGTGCCGGGCGGTACGGGCCCGCAGGCGGGCGCGTACATGCCCTGGAAGACGACCTTGTTGATCAGCTCGCGGTCGAGGGAGAGGTCGAAGGCCTCGCGGACGCGGACGTCCTGGGCGAAGGGGGTGTCGACCTTGCCGGGCTTGCCGTCGATGCCGTTGTCGTTGCCGACGTTGACGGTGATGGCCATGTAGCCGAGCGAGGGCGTGTTCAGGACCTGGAGGTCCTTGTCGCCGAAGGCACTGCGCACCTCGACGGGGCCCATCTGGTCGCCGATCTGCACGTCGCCCGAACGCAGGTTGGCCAGGCGGATGTTGCCGTCGGTGATGGTCTTGTAGACCACGCCGTCGAGGTGGACCCGGTCCGCGTCGTAGTAGAGCGGGTCCTTCGTGAGCTCGATGCGGTCGCCGATGACGCGCTTCTCGTACTTGAACGGGCCGACGCACGAGGGGTGCGTCGCGAAGTTCTTCCCGTACTTCGCGAGGGCCTTCGGCGACATGATGAGGCCCGCGGTGTTGGCGAGCCGGCCGAGCAGCGGGGTGTCCGCGTGCTTGAGCTTCAGACGCACGGTGTACGGGCCGATCGCCTCGACCTTGTCGACGGAGTCGATCTCGGAGGCGCGTCCGGAACCCTTGAGGTGGAGGTGCCGGTCGAGCGAGGTCTTGACGGCTTTCGCGTCGAGCTTGGCGCCGTCGCTGAAGCGCGCGTCCTCGCGCACGTCGAAGGTGAAGGTGCGGCCGCCGTCGGTGATCTTCGGCATCGAGGAGGCCAGCTGGGGCACGAACCGGTTGTGCCGGTCGACGTCGTAGAGCTGCTCGCACATCGACGTGAACACGGTGCGCGCGACGAGCGTGCCCGTCAGGCTCGGGTCGAGCATGTCGGGGTCCGACTTGAGCCCGACGACGGCGGTTCCGCCGTCGCGGACCGGCCGGTCGTCGACGAGACGGGGAGCGGCGGCGCTCTGTTCTCCGGGCGGGGCGAGTGAGCCGCAGCCTGTGGCGAACGTCAGCAATGCGGCCGCCGCGAGCACGGCGGGTGGGCGACGCACGGGACCACACCTCCTTACACGGATGGGGTGCGCGCCCGGCCGGGTCGCGCTGGGGCGACACGGTATACCAGCGACTGTCTCATTCCCTGGACACCCTCACCGCGAAAGAGCTCTCACCTCCGAATTTCCCGACAAAATACGGGCATTGCGCGCCCCCCGCCGGGCGCGATCGTTACGAATCCGAGCCGTTGGTATACCGGAACGCGTTCCGTAGTGCGGGAACCGTCAGTAGCGTTCGGCGGTACCGAGGTACTGCTCGGCGAACGCCGCGGCGGCCCGCGGCGAGGTCGACAGACGGCGCAGCCGGGCCACGGCGGTGCCCGCGCGGAACGGGTCCCCGGCGGCCGCCCCGTGGTACACCTCCGACAGCCACTGCGAGAACTCCTGGTAGTCCCAGACCCGGCGCAGGCACTCCGCCGAATAGCCCCCGAGCGCGGCGCCTTCGGGGTCGGCGCCGGTGAGGCGGGCGGCGAGCGCGTCGCCGAGGAGGAAGGCGTCGTGCAGGGCCAGGTTCATGCCCTTGGCCGCGATGGGCGCGACAAGGTGGGCGGCGTCCCCGGCGAGGAACAGCCGGCCGACGGCCATCGGTTCGACGACGTAGTCGTGCAGGTCCAGGACGCGCTTCTCGACGAGCCGCCCCTCGGTCAGCGGCGCGGCGCCGTCGGCGGCGAGCCGGCGGTGCAGCGCGGCCCAGACCCGCTCGTCCGGCCAGGCCGCGGGGTCGTCGCCGGGCGGGACCTGGAGGTAGTAGCGGGTGAGCTCGGGGCTGCGCGGCATCTGGCCCGCGAATCCGTCGGGGTGGCAGCCGAACAGGACGCAGTCGGCGGACGGCGGCGCCTCGGCGAGCAGCGCCAGCCAGCCGATGCCGTAGTCGTGCCGCGCGATGCGCACCCGGCCCTCGGGCACGGCGGCGCGGCTCACCCCGCGGGCGCCGTCGCAACCCGCCACGTACGCGCAGCGCAGCAGCCGGCGCCGGCCCGTGTCGGGGCAGACGTAGGAGACGGACGGCCGGTCGGACTCCAGGTCGTGCAGCCGTACGTCGCGCACGCCGCACCGCAGGTCGCCGCCGCGCTCGTCCGCGTAGGAGCGCACGAGGTCGGTGACGAGGAGGGGCTGCGGGTAGACGTGGTGCCGGCTGCCCGCCAGTTCCTCGTACGCGAAGCGGTGCCGCTCCCCCGCGAGGCGGAACTCGCAGGCGGTGTGCCGCTCCGCCGCCAGCAGGTGCGCGGAGGCGAGCCCGCGCCGGTCGAGGCCGCGCACCGCCCACTCCTCGATGACGCCCGCCCGGGGCCGCCGTTCGATGAACTCCCGGCTCTCGCACTCCAGGACGACACAGTCGACGCCGGCGGCGCGCAGCACGTTCCCGACGGTCAGCCCGGCGGGCCCCGCGCCGATGATCACCACCGAAGTGTCTTCGGCGGAAAGGGAATTGGAATCTATGAGTCCGGTCACTCGGGTCATTAAAGCGGGCGGTCCGGACGGGGCGTCAGGCGGTGTCCGCCCGGTCGACGGTCTCCGCGCCCTCCAGCGGGGCCCGCTCCAGGACCGCGACGGCCTCCGGCACACGGGCCCGCAGCCGCATGAGGCTCTCGGCGGTGAGGGTGCGGCACACCGTGTCGCGTTCGGCGAGGACCTGGCGGTGCAGTCGGGCGGGGAAGTCGGCGGGGGTGAGCGCGGCGCCGGGCCCGGCGGACCAGGTGCGGACGGTGGAGACGGAGTCGGCGCAGACGGCGAGCCGGCCCGACTCGACGTACCACAGCACGATGCGCCCGCCGAGCCGGGCGCCCGACGGCTCGACGGTCTCGCCCTCGGGAAGGCGCAGGGTGTCGAAGGCGTCGGCGAGGGCGGCACGGACCCGGGCGTCGGCGCGGCCGAACAGGTCGCAGTCCGCGAGCGGCACGGGTGCGTCCGGGTCGAGCCCGAGTTCGGCGAGCAGTCCGTCCTCGCAGGACTCCAGGGCGCGGCCGAGGTCGGGGAACTCGTCGGCGGGCCGGGCCATGGCCTGGCGTTCGTCCGGGTCCGTGAGCACCATGCGGACGCCCCGGGTCCGCAGGTCCTGGCCGAGGGCTCGCAGCAGGTCGGCGGCGACGGTCTCGACACGGCCGACGCGGGTCAGGTCGAGGACGAACCAGGAGACGGCGGCGGGCAGTTCGCGTGCGGCCCGCAGGGTCTGCTCGGCGGTGGCGAAGTCCAGGTCGCCCTGGAGGACGTGCACCCGGATGCGGTCGGGGCGGGCGTCGAGGGCCTCGCGCTGGGAGCGCGGGCGGTGGCGCAGCGAGCGCAGCGGCGCGGGGTGCAGGGAGCGCGGCGGCAGTGGCCGGCGCTGCGGCACGGTGGCCCGCATCAGGTGCAGGCCGAACTGGTCGGAGATGAGGTGGCAGGCGGCGATGCCGCGCACGCTGTTGCCCTTCTCCTCCAGCGGCGGGCTGAACACACCGATGCCGAACTGGCCGGGCAGAGCCACGCCGATCGCGCCCGAGACCCCGCTCTTGGCGGGCATCCCCACCTGGAGCATCCACTGGCCGGAGGCGTCGTACATGCCGCAGGTCGCCATCACGGCGAGGACGTGCTGGGCGTGACGCGGGGCGACGACGCGGTCGCCGGTGACCGGGTTGACGCCGCCGCCCGCGAGCGTGGCGTGCATGACGGCGAGGTCCTCGCAGGTCACGAGGACGGAGCACTGCCGGAAGTAGACGGCGAGCTGCTCCTCCACGTCGCCGGTGAGGGAGCCCGCGTTGTGCATGAGGTAGGCGAGGGCGCGGTTGCGGTCGCCGGTCGCGCGCTCGGACGCGAAGACGGCCTCGTCCACCTTGAGCGGGCGGCCCGCGAAGGCGCTCAGGCCTTCCAGGATGCGGGCCGAGCGCTGGTCGGGGGTGTCGCCGGAGACGAGCGAACTGGTCACGATGGCCCCGGCGTTGACCATCGGGTTCGGTGGCCGCCCGGTGACCGGCTCCAGGCGGATGGAGTTGAACGCCTCGCCGCTGGGCTCGGCGCCGACCCGGGCCAGCACGTTCTCCAGGCCGTGGTCGGCGAGCGCGAGGGCGAACACGAACGGCTTCGACACCGACTGCACGGTGAACGGTGTGGTGGTGTCACCGCTGGCGTACACCTGCCCGTCGAGCGCGCACAGGCTCAGCCCGAACAGGTCGGGGTCCACGCGGCCCAGCTCCGGGATGTACGAGGCGGGCTCGCCGTCGTCGAGGTCGCGCAGGCGCAGCCGCACCTGGTCGAGGAGGGCGGTCAGGGGGTCGCCGGGCCGGTCCTGCTGCTCGTTTCCCATGCCTCCCATCGAAACGCATCGGTGCGGACGGCGCGTGCGGTACTGGTCCGTCCGTAAGGGCCCGGGTCCGGTGCCGCCCGGCGGAAAGAGCTTGATCGTCCCGAGCGGCGGCCAGCAGACTGCCCTCATGAGCGCATCCGAACAGAAGGCCGACCTGCACCGCTATCTCCAGGAGGCCCGTGACTCCCTCCTCTGGAAGCTGGAAGGACTCTCGGACTACGACGTACGGCGCCCCCTGACGCCCACGGGGACGAACCTGCTGGGCCTCGTCAAGCATCTGACCTATGTGGAACTCGGCTATCTCTGCGCCACGTTCGGGCGCGAGCACGGCGAGGCGCTGGACGATCCCGAGCAGGACATGTACGCGACCGCCGACGAGACGCGCGAGGAGATCGTGGCGCGCTACCGGCGCTCCTGGGCCCACTCCGACGCCGCCGTCGAGGAGCTGGCCCTCGACACCGTCGGCACCGTCCCCTGGTGGCCGAAGGAGCGCGCCGAGGTCACCCTCCACCACGCGCTGGTCCGCGTGCTCGCCGACGCCCAGCACCACGCGGGCCACGCCGACATCCTGCGCGAGGGCCTCGACGGCGCGGTGGGCTGGCGCCGGGACAACGACGCGCTGGGGACGACCGACCTCGACGAGCGGGCCGCGTACCACGCCCGGCTGGAGGAGATCGCCCGCGCGGCGGACCCGTCGTCGGCGCCGCCGCGCTGAGGGCTCAGGACCCGTCGGTGTCGTGGCGGGTCAGCCAGTCCCGGGCCGCCGTCCGCTCGGCCTCGGTCGGTACGGGACGCAACTGGTCGGGGTGGCTGATCAGGTGGTGCTGTCGGGCGATCCCGAGGGCGATCTCCCGGGCCCGCGCGGAGACGCCGGGGTGCTCGGCGACCTCCACGGCGCGCTGCCACCAGCCCCGGCTGCGCGGGGCGACGCTGTAGTGCCACAGCGGCTGCGCGGGGTCGGCGACGCCGAGCAGCACGCGGTGCAGCACGTAGTCCCGCAGACCGGGCGTGCCGATGAGCCGGTCGGCGACGCGCAGGGGGTGCTCGCCGTCGAGGCGGGCCCGGACCAGCACCCAGGTCATCAGCTGGCCCACGTCGTGGGCGGGCGAGGTGACGAAGTCCCACAGCTCGGCGGCCTTCGCCTCGTCGGGCGCGCCGAGATGGGTGAGCAGTCGCTGCTGGTCCTTCCAGACCGGCCGCTTCCCGTTCCACCACGCGACCAGCTTCGCGGCGGCCGGGTGGTCCAGGTCGAGCGCGAGGCAGGTCAGGGTGACCAGCGGGTGGCGCCACTCGGTGTAGGTGGTCTCGTACTTCTTGGTGAGCTCCTTGAGGCGGCGCGGCAGCAGCGCGTCGACGTCCGCGCGCGTGGCCCGGCCGTGGGCGAGGAGCAGTTCGAGGCAGAAGCCGAGGCCCTGGAGCTCGGTGTCCGGGTCGGCCACGCGCGCGTGCAGCCAGGCTTCGTCGGCGTCGGTGAGCGTCCGGTACCGGTGCCAGACGTCGCAGAGCGTGCCCTGGTACGCGGTGAGGTCGGGCCCGGTGCCGAGCAGCAGGTCTCCCGCGGCCTCTTCGTACCGTTCGAGGTCGGCCAGGATGTCGGCGGTGTCGACTCCGGTGAACACGGAGCCTTCCGGCCGCAGGGCCGCCTCCCGCACGAGGTCCACGCGGTCGTGGACGGCTTCGGCAGCGAGGACGCGCAGGTCGCGGGGCAGGCGCGGGTCGGTGGCACAGCGGACGGTCATGAGGTCGGCGTAGAGCTGCTGGATCCGGTGCCCGGCCCCGGTCTCCTCGCGCCAGTCGTCGGTGAGCGCGCCGGTCAGCGCACTGCGCAGAGAGCGCAGGGACGCCTCGGGGGCGTCGTGCGCGGCCAGTTCCGCGGCGATCCGGACGGCCGCGCGGACCGCGTCCGGTTCCTCGCACGCCCGGTGCAGGGTGAGCCAGTCGCGCACCGCACTCTGCTGACCGGCGAGGGCGAACTCCCGTACCGCGGTGAGTCCCCGCTCGGACGGGACCTCGGTGAGGGTGTCCGACGCGCGGGCGCCGAGGGCGTCGACGGTGGGCCAGGCCTGCGCGTGGTCCTGCCGCAGCAGCGCGTGCAGCAGGTCGCTCCACGCCTCCCAGTCCGCGAGCCGGCCCGCGTACGCGGCCTGCCAGGCGCGCAGCAACCGCTCCGTCTCGTCGGGGGTCAGCGCGTCGCGCCGCTCCAGGGAGACCGCGAAAGGGGTGGCGGCCACGAGGTCCAGGGGTTCGGCGAGCCGGGCGTGCAGCCAGTCGGCCTGGGCCGGGGAGAGCGGCCGGTACGTGTACGGGAGCCGGCTGCGGTCCAGCGGTTCGTCGAGCTCCTTCAGGAACTGGCGTACGCCGTCGGGGTCCGCGGGGTCGGGCAGGCCCGCGGCGTCCCGGTGCGTGATCCGGTCCAGGACGAAGGCACCCTGGGGGCCGCCGTTCACCAGGCGGTATCCGGTCGGGCCCGCGCCCAGCCCCGCGGTGACGACGGTGTGGTCGCCGCCCCAGTGCAGCAGCAGCTCACCGGTCAGGGCGCCGGAGCGGTCGAAGGCGCGCTCGTGGGACTGCCAGTGCCAGTAGGCGAACGAGACGGGGTCCGAGAGGCCCTTCTGGGCGCGCAGTTCTGCGGCGTCCTCGTGGCCGTCGGACTGCGTGTAGCGGCCCCTGCCGGGTGGGGGCAGGACGAGGAAACCGTCGTCGCCCAGGCGCTTCCACCACGTCTTGATCGCGGCCAGATCTGACATGTGCGGGTCCCCCGGGTAGTGCGGTGTCGATGTCGTCCGGGGTCACCCTGCCACAGGGCGCTGACAACGCCGTCCGCGTCTGCGGGGTGCCCTTTCCGGGCGGGTGCGGGCCGGTGGGGGCTGGTCGCGCAGTTCCCCGCGCCCCTGAAATGCAGACGCTTCGCGTCGCATTTCCCCGACGGGTGACCGCCCGATGGAGATCGCGCACGAAGTGCGCATCTCCAGGGGCGCGGGGAACTGCGCGACCAGCCCCCACCGGCCCGCACCCGCCGACGAGACGGAACCCGGCAGACGAATTCGCTCCGCATGCGCGACCCGCACGGTCAAGCAATCATGAGGCCGAGGCCGGATCCCCCGCAGAAGGGACTCAAGCGTGCTGATCTACATCTCGATGGTGCTCGGCGCGGTGAGCGTCCTGTGCATAGGCGTGACCGCCAAGCGCCTGGCCACGGACGAGGTGAGACTGGGTGCCCCCGCGCTGGCCCTGGTCACCGCCTTCACGGCCGTGGCCCTGATGCTCACGGCGACCGCCTCAGGGCAGTGATTCGGGCTCGACCTCCTCGGCCATGTCGTGCTCGGCCGCCTGATGGGCGACCTCGTCGACCTCCTCCTCGGCATCGGCCCCGTCACCGACCGACACGACCCGCCGCCCGGACCGCCACCGCCCCGACTCCTCGTCGTACGGCTCGGCGTCCTCGTCGCGCAGACCATCGTCGTCGTCCCCGTCCCCCTCGTCGCTCTCCAGCGCCTCGAGCAGCTCCAGGACCGTGTCGGGCTGCTCCTCCGAGAGGCGCTCGTCGAGGGTCTCCCCCGCCTGCCGCTCGGCCGCGGTGACGCCCGTGTGCTCCACGGCGAGGGGGCGCTCCGGCGGCGACCAGCCCGCGTCGTACGGGTCGACGCCCCGGTCGTAGAGGGTGTCCTCCGCGTCCAGGATGCCCTGGTCCTCACGGGCCTCCGGGTCCCCCGGCTGGTAGACCTCGTCGCCCATGGCCGCCTCGTCGCTGCGCTCCGTCATCCGGGTCACCTCGTCTCGCCGTTCCCGGCTCCCCCTCACGTATCCAGCGTGCCCCCGCGCGGGCGCCCCGGCACCTCGTCCCCGGGCCCGATCGCGCCCGCGCGGGCGCGAGGATGCGCCTGTACGGCGGCCCTGTCCTGCCGAACCCGCCGCTTCGGGGAACGAGGGCTACCCCATGGAGTGGGCTTCCGCCGGGGCCCTTTCACGATCTTGTCCGGGTGGCAGGGCTCTCTGTGCGGGTTCTCGCCCGCCCCGTCCACCCCGAACCCCCTACCTGCTCGGAACGAGGTCGTCGCATGCGCCGCACCGGATTCCTGTCCCTCGTCGCCGCTCCCCTGCTGGCCCTGGCTCCACCGCCGGGGCCGGAGCAGGCGGTGTCCGTGACCGCCCCGGCCGCCGCCTCCGTGCATCCGGCGGGCGGCACGCTGTTCGTCGCCTGGAGCAACGCCACGGGGCAGGAGCTCGACATGTGGCTGGTGCGGGGCGAGACGGAGCGCGTGGTGCGGCTGGCCTCGAAGCTGTCCGCCGCCCCGGCGGGCGAGACCGCGACGGTGCTGCCTTCCGTGCCGGACGGCGACGGCTACGCGATCGAGCTGGTGAGCCGGGACGGTTCCGGACGGGCCTACAGCGGCACGTTCGCCGTGGGGCCCACGGTGCGCGGTCTGTCGGCGCGGCGTCCGGGCGGCGCCGCCTGACGGTGCCGGGCGCGGCCGGGGACCGTAGCGTGGCCGCATGTGCTGGAGTGCGACGGCCGATCTGGTGGCGGGCGGTGCGATCACCGCGGTCGGGGTCGTGTGTGTGGCCCGTGCGGCGCGGGTGCGGCCCCGGGCCGTGCCGCTCGCCGCGCTGCCGCTGCTGCTCGGCGCGCACCAGCTGATCGAGGCCGCGGTCTGGCACGCGGGCGGCGGCACGGGTGCGGCGACGCTCGCCTGGGCGGTGATCGCGCTGCCGCTGCTGCCGCTGTGGGTGCCGCTCGCGGTGTGGTGGGCGGTGTCCGGCGCGGCCCGGCGCCGGCTGGGAGTGCCGGTGGCCGTCGGGGTGGTGACCTCGGTGGTGCTCGCCGGGGTGCTGGCCACGCACCCGGTGACCGCCGAGATCCGCGGCCACACCATGGCGTACGCGATCGGCCTGCCGCACGCCGCCTGGCTGATCGGCGGCTATCTGGTCGCGACGATCGGCGCCCTGCTGCTGTCCGGTGAGCGGGCGCTGGTGCTGCTGGGTGCTCTCGTGGGGGCCGGTGCGGCGGTGTGCGCGGCGCTGTGGCGCTGGGAGTTCGTCTCGACGTGGTGCGCGTGCGCGGCGCTGTGCTCGGTGCTGCTGCTCGGCTGGGTCCGGCACGGGGTTCCCGCGGCACCGAGGGGCGCGAACTCCCCTGCCGTTCCCCGTAGTTGAACGCCCGACGAACAGTGGGCGAAGCTCCCCGCCGTCCGGCCGGAGCGGCGCCCTCGCTCCGTACCGTCACCCCATGGGCTGGCTCGAGATCACTTTCACGGCCGCGGGCCTGCTGCTCGGCGTCGTCTCGATCATCACGCCGTTCGCCGCGGACCGCAGGGCGCGGCGCAGCAGACGCATCGGCTTCCGCAAGCAGATGGACATCGCGATAGGGCACAACGGGCCTGCCCCGGCGGCCGGGCAGGCGGACCCGCCGCTGCTCGGGCTCTTCAACGACCTGCCCGAGATGCGGGACGCGACGCTCGTGCTGCTGCGCATCGAGAACGACGGTTCGCGGCACATCGAGGAGTCCGACTATCTCGACTCCTCACCGCTGTACGGGCTCACCGCCGAGTTCCCGGGGCGCACGATCCGCGCCCAGGACGTCACCCTGCCCGGCGAACACACCAATCTGATGGGGTACTTCGAGCATCAGCCGGGCCTGCACGTGGCGGGGCCGAGCACGCTGCGGATCCCGCGTGTGCCGCTCAAGCCGGGCGCGTACTACAAGATCCTGGTGCTGCTGAACGGGGGCGCGGAGGGTGACCGGGTCGCGGTGACCGGTGATCTGAAGGACGGTTCGCTGCACGAGAACCACAGCCTGACGCCGGACGAGAAGCCGCCCGCGTTCAGCCGGCAGGCCCGCTGGACCACGGTCGTCCTGGGTCTCGCCCTGATGGCCGCGGCCGTCCTGCCGCTGACGCTGCCCGCGCCGCTGCCGGACGACTGCGAGACGGGCACGCTGCGGCTCACGGGCTCGACCGCGTTCGCGCCCGTGCTGACGGAGCTGGCGCGGAAGTACGAGGAGCACTGCGGCGACGCGCCGCGGATCACGGTCGCGGCGCACGGGAGCCGCACCGGGGTGCGGGAGTTGGCGCTGTCGGGCGGGAAGCCGCAGGACGGGGCGGCCGCGGTCGCGTTCTCGGACGGGCCGCGTCCGGCGAGCTACACGCAGCTGAGCGAGAGCCGGATCGCGGTGTCGCTGTTCACGCTGGTCACGCACGACGACGTGAAGCTGACGAATCTGTCGGTGGCGGACGTGCGGCGCGTCTACCGCGGGGAGATCCGCAACTGGAGCGAGTTGGGCGGCCCGGATCTGCCCGTCGTCCTGGTGAGCCGCACCTCGGGCTCCGGCACCCGGTCCGCGCTGACCGAGCGGGTGCTCGGCGGCCGGGACGAGCCTCCGGCCTCCTCCGACGACTGCGTGAACCGCACGGTGCGCGACGCGCCCGTCCTGCGCTGCGAGCTCGACTCGACGGAGCAGGTGCTCGACACGGTGGCCCGGACGCCGGGCGCGCTCGGCTACGCGGAGCTGCGGGCCGCGTCGCCGCCGGACGCGCCGCACGGGCTGCACCGGCTCACGCTCGACGGGCGGACGCCGAACCCGGACCGGCTGGACACCGGCGGCTACCCGTACCGCGAGATCGAGTACGCGTACACGTACGGCCGGCCGCCCGCGGACTCGCTGGCGTCGAGCTTCCTCGCGTACGCGGTCGACAACGGGACGGGCAAGGGGGTCGTCGCGACGCACGGGCATCTGCCGTGCGGGACGCCGGTGGGGCTGCGGGTGTGCGGGAAGAGCGACTGAGTGCTCCCTCGCCGCTCGGCGCGGCATCCGCCGGGCGGCGAACGTAGACTTTATGGGGTGTTTGGGGCGCACGTTGCGCCTGGGACGGCGAGGTGAGGTCATGGCCGGACAGTCCTCGAACAGGCCGCGCGCCTGGCGCACGGCGGTCCGCGCGCCGGTGGCCGCGGCCTTCGTCTGCGCGAGCGTGTTCGCCGCCGCGGGGCCCGCCCTCGCCGACGACGCCTCGGACATGTCGGCGCAGGAGCTGGCCGACGCGGCGAAGAAGGAGCTCACGGACGCGAAGTCGCTGCACGTGAAGCTGACCGAGCGGACGGACGAACGGGAGCTGCGGACGCCCTCCTCGTTCGATCTCCGTCTCGACGAGGACGGGAACTGCACGGGGTCGCTGACGATGGGCACGGGCGGCGCCCACGGCGGCAGCCTCGACCTGGTCAAGCGGGGCGACGAGGTCTGGATGAAGCCGGACGCGACGTTCTGGAAGGCGCAGGTGCCGGGCGGCGCGGGCGAGCTGGCGGCGCAGTTGTTCGACGGCCGGTACGTGCACGGCACGACCGACGACCCGATGCTCAACGGTCTGTCCGACGTGTGCGACCTGGACTCCTTCCGCGGCCAGCTGGAGAACGGCTCGGGCGGCTCGGGTCCGGAGAACCTCGCCAAGGGCGACGAGACGACGGTGCGCGGCACCGATGTCGTGCCCCTGACCGGCCGCGAACACGGCAAGGACTTCACCCTGTACGTGGCCTCGGACGAGCCGCACCAGCTCGTGCGGGCCACGGTGAAGGGCACGGGCGAGTCGGTCACGATGACGCTGACCGACTACGGCAAGCCGGTGCCGAAGGAGACGCCGTCCGCGGACCGGTCGGTCGACATCTCGAAGCTGCGCGACATGGCGCCGGACCGGACGCCGGGGACCGGCGCCTGACACGGTCGCCGCGGGCTCAGGCCGTCGGCTCGGCCGGCGGGCTCTTCGGGTAGCGGACGAACAGCACGCCCTGGACCTCGCCGTGCGGCGCGCCGTACCGGTGCGGGCCGTCGGCCCGCCAGGTGGCGTGTCCGCCGGGTCCCGCGGTCTGCGGGGCGTCGGGCAGGCCCACGACCGCCGTGCCGGAGAGCACCATCAGGCTCTCCGTGGTGTGCGGGGCGTGAGCGGCGGATTCCTGCACGGCGCCGTCGGCGATGGTGATCCGGAAGACGTCGGTGGCGGCGTCGGCGTCCTCGTACCGTTCGAGAAGGACCGCGGTGACGGCGCTGCCGGACACCCCTCCGGCCGCGGCGGTGACGCCCGGCGACGGGTCGTCGAGGACGGCGCTCAGCGGGCGGCCGAGTGCGGTGGTCAGCGCGTAGAGGGTCTCCAGGGTCGGATTGCGCAGGCCGCTCTCCAGCTCCGAGAGGGTGCCCTTGCCGACGCCGGAGCGGCGGGCCAGTTCGGACAGCGTCAGGCCGTCGGCCCGGCGCAGTTCCCTGAGCCGGCGCCCCACCTCGTCGTTCAGACCCATGCGCCCTCCGCGGAAGTGTGTTGACGGTTCACGGTCCGCGTCCCTAGTGTTCCATAAACAGAACGTTCTGTTTATGGAACAACTCGTACCGCGCCCCTCCGCCCCTCCCGGACGTCCGGAAGTGATGCCCCATGCCCTCGCTCGCCCGTCTCCGCGCGCTCGCCCCGCCCTCCGCGATGGCGGCCGGACTGATCGCGGTCACCGTCGGCGTGACCAGTTCGGCGGCCCTCGTGTTCACGGCGGCCCGGGCCGCCGGCGCGGACGCTCGGGAGATCTCCTCGTGGATGCTGGCGCTCGGGGTCGGCCTCGCCGTCACCTGCGTCGGCCTGTCGCTCCGCTTCCGCGCGCCCGTGGTCACGGCCTGGTCGACGCCGGGGGCGGCGCTGCTGGCGACGAGCCTGGCCGGGGTGCCGATGGCGCAGGCGATCGGCGCGTTCCTCTTCTGCGCCGTGCTGATCCTGCTGAGCGGGCTGACCGGATGGTTCGCCCGGATCATGGACCGGATCCCGGTGCCGCTCGCCTCCGCGCTGCTCGCGGGCGTGCTCCTCCAGTTCGGGACGGGTCTGTTCGCGCAGATGGAGGGCGGCTTCGCCGTCGCGTTCACGGTGTTCGCGCTGTATCTCGCGGCGCGGCGCCTCCTGCCCCGGTACGCGGTGCTGCTCGCCCTGGCGGGCGGGGTCGTGGCCTCGGTCCTGGCCGGCGGCTGGCACCTCGACCGGCTCCGGCTCTCCCTCGCGCACCCGGTGTTCACGGCCCCGGAGTTCGACTGGAAGGTGCTGATCAGCGTCGGCGTGCCGCTGTTCGTCGTGACGATGGCCTCGCAGAACCTGCCGGGGGTCGCGGTGCTGCGCGCCTCCGGGTACGACGTGCCGGTGTCGCCGCTGCTGACGTGGACGGGCGCGGCGCAGGCGGTACTGGCCCCGTTCGGCGCGTTCGGTCTGAACCTCGCGGCGATCACGGCCGCGATCTGCACGGGTGAGGAGGCGCATCCGGACCGGGACCGGCGCTATCTCGCGGCGGTCTGGGCGGGCGTCTGCTATCTCTGCGTGGGCCTGCTGGGCGCGACGGTCGCCTCCCTGCTGAGCGCGATGCCGCACGTCCTGGTCCTGTCGGTCGCCGGGGTGGGCCTCCTGGCGACGATCGAGTCCTCCCTGTCGACGGCCCTGTCCGACCCGCGCTCCCGCGAGGCGGCGGCCGTCACGTTCCTGGCCACGGCCTCCGGCGTCACGCTCCTGGGCATCGGCTCGGCGTTCTGGGGCCTGCTCGCGGGCGTCCTGACCAGCCTGATCTCCACCGCCGGCCGCCGCCGGGCCGGCGCCCCGCCCGCTGAGCCCCGGGAGGCGGTCGCCTCCGGCACAGCACCGCGCACACCCGCGTGAACCCGGCCGGGACCGCAACCGCCACGCCCCGGCCCGCGCGCCCACCGGCGTCCGCCCGCGCTCGCCCTCACGACTCCGGTCGGCACACCTCGGCGAACCGCCGCGTGAACTCCGACCAGACCGCCACCGCCGCCGGCTCGGCGGCCTCCGCGCGGGCGAGTACGCGGGCGGGGTCCAGGCCGTGGGCGGCGGGACCGGCCGGGTCCCAGGCGGCGATGCGGGCGGCCTCCGCCTCGGGGTGGAACTGGGTGCCCCAGGCGCACCGGCCGACCCGGAAGGCCTGGTACGGGCACGCCGCGCTGGATGCCAGCCAGACGGCGCCGTCCGGCAGTTCGGTGATCGTGTCGACATGTCGCTCGATCGCGGGGACCGTGTCGCCGAGCCCGCGCAGCAAGGGGTCCCCGGCCGCTTCGGGCCGCAGCCGGATCGCCGTGCTCCCGTGTTCGGGTCGCCCGTACGCCGCCCGGACCGTGCCTCCGGCGACGTGTGCGAGCAGTTGCCCGCCGAGACAGATGCCGAGGAAGGGCGTCCCGGCGTCGAGAGCCTGCCGGGTCAGCCGCCGGGTGTCCGGCAGCCAGGGGGCCCGCGCGTCGTCGTCCGGCATGAATCCGCCGCCGAGCACGATCATCGCCCGGCCGTCGAGCTCGCCGGGCAGCACGTCCCCGTCGAAGGGCCGCGCCACCTCCACGTCGAGACCGGCCCCGCGCAGCCACTCCCCCACCCGCCCGGGCCCGCCGCCCGGGGTGTTCTGCACGACGAGCACGCCGTCGCCGGAACGCGGACGCTCCTCGTGCGGACCCTTCGCCACCGTCCGGCCTCCCTCGCCCCGCCCGTCACCGGTCCCGGGCAGCAGCAGACCAAGCGGGCGCGGCAACGTCAACAGGGCCTCGGCGCTCGTACGCTGGGTCGCATGTCGACCGAGTCCGAGGCCGCGCGGGAGGCCGCACGAGTCACCGGGCGTGCCGTGTCCCGCGTGCGGCGGATGTCCGGTGACCTGTACGAGGCCACCCTCGACGACGGCCGCGCGGTGGTCGTGAAGCGGGTCGCGGATCCCGTCGCCCTGCGGGCCGAGACGGCCGGTCTGCGCTGGCTCGCGCAGGCGGGCGCGGTGCCGGTGCCGGCGGTGCACGGGGGCGAGGGCGGGTGGCTGGTCCTGGACCGGGTGACACCGGGCCGGGCGAGCGTGCGAGGCGCCGAGCGGTTCGGGCGGGCGCTCGCGGAGCTGCATCGCGCGGGGGCTCCGGCGTTCGGCGCGCCGCCGCCGGACGGGCCCGTCGAGGCGTTCATCGGGCGCGCGCCGATGCGCAATGCGCCGGGTGACGCGTGGCCGCGCTGGTACGCCGAGGAGCGCGTGCTGCCGTATCTGCGGCGGGCCGTGGACGCGCGGACCTTGAGCACCGCCGAGGCGGCCGTCGTCGAGCGGGTCTGCGCGCGGATGCCTGAGTTGGCCGGTCCCGCCGAGCCGCCCGCGCGGCTGCACGGCGATCTGTGGAGCGGCAATGTGCTGTGGGACGCGGACGGCACCGCCTGGCTGGTGGATCCGGCCGCGCACGGCGGGCACCACGAGACGGACCTGGCCATGCTGGCCCTGTTCGGCGCCCCGCACCTCGACCGGATCCTCGGCGCGTACGAGGACGTGGCGCCCCTCGCCGCGGGGTGGCGCGAGCGCGTCCCGCTGCACCAGCTGTTCCCGCTCCTGGTGCACACCGTGCTGTTCGGCCGCGGCTACGCGGAACAGACCCTCACGGCCGCCCGCACGCTTGCGGGCCGTCATCCCGCGTAGACCTTCTACGGCCGCCGCACCTCTATGAACTGACGGTCCATCAGGTTACGCTCCGGCGCATGACTTCCACGGTGGTGTGGGGCACCGGGAACGTGGGGCGGGCGGCCATCCGGGCCGTCGACGCCCATCCCGGGCTCGAACTGTCGGGCGTGCTCGTGCACGATCCCGCGAAGGCCGGCCGCGACGCGGGCGACCTCGCGGGGCTCGCCCACACGCTCGGCGTCACGGCGACGACCGACATCGACGCGCTGCTCGGCGCCCGGCCGGGCGCCGTCGTCTACGCCGCGTCCGGCGAACTGCGCCCCGACGAGGCCCTGGACGACATCTGCCGCGCCCTGCGCACCGGCGCGGTCGTCGTCTCCCCGGCGCTCTACCCGCTCTACGACCCGCGCAGCGCACCTCCCGAGTTCACGGACCCGGTCCGCGCGGCGATCGCGGAGGGCGGCGGCTCCCTGTTCGTGTCCGGCGTCGACCCCGGCTGGGCCAATGACATCCTGCCGCTCCTGGTCAGCGGCCTGGGCTCGCGCATCGACGTCGTGCGCTGCCAGGAGATCTTCGACTACTCCACGTACGACCAGGAGGACTCGGTCCGCGATCTGGTCGGCATGGGGCATCCCATGGGCTACGCGCCGCTGATGCTCGCCGAGTCGATCCCGACGATGGTGTGGGGCGGCCAGATCCGGCTGCTCGCGCGGGCGCTCGGGCTCGAACTGGACGAGATCCGCGAGACGTTGGAGCGGCGCCCGCTCGCGTCGGACGTGACGACGGCGACGATGGGCGCCTTCGCGAAGGGGACGCAGGGCGCGGTCCGCTTCGAGGTGCAGGGCGTCGTCGACGGCGCCGTCCGCCTCGTCGTCGAGCACATCACCCGCATCCACCCGTCCTGCGCCCCCGACTGGCCACTGCCGCCGGGCGGCGGCGCCGGGGCGCACCGCGTGATCGTCGAGGGCCGTCCGCACATCGAGGTGACGGTGCAGGCGACCGACGAGGACGGCAATCACTCGGCGGGCGGCAACGCGACCGCCGTGGGGCGCCTGGTGGGCGCGATCGAGTGGCTCACCACCGCGCCGCCCGGACTGTACGACGCACTGGACGTGCCCCTGCTCCCCGCGGCCGGTCGGATCGGAAGGAAGCAGCCATGATGATCGACATCCCCGAGGGCGAGGAACCGATCCCGTACGTGTGGGGCGAGATGGTGCCCGGCATCGGGCCCGTGGCCGCCCAGTTCTCGATGGCGGTCTACGACCACTCGAAGCTCGGCCTGCGCGAGTTCGAGGCGGCACGGCTGCGGATCGCGCAGATCAACGGGTGTCTGTTCTGCCTGGACTGGCGCACCGAGCGGGACGGCGTGAAGGTCGAGGAGTCGTTCGCGGACGCGGTGGAACAGTGGCGGACCACTGACGCGTTCGACGACCGGACACGACTGGCCGCCGAGTACGCCGAGCGGTACGCGCTGGACCACCACGGGCTCGACGAGGCGTTCTGGACGCGGATGACCGCGCACTACAGCCAGGCGGAGATCGTGGAGCTGAGCATGGCGATCGGCTCCTGGCTGGCGTTCGGCCGGCTCAACCATGTGCTCGGCCTCGACGCGGCGTGCGTCCTGCCCAAGTCCTGAACACCCCTCACGCCCTCAGGACTTGGGCAGGCACTCACCGCCGGCGGACGCCGCTCACAGGTCGGTGGCGACGATCTTCTCGATGTTGCGCTCGGCGAGCGCGGTGATGGTGACGAACGGGTTGACGCTGGTGTTGCCCGGGATCAGGGCGCCGTCGATGACGTACAGCCCTGAATAGCCGTGCAGGCGGCCGTAGTTGTCGGTCGCCTTGCCCAGCACGGCGCCGCCCAGCGGGTGGTACGTCAGATGGTCGCCCCAAATCTTGTACGCGCCGAACAGGTCGGTGCGGTAGATCGTGCCCTCCGTCGAGTTGATGCGGTCGAAGATGGACTTCGCCATGGTGATGGAGGGCTGTTTCCAGGCGGTCTGCCAGTTCAGGTCGACCCCGCCGGTCGTCGGGTTGTACGTGAACTGGGCGCGGTTGGGGTTCTTGGTGATCGACAGGTAGAAGGACGCGTAGGTCTCGATGCCGGTGGGCAGCGGGGCGACCTCGGCGAAGGCGCCGCCTCCGGCCCAGTTGTCGATGCCGCCGGTCGGGATGGAGGACTGCAGGGCGCCGGTCGGGTCCCACATGTGGTTGGCGCGGCCGCACATGACGTTGCCGTTGTCGCCCCAGCCCTTGCCGATCTCCCCGTTGAGCCCGGGGAGCGCCCCGGTGGCCTTGAGTCGGGTGAGCAGCTTGCTGGTGCCGACGCTGCCCGCGGCGAAGAAGACGCGCTCGGCGCTGACCTCCTTGGTCGCGGTGACCTTGCCCTCGGTGTCGAGCTGGTCGATCCGCACGGTGTAGCCGCCGCCGGAGGCCGGGGTGACCGAGGTGACCTTGTGGAGCGGGGTGACGGTGACCCGCCCGGTGGCCGCGGCCCGCGCGAGGTAGGTCTTCTGCAGGGACTTCTTGCCGTAGTTGTTGCCGTAGAGGATCTCGCCCGCGAGTGCCGACTTCGGGACCGATCCGGCCGCCTCCTTCTCCATGTAGTCCCAGTCGTACACGTCCGGGACGAACACGAACGGGAAGCCCGAACGCTGAGCGTGCTTGCGGCCCACGCGCGCGTACTGGTACGCGTCGGTGGTCTCGAACCAGTCGGGGTCGATGGTCGCGGTGCCGAGGCCGGCGTTCGCGCGCGGGTAGTAGGTGGCGTACATCTCGGCCGCGTCGACCGTCGGCAGGATCGCCCCGAAGTTCTCCTGCTTGGGCGTGACCGCCATGCCTCCGTTGACGAGCGAGCCGCCGCCGACGCCGCGGCCCTGGTAGACGATGATGCCGCCGAACTCCTCGGCGTCGAGGATGCCGGTGTGACAGGGCACGTCCTTGTCGAGCGGGTAGCCGAGGAAGTTGCTGATGGGCTGCTTGGTTCTGGTGCGCAGCCAGAAGGATCTGTAGTCGGGCTTCGTCGTGTTGGCGAAGATCTTGCCGTCCGAGCCGGGTGTGTCCCAGGCCATGCCCATCTCGACCATCGTGACGTCGACCCCGGCCTCGGCGAGGCGCAGCGCGGCGACCGAGCCGCCGTAGCCGGAGCCGACGACGAGGGCCGGCACGCTCGCGCCGTCGGCGAGCGGGGCGAGCGCCGGGGCGGCGGCGCGGGCGGCCGCGGCGGCCGGTCCGGCCAGCGCCACGGCACCGAGAAGAGAACCTGTTCCTGCGAGGAAGCCACGCCGGCTCAGTCCGTTTCGAGCCACTTCAGTGGGGGTTGCGGCAGTCATTCCGAGTTCCTATCTCTCGACGGAATCGGAACGAGTTCTACTGTTGATCGGCAACAAGGTGAATGGAAACCGTTCAGTAACCTACGTACGGATCATGAGGTTTTCGAATTTCCTGCACTTCTTTTCGGGTATGTCGATCTTGTTCCCTCGCGACGGCCTGTTTCACCTGGCAGGTCCTGCGCACCCGGGACAGGCAGGAAGGGGGCACGCCCGTCACCGAACCCATCCTGGAGGTGGTTCCTGTGCCCAGAGCGCAGATCAAGGACGAGAAGACGTACCAGGCGCTGCGCCGTGAGGGCGCGGGCAAGGAGAAGGCGGCGCGCATCGCCAACGACGCGTCCCGCTCCTCGCGCTCCGCCACCGGCCGCAAGGGCGGCAAGGCGGGTTCCTACGAGGACCGGACGAAGGACGAGCTGTACGAGCAGGCGAAGAAGGTCGGCGTCGAGGGACGCTCGCACATGTCGAAGGACGAACTGATCAAGGCGCTGCGCAAGCGCTGAGCCGGCCGTCACACGTGCCCGGGCCCGGACGGATCGTTCCGTCCGGGCCCGGGCAGGTCAGGGGTGTGCGCCGCCGGTCAGGCGGACGCGCGGCACTCGGGGTGGCCCCAGCCGTCGGGGTTCTTCGCGATCAGCTCGCCCGCCGCGTACGAACGGCCGCAGCGGCAGCGTCCGGGGAACTTCGCCTTGAGGGTGCGCGCGGAGCCGCCCGAGGCGGAGGCGCCGGATCCGGACGTGCCGCCGGACGCGGACGCGGTGCGCTTGCGGGTGGCACCCGAGCGCGCGCGGGCCGGGGCGGCGGAGGTGGGAGACGGCGGCGGCTCCGGGGAGCCGAGCGCGGTGCCCGCCGCCTCCTGGACCACGGCCGCCTGGCTGGCCGCCCGGTCGGCGAAGTCGTTCAGCGGGTCGCCGTCGACCTGGTGCGCGGGCACGTACTTGAACTCGACCTTGCGGCCGTCGAGGAGCGCGTCGATGCGCGCGACCAGCTCCTGGTTGGCCACGGGCTTGCCCGCGGCGGTCTTCCAGCCCTTGCGCTTCCAGCCGGGCAGCCAGGTGGTGACCGCCTTCATCGCGTACTGGGAGTCCATCCGGACCTCCAGCGGCACGGCCGGGTCCATGGTGGTCAACAGCCGCTCCAGGGCGGTCAGTTCGGCGACGTTGTTCGTCGCCGTGCCGAGCGCTCCGGCCTCCCACCGTACGGGCTTCTCGTCCCCGTCGGCGACGACCCACGCCCAGCCCGCGGGCCCGGGATTTCCCTTCGACGCGCCGTCACACGCGGCGATCACACGTTCTGCCATGCCCCCGATCATGCCAGGGCGCACCCCGTGCCGGAGAACCGATCACTCGGCGGGAAGACGATCACGGGGCACGGAGCCGGTCAGTCGAGGTCGACCCGGATGGTGAGGAGGTCGATGCCGAAGGCCCGCACCGCCGAGCTGTTCATCCGGGGCAGGGCGCGCAGCCGGGCGCGCGTGTCGTCGTCCGGGAGCAGATGGGCCGTGCCCTCGTACCAGCGGCCGCGGATCCGGACGCGGACCTTCGGGTCCGCCTGGATGTTGCGCACGTACTGGGACTTCAGGCCGAACTCCGAGACGAACCAGAAGCTGTCCCCGATGCGCCGCCCGCCGACGGGGGTGCGCCGGGGCAGTCCCGAGGTGCGGCCGGTCGTCTCCACGAGGACCTGGCCGGGCAGCTTGAGGGAGAGCGGATTGGCGACCCGCCGCTGGAAGGTCGTGACGAGCCGGTGCTTGGTGTCGCGGTCCAGTCCCATGGCGTCGACTCTAATGCGGGGCGCCGCACAGGTGGAGGGGTGGTCCGGCCCGGAAGAAGGGAAAGCCCCGGCCGTGACGGGGGACCACGGCCGGGGCGGCTCTGGAGTGGGCGCGGATGGCGGTCGCCTCCTGGCGGGGGCTCCGCAGGGCTTCAGCCGAACGATCTTCCCTGCGGGCGAAGGAGATGAGGCCCGGGGACACAGTTCCATCCGCGTCCACGATGGGTTCAACGTGTGCGGGCCCACCCTTGTTCCCGCCGGTGACGCGCGACGCCTTAGGGTTTCCGGGTGATCTTCGATGCGGTCGCCGCCCGCCTGCGCCGGGCCCTCGTTCTCGCCCTGGCCGCCGCCGTGCTGACCGGGTGCTCCGCGACGCCGGACGCCCCCGGCTCCCCCGCCGACCGGGTCACGCGGCCTCCGGCCGGCGCCGCCTTCGACTACCAGCTCGGCGGCCCGTACCCGCCGCGGGACGAGGTCCGGGTCGTGGCCCGCGACCGCACCGAGCGGCCGGCGCGCGGGCTGTACAACATCTGCTACGTCAACGCCTTCCAGGCCCAGCCCGACGCGGCGCGGTGGTGGCGCCGCGAGCGTCCGGACCTGCTGCTGCGGGACGCGGACGGACGGCTCGTCGTCGACGAGGACTGGGGCGAACCGCTGCTCGACATCTCGACGGCCGGCAAGCGCTCCTCCCTCGCCCACCTCGTCGGCCGGTGGATCGACGGCTGCGCCGACTCCGGCTACCAGGCCGTCGAGCCCGACAACCTCGACTCCTACACCCGCTCGAAGGGACTCCTGAAGAAGTCCGACGCGCTCGCCTTCGCGCGGCTGCTCACCTCCCGCGCCCACACGGCCGGGCTCGCCGTCGGCCAGAAGAACACCGCCGAGCTGCTGCCCGAGCGGGCGAGCACCGGATTCGACTTCGCGGTGGCCGAGGAGTGCGCGCGCTACGACGAGTGCGGCGCGTACGCCGAGGCCTACGACGACCGGGTCTACGTGATCGAGTACCGGGCCCGGGACCTCGCGCGGGCCTGCGCGCGCTGGGGCGACCGGCTCTCGGTCGTGCTGCGCGACCGTGACGTGCGGCCGGCCGGGGCGAAGGGGTATGTGCGCCGCACCTGTTGATCGGGCCCGGTCGTCGACCGGCGGGCACCGGTCCCGCCGTACCGGGTGCGCGGCGCCCGCCGGACGACCAAGCTGGGGGGCATGGACGGACTCGACGGATACCCCTCAGTTGTCGTGCACGCCGCTCAGCCCGGCGGGCGGCGGGTCACCATCCGCGGCGAGGACGCGGGGCTCGCGCACTCGCTCGCCGACGTGGTGGAGTTCCTGCGCCGCGCCGGTCTGGAGGACGCGCCGCTGCACGACCCCGACTTCATCGAGTGGCGCGGCGGCGGTTCGGCGATCTGGCCCGCTCACCTCGACGACCCCGACGGCGGGATCTGACCGGGGCCGCCACCGCCTCTACCGGTATCCGGTGACGTCGGCGGGCTTGCCGGTGTCCTGGACCTCCACGAGATAGCGCCAGGCGTCCGGCCGGCTGCCGTCGAGGTCCGTGTGCCCGTAGACGGCGGCGAGGCCGCCGCTGGACTGCGAGGTGCCGTTGAACCGGGCGACGTCGGGGTCCGCGGCCAGCGCCGCGACGGCCCGGCCGACGTAGCGCGGGGTCTCCGAGATCGCGAAGTGCGGCTGGGCGGTCAGCGCCTCGCGCCAGGTGTCCTCGGTGACGCCGAACGCGTCGAGCATGATCTCCGAGCGCATCCAGCCCGGGGTGAGGGCCAGGGCGGTGCCGCCGCGCGGGCCGAGTTCGTGGCCGAGCGCGAAGGCCATGCGCAGCACGGAGGTCTTGGCGAGGTCGTAGAAGAAGGAGTTGCGGTAGCGGGCGCTGTTGTACTCGGCCGTGCCGTCGGTGACCTCGACGACGAGGCCGCCGGGGTGGCGCAGCAGCAGCGGCAGCGCGTAGTGGCTGGTGATCGCGTGGGTGTCCACGGCGAGCCGGAGCAGGCGCAGCCCCTTGTCGAGGTCGTGCTCCCAGACGGGGACCTCCCAGCCGAAGAGGTGTTCGCCGCCCCAGATGTCGTTGACGAGGACGTCGAGCCTGCCCTGTTCGTCGGCGATCCGGTCGACGAGGGCGCGGACCTGGTCCTGCTCCAGATGGTCGGTGGGGACGGCGATGCCCCGGCCGCCCGCCGCGGTGACCAGGTCCGCGGTGTCCTCGATGGTCTCGGGGCGGTCGTACTCGGAGCGGTGGGTGCGGGTGGTGCGACCGGTGACGTAGACGGTGGCGCCCGCCGCGCCCAGCTCCACGGCGATGCCTCGGCCCGCGCCTCGCGTGGCGCCCGCGACGAGACAGACCTTGCCGTGCAGCCCCTGGGGACGGCTCATGCTCACATCGACTCCTGTTCCCTGTGTCCGTACGCGTGCCGCGTGCGCGCGCTTCGTACGGTGTCGAGCTTCCCCGGGAATCCGGACATCCTCTGTCGGTGTTGATCGGTGTTGATACGAACGGCACCTTCTCGATACCCCTTGGGGTATATCTGATACCCTCAGGGGTATAAGATCGCCGCGCCGTCTCACCTGGGAGAAGCATGAGCACCACCCTGGCCCCCGCCGAGCTGCACGCCCGGTCCGCCGACAGCACGCTGGTCGTCGACGTCCGCGCCCCCGGCGAGTTCGCCGCGGGCCATGTGCCCGGCGCGATCAACGTGCCGGCCGAGCACCTCGACGACCTCCTCCCCGACCTGCGCGCGGCCGCCGAGCGCCGCCACATCGTCGTCGTCTGCGCCGCCGGCCAGCGCTCGGCCGCGGCCTGCGCGAAGCTCGCGGACGCCGGGGTCGACGCCGTGGGCCTCGCGGGTGGCACGCAGGCGTGGACCGCCGACGGACTGCCTGTGCACACGGTGGACCGGCCGGGCCGCTCCGTGTGGGCCATGGACCGCCAGGTCCGCTTCGCCGCGGGTTCGCTCGTGCTGCTGGGCCTCGCGCTCGGCCGCCGCGCCCCCAAGGGCCGGCTGCTCGCCGCCGGTGTCGCGTCGGGCCTCGTCTACTCGGGCGTGAGCAACACGTGCGGGATGGCCGTGATGCTCGGCAAGCTCCCCTTCAACCGCCCCGAGCCCGGCGCTCTCGACTCGGCCCGCGCGGCCCTGCGCGCATGAAGGGCACCGACAACCCCGAGGCGATGGACGCGGTCCTCAAGCGACTGCGCCGCGCCCAGGGCCAGCTGGCCGGGGTCATCGCGATGATCGAGGCGGGCCGGGACTGCAAGGACGTGGTGACCCAACTGGCCGCCGTGTCCCGCGCCCTGGACCGCGCCGGCTTCAAGATCATCGCCTCCGGCATGCGGGACTGCATGAACGCAACGGACGGCGAACAGCCCCCGCTCACCGAGGAAGAACTGGAGAAGCTCTTCCTCTCCCTGGCCTGACCCGGAATCGCGCACCGCGCGAAGGGGCCCGCACGCCGCCGTGCGGGCCCCTTCGCTCACCAACAGGGTGGCGGCCCGCTCTCGCCGTCCGGGATCATCCGGTCATGCCGAACGAGACGCGAGGACAGGACCTTCCGGCCGGCTTCGAGTTCCGGCCGTATCGCGGCGCCGCGGACCACGGGCCCATGGCCGCGGTCCGGCTGGGCTGCGCCGCACGGGACGGGATCGACTCCCGGTCCGTGGTGGAGGGGCTCCCGACGGCGGCCGAGATCGCCGAGGCCTCGGCCGCACTGGAGGATCCGGACCGGAACCAGATCCTGGTCGTGCACGACGGGAGCGTCATCGGCTACGTGACGATCCGCTGGTGGCAGGAGCGGGACGACACCTGGCTCTACCTGCACCGCGGCCACCTGCTGCCCGAGCACCGCCGCCGGGGCATCGGCTCCGCCATGCTCGGCTGGGCCGAAGACCGCATCCGCCGACTCGTCGAAGACCATGGGACGGCGCGGACCGCGGTGATCGGCGCGAACGCCACGGCATCCGAGCAGGACTCGACAGCGCTTCTCCTCGCGGCCGGCTACCAGCGGGTGTTCAGCCTGGTGGAGCTGGAGCTGAGCGACCTCCGCCGGCTGCCCGAGCCGACGGACGGACTGTCGGCGGGTATCCGGCTGGGCCCGATCGCCCCCGCCCACTACCGCGCGGCCTGGCGAACGGTCGTCGACTCGTACGCGGGCGCGGAACACACCCCGAAGTGGTCCTTCCAGGACTTTGCCGCCACCGCCGAACCGGCGTGCTGGCGGGCCGCCTGGAACGGGCAGGACATGCTGGGCGTGGCCCTGTGCTCCATCCGCCGGCACGACCACACCCTGGGCGAGGTCGAAGAGCTGAGTGTCCGAACGGACCGGCGCCGCCTGGGAATCGGCCGCGCCCTGCTACTGGACGGCCTGCACAGCCTGCGCGGACACGGGGCGACGACCGCCAGGCTGTACACGGGCACGGCGAACCCGCACCGTTCCTACGACCTGTACGAAAGTGTGGGATTCCGACGCCGCGGCGAATACGCCCGCTACCGCAAGCCACTCGCATGACCGGCGACGCGAGCACCTGGCCCCTGCCCGACGGATGGCGGACGGACCGGATCGGGAGCGCGCTGCGGGGTGAGAACCCCACGGTGCTGCGGCGATTGAGCGCCGGCTTCGCGGTGATCGGGGATGTGCAGTTCCTGCCGGGGTACTCGGTGCTGCTCATCGACGATCCGGCGGTGGAACGGCTGTCGGAGCTGCCTCGGGCGCGGCGTTCGGCCTTCCTCGACGACATGGACCGGCTCGGGGAGGCGGTCGAGCGTGCCTGTCGGCGGCTGGACCCCGCGTTCCGGCGGGTCAATCTGGAGGTCCTCGGCAACACCGACGCCTTTCTCCACGCACACGTGTGGCCGCGGTACGACTGGGAGCCGGCCGAGTCGGTGCGGCGGCCGGTGTGGCTGTATCCGCGGGAGCGCTGGGCCGATGCGCGATATGCGCTCGGGTCGCGCCATGAACCGTTGCGCGCCCGGATCACCGCCGAGTTGGCGAAGCTCAGCCCAGGGTGAGGGGGAGGTGGGAGGCGAGAGGGCCCAGGGTGGTGGCTTCCGAGGGGGTCGGGGGGCGACGGCCTGTGGCCAGTTGGAGCGTGGCGCGGTCGTCGAGGGCGGGAGGGAACGGGGCCCCCACGATGCGCTCCAGGAGGGTGCGGGTCGCCGTCAGGGACTCGGGGGCGGGGCCGGGGGCGTGGGGGAGGTGGGCTGTCAGGTCGAGGTGGTGCAGGGTCCATTCCAGGACGTACGCGTCAAGGTAGTCGCGGGCCGTGAGGACCATGTCCTGGGTGCTCACGCGGGCGTCGGGGTCGGCGAGTTCGGCCGCCCGGCCGGCTGCCGAGCCGACGTCGTCCAGGTGGAAGGCGAGCAGGGCCGGGTCCTCGTACGCCGCGGCGAGCCGGACGGTCAGGGCGTCCAGCGGGTCCTCGCCGGTCGGCGGCTCCTCCCCCACGTGCCAGTAGGACGCCGCGTCGGCTGTCGGTTCCGCGTCCGAGGGGGTGACGAGGGTGATCAGGACGTCCTGCGCGTCGATGACGAGATGGCAGACGAGGTCGCGGACCAGCCATCCGGCGCAGCCCGACGGCTGGGCGTAGTCCTCGGGGGCGAGCCCCGCGACGGCGGAGCGCAGGTCGGACCAGGAGCGCGCGAAGAGTTCCACGCGGGCACGGTACCCGGCGCCGGGGGTGCGGGCCGCGTGGTTCGATGC
Source organism: Streptomyces sp. NPDC025806 (assembly GCF_055558275.1). Taxonomy (NCBI): domain Bacteria; kingdom Bacillati; phylum Actinomycetota; class Actinomycetes; order Kitasatosporales; family Streptomycetaceae; genus Streptomyces; species Streptomyces sp. NPDC025806. Next base: position 74,219 of record NZ_JBVHMU010000002.1, on the reverse strand, counting down.
CCCGATGGAGTGGAGTGGTCAGGTGAGCGATCAGGCAGTGGTGGACGCGCGAGGGGACGCGGATCTCGCGGAGTGTGTCGAGGTGCTCGGCGCCGTGCACCGGGCGGACGGCTATCCGGTGAACTGGCCCGCCGATCCGGGCGGTTGGCTGCGGGTGGACGGGGCGATCGGAGCGTGGGTGGCGCGGCTCGACGGGCGGGTGGCCGGACATGTCCTGCTGGCCAGGCCCGCCCCCGGTGACGTGGCGCCCCGGCTCGCCCCGCCGGACCGGCCGACGGCTGTCGTGGGACGGCTGTTCGTCGCACCGGCCGCGCGCGGCAGGCGGATCGGGGCGCGGTTGCTGGAGCGGGCTGCGCGCGAGGCGCGGCGGGACGGGGCGCGGGCCGTGCTGGACGTGGTGACGCGGGATGTCGCCGCCGTCGCGCTGTACGAACGGGCGGGCTGGACGTTTCTCGGCGCGGGGCAACAGGAGTGGGGGCCCGGCGAGTTGGTCGACGTACGGTGTTACGCGGCATCCCCGACGAGCGAGGAAACCCCATGACCGAGACCGCGCCGGCCCGATCGGCGAAGCAGCGCAAGCAGGACACGATCCGGCGCTTCGAGGAGGACGTCGACGCGTGGGTGGCGACGGCGGCGCCGGAGGGCGGGGCGCCCCACATGATGCCGCTGTCGTTCCTGTGGCGGGACGGGCTGTTGTACGTGTCGACCCGGGCGTCCAATCCCGTGGCCCGCAATCTCGTCGCCGGGGGTCAGGTCCATCTGGGGATCGGGCAGACGCGGGACGTCGTACATGTGGAGGGCGTCGCAGAGGCTCTGGGTGACGGCGAGGCCGATGAGGGGCTGCGGCGGGAGTTCGCGGCGAAGACCGGGTTCGACCCGGCGGGGATCCAGGGTCAGCGGTATCTCTATTTCCGGATCCGGCCGGTACGGATTCTCGCGTGGCGGGAGGTCAACGAGCTGGCGGAACGCGAGCTGATGCGCGACGGCGCCTGGCTCGTCGCCGACTGACCGACTGACCGACTGACCGACTGACCGGCTGACCGGCTGACCGGCTGCGGCCCCCGGCGCTCCAGGAGCACCGGGGGCCGCAGGCACGACAGGGAGGGTCAGGCGACCGGCGACGGGGCCGGGGCGGAGTCGTCCGCGGGGGCGTTCTCCGCGTGCCAGTCCGCCGTGTCGGCCAGCGGCTTCTCCTTCAGGACGAAGGCGAGGACGAGACCGACGGCGAAGACGGGCAGCAGGTACAGGAAGATCGGGACCAGCGCCTCCTGGTAGGAGTTGACGACCGTCTCCCGCAGGTCCGTCGGCAGCGCCCGCACCAGCGCGGGCGTCAGCGAGTCGCTGTCCCCCACCTTGGCCGCGGCCTCCGCGGGAATGCTCGCGGCGAGCTGATCGGTCAACCGGCTCGCGAACACCGCGCCGACGACGGCCGTGCCGAGCGTCGCGCCGATCTCCCGGAAGAAGTTGTTCGCGGAGGTGGCGGTGCCGACCTCGCTGGCCGGGAAGTCGTTCTGCACGGCGAGCACGAGCGTCTGCATCATCAGACCGACGCCGGCGCCCGCGAGGCCGACGTAGACGCAGACCAGCCAGACCGGGTCGGAGACGTCGAGGGTCGACATCAGGTAGGCGACGAGCATGATGATGACCGTGCCGGCGATCGGGTAGATCTTGTACTTGCCGGTCTTGGACATGATGGCGCCGGACGGCAGCGCCGTGGCCATGATGCCGACGACCATGGGGATCAGCAGCAGTCCGGACTCCGTGGCGGACTTCCCGTAGACCATCTGCAGGTACGTGGGCATGTAACCGACGATCGCGAACATGCCGAGGCCGATCACGATCATGCCGAGCAGGGTCGCCACGTTGAAGATCGGGCTGCGGAAGAGGTGGAGCGGGATGACCGGCTCCTTCGCGCGCTTCTCGGCGACGAAGAAGAGCACCCAGGCGACGACCGCGCCGACGCCGAGCCCGATGACCAGCGGGTCGGACCACTCGTACTGGGTGCCGCCCCAGCTGGCGAACAGGACGGTGCAGGTGACGGCGGCGGCCATCAGCACGGTGCCGAGGTAGTCGAGCGTGACCTGGACCGCCTTGCGCGGCAGCTTGATGGCGACGGCGGCGACGAAGAAGGCGAGGACACCGAGGGGCAGGTTGACCCAGAAGGCCCAGCGCCAGGAGTGCTCGTCGGTGAACCAGCCGCCGAGCAGCGGCCCGACGACGGAGGACAGGCCGAACACGGCGCCCATCGGGGCCATGTACTTGGCGCGCTCGCGCGGCGGCACCAGGTCGGCGATGATCGCCTGCGAGGTGATCATGAGGCCACCGCCGCCGAGACCCTGGAGGGCGCGGCCGGCGATGAGCGTGCCCATGTTCTCGGCGAGTCCGCAGACCACGGAGCCGACCAGGAACAGGGCTATGCCGGTGAGGAAGATGTTCTTGCGGCCCATGAGGTCGCCGAGCTTGCCGTAGACGGGCATGCCGACGGTGGCCGCGAGGATGTACGCGGTGGTGATCCACGCCATGTGCTCGATGCCGTTGAGTTCACCGACGATGGTCGGCAGGGCGGTCGAGACGATGGTCTGGTCGAGGGCGCCGAGCAGCATCGTGAGCATCAGCGCGGCGAAGATGAGGCCGAAGTTGGCCGGCTTGGCGATGCTCTCGTCGGCCGCCGCGGCGGCTGCCTCGTCGATGCCCTCGGGTGCGGGGGCGTGCGTCATTACGGGGTTCTCCGATGGATGAGGTCGTGCGGACGGCCCGTTCGAAGGTCGAGGTTCGAAGTTCGACGTGCGAAGGACCGTGTGTGGCGTGGTGAGAGCGGTCGCCGGCCACGGGTACTGGTGTTCGGGGAGGGGGTTCGTGGGTGACCGCACGGGGGGAACCGGTCACGCGGGCGGGGCCGTCACTGCACGGCGGCCCGCCCGAACAGAGCGCGCAGCGCCGTGAACGCCTCGCGTACGGAGGCGGCCGGGCCCGCGCTGTGGTCGCTCTGCTGCGACCACCGTTTGAGCCCGCTGCGGACGGTCGCCATGGCGAGGCCCGCGAGCAGTTCCGCGTCCGCGCCGTCGGCCGGGGTGCCGGTGCGCAGGGCGATGACGCCGGCGAGATCACGCTCGACGGCCTCGCACTGGGCGAGGAACGTGGCGAGCACCGAGGGCACGCCCTCGGCGATCCGCAGGATGTCCTCCAGCTCCCGGGGGCTGGGGGCCGCCTCCTGGAGATGGTCCGCGAGCACGTCGCCGAGGTCGCGCAGCACGGCGTCGGTGTCCTGGCCCAGGCCCTCGGCGAAGCGGTCGGCGAGGGGGGCGGGCAGGGCGCCGGGCAGGGCGAAGAGCGCGGCTTCCTTGCTGGGGAAGTAGTTGAAGAAGGTGCGGGGCGAGACCCCGACCTCGGTGCTGATCATCTCGACCGTGACCTTCGCGAACCCCAGTTCGCGCACCAGGCGCAGGGTCGCGGCGTGCAGGTCGGCACTCGTCTTGCGGCGCCGGCGTGCGCGCAGCCCCTCGGCCGGGGCGCCGGGTCGGTGGTCGGTCGTGGTCACGGCCGAGATTCTTGCACACCGTGCAAACTTGCGGTCACTGCACCCCCGGGTCCCCCGCCGGGCCCTGCGACCCCTCCGGCTCCTCCCTCGCCACCCGGCGCAGCAGCGCGTCGAGCCCGGTACCCAGCTGGTCCTCGCCCTCCCGCTCGGCCATGAGCGGGGCGAGCTCGCGCAACCGGGGCAGTTCGCGGGCCGGGAGCCGGTGGAGCCCGAGGCGGAACGCGGGGTCCGGTTCGTCGGGGTCCTCGTCCATGGCGCGCAGTTCCACGATGAGCCAGCCGAGCAACCAGGCGGTGAAGGCGCGGTGCAGCCGGACCGCCTTCGCGCCGTCCAGGCCCGCGTCGACGAGCAGGGCGAGGATGCGCTCGTCGGCGCGCAGGACGGCGAGCGGGCGGCGGGCCAGCGGGGTGGAGAGCAGGCGGGTGGCGAGCAACGGTACGACGTTCGGGTGGCGCAGGGCGACGGCGTGGGCGGCGCGGGCGATCCGGTCCAGCTCGGCGCGCCAGCCGCGCCGGGCGGGCTCGGCGTCGAGCGCCGCCTCCAGTTCACCGAAGAAGGCCTCGACGAGTCCGTCGAGGAGGGCGCCCTTGCCGTCGGCGTAGCGGTACAGGGCCATGGCCTCGACACCCAGTTCGGCACCGAGGCCGCGCATGCTCAGCCCCTCCAGCCCGTCCCGGTCGACGACCTCCAGGGCGGCGGCGAGCACCCGTTCGCGATTCAGGCGGCCGTATTTGCCTCGGTCGGAGGCGCGGCGGGCGGGGGGATCTCCCCGGTCGGCCGAGGATCGTGCGGAGCTCTTCGGCATGACGCGCTCCTTTCGCCCGGGCCTCGTGTCACCCCGGTCCCGATTTCCTCCCGGGCCCCACTTGACCCAGCTCCACCATAGGCGCAAAGTCGTACATATACGTCGTAAACATACGGCGTTCGTGTACAGCGCAGGAAGGTGCGGCCATGACGCACCACGAGCCGGTTCCGGCGATCGTCCCCACCGGGGACCTGCGCGAGGTCGCGGCCCATCTGTCGCGCATCTCGGACGGGAACGTGGTGGCGGTGGCCCCCGACGGCCCGTTCTTCGGCCGGCCGTGCCGGGTGCGCGAGGTCCTTCCGACCACGTTCGTGCCCGCCCTCCCCCGCCGTGACCGGGCCGCCCTGTTCACCATCGCGGTCGGCTGGGCCGTGAGCCTGGTCTGGTTCTGGACCTGGTGGCTGCAGCCCGAGCACCGGGCGAGCTGGGCGGGCCTGATCGTGAACAGCATGCTGCTGCTGTACCTGACCGGCCTGCCGGCCTACTTCTTCGCCACGGCTCTGCGGCTGCGCCGCGTGAACCCGGCGCTCGCGATTCCCTCGCTGCCGGTCGCGTTCGTCGTCACACGGGCCCCCTCGGAGCCGTGGCCTTCCGCACGCGTCACCCTCGAGGCGATGCTCACCCAGGTCTTCCCCCACCCCTACGACGTGTGGCTGTGCGACGAGGCACCGAGCCGCGAGATCGTCGGCTGGTGCCACCGCCAGGGCGTGCGGCTTTCCTCGCGCCAGGGCCTCGGCTCGTACCACCGCAGGACGTGGCCGCGCCGTACCCGCTGCAAGGAAGGCAACCTCGCCTACTTCTACGACCACTGGGGCTACGCCGACTACGCGGTCGTCTCCCAGCTCGACTGCGACCACGTCCCGGAGCCCGGCTATCTCGCCGAGATGGTGCGGCCCTTCGCGGACCCGGCCATCGGCTACGTGGCGGCGCCCAGCGTCTGCGACGCGAACGGCGCCGCGTCCTGGTCCGCGCGCGGCCGGCTGCACCGGGAGGCCGTGTGGCACGGCGCGGTGCAGCTCGGGCACAGCGACGGACTCGCCCCGATGTGCATCGGCTCGCACTACGCCGTGCGCACCCGCGCCCTGCGCGACATCGGCGGCCTGGGACCCGAGCTGGCGGAGGACTTCTCGACCACGTATCTGCTCAACTCGGCGGGCTGGCAAGGGGCGTTCGCCATCGACGCCGAGGCGCACGGGGACGGGCCCCTGACCTTCTCCGACATGGTGACGCAGGAGTACCAGTGGTCGCGCAGCCTGACCACGATGCTGCTCGGCCTCCTGCCCCGGCATCTGCTCCGGCTGCCCACCGCCCTGCGGCTGCGCTTCGCGTACGCGCTCGCCTACTACCCGCTCCTCGGGCTGATGATCGTGGCCGGACTCGTCCTGCCCCCCATCGCCGTGATCACCGGTATCGCGTGGATGAACGTCGACTACTTCCAGTTCCTGCTGCACTTCTGGCTGATGCCCCTGTGGCTGATGCTCACCCTGTGGCTGCTGCGCCGGCGCCTCCTGCTGAGGCCGCGCGGGGCCCCGCTGCTGAGCTGGGAGGTCTGGCTGTTCGCGCTGGCACGCTGGCCGTTCGTCATCGCGGGTCTGGTCGGCGCCGTGCGCCAGAAGCTGCACCCCCGGCAGGTGACCTTCAAAGTCACACCCAAGCACGTGACCGGGCCGCGCCCGCTGCCCGCCCGGCTGACCGTGCCGTTCGCCCTTCTCGGCACCGCACTCGCCGCGGTCGCCGTGTACGGCGAGCTGGCGAGCCCCGCCGTCGGCTACGTCTTCCTGTGCCTGCTCGCGGGCACGACGTACGCGCTGGTCACGATCGCCGTACCGCTGCTGCACGTGCGCGAGACCGCCCGCACGGCCGACGCGCCGCTGCGCACCGTGCTCGCCACCGCACGCGTCCCCCTTCTGACGGCGATCCCGGCGGTGCTGACCGTCGCGACCGGCGTCGTCCTCTACCCGGCCTACGTGGCCGCCGTCCTCGGCTGGTGAGCTCCGTGTCCGAACGCCCCAGCGCCCCCTCCACCGTCCTCGTCACAGGCGGCGCCGGCTTCATCGGCAGCCACTCCTGTGTCGAACTCCTCGACCACGGCTACGAGGTGATCGTCGTCGACGACTACTCCAACAGCAGCCCGCGCGTGTTCGCACGGGTCGAACGGATCGCCGGCCGCTTTGTCGGCGCCGTCTATGAACTGGACATCCGTGATCGGCGCGCCCTCTCGGCCGTATTCGACCGTCACCCAGTGGACGCCGTCGTGCACTTCGCCGCGCACAAGGCCGTGGGCGAGTCGACACGGATGCCCGTCACCTACTACGACGTCAACGTCGGCGGAACGACGGCGCTGCTGCACGTCATGGCCGAACACGGCGTGCGCAGCCTGGTGTTCTCCTCCTCCTGCTCCGTGTACGGAGAGGCGGGCGAAGGCCCCCTGGACGAGGACACGCCGCACCGGCCGACCAATCCGTACGCGTCGTCGAAGGCGCTGTGCGAGGCGGTCCTCGCCGACGTCTGCCGCACCGACCCACGCTGGACGGTGCTCTGCCTGCGCTACTTCAACCCGGCGGGCGCGCACCCCAGCGGCCTGCTCGGCGAGGACCCGCACGGCACCCCCGACAACCTCTTCCCCTATCTCGCCCAGGTCGGCGTCGGCAGACGGCCCCGGCTGCGGGTGTTCGGCGCCGACTGGCCGACCCCGGACGGCACCGCGATCCGCGACTACCTGCATGTGATGGACACCGTGGAGGCCCATCGGGTCGCCCTCGACCAGCTGGCCGCCAGCTCCGGCATGACGGTGTTCAACCTCGGCCGGGGACACGGAAGTTCGGTCCTCGACGTGCTCGCCGCCTTCGAGCGGGCGAGCGGACGCACGATCCCTCACGAGATCACGGAGCGCCGCGCGGGCGACGTGGCCACGCTCGTGGCGGACGCGGGCGCGGTGGCGCGCGCCTGGGGCTGGCGTCCCACCCGGGACCTGGCCGACATGTGCCGGGACGCCTGGCGTTTCCAGCAGCTCAATCCCGACGGCCTCCAGGGCGAGCCCCGGCGGCCGGGCACCACCAAGCAGTACGAAGGAGCGGGACCATGCGGATGACGGTCATCGGCACGGGATACGTCGGCACGGTGCACGCGGCGTGCATGGCGAACATCGGGCACGAAGTGCTCGGCATCGACATCGACGCCGAGCGGGTCGCGTCCCTGGCGGCGGGCCGTGCCCCGCTGCACGAAGAAGGCCTCGACCCGCTGCTCGCGCGCGGCGTCGCCTCCGGGCGGCTGCGATTCTCCACCTCGCTCACCGAGGCGGCACGCTTCGCCGACCTGCACTTCGTGTGCGTGGGCACTCCGCAGCGCCGCGACGGCGAGGGCTGCGACCTGCGCTTCGTCGACGCCGTGATCGAGGAGCTCGGGCCGCCGCTGCGGCAGGGGGCCCTGGTCGTCGGCAAGTCGACGGTGCCGGTCGGCACGGCCGCCCGGCTGCAGCGCCGACTCACCGAGCTCGCGCCGGGCACGGAGGTGGCCTGGAACCCGGAGTTCCTCCGGGAGGGCGCCGCGGTGGCCGACACGATGCGTCCCGAGCGGCTGGTGCTCGGCACGTCCTCGGCATGGGCGGACGAGCTGCTGCGCGACGTGTACGCGCCGATGGTGCGGGCCGGGGTGCCGGTGTTCTCCGCGGACACGGCCACGGCCGAGCTGGTCAAGGTCGCCTCGAACGCCTTCCTCGCCACAAAGATCTCCTTCGTCAACGCGATGGCCGAGGTGTGCGACGCGGCCGGCGCCGATGTGACCGTACTGGCTCGCGCGATGGGCGCGGACACCCGGATCGGGCCGCGCTTCCTGGAGCCGGGCCTCGGCTTCGGCGGCAGCTGCTTCCCCAAGGACATCCGCGCGTTCGCGACCCGCGCCGAGGAGATCGGTGCCGGTCCCGCCGTCGCGTTCCTGCACGAGGTCGACCGGATCAACACCCGGCAGCGCACCCGCACCGTGGACCGGGCCCGCGCGCTGCTGGGCGGCGACTTCACCGGCCGCCGGATCGGCGTCCTCGGTGCCGCGTTCAAACCCGGCAGCGACGACGTACGCGACTCGCCGGCCCTCACCGTCGCGGCGGCCGCCGCGGCCGAGGGCGCGACGGTGCGCGTCCACGACCCGCAGGCTCTCGACAACGCCCGTACCGTGCGCCCCGAGCTGACGTACGCGCTGGACGTGCCGAAGGCCTGCGAGGGGGCGGACCTGGTACTGCATCTGACGCAGTGGCCGGAGTACCGCGCCCTGTCCCCCGCGGCTCTGGCCGCGGTCGTCCGCACCCCGCTGATCCTCGACGCCCGCAACTGCCTGGACGGGCGGGCGTGGGGTGCGGGCGGCTGGACGTACCACGCACTCGGCCGTCCGGCACCGGCCACCGGAGGTGTGTCATGAGAGTGGTGGTCACGGGAGGCGGCGGTTTCCTCGGCTCCCATCTGTGCGAGGCCCTGCTGTACCGGGGCGACACCGTGTGGTGCCTGGACAACTTCTGCACGGGCGCCCCGAAGAACGTCACGCACCTGCTGCCCGAGCCGCGCTTCCGGCTCGTGTCCTGCGACGTGACCGAGCCGTTCGACGTGCCGGGGCCCGTGCACGCGGTGGCCCACCTGGCGAGCCCCGCCTCGCCGCCCGACTATCACCGGCTGCCGCTCGAGACACTGTCGGTGGGCAGCCGGGGCACGGAGAACGCGCTGCGGTTCGCGCTGCGCCGCGGCGCCCGGTTCCTGCTGGCGTCGACGAGCGAGGCGTACGGCGACCCGGAGGTGCACCCGCAGCCGGAGGACTACTGGGGCCATGTGAACCCGGTGGGCCCGCGCAGCGTGTACGACGAGGCGAAGCGGTACGCGGAGGCGCTGACGACGGCCTACCGCCGCTCGCTCGGTGCCGACACGGGCATCGTGCGGATCTTCAACACGTACGGTCCGCGGATGCGCCCGCACGACGGCCGCGTCGTCTCCACGTTCCTGCGCCAGGCCCTCGCCGAACGGCCCCTCACCGTTTTCGGGGACGGCTCCCAGACCCGTAGCTTCTGTTACGTGGACGATCTCGTGCGCGGTCTGACCGCGATGCTCGACAGCTGTTCCGAGGGCCCGGTGAACCTGGGCAACCCGGGCGAGTTCACGGTGCGGGAACTGGCCGATCTGGTGCTGAAGGTGACGGGTTCGCCGTCGCCGGTCGAGTACCGGCCGCTTCCCGTGGACGATCCGTGCAGGCGCCGCCCCGTCATCGACCGGGCGCGCGCGGAGCTCGGCTGGAGCCCGACGGTCCCGCTGGAGGAAGGGCTGCGCCGCACCGTGGCGTGGTTCAGGTCCCGTGCGGCGGACCGGGCGGCGCCCGCCGACCCGGACCGCAAGCCTGTGCAGGTGTGAGCGCGATGCGTGGCGTCTGCGTGACACTGACGCTGGGACTGGCCGTCCTGGCGTCCGGCTGCGCCGCCACGCCGCACTACGTGCCGCCCACGCACACGTACTACCTGTCCCCGGACGGCGACGACAGCGCGGCGGGCACGTCGCCGGAGACGGCGTGGCGCACGCCGGCCCGCGCCGACCGTACGGGCCTCGCCCCCGGCGACCGCCTTCTCCTGAAGGGCGGCGCGCACTTTAGGGGCACGCTCACGGTGAGCCCGGACGAGGCCGGGGACCCGCGCCGCCCGGCGGTCATCGGCTCGTACGGGACGGGCCGGGCCACGCTCTCCTCCACCGCCGATCCTGCGGTGACCGTGCACAACACAGGCGGGGTGGAGATCCGGGACCTGGTGCTGCGCGGATCGGGCTCGGCCCGCGGGCACGACCCCGGGCTGCAGCTCTACAGCGATCGCGGGATCGGCGGCCGCCCCTCGGGCATCGACGTCTCCGGCGTGGACGTGTCCGGCTTCCGCATCGGACTCGCGGTCGGCGCCTCGCCGCACGGGGTGGGGTTCCGCGACGTGACGATCGACCGGACCCGGCTGCACGGCAACAAGGACACCGGATTCCTGTCGTACGGGCCGGACTTCAAGCCGGAGATCGGGGCGTACGCGCACGAGGACCTGACGCTCACCGACGTGGCCGCCTACGACAACGCGGGCGACCCGCGGGCCCACGACCGGCACACCGGCGACGGCATCGTCGTCGGCGCGGTGCGCGGCGCGACGCTGCGCCATGTCGAGGCCCACGACAACGGCACCGAGGCGGCGAGCGACGCGCCCGAGGGCCCGGTCGGCGTGTGGGCCTACGACTCGACGCGGGTGGTCGTCGAACACAGCGCCGCCTACCGCAACCACACCGGTTCGACCGTCGACGGCGCCGGCTTCGGCCTCGACTCGAACGTGACGGAGTCGGCGCTGCGCCGCAATCTGTCCTTCGGAAACGACGGCCCCGGCTTCTACGCGTACCAGCGCTGGCAGAACGGCGGTTCGGCCCGCAACACGATCAGCGACAACATCAGCGCCGACGACGGACGCGGTCTGCCGCGCCACGGGTCGATCGCTGTGTACGGCAAGGACGTCCGGGACCTGGCGATCGTCCGCAACACCGTGATCGTGTCGCGGTCCCCCGAGGGGCGGGGCGCCGCGCTGCGACTGCAGGCGGGCGAGCATGACGTCGTGGTCCGCGACAACCTGTTCGTCACCGGGGACGTGTCGCTCGTGCTCGCCGACGCCGGTCTGAAGCCCGCGAACGTCGTCATGCAGGGCAACGCCTACCGCGCGGCGCACGGCACATGGCAGGTGCGCTGGGGCGAGCACACGTACGACTCCCTGGCCTCCTGGCGCGCCGCCGACGGCCAGGAGAGCGTCGACGGGCACCCCACCGGACTCACTGTCGATCCGTGTCTGAAGGGCGGGCCCCTCCCCCGCCTCCGGTCCGTCGCGGACGCCGACCTGGCGACTCCGACCTGCACGTCGCTCGCCGGAGAAGGCCTCGCGCTGCCGCTGCCCGAGGGCGCCCCGCAACCCGGCGACGCCGACTACTTCGGGCGCACGCCGAGCGGAGGACCGCAGGTCGGAGCGGTCGTACCGCGTTGAGATGCAGGCCGCGCGGGCCCGTGCCTACGATCGAATCGGAGCGAGGCCCAGGATCGACTGCGTGAACGCAACCCTGTGTCCCCGACGCGGGGAGGCGTGTGTCCAGTGCTGCGAGCTCATCGGCTGATGGTCTTCTACACCGCCTTCGCGGTGGCCGTCGCCGTCGTGTACCTGACCGTTCCGGCCGCGTACGCGCCCGTGTGGGCGGCGATCGGCCTCTCCTCGGCGGGCGCGCTCCTCCTCGGGGTCCGACTGAACGCTCCCGCGCACCGCTGGCCCTGGTACGTGCTCGCGGGGGCGCTCCTCACGTTCACCGCCGGTGACACGTACTACAGCGTCCTCGTCCAGTATCTCGACGCGACCGTGCCCTTCCCGTCCCCTTCGGACGCCTTCTACCTGCTGACGTATCCGCTGCTCGCGCTCGGCCTCTACGGGCTGGCGCGGTACCGGTGGGCGGGGCACGATCTGCCCGCGCTGCTCGACGCGTTGTTGTTCACGGCGGGGCTCGCGCTGCCCGTGTGGGTGTTCCTCGTCCAGCCGCTGACGCGGGCCGCGGACATGACCTGGGAGCAGCGGGCGGTGAGCATCGCCTACCCGCTCGGCGACGTGCTCGTGCTCATGCTGCTCGCGCGCCTGATCGCGGCGGGGCCGGGGGCACGGGGCAACCGCTCGCTCCAGCTGCTCCTGGTCGGGACCGTGGCGCTGCTCGGCGTCGACATCACGTACGGCATCCTGCGGCTGAACGGCACCTGGGAGGCCGGCACGGCGCTCGACGTGGGATGGATCGTGTTCCACGCCGCGTGGGCGCTCGCCGCGCTGCACCCGTCGATGGCCGAACTGACGGCGCTGCGCCCGCGCGAGCCGTCGCTGCTGCCGGCCCGGCCGCGCCTGGTGATGCTGGGGCTCGCGACGCTCAGCGCTCCCGTGGTCCTGCTGCACGAGGCGCTGTCCGGAGGGACGCGGGACGGCGCGGCGATCGCGGCGTTCAGCGCCCTGATGTTCCTGCTGGTGCTGCTGCGGCTCGGGGGCATGGTCGTGGCGCACCGGACGGCGGTGGCGCGCGAGCAGACGCTGCGGACGGCGACGGCGGCGCTGGTGGCGGCGCAGCGTCCGCGGGACATCGAGGCGGCCTGCGACCGCGCGGTGAGCACGCTGTTCGGGCCGGACGCCGCGCACGCCTCGGCGCTCGTGCCGACGGCGCCCGACGCGGCGCGCGGCCGGCAGCCGACGGCGACCCGGATCGTGTCCGTGGCGGAGCTGGGGCCCGCTGCCGCCGCCCGGCTGCGGGGCCTGGACACCGCGCTGGCCTGCCCGATGGTGCCGCCGGACCGGCCGCCCGGCGGTGATCTGCCGGGCCTGCTGGTCGCGGCGGGGCCGATGAAGCGGCTCACCGAGATCCGGGGGCCGCTGGAGAGTCTCGCCGCGCACGCGGGGCTCGCGATGGAGCGGATCGGGCTGCGTGAGGAGATCAGCCGCCGGGAGAGCGAGGCGTACTTCCGGACGCTGGTGAGCAACGCGTCGGACGTGATCCTCATCGTCGACGACGACAACACGGTGCGGTACGCGAGCCCGTCGGCGCGGGCCGTGTTCGGCGGGGTGGAGCCGACCGGCTCCGTGCTGCCCGAGCTGGTGGGACCGCGCGACCGGGAGCGGGCGCGGCAGGCGCTGGACGCGGTGCGCGCCGAGGGGGCGCCGGAGACGCACGACCACTGGTGGGTGACCCGGGACAGCGGGCGCACCGAGGTCGAGGTGCGGTGCAGCGACCTGCGCGGTGATCCGACGGTGGCGGGCATCGTGGTGACGCTGCGCGACGTGACGGAGCAGCGCCAGCTGGAGCAGGAGCTGACGCAGCGCGCCTTCCACGACGCGCTGACGGGTCTGCCGAACCGCACCCTGCTGCTGGAGCGGGTGGAGCGCGCACTGCTGCGTGGCCGGCGCGAACCCGCGCTGACCTGTCTGCTCTTCATCGACCTCGACGACTTCAAGCTGGTCAACGACACGCTCGGGCATCCCGCGGGCGATCTGCTCCTGATGGCGGTCGGCGAGCGGCTGTCGGCGACGCTGCGGCGCACGGACACGGCGGCCCGGCTGGGCGGCGACGAGTTCGCGGTGCTGATGGAGGACGCCCGTGAGCCGGTGGACGCGGAGCTGCTGGCGGCGCAGATCCTTCAGACGCTCAGCCGTCCGGTGCGGCTCCTGGAGGACTCGGTGAGTGTGTCGGCGAGCGTCGGTGTGGCGACGGCCCTGGACAGTGCGAACGCGGACGAGTTGCTGCAGCACGCCGACCTCGCGCTGTACGCGGCGAAGGCGGCGGGCAAGCGGCAGTGGCGCCGCTTCCGGCCGCCGCTGCACGAACGGATGGTGCGCCGGCACGAGCTGCAGGAGCGGATGGACGCGATCGTCGCCGACGGCGGGTTCGCGCTGCGCTACCAGCCGGTGGTGGACCTGGCGACGGAGGAGGTGGTCGGGTTCGAGGCGCTGTTGCGCTGGCCGGACGATCCGCGCGGCACGGTGCCCACGGATCAGTTCGTCGCCCTGGCCGAGGAGACGGGGCAGATCGCTTCGCTGGGTGCGTGGGTGCTGCGCAACGCGGCGGCGGGCGGAGCCCGGCTGCAGGCCTCGGCTTCGGGTCCGGCCCCGTACATCAGTGTGAACGTGTCGGCGCGGCAGTTCCGCGAGGCGGACTTCGTGGACCAGGTGCGGGCGGCGCTCGCCACGCCCGGACTGCGGCCGGGTTCGGTCCAACTGGAGCTGACGGAAACGGTGTTGATGCGGCGGGACAAGCAGATCGACTCGGTGGTTCAGCGGGTGAAGGACCTCGGCGTGCGGATCGCCGTGGACGACTTCGGCACGGGCTTCTCGGGGCTGCGCTATCTGCGGGAGTTCCCGGTCGACGTCCTGAAGATCGACAAGTCGTACATCGACGACATCACCGTGGACGCGCGGCAGTTCGCCCTGGTGGAGGGCATCGTGCGGATCGCGCGCACCCTGGGGCTCGACGTCATCGCGGAGGGCATCGAGACGCCGGAGCAGTGGGCGCTGCTGACCTCCATGGACTGCCGGTTCGGTCAGGGGTTCCTCTTCGCGCGGCCGCTGGTGCCCGACCAGGCCGTCGCGCTGCTCGACGGTCCCTCGCCGGGGCGCCGGTTCTGAGCCGCCGGGGCGGGGGCGCAGAGCGTCAGGGCGGTGTCGACGAGCGCGAGATGGGCGTCCGCGCTCGGGCCGTTGCCGAGCGGGCTGCCGGTGCCGGGGTCCCAGCGTTCGGCGAGCAGGCCCACATCGTTGCGGGCGGCGAGGATCCGCTCGAACGCGGCCAGCGCGGCGGCCCGCTGTCCGGCCCCGGCGAGGACGCGGACCCGCAGCAGCGCGTCGGTCACGGTGGGCGCGGGGTCCTCGTGCGCGGCGAGGGCGCGGCGCACCCGGGGGTCGGCGGCGGGCAGCAGCCCGGCCTCCGGCATCGACAGGGCGGTTCGGGGCGGCAGCCGGGGTGCGTCGACCAGGCGGCGCCGGATCGTGTCGCGCAGGATCGCGCTGCCCGCGTCGGTGTCGCGGCCGAGCCGGCCGGCGATGCGCAGGCCCCGGTCGAGGGCCACCCACGTCATGAGGTCGGCGGGGCCCGGCGGGGGCGCGGCGGTCCACAGGAGGCCGGCGTGCCGGGTCAGTTCGGCGGCGAGCCGCCCGGAGTCGAGGCCGCCGGTCAGGCCCGCGCACAGGGCGAGGTGCAGGGCGTCGAGGACCTCGCCGTGCGCGGCGGCGCGGAGCGCTCCGGCCGGGCTGGTACCGAAGCACACGGGTCGGTCCGGCGGGCGTCCGGGGAACCAGGGCGCGGCGACGCTGCGCAGCCGGCGCTCTCCGGCGGGGCCGTAGACGTCCTGGAGCGCGGCGGGGTCGCCGGCGGTGGTGCGCAGGAGCCAGTCGACGCGGTGGGCGGCCTCGGCGCGCAGGCCGCAGCGGATCAGGGTGGCGAGGGCGGGGCGCAGGCCGTCGAGGCGGCAGACACGGCCGTCGCCGTCGTGGGCGCCGTCAGGGCTGTGCGGGAGAGAGGTGGTGGGGGCGGCGAGGACGGCGCCGGTGGGGGCGTGGGTGAGCGCCTTCCAGGTGATCAGGGAGCGCAGGACGGCGGGGCGCCAGGGGCCTTCGTAGGCGCAGTGGGCGGCCCAGCGGCGCCAGAAGGCGAGGGTCTCCTTGAGCTGGGTGCGGGCGGGCACGGCCAGTTCCGGCGGGGGTTCGGTCAGGTGCGAGGGGGCCCAGACGAGGGTGACGGCGCAGCGCTGACCGGGGGTGAGGGCGGCGTCGAAGTCGAGGGTGGCGCCGTCCGGGTCGGGGGTCTCGCGGACCGGGCCGTCGGCGCGGACCCAGACGGCGTCGGGCCCGGCGAGCGCGACGGTGCAGGGGTCATGGCGCAGCATCCAGGGGACGACGCGTCCTTGGTGGAAGCGGAGCCGCAGCAGGCCGTGGACGGGCACGGTGCCGGTGAGTCCTTCGACGCAGCGGACGAGGCAGGGGCGGGTGGCGCGCGGGGGCATGAAGTCGGTGATCCTGACGGCGCCGCCGGGGGTCCGCCAGACCGTGTCGAGGACGAGGCTCTCGGGCCGGTAGCCGCGCTCCGCGCGGGCGCGCGGGTCACGGGGAGCCAGCCGCCAGACGCCGTGGTCCGGGGTGCCGAGGAGCGCGGCGCAGGCGGCGGGCGAGTCGAAGCGGGGCAGGCAGAGCCAGTCGACGGACCCGTCGGCGCCGACCAGTGCGGCGGTCTCCAGGTCCCCGAGGAGGGCATGGTCCGCGATCTGGAAATCCATGATCGGAACTACGCCGTCGTACACGAGCCGCACTTCCAGGATAGGCTCATATGTCCGTATTGCGACCCCCTCGCGGGTCCGCTCCACGGGACGCAGGAAGCACGACCGACGACAGAAGCACGACCGACCGACGACGGACTGGATCTGCCGATGCGCGCTCGTCACCTCACGGCGGCCACCACGGCTGCCCTCGCCCTGGCCGCTCTCACCGTCCCGGCCGCCTCGGCCACGACACGGACGGCACCCGCCGCGGATCTCCCGCGCTGCGCCGAGAAGGACCTGACGCTGCGGGCCGACCCGTCCGACGACGACGGCGACGTGCTCGAGCTGCGCCTGCGCAACGACTCGGGGAAGGCCTGCCTGGTCGACCGCGTCCCGATCGTCACGTACGGGGATCTCGACGGCGCGGCGCTGCCGCTGCCCGCGGTGCCGCACGCGGGACGCACGCTCGCCGCGCACAGCACCGTCTACGCGGCGGTCCGTTCGGTGTCGGACTCGGACGACGCCGAGAAGGAGGTGCGGACGGTCATGTACGTGACGGTGGCCGCCGTGCCCGACCACGACGGCAGCCGCTTCCAGGCGCTGACGCTCGGGGCGCCGGCCGGGGTGCGGGTCTGGGAGCCGATGACGACGCTGTGGCAGCCCTCGGCGAAGCAGGCGGCGAAGGTGCTCTACGAACAGACGACGGGCCGGAGTCAGTTCGAAGCCTGACTCCGGCCCGCTCGCCGTCACCCCCCTCCGTACGGTCAGTGGTCACGCCCCGTGAGCCACACGACCAGGCCAAGGGCGGCCAGCCCCGCCCCGAGCGCCGCGATGCCGGTCCAGCCGGCCGCCGCCCAGACGACCGCGGCGAGGGCCGAGCCGGTCGCGCCGCCGAAGAAGAAGGACGTGGAGAAGGCCGAGTTGACGCGGCTGCGGGCCTCGGGACGCAGTCCGTAGATGACGGTCTGGCTGCTGTTGAGGACGGCCTGCTGGCCGATGTTCAGGGCGATGACGCCGACGACGAGCCAGATCAGCGAGTGGGCGCCGAAGTACAGGGCCGGCCAGCCGAGCAGCAGCAGGGCGACGGCGGTGCCGGTGACCAGCGAGACCCGGCCGCGGTCGGCGAGCCGCGCGGCGAAGGTCATCGTCAGCACGCCCACGGCCCCGATCAGTCCGAACAGTCCGATCGCGGGCGCCGACCAGTGGTACGGGGCGCCGCTGAGCAGGAACGTGATGGCGGTGAGCTGGACGCTGTACGAGGCGAAGGACAGACCGCCGAGCAGGGCCCGCCGGCGCAGCACCGGCTCCTCGCGGAGCAGGGCGAGGGTGGAGCGGAGCAGCGCCGGGTAGCGCAGGTCGGTGCTGTCGAACAGGCGCGGGACGTAGCGGTGCAGGACGACGGCCATGCCGGCCATGAGCACGGCGAGCACCCAGTACACGGTGCGCCAGCCGCCGATCCCGGACAGCCCGCCCGCCGCGGTGCGGGCCAGCAGTCCGCCGAGCAGGATCCCCGACATGACGGTGGCCACGGCCCGGCCGCGGGTCTCCGCGGTGGCGAGGGCGGCGGCGTGGGCGACGAGGACCTGGGCGCCGACCGAGGTCAGGGCCGTCAGGATCGTGCTCGCGAGGAGCACGGGGCCGCTCGGGGCGAGCGCGGAGACGGTGAGGAAGAGGGCGGTGGCCGAGAAGAGCGTGACCGCCAGGCGCCGCCGGTCGAGCACGTCGCCGAGCGGGATGATCAGCATCAGACCGAGCGCGTACCCCGCCTGCGCGGCGGTGACGACGAGGCCGGTGAGGACGCTGCCGAGGCCCAGGTCGCGGGAGATGAGGTCGAGCAGGGGCTGCGCGACGTAGTTCCCGGCGCAGGACAGGCCGGTGGCGACGGCCATGAGGAGGAGCAGGCTGCGGCGCGGTCCGGCGTGCGTCTCCTGCGGCTCGATACTGGCGGATCCGGCGGCGCTTGCGGGGTGAAGCTCTGTCTGTGTCATGTCAGGAAGACTGCTCCCCCACCCACCTATGAGTCCAACACATCCTTGTCATCCGAACGATCGCGGATCACGATGGATCCATGGAGCTGCAGCAGTTGCGCTATGTCGTCGCCGTCGCCGAGACCGGCGGGTTCACCCGGGCCGCCGAGCGGTGTCTGGTGGTGCAGTCGGCGCTCAGCCATCAGATCGCCAAGCTGGAGAAGGAGTTGGGGGCACGGCTCTTCGAGCGGACCAGCCGGCGGGTACGGCTGACGGCCGCGGGCGAGGCCTTCCTGCCGGCCGCCCGGCAGGCCCTGGAGGCGGCGGAGCGGGCCCGCGCCGAAGTGGCCGCGGCCACCGGGGAGATCCGCGGCCGGCTCGCCGTCGGCGCGATCGCCACGGTCACGGCCGTGGACGTGCCGGACCTGATGCGCACCTTCCACGACCGCTATCCGCAGGTCAGACTGAAGCTGATCGACGGCATGAGCGAGACGCTGGTGGACACGGTGCGCGAGGGCGGCCTGGACCTCGCGATCCTCGGGGTGCCGCCCTCGTTCCGTACGGACCGGCCCGGGCTCGGCACCCGGACCCTGGCCGTCGACCATCATGTGGCGGTCATGGCCCCGGGACACCCGCTGGCCCGAACCCGGCGCGGCACCGTGCTGCCGCTGGAGCGCCTGGTGGACGAGGCGTTCGTGGACTTCCCGGCGGGCAGCGCGGCGCGGGCGCAGACCGACGAGGCGTTCCAGGCGGCCGGACTGCACCGCGAAGTGGCGTTCGAGGCCCGCTTCCTGGGCTTCCTCGCCGATCTGGTGCGCGGCGGGCTCGGCATCTCGCTGCTGCCGTCCCGGCTCGTCCCGCGCCTCCCGGGGCTCACGGCGGTGCCGGTGCGCGGCGGTCCGGTGCGCGAGGAGCGGCTCGTGTGGAACGAGGCGCGCCGCTCCCCCGCCGCGGCGGCGTTCCTGGACATGGTGACCGCGCCGGAGTGAGCCCGCGGCCCCGACTTCCGTGCTCACAGGGCGCGTTCCTCTCCGATGAGCTCCTTCACCGGGCCCGATGCCGATAGCGTGGGACGGGATCGGTCCCGTCGTCGCCCGCACGGAGTGTGCCCTCGCATGAACCGCAGTTCCGGTCCCCGCACTCCGGGCGACCTGCCCGCCGAGGCCACCAGTTTCGTCGGCCGGCGGCACGAACTGGCGCAGGTGGCCGAGCTGTTGACCCGAGCCCGGCTCGTCACGCTCACCGGTCCCGGGGGCGTCGGCAAGACCCGTACGGCGGTGCGCGCGGCACGCGAGGCGCGCGACGCGTTCTCGTCCGGCGTACGGATGGTCGAACTGTCCGCGCTGCGCGACCCGGAGCTCCTCGCCAACACGGTGGCCGCCGCGCTCGACCTGCCCGAGCAGACCGCGCGGCCCGCGCTGGAGGTGGTCGCCGACCATCTGGAGGACCGCGAGCTGCTGTTGCTGCTCGACACCTGCGAGCACCTGGTCGACGCGTGCGCCGTGCTCTGCGACGAACTGCTGCGCGCCGCGCCCCGGCTGCGCATCGTGGCCACCAGCCGGCAGCCCCTGGACGTACCGGGCGAGCACGTCCTCGCGATCGGCCCGCTGGGCGTGCCGGAGGCGGCCGAGCCGCGCGACGGGGAGGAGTGCGACGCGGTGCGCCTGTTCGCGGACCGCGCCTCGGCGGCCGTGGCCGGATTCACGGTCGGCGACGACAACCGCTCCGACGTGCTCGCCCTGTGCCGCCGGCTCGACGGCATCCCGCTGGCCATCGAACTCGCCGTGTCCCGGCTGCGGGCGGTCTCTTTGGACGAGATGCTCACCCGGCTCGACGACCGGTTCCGGCTGCTGACGGGCGGGCGCCGCACCTCGGTGCCGCGCCACCAGACCCTGCGCACGGCGATCGGCTGGAGCCACGACCTGTCGACCGAGCCGGAGCGGCTGCTGTGGGCCCGGTTGTCCGTGTTCGCGGGCGAACTGAGCCTGGAGGCGGCCGAGTCGGTGTGCGCCGACGAGCGCTCGCTGCCGGTGGACGACGTCCTCACCGCGCTCATCGCCCTGGTCGAGAAGTCGGTCGTCGTCCGCGTCGAGACGCCCGAGGGCACCCGGTACCGGATGCTCGACACCATCCGCGAGTACGGTCTGGAGCGGCTCGCCGCGTCGGGCGACGAGGAGCGCACCCGCTGCCGTCACCTCGCGTACTTCCTGGACGTGGCCCGCGCCTTCGACGAGGAGTGGACCGGGGACTCGCAGATCCCGTTGCTGCGCGCCCTGGTCCGCGACCGGGCCAACGTCCGGGTCGCGCTGGAGTACTGCGTGACGACGCCCCGGCTGCACGGCCGGGGCCTGGAGATGGCGACGGCCCTGTGGGGCTACTGGCACGCCACGGGTCTGCTGACCGAGGGCCGGTACTGGCTGCGACGCACCCTGGACGGCTGCCGGGACGAGACGCCGACGCGGGTCAAGGCGCTCTGGCTGACCAGCTGGTACATGGACATCCAGGGCGAGCGAGGCGGCAACGAGGAGCTGCTCGCCGAGGCCGAGCGCATCGCCGCCCGTATCGAGGACCGGATCGGCGCCGCGTGGACGCTGGCGTTCCAGGCGCACCGCCGGTACTTCCTGGGCCGCATGGAGGGCTGCGCCGCGGACTTCGAGGAGGCCCGCACCCGGATGACGGCCCTCGGCGACGACACGGGCCTGCGCATGCTCGGCTTCTACGGCGGCCTGATGCTGATCCTTTCCGGGGAGCACCAGCGGGGCATCGACTGGTGCGACGACTCGCTGGCCCGGGGCGCCGCGCAGCCCGCGGAGCAGTGGGCGCGCAGTTGGGCGCTGTGGGTCAAGAGCGTCGGGCTGTGGCTCAGGGGCGAGCACGAGGCGGCGGTGGAGTGCGCGCGGGACGGGCTTCGCGCGAAGGCCGCGCTGCACGACCTGATGGGGCTCGCGCACTTCTTCGAGGGTCTCGCCTGGCACGCGGCGCGGCTGCGGCACTTCGAGCGGGTGGCCCTGCTCCAGGGCGCGGCCGACGCGCTGTGGCGCCGGGCCGCGAAGGAGGCCCGGTTCGGCATCCCCGTCCTGCACGAGCTGCACGGGGACGCGGCGGGGCCGGCCCGGGCGGCGCTCGGCGCCGACGGCTACCACGACGCGTTCACCGAGGGCGCCGGCCTGCCGCTCGACACGGTGGTGGACCTCGCGCTGGACGACGAGTCGGCGGCGCCGGACGTGCCGGTGCAGCGCGCGGGCCCGGCGGACGGGCTCACGCCGCGCGAGCGGCAGGTCGCGGCGCTGGTCAGCGAGGGTCTGACGAACCGTGAGATCGCGGCGCGGCTCGTGGTGTCGAAGCGGACCGTCGACTCGCACGTCGAGCACATCCTGACCAAGCTCGGCTTCACCTCCCGCTCCCAGATCGCGGCCCTGCACACGGCCACCGACTCCAGCGCGGACGCGGCAGCTCCGCCGCGGACCGCCACGCCCCGCATCCCGTCGGCCGCACCGAAGGCCTGACGCTCACGCGAAACCGCACGCCGCCCCCACGGCCCCCGGTACGACCGACCCTGCCGCACGCCACAGGAGAAGCGCACCGCCAACGGCGACGAACGCCAAGGCCGCCGCACCCACCAGACGTAGCACGCACCACCGCGCCCCCCTGTCCACCGCACCGAAGGCCAGACGCTCACGCGGAACCGTGCGACGCCTCCGCCGCCACCGGCACGGGCGGCCGTGCCGTGCGGCGCAGGAGCAAGGCGGCGACGGCGGCGACGAACGCCGAGGCGGCGGCGACGTACCAGCCGTGGCGGAACGCGTCGAGCGCGGCCGAGGCCGTGGCGGGCCGGCCGAGCAGGGTCACGGTGACGGCGACTCCGAGGACCGAACCGGTCTGCCGCGCCATGGTGGTGACAGCGGATCCGGTGGCGAAGCGGTCCGGCGGCAGCGCCGCGGCGGCGGCCCCGACCAGGGTCGGCAGGGCGAGTCCGACGCCGATGCCGGTGACGAGCATGCCCGGCAGCAGCCTGGTGGCGTAGTGCGGGGCGGGGTCGGCGCTCAGCGCCCACCACACGAGTCCGAGCCCGAGCAGCACGCAGCCGAGGGCGGCGGTGCGGCCCGCGCCGATGCGGCGCACGAGCGGCCCCGAGCTCACGGCGAGCACGGGCACGACGAGCGGGCCGGGGGCGATGGCGAGGCCGGTGCGGATCGCCGAGTAGCCCCACACCTCGCGGCACCACAGGACGGACGTGAGCAGCAGGCCCGCGAACGCCACGGTGAACAGCAGCGCGGCGCAGGTCGCGACCGAGAACGCGGGGATGCGGAGCAGCGGCAGTTCGACGACCGGCGCCGGATGGCGGGCTGAGCGCCACCAGAACGCGGCTGCAAGCAGCACGGCGGCCACGAGCGCGCCGATCGTGCGGCCCGAACTCCAACCCCAGGCCTCGGACTTGACGAGCCCCAGAGCGAGGAGGCCGATCGCGCCCGTGAGCAGGACGGCGCCGGCCAGGTCGGGCAGCGGGCCGCTGCGGTCCGGCCGGTCCGCGGGCAGCAGGCGCGCGCCGAGCAGCAGTCCGGCCACACCGACCGGCACGTTCACAAGGAACACCCAGCGCCAGTCGAGCTCGACCAGCAGGCCTCCGGCGACGGGGCCGAGGCCGGCGGCGATCCCGCCGGTCGCCGCCCAGCCGCGCACGGCCCGGGTGCGCCGCTCGGCGGGCGTGGCGACGAGCAGCAGCGCGAGGGAGGTCGGCATGAGCGCGGCGGCACCGGCGGCCTGGAGGGCCCTCGCGGCGCTGAGCCATCCGACGCCGGGGGCGAGGGCGCACAGCGCGGACGCGAGGGTGAACACGGCGAGCCCGAGCAGGAATCCGCGCCGGTGACCGAACCGGTCGGCGAGACGTCCGGCGGGCACGAGCAGCGCGGCGAACACGATCGCGTAGGCGTTGAGGACCCAGGACAGGGAGGCGAGCGAGGCGCCGTCGAAGGAGGCGCCGAGCGCGGGCACGGCCACGTTGACGACGAAGAGGTCCAGGTTCACGACGAAGACGCCGACGGAGACGATCCACGCGGTGGCGCGCGTCGACGGTCCGGCCGGGACGAGTGAGTTTGATATTCCAACGGACATGGCCGTGAAGGTAGCGGGCGCAAGCACGCCCTGACAACCACGGCTTGAAATCGATCACGGGTTTGGCCGGACCGAGCAAGATCATCGAGACTGCGCCCCATGCGATACGGCGTGAATCTCCTCAACTTCGGCTCCGGCACGACCCCCGAGAGCCTCGCCCGACAGGCCACGGACGCGCGTGACCTCGGCTTCACCTTCGCGATGATCTCGGACCACATCGCGGTGACCCCGGACGTGCACGCGGTCTACCCGGCCCCCTTCTACGACCAGTTCGTCCTCGCGGCCCATCTCGCGGGCCGGGTCCCCGGCCTGACCCTCGGCACGACGATCACCGTGATCCCCTACCGGCACCCGCTGCAGACCGCGCGGCTCGCCGCCAACATCGACCAGCTGAACGAGGGCGGCTTCATCCTCGGCGCCGGCGTCGGCTGGTCGGCCGCCGAGTACGAGGTGCTCGGCGTGCCGTTCGCGGAGCGCGGGGCCATCACCGACGAGTACCTGACCGCGATCCGGGCCGCCTGGACGCAGGACCCGTGCAGCTTCGAGGGCCGCTACGTCTCCTTCGAGGGCGTCCGCACGGCGCCCGCGCCGGCCACCGCCCCGCACGTCCCCGTCTGGGTCGGCGGCGACTCGCCGGCCGCGCTGCGCCGGGCCGGGCGCCTCGGCGAGGCCTGGCATCCGTTCCGGGCCACGCGGGCCGCGCTGGAGCGGCAGCTGCCGCGGCTCGCCGAGGAGGCGGAGCGGGCCGGGCGCGCGGTGCCGGAGTTCGCGCCGCGCGTCCAGATCGTGGTCGCGGACGTGCCCGACACCGAGGACCGGCCGCTCGGCCACGGCAGCGTCGACCAGATCCGGGCCGACGTCGCGACCCTGGCCGAACTCGGCGCCCGGCACATCCTGTTCGACACCTACCCCGGCGACCCCGCCCTGTGGCAGGGCCCGGACGAGGACCGCCGGATCCTGGAGCTCCTCAGGGACAAGATCCTGGCGCCCGCCGGACTGTAGGCACGACCGGACCGGGGCCGACGCGTCCGACACGGCGTAGCCGTCCCTACGCCGTTCGACGCAGCCCGGGCCATACACCTCACCAGGGCGACATACGCCAGGATCGGCCACTCGTTCGACCAGGACCCACGGAAAACCCGTCCTGGAGGACTCGGGCATATGCCAGAAGCACCACCGCATCGTGTATGGCCAAATCCCTTACGGGGTGCCGCGCCCTGTGCCAAAGTCTTAACCGGTCCTTCCGTCAGCCTCGGCCTTCTGTGCCTGCATCGGAGTTCGTCATGTCCCCCCATGTCTTCGCGGACCGCCCCGCCGGCCAGCCGCCGGAGCGGGGCACCGTCGACGCGCTGATCTCGCAGACACGCCGTCTGCTCGGCGACGTCGACGCGGTGCGCCGTGATGCCGTGGGCGACACCGCCGACCCCGAGGCGCGCTGGCAGCGCGCCCTGTACGAGCTGGCCGTGCACCAACTGAGCGATCTCGACCGGCACTTGGCGCAGCTGCGCGAGGGTCCGGCCGGCGTCCGCGCCGGACAGCCCGCCCAGCGGGCCGCGGGCTCGCTGCTCAGCCGGGTCGGCAGCGCCGAGTGGGACCTGCTGACCGACGAGGCCAGCTGGTCCGAGGAGCTCTTCCAGATCCTCGGCCGCGACCCGTCCGTGCCCGCCCTCACGCTCGACGAGCTGCCCTCCGTGGTGCACACCGACGACCAGCCGAAGCTGACCTCGATGGTCACCGACTGCCTGATCGACGGGAAGCCGATCGACGGCGAGTTCCGTGTCGTGCGTCCGGACGGTTCCGTGCGCACGGTGCACATGATGGGCGAGCCCGTGCTCGACTCCGACGGTGCGACCGCCTCCATGTGGGCGGTCGTCCGGGACGTCAGCGAGCTGCGCCGCAGCCAGCGCACGGTGCGCGAGACCCGTGACTCGCTCCGGCGCCGACCCGTCGCGCAGCCCGACCCGCAGGAGGCCGCGCCCCCCGCGTGGCGCGGCTCTCTCCAGGTCCCGCCCTCCTCCGCCGGGACGCCCGGTGGACTCGGCATCGCCGCGCTGCGCCTCCCCGCAGCGACCGGCGCGCCGTCGGGCGGCGACTGGTACGACGCACTCGAACTGGCCGACGGCGCGACACTGTTGACCGTCGGCGACCTGTCCGGGCGCGGCGCCGCCGTCACCGCGGA
This sequence comes from Streptomyces sp. NPDC025806, assembly GCF_055558275.1. NCBI lineage: Bacteria > Bacillati > Actinomycetota > Actinomycetes > Kitasatosporales > Streptomycetaceae > Streptomyces > Streptomyces sp. NPDC025806. The sequence goes on along the minus strand of NZ_JBVHMU010000002.1, from coordinate 48,822 downwards.
CGTGGCGATGCTGCTCGGCGCCGCCCGCGGCATGGCCCTGTGCGGTACGGACCCCGCCGGGCTGCTGTCCCGGCTCAACCACCTCCTCGACACTCCCGCCCAGCCACGGCTGGGCAGTGCTCTGTGCTGCCGGTACGACCCGGTGGCTCGAGTGCTGTCCTGGGCCTCGGCCGGTCACCCGGCCCCGCTGCTGTTCCGCGACGGGACCGGGCGCGCCCTCACGCCTCCGGCTGGCTCGCCGCTGGGCGCCCCGGCCGGTACCGCGTACGGGCAGGCCGAGGAGACCCTGCGCGCCGGTGATCTGCTGCTGCTGCACACCGACGGCCTGGTGCCACGCCGCGGGGCCACCGCGGCGGCGGGCCGGCTGCTCGCCCTCGCCCCGCGCCTCACCGCCGCCCGGGACCCGCAGGAATGCCTGCGTGTGGTCTCGGACGAGCTCGGCGGGGACGAGCGGGAGAACGACGGCTGCGTCCTCGTCGCCCGGGTCAATTAGTCGAAGGCCTGATCATCGCCTAGCCGAAGGCCTGATCGTCGCCGGGAGCGGATGCTCCCGTACGTGAGACCGCGCCTGATGCCTGACTACGCCTGGAGCTTCTTCCCCGGGGTCCGGGGCAGCGCCAGCTTGATCTCCTCGCGCAGGTCCTCGATCTTCGGGTAGTCCGCGTACTGCCCGGTCAGCCGGTACATCTCGCGGAGCCGGTCCCAGGTGCGGTGCGAGGAGTTCGACCCCATCGAGGAGAGCGCCAGACGTGCGTAGCGGTCCGCCTGTTCGGGATCGTCCGCGATGAAGCAGGCCGAGGCCAGGGACAGATGGTCGAAGATCTTCGAACGGTCACGGCCGCCGGCCCGCAGGGCCAGGGCCTCGTGGGCGTGCCGCTGCGCGATGACCGCGGCACCCGGCTCGTGCTCGGCGAGGGTGCGGTACGCCAGGGCCTGCATCCCGTGCAGGTCCGCCTCGTCGAACATCTGCATCCAGCTCGGCGGCGGCACGTCGCCCTTGTCGGAGACGAAGAGGTCCTCCGCCTGACCGAGGGTGCGCCGCATCGCCTGACCCTTGCCCATCGAGGCCTGGGCCCAGGCCTCGATGGTGAACAGCATCGCCTTGGTCCGCGGCAGCACCTCGTCGCCGGAGCCGGACTTGGCGAGCTTCATCAGGTCGAGCGCGTCGTCGGGCCGGCCCAGATGCACCATCTGGCGCGCCGCTCTGGACAGGGCCTCACCGGCGCGCGGCCGGTCCCCGCCCTCGCGCGCGGCGTGCGCGGCGATGACGAAGTACTTCTGGGCCGTGGGCTCCAGGCCGACGTCGTGCGACATCCAGCCCGCGAGAACGGCGAGATTGGCGGCGACGCCCCACAGGCGCCGCTGCAGATGGTCGGGATGACGGTAGGAGAGCATCCCACCGACTTCGTTGAGCTGGCCCACGACCGCCTTGCGCTGGAGGCCGCCGCCCCGGGAGGCGTCCCAGGCCCGGAACACCTCTACGGAACGCTCCAGTTCCTCGATCTCCTGCGACCCGATGGGGGCGGCCTCGTAGCGGTCGAACCCAGCGGGGTCGGCGTGCAGGGGATCGGTGGTCCTGGGGGAGTCGGCCGCGAGGACCGGGTCGGCGTGCAGCCAGTCGTGCATGGCGGTGCTGAGTGCGGATCCCGCGGCGAGCGCGGCACCCGCGCCCACCAAGCCGCGTCGGTTGAGCATGAGGTCCATTCCCGTGAATTCGGTGAGGACCGCAGCTGTCCGTTCGGGCGCCCACGGCACTCCGTCGGGCCCCTGGCGTTCCAGGCTCCCGCCGCCCTGCCGTTTCCCCACACGCCCGTGCCGGACGAGACCGAGATCCTCGATGGTCACGACACGGCCGAGTCGCTCGGTGAACAGCGCCGCCAGCACCCGGGGCACCGGATCGCGCGGGATCTCTCCCATGTCGATCCACCGCCTCACCCGCGAGGTGTCCGTCGCCAGCTGGGGGTGGCCCATGGCCGCCGCCTGCCGGTTGACGAGTCTCGCGAGTTCACCCTTGGACCAGCCGGCCAGGCCGAACAGGTCGTTCAGGCGGGAGTTGGGTTGTCCGCTCACGTAAGCCCCCAGGTTCTCGGCTGCAATCGACAGTAGCCCTCTGTCAGTTGCAGAGCGACTATTCGCCAGGGTTCGCCAGGGTGCGCCAGCTGCCACGCTCGTGGCCCTCGGGTGTCAGGTAGGAATGCGCCACCCCGACCCGGTCACCGCAGGGCATTCCCCAGGGTGTTCCGAAAGGGCCGGGTGGGGCGGCGCAGCAACTCGTCGGCACACGAAGGGATCTGTTTCGCCCATGTACGCAGCATCGTCCTCCGTGTCCGCCCCGCCCCGGCCGCTGCGCTCCGCCCGCCCGGCGGTGGCGGGCAGCGGCCCGTACCTCGACCCCGCGCGGCCCGCGGCCCCGACGCTCAACGGCATCGGCCGGCCGCGTCGCGCCCCGGGGGCGGGTACCCAACCGCTCAGCGGGAGACTCGACTTGTCCGGCCCCCAGGGCGACCGGCTGCGCACGGCGATCGCCTCGGTGCACCGCATCTGCCCGGAGTTCCATCCGGTGCAGGTGCTGCGCCGCAGCCAGCGGTCCGTGCTGCTGGTCGGCACGACCGGACGCAGCACCGCGGTCGCGAAGTGTTTAGTCGACCACTCCCCCGCGTGGGCCGAGCGGGTCCGGCACGAAATAGCGGCATACCGTTCGTTCGTCCGGCACCGGCCCCCGGTGCGGGTGCCGCGGCTGATCGCCGCGGACCCCGACAACGGGACGCTGGTGATCGAGCGGATGCCCGGCCGGCCTGCGGCTCTGCAGCGCCACCCGGTCGAGGCACCGCCGCGGGCGGACGTGCGGGCCGCGCTCGGCGCGATCTGCCGGCTGAACCAGTGGCGGCCCCCGGCGGGCACGTTCGGGGCGCCCCTGGACTACGCGGAGCGGATCAACCGGTTCCATGACCTCGGTCTGCTGACCGACCGGGACATGGGCGACCTGCAGAAGCTCCTGCACGGGATCGCGCACACCTCGGGCCGCGCGGGCATGGGCCAGTTCTGTCACGGCGACGCCCTGCTGTCGAACGTGCTGCTGTCCCCCGCCGGTCCGGTCCTGGTGGACTGGGAGCACGCGGGCTGGTACCTGCCGGGCTACGACCTGGCGACGCTGTGGGCGGTCCTCGGTGACGCCCCGGTGGCGCGCCGGCAGATCAGCCAGCTCGCGCAGTCCGGCGGCCCGGCGGCCCGGGACGCCTTCCTGGTCAACCTGATGCTCGTCCTGACCCGGGAGATCCGCACCTACGAGACGGCCGTGCAGCGCTCGTTGCAGGAGCCGGCCCCGGCGACGCCGGGCCAGGCCCCGGCCGGTGCCGTGCCGTCCGGTGAGGAGCAGCGGCTGCTGCTGCGCCGGCTGCACGAGGACTGCAACATGGCGCGGAAGGCGGTGCGTGCGGCCGTCGGCACGCGCTGACGGGGGACGAGGATCCGCGGTGCGCTGGGCGAAGGCCGGCGCACCGCGGATCCTTTTCGTCGTCCTCACCGTGCACCTCCCCGTGACCGCCCGCCTGGTCCTCCCATTGGTCCACTCCACTGACGCGCCGCAGGCGGCCGCACCACCGCGCGTAAAACCCGGCCCAGGCGGTCGGCCACACGCCCGCTGACATGGGAAATCCCTGGAAACTCCGTGGCCCGTCGGATGATTGACGGATCGTCGGGGAGCCGATACCACTGACCACGATCGGCCCCGCACGCATCGCGCACCATCCCGGCTCCGTCGTTCCCAGGAGGCACCGTTGCATCGTTCTCCCCGTTCTCTCACCGGCCGTGTTGCGCGCGTCAGGGCGGCGGGCACGCTCGCGACGGCGGGGCTGCTGCTCCCGCTGCTCGGGGCGGCGCCCCCGCAGGACGCCGGGGCACCGGCCGCGGCGGACCAGAAGCTGCAGAGCGCGTTCGCGTCGGCCGCGGCCGAGTACCACGTGCCGCAGAGCGTGCTGCTCGGCGTCTCGTACCTGCAGTCGCGCTGGGACACGCACGCGGGCGCGCCGAGCGTCTCCGGCGGTTACGGCCCCATGCATCTGACGGACGCGCGTACCGCGCTGGCCCGCACGGTGCGCTACGACCATGCCGAGGGCGATGCCCGCGGCGACGATTCGCGCGCCCCGCTGAAGGCGACGCCGGCGTTGCCGGACGGCGGCGAGCTGCCCGCCCGGCTCACCACGCTGATCCGGGCGTCGGAGGTGTCGGGGATTCCGGCGGAGGAGCTGCGCAGCGATCCCGCGGCGAATGTGCGGGGCGGCGCGGCGCTGCTGGCCGCCGCGCAGAAGCGGCTCGGCGAGCCGCTCACGTCCGAGCCGTCCGACTGGTTCGGCGCGGTGGCCACGTTCTCCGGCGCGGACGACGCGGCGAGTGCGGCGACGTACGCGGACGACGTGTTCGCGGTGATCCGGGACGGCGAGCGTCGCACCAACGACGCGGGACAGGACCTCGCGCTCACCGCCGACCCGGCGGCCGAGCCGCAGCCCGCCCAGTTGACCCGCGCGGGCCTGCGCAAGGCGGACGCCGACGGAGCCGAGTGCCCGCGGACGGTGTCCTGCGAGTGGATCCCGGCGCCGTACGAGGAGTTCGGCGACGGTGACTACGGCAACCACGATCTCGCGGACCGCCCGAAGGACCAGAGCATCGACTACATCGTCATCCACGACACGGAGGCGACGTGGGAGCAGACGCTGAAGCTGGTCCAGGACAAGACGTATCTGGCCTGGCACTACTCGCTGCGCTCGACGGACGGGCATATCGTGCAGTCGGTGAAGGCGAAGGACGTCGGCTGGCACGCGGGCAACTGGTACATGAACGCGAAGTCGGTCGGTCTGGAGCACGAGGGTTTCCTCGCGCAGCCCGACTCCTGGTACACGGAGGCGATGTACCGCTCGTCGGCGCGGCTGGTGAAGTACCTGTCGAAGCGGTACGACATCCCGCTGGACCGGCAGCACATCCTCGGCCACGACACGGTGCCGGGCCCGACGGGCGGGACGATCCCGGGGATGCACACGGACCCGGGCCCGTACTGGGACTGGGCGCACTACTTCGCGCTGCTCGGCAAGCCGTTCCACCCGACGGCCGGTCCGAACGGCGGCCTGGTGACGTTCGACCCGGAGTACGCCGGGAACCAGCCGGTGTACACGGGCTGCACCAAGGCCGGTGAGCCGTGCGCGCCGCACGGGTCGAGCGCGGTGCGGCTGTACACGGCGCCGAGCGAGGACGCCCCGCTGGTCAAGGACATCGGGCTGCGCCCCGGCGGCCAGGACTCGACGACGGGCGTCAACGACATGGCGTCCCGTGCCTCGACGGGCCAGCAGTACGCGGTGGCGGGGCGCGAGGGCGACTGGACGGCGATCTGGTACCTGGGCCAGAAGGCCTGGTTCCACGACCCGGCGGAACAGCCGGCCGCGGTGAGCGCGAAGGGCCTGGTGATCACGCCGAAGGACGGCGCCTCGGAGATTCCGGTGTACGGGCGCGCGTACCCGGAGAAGGCCGCTTACCCGGCGGGCATGACCCCGCAGGCGATCTCGCCGCTGCCGTACAAGCTGCTCGCGGGGCAGCGGTACGTGGTCGGCGGGCGGACGACGGGCGAGTACTTCTACTCGCCGACGTTCGACACGACCTCGCATCGAGTGGTGCGCGGTGAGGACGTGTACTACGAGATCCAGTTCGGTCACCGGGTCGCGTACGTGCGGGCGGCCGATGTGCGGGTGCTGCCGTCGACGGAGTCCTGACCGTCCGGCTCGGCGGGAGAACGATCCGGGCCCGATCCGCCGTGGAGGCGGACCGGGCCCGGTCGTGTGTCGTGGGGGCTGGGCTCAGCCCTGCTGGAAGAGCTCCGCAGGCAGCGGCTTGAGCAGCGCGTAGAGGTCGTCGGTGATGGGGCGGTCCCAGGAGGCGATCGTCACCAGCACGTTGTCACTGCGGTCGAACTGGACGCAGGAGATGCGGGTCTCCGACAGCTTGAGGCGGCGCACGATGAGGAGGTTGTCGCCCTGCATCACGGGGACGTCCTCGACGTCGGTGACGGTGACCTCCTCGTCGTTCTCCAGCGCGATCAGGAGCTGGGCGACCTCGAAGGGGATCTCGCCCTCGGCGGTCTCCCGGGCCGGGGAGCCCTCGGGCAGATTGCCGATGATCATCGCGGGGCCGCGGCCGCCGAACAGGTCGTAGCGCAGGAACACGCCCTGGCAGGAGCCGTCGGGGGCGGGCAGCAGGCCGGCCCCGAGATTGCCCGGCCAGTCACCCGGGTCCATGGCCAGGACGTCGAAGTCGGGGCCCGCGGGGGTCGCTGCGCGGCGGCGGAGGAAGGACATGCGGTCCATCGTACGTCGACTCGGCGGCTCGCCCCGTGTCGGGGTTCACTCGCTGTGAGGTGCCCGTCCCGTGCGGGAGTTGTGCCGCTCGTGGTGGCGGGCGACCCGGGCGCGGTTGCCGCAGGAGGGCTTGCACCACTCCTGGCGGGGGTGCTCCTTGAGGAAGTAGCGCACGCAGCGGGGGGCGTGGCAGGCCCGCAGCCGGGTCCGGTCCTCGCTCGCGAGGAAGGCGGTCGCGGCGCGGGCCAGCGCGGCGAGGAGGAGGTCGCCGGGCGGCGCGTCCTGCGCGGCGCTCTCCTGTACGAGGGGTGTCGCGCCGTCGGCGGGGTCCCAGGTCAGTACCGGCACGACGGGGCACAGCGCGTTGGCCGCGTTCAGCCGGGCGAGCGCCTCGGGCACGGGGAGCAGGCGGCGGGCGTCGGCGGGGCTCGGCTCCCCCGGGCGCACGGCGCGGGCGAAGAGGGCGCGGACTGCGGCGCGCAGGTCCCGGACCCGGTCGAGTGCGGGGTCGTCGGCACGGAAGCCGCCGTCGACGGGGAGCGCGTCGGCGTGCTCGTGGACCCAGGTGGTCAGGCCCTCGGGCGTGGTGAGGTCGTCGGCGACACCGCCGTGGCCGTCGTGACGGACGGTGAGGGCGAGGTCGAGGGCGAGCCGGGTGCTGTCGGGGGCGGCGCCGTTGTCTGGCATGCGGTCATCATAGGGCTCGCCCTAATGATAGATTCCGCGCCGACCATTAGACGGGCGACGGCGGGGGCGAGGGCTGCGATGGCCGCGAGCGGAGCGGTGCCGAAGGTGCTGAACTACTGGCGGGCCGGTCTGGACTCCGTGCCGGACGAGGTGTGGCGCCACCCGCGGGTCGAGGTGCTGCTCCTCCCCGACAACCGCCTGACCGGGATCTCCGACCGGATCGGCGATCTCACCCGGCTGCACACGATCGACCTCGGCCACAACCTGCTGACGTCGGTGCCCGCGCGGATCGGCACGCTGCCGCACCTGACCCGCTTCCTGTACCTGCACGACAACCGGCTCACCGAGCTCCCGGACACGATCGGCGTGCTCGACCGGCTCGCGTACCTGAACGTCGGCGAGAACCGGCTGACGGCGCTGCCGGGGACGCTCGCCGCGATGGCCGGCCTGGTCGAGCTGCGCGCCCAGCACAATCGTCTGACGGCGCTGCCCGACGGGATCGGCGCCCTGTCCGCACTGCGCGAACTGTGGCTGCGCGGCAACGCGCTCACCGCGCTCCCGGACTCGGCGCGCGATCTGACGGAACTGCGCGAGCTGGAACTGCGGGAGAACGCGTTCACGACCGTGCCCGAGGCGCTGCGCGGACTGCCGCGCCTGCGCCGCCTGGACCTGCGCGGCAACCGGCTGCGCGAACTGCCCGCCTGGATCACGGAACTCCCCGCGCTGGAGAAGCTCGACCTGCGCTGGAACGACGTACGCGTCGCGCCCGGCCTGCTCGACGAGCTGACCGGGCGCGGATGTGTGGTCCTGCGCTGACGCCTCTCGGTTCAGTGCGAGTCGTCGTCCTCCTGCGGCGCCGGCGGCACCACCGCCACCGGGCTCGCCGCGTGCAGCAGCACCGCGTGCGTGACCGAGCCGAGCATCGGGGCGGGGCGGGTGAGGCGACGGCGGTGGCGGCCCACGACGACGAGTTCCGCCTCGCGGGAGGCGTCGACGAGATGGCCCGCCGCGTCGCCCGGCGCGACGTACAGCTCGACCTCGACTTCAGGGTGAGACTTCCGCAGGTCCACCAGCGCGTCGTTGGCGAGGTTCAGGGTCTCGTGCTCGGCCGCCCGCTGATCCTGGACCGTCGGCGTGAAGTCGCCGAACGCGCTCCAGGCCAGTACGGGCCACGGGTACGCGGCGACGACCTGGACCCGGTCCCCGGTGCGCGAGGCGTGCGCGAAGGCGAAGGCGAGGGCCGTCTCGTCGGGGTCGTCGGTCTGCAGGCCCACGACGACGCGCGGGCCGGCCGGCACGGGCGTCTCGGAGTCGATCCGGCGGCCCGGCCGGGGCACCACGACGACCGGGCAGTCGGCGTCCCGGGCCGTCGCGACGCCGTTCGACCCGAGCAGCAGGCTGGCGAAGCCACCGCGTCCGCGCGAGCCGAGCACGAGCAGCTGGGCACGCGCGCTCTCCTCGGGCAGCAGCGCGGCCGGGAGGCCTTCACGGCTGACGTACTCGACGGGCGGCAAGTCCCCGCCGCGCGCCGCGAGCGAGGTGCGGACCGCTTCGAGCACGCGGTCCTCGCGCTCGGGGGACTCGCCCCCGGCGACGAGCACCCCGGGCTGCACGGCCGGCGCGTACTGCCGCACGTGCAGGACGCGCAGTCCCGTGCCGCGCCGGGACGCCTCGGCGAGGGCCCAGTCGAGGGCTCTGCGGCTGTCGTCGGATCCGTCGACCGCGGCGACTACGGGCTGGGCGTGCGGCGTGCTCATGACTGGTTTCGCCTCCGACACCGGGCACGGTGTCCGTGCCCTGTTAGACCGGCTGTTCCTGCGGCCAGGGTCGCGCATGCGCGCGCCGCAGGACAGGGCCGAAGGTCACGTGTCGAAGGGAAATCGGCGAAGGGGACCGCGGACGACGGGCTACGTCAGATCGAACTCGCCCTCGCGGGCGCCGTGCACGAACGCACCCCACTCGGCGGGGGTGAAGATCAGCGAGGGGCTCTGCGGGCTGCCGCTGTTGCGCATCGCGACGAACCCCTCGACGAAGGCGATCTGGACGTCGCCCCTGCCGTTGCTGCTGGACCGCCAGTCCGCCGCGCTCAGGTCCAGATCCGGCTTGTCCCACCCCGCGAACGGGTGCTGGTCGATGGTGCTCTCGGCCACGTCCGTGCTCCTCCCGGTTCGTCGTCCGTGCGCCAGCGTAGCGACCGGGCCGGGCCCCGCACAGGCCGCGCGGCGCGGCGGTGCTCAGCTCGTGGGCGGCTGCGCGCCGACGAGCCACATGGAGAAGAACTGGGCGCCGCCGCCGTAGGCGTGCCCGAGGACCTTGCGGGCCCCGTCCACCTGGTGTTCCCCGGCCTGGCCGCGGACCTGGAGGGCCGCCTCGGCGAAGCGGATCATGCCGGAGGCGCCGATCGGATTCGTGGACAGGACGCCGCCCGACATGTTGACGGGGAGGTCCCCGTCGAGCTCCGTGACACCCGATTCGGTGAGTTTCCAGCCCTCGCCCTCGGCGGCGAAGCCGAGGTTCTCCAGCCACATCGGCTCGTACCAGGAGAACGGCACGTACATCTCGACAGCGTCGATCTCGCGGCGCGGGTCGGCGATGCCCGCCTGCCGGTACACGTCGGCGGCGCAGTCCTTGCCGGCCTGCGGCGACACGAAGTCCTTCCCGGCGAACAGGGTCGGCTCGCTGCGCATGGCGCCGCCGTGCAGCCAGGCGGGCGGACGCGGGGCGCGGGCCGCTCCGGCGCGGTCGGTGAGGATCATCGCGCAGGCACCGTCGGAGGAGGGGCAGGTCTCCGAGTAGCGGATCGGGTCCCAGAGCATGGGCGCGGCCTGCACCTTCTCCAGGGTGATGTCGTGCTCGTGGAGGTGGGCGTACGGGTTCTTGAGCGCGTTGCGGCGGTCCTTGTAGGCGACCAGGGAGCCGACGGTGTCGGGGGCGCCGGTGCGCCGCATGTAGGCGCGGACGTGGGGGGCGAAGAAGCCTCCGGCGCCGGCGAGGAGCGGTTGCTGGAAGGGGATCGGCAGGGACAGGCCCCACATGGCGTTGGACTCGGACTGCTTCTCGAAGGCGAGGGTGAGGACGGTGCCGTGGACGCGTCCCGCGATCAGGTTCGAGGCGACGAGCGCGGTCGAGCCGCCGACGGAACCGGCGGTGTGGACGCGGAGCATGGGCTTGCCGACGGCGCCGAGCGCGTCGGCGAGGTACAGCTCCGGCATCATGACGCCCTCGAAGAAGTCGGGCGCCTTGCCGATGACGACGGCGTCGATGTCGGCCCAGGTCAACTCGGCGTCGTCCAAGGCCCGTCGGGCGGCCTCGCGGACGAGTCCGGCGAGGGAGACGTCGCGGCGGGCGGCGACGTGCTTGGTCTGGCCGATGCCGACGATCGCGACAGGTTCCTTGTGCGCGGCGGTGCTCATCGCTGGTCATCCCCTTCGAGTACGGCGACCAAGTTCTGCTGGAGGCAGGGCCCGGAGGTGGCGTGGGCGAGGGCGCGGTGCGCGTCGCCGCGGTGGATGCGGGCGGCGGCCTCGCCGATGCGGATGAGGCCCGCGGCCATGACGGGGTTGGCGGCGAGGGCGCCGCCGGACGGGTTGACGTCGACGTCGTCGCCGAGCCGGAGCGCCTTGCGCAGGACGACCTCCTGCGAGGTGAAGGGGGCGTGCAACTCGGCAGTGTCGACGGGCCGTTCGAAGGCTCCCGCGCGTTCGGCGGCGAGCCGGGTGGACGGCGAGTCGGTGAGGTCGCGGACGCCGAGGGAGTGGGCCTCGATGCGGTGGTCGATGCCGCGGATCCAGGCGGGCCGCTCGCACAGTTCGCGGGCCCGGTCGCCGGCGGCGAGGATCACGGCGGCGGCGCCGTCGCCGACGGGCGGGCAGTCGCCGGTGCGCAGCGGCTGGACGACGTAGTCGCCCTGCGAGACGCCGGGGCCGCGCAGTTGGGCGTGCGGGTTGGCCGCGGCGGAGGTGCGGCTGTGGGCGGCGACCCCCGCGAGAGCCTGCTCGTCGGTGTCGCCGGCGTCGACGAGAGCCTGCGCCTGGAGCGCGGCGAGGGCGACGGAGTCGGGCCACAGCGGGGCGACGTAGTAGGGGTCGAGCTGGCGGGTGAGCACGTCGCGCACGGAGCCGGGTGAGGACTTGCCGTAGGAGTAGACGAGCGCGGTGTCGGCCTCGCCGGTCAGGAGCTTGGTCCACGCCTCGTACAGCGCCCAGGCGCCGTCCATCTCGACATGCGACTCGGAGATCGGCGGCCAGGCGCCGACTCCGTCGAGCGCCATGGTGAACGAGAAGGCGCGGCCCGCGAGATAGTCGCTGGACCCCGAGCAGGTGAACCCGATGTCACTGGTCTTCAGGCCGGTGGCGTCGAGGACCTGGTGCAGCACGGGCATCAGCATCTCCACCTCCGACACCTCGTCGGTGGTGCGCCGGTGGTCGCTCTGCGCGAAGGCGACGACGGCGATGTCCCGGATCGGCGGCCGCATCTCAGATCAGCTCCTTGTACGTGTCGTAGTCGGCGTCCGGTTCGCCGGTCGGCCGGTAGTGGTCGGGATAGCGCCCGCCCTCGGTCCAGACCGGTTCGACGCGCAGGCCCATGCGCACCTGGTCGTAGGGGATCCCGGCGATGCGGCCGTGCAGGGCGAGGTCGGCGCCGTCGAGCGCGATGTGCGCGTAGACGTACGGCACTTCGATGTCGAGGTTCTTCGCCTTGATGTTCACGATGCAGTACGTGGTGACGGTGCCGGCCGGGCCGACCTCGACCTGTTCGGTGGTGGCGACGCCGCAGGTGGGGCAGGCGCCGCGGGGCGGGACGTAGACCTTGTGGCAGGAGGGGCAGCGTTCGCCGACGGTGCGGCGGTCCGCGAGGGCGTTGATGTACCGGGTCTGGGCGCCGCCGGGGCCGTACTGGTAGTCGAGCCGGGCCGGGGTGACGATGCCGGTGACCATGTCGCCGAACTCGCCCTGGTGCGGGGCGGCTTCGACCGGGTCCGTCGTGCTGTCGTCCGGTTCGAAGCAGGCGATGTCGGTGATGGCGCCCTCACGCTCGGCCGCCCAGCGGACGCGGACGCGCTGTCCGGTGTGCACGGCGTCGGGGCCCGGGACGTCGAGGGCGTGCAGGAGGGCGGTGTCGGCGCCGTCGAGCTTGACCAGGACCCAGGCGAACGGGGTGTCGAGGGGCTGGCCGCGGCGCGGGGCGTGGTTCCAGGCCCAGGTGGTGACGGTGCCGGTGGTGCCGACCTCGACGAGGTCGCGGAGCTCCTCGGCGGTGTCCGGGTCGTACTCGACGGGCGGTACGAGGACCTTGCCGGTCGGGGTGCGGACGCCGAGGGTGACCTTGTTCCGGAGTCCGGTGAGGAAGGCGCTCTGGACGGGGCCCAGGGAGCGGGTGAATGGGAACTCCACGATCAGGGGTGCGCGGAGTATGTCTGGGCGGGGGGCTGTCGTCATCGCGCGGGTCTCCTTCGGTTCGGGTCGGGTCCCCGTCTGCGGGGTTCGCTGTCTCGTCGCCGGGTGCCGCCCGGTGGGGGCTGGTCGCGCAGTTCCCCGCGCCCCTGAAATGCAGACCCTTCGGGTCGCATTTCCCCGATAGAGGCTGAGCGGCGAAGCCGCTCGCCTCTAGGGGCGCGGGGAACTGCGCGAGAAGCCCCACCGGGCGGACGGCCGGGCTACTCGCGACGGAAGACGGCGGGGCGGTGCTCCGCAAAAGCGCGGGCACCTTCCTTCGCGTCGGCCGTGTCGAAGATGGGCCACCCCCGCTTGAGCTCGGCGGCGAGCCCGTCCCACTCGGAGAGCTCCGCGGACTCGTACACGGAGGCCTTCACCGCCTCCACCGCCAGCGGCCCGCACGCATTGACCCGTTCCGCCAGAGCCAGCGCAGCGTCCAGCGCGGTGCCGTCGGGCACGACACTGCCGATCAGCCCGATCGCCGCCGCCTCCGCCGCGGAATAGGACCGCCCCGTGAGCAGCATCTCCAGCGCGTGCGTGCGCGGGATCTGCCGGGGCAGCCGGACCGTGGACCCGCCGATCGGGAACAGCCCCCGCTTGACCTCGAAGAGCCCGAACATGGCCGACTCCCCCGCGACCCGGATGTCCGTGCCCTGGAGGATCTCGGTGCCGCCCGCGACACAGGCCCCCTCCACCGCCGCGATCACCGGTTTGCGCGGCCGGTGATGGCGCAGCATCGCCTTCCAGTGCAGGTCGGGGTCGGCCTTCATGCGGTCGCGGTACTGCTGCCCGTCCATGCCCTTCCCGGCGAGCGCCTTGAGGTCCATGCCCGCGCAGAACGCGCCGCCGGCCCCGGTGAGCACGACGGAGCGGATCGCGTCGTCGGCGTCCGCCTTCAGCCAGCCGTCGTAGAGGCCGACGAGCATCGGCAGGGACAGGGCGTTCTTCGCCTCCGGCCGGTTGAGCGTGAGGACGAGCGTCGCGCCCTCACGCCGTACGTCGAGATGTTCGGTACCGCCCATGGCTGCCCTCCAGTCGACCGGAGCCCCGAAGTCCCGTAGCCCTCGGAACGAGAACAGGTTGCAGGAGGGGGCGGACGGGCACAAGAGTTTTCTGACAGGTAGTCAGATTTCTTGCCGCGGCCTCTTCCGCCTTCCTGCCGACTCTGCTGTGATGACCGGCACACGAGACGGTGCCACGGTCAGGAGGAGCGGTGGAGTACAACCTTGCCGACCTGTTCGAGTCGGTCGTCGACGTGGTCCCTGACCGCGAGGCGCTCGTCCATGTCGATCACCCGGGCACCGGGGCGGAGCGCCGGCTGACGTACGCGGAGCTGGACGCGGCGGCCAACCGCCTCGCGCACCATCTCATCGACAGCGGCGTCCGGCCCGGCGAGCACTTGGGGCTCCACCTCTACAACGGGGTCGAGTACCTCCAGACCGTGCTCGCCTGCCTCAAGGCGCGCGTCGTACCGGTGAACGTCAACTACCGCTACGTGGAAGAGGAGTTGGTCTACCTCTACCGCGACGCCGATCTGACCGCGCTGGTCTTCGACGCCGAGTTCACCGAGCGGGTCGCGGCGGCGCTGCCGCGGACGGAGAAGCTGCGGCACCTGGTCCGGGTGGGGACCCCGGATCCGGCCGCGCCGCCGCTGAAGGCGGTCGACTTCACGGAGGCGGAGGCCGCCGGTTCGCCGGAGCGCGGCTTCGGGCCGCGCTCGGCCGACGACCAGTTCATCATCTACACCGGCGGCACCACGGGCATGCCCAAGGGCGTGATGTGGCGCCAGGAGGACCTGTTCTTCTCGGGCCTCGGGGGCGGCGCTCCGACCGGGGAGCCGGTGGCCCGGCCGGAGGAGCTCGCGGAGCGGGTCGCGGCGGGCGGCGACGGCATCACGTTCTTCCCGACGCCGCCCCTGATGCACGGCACGTCGACGCTCACCGCGTTCATCGGCTTCAACTTCGGCCAGCGCGTCGTCATCCACAGCAAGTTCGTGCCGGAGGAAGTGCTGCGCACGATCGAGAAGGAGAAGGTCACCAGCATGTCGCTGGTGGGCGACGCGATGCTGCGTCCACTGATCGACGCGCTGAGCGGCCCGCTGAAGGGCACCGACTGCTCGTCGATGTTCAGCGTCTCCTCGTCCGGCGCGATCATGTCGGACTCGGTGCGGGCCGCGTTCCAGGCACTGGTGCCGAACGTGATGCTCCTGAACAACTTCGGTTCGTCCGAGTCCGGGTTCAACGGCACGGCGACCGACGGCTCGGGGGCCGGACAGGGCTTCCGGCTGCGGGTCAACGCCCGTACGCAGGTGGTGGATCCGGCGACGCACCGGCCGGTCGCGGTCGGCGAGGTGGGGCGGCTCGCGCAGCGCGGCCATGTGCCGCTCGGCTACTACAACGACCCGAAGAAGACCGCCGAGACCTTCTTCGAGTACGACGGGGCGCGCTGGGTGCTGCTCGGCGACATGGCGACCGTCGACGAGGAGGGCATCGTCACGGTCCTCGGCCGGGGCTCGCAGTGCATCAACACCGGGGGCGAGAAGGTCTACCCGGAAGAGGTCGAGCAGGCCCTCAAGTCGCATCCGGACATCTACGACGCGCTGGTCGCCGGGGTCCCGGATCCGAAGTGGGGCAACCATGTGGCGGCCGTGGTGCAGCTGCGCGACGGCGCCGGGGAGCTGACCCTGGACTCGCTCCAGACGCACTGCCGCACCCATCTCGCCGGCTACAAGATCCCCCGCCAGCTCGTCGTGACGGACCGCATCCAGCGCTCCCCCAGCGGCAAGGCCGACTACCGGTGGGCGCGCACCGTGGCGGCGGACTCCGCGGCCGGCTAGCACAGATTTAATCCGGTTGCCCCGGCACCGAGCGGGTGCTGGGGTGACCGCATGATTCCTGAAACGGTACTGGACCTGTACGACCGGCAGATGCGGCGCGAGGCGCGGCCCGACGAGGCGGGCGCGGTGATCGAGCGGACCGGCGGTGTCGTGCGCCAGCTCGGCCCCGAGGGCGGCTGGAGCGCGGTGCTCTGGTCGGACCTCGACGAGGAGAGCGCCGACGCGGCGATCGCGGAGCAGGTCCGCTTCTTCGGCGCGGCCGGGCGGGACGTCGAGTGGAAGACGTACGGGCACGACCGGCCCGCCGATCTGCCCGCGCGCCTGACGGCGGCCGGGTTCACCGCCGAGGAGTGCGAGACGCTGCTCGTCGCCGAGACGGCGGCGCTGCCGCTCGACGGGCCGCTGCCGGACGGGATCCGGCTGCTGCCGGTGACCGAGGAGGCGGACGTCGCGCTCGTCGAGAAGGTGCACGACCAGGCCTTCGAGGGCGGACGCTCGGTCATCGGGCAGTTGCTGCGCAGCCAGCTGGCGCAGGATCCGGGCACGGTCGCCGCAGTGGTCGCGCTGGCCGGGGACGAGCCGGTGAGCGCCGCCCGGCTCGAGCTGCACCCGGGCACGGACTTCGTGAGCCTGTGGGGCGGCGGCACGGTCCCGGCCTGGCGCGGGCGCGGGATCTACCGCTCCCTGGTCGCGTTCCGGACCCGCATCGCCGCCGAGCGCGGCTTTCGGTACGTGCACGTCGACGCCTCGCCGTACAGCCGGCCGATCCTGGAGCGCCTCGGCTTCGTCGCGCTGGGCACCACCACCCCGTACGTCCTGGAGGCGAGGGACAACCCGCACGCCCGCATCTCTTGACGTGGGCGGTCCCGGCTTGAATTACTGACGTCAGCAGATCAACCGAATGATCGGTCGGGACTTCGGGAGTGCGGACGATGACGTCGAGGGCTTCGAACACGCAGGGCTGGGACGCGGGCGAGCTGATGGGCCTGCCCGAGCTGCGGGCGCTCCAGCTGGAGCGGCTGCGGGAGACCCTGGCCCGCGTCTACGAGCGGGTGCCGTTCTACCGCGACGCCTTCGACAAGGCCGGGGTCCGCCCGCAGGACTGCGCCTCGCTCGCGGACCTGGCCCGCTTCCCGTTCACGGTCAAGACGGACCTGCGGGACAACTACCCGTTCGGGATGTTCGCCGTGGACCGCTCCGACGTGCGCCGGCTGCACGCCTCCAGCGGCACGACGGGCCTGCCGACCGTCGTGGGGTACACACAGGACGACCTGGACACCTGGGCGGACCTGGTGGCACGGGCGATCCGCGCGGCCGGCGGCCGCCCCGGGGACACGGTGCACGTGGCGTACGGGTACGGGCTGTTCACGGGCGGTCTCGGCGCGCACTACGGGGCCGAGCGGCTCGGCTGTACGGTCATCCCGGCGTCCGGCGGGATGACCTCGCGGCAGGTGCGGCTCATCCAGGATCTGAAGCCCGAGATCATCATGGTCACGCCGTCGTACATGCTGACGCTGCTCGACGAGTTCGAGCGGCAGGGCGTCGACCCGCGCACCTCCTCGCTGCGGGTCGGGATCTTCGGCGCGGAACCGTGGACGGAGGAGATGCGGCGCGAGATCGAGGAGCGGGCCGGGATCGACGCCGTCGACATCTACGGCCTGTCCGAGGTCATGGGGCCCGGCGTCTCGCAGGAGTGCGTGGAGACCAAGGACGGGCTGCACATCTGGGAGGACCACTTCCTCCCCGAGATCGTCGACCCGATCACGGGCGAGGTGCTGCCCGACGGCGAGCAGGGCGAGCTCGTCTTCACCTCGCTCACCAAGCAGGCGATGCCCGTGATCCGCTACCGGACCCGGGATCTGACCCGGCTGCTTCCCGGGACGGCGCGGCCCGCGTTCCGCCGCATGGAGAAGATCACGGGCCGCAGCGACGACATGGTGATCCTGCGCGGGGTGAACCTGTTCCCGACCCAGGTCGAGGAGATCGTGCTGCGCACCCCGGCCGTCGCCCCGCACTTCCAGCTGAAGCTGACCCACGAGGGCCGCATGGACGCCCTGACGATCCGCGCGGAGGCCCGCCCGGACGCGACCCCGGCCGAGCGGGAGGCGGCGGCGCGGGCCATCGCGGCGGGCATGAAGGAGGGGGTCGGCGTGACGGTCTCCGTGGAGATCGTCGACCCCGAGACCCTGGAGCGCTCGGTCGGCAAGATCAAGCGCATCATGGACCTGCGGAACGTATGAGCCGGTTCACGGGCGGGTTCGCCCGCCCGCTCATCCGGCGGCGAAGCGGTCCCGTAGTTCTCGCTTGAGGATCTTTCCGCTCGCGTTGCGCGGGAGTTCGTCCACGAAGACGATCCGCTTCGGCGCCTTGAAGTGGGCGAGCTTCTCGCGGGCGTGGGCGAGGAGTTCGGCCTCGGTGACCTCTGCGCCGCGCACCACGACGGCGGTCACGGCCTCGATCCAGCGCTCGTCCGGCAGGCCGACGACGGCCGTCTCCGCGACGGCGGGATGGGTGTAGAGCGCGTCCTCGACCTGGCGGGAGGCGACCAGGACGCCGCCGGAGTTGATGACGTCCTTGACCCGGTCGACGACGGTGAAGTAGCCCTCGGCGTCCCGCACGGCGAGGTCGCCCGAGCGGAACCAGCCGTCGCGGAAGGCCTGTTCGGTCTCCTCGGGCTTGTCCCAGTAGCCGTCGCACAGCTGCGGTGAGCGGTAGACGACCTCGCCGGGCGTGCCGTCGGGCACGTCCTTGCCGTCCTCGTCGACGATCTTCGCCTCGACGAACAGGACGGGGCGTCCGCACGAATCCATTCGGCCCTCGTGCTCGTCGGGGCCGAGGACGGTGGCGAGCGGCCCGATCTCGCTCTGCCCGAAGCAGTTGTAGAAGGCGAGCGAGGGCAGCCGCTCGCGCAGCCTTTCCAGGACGGGCACGGGCATGATCGAGGCGCCGTAGTACGCCTTGCGCAGGGAGCCGAGGTCCCGGGTGGCGAAGCCGGGGTCCTGGGACAGGGCGATCCACACGGTCGGCGGCGCGAAGAGGCTGTCGGCCTCGCCCGCCTCGACGAGATCGAGGATCGGTCCGGGGGCGGGCGCGTCGAGCAGCGTGTTCGTGGCGCCGACCGCGAGGTAGGGCAGGAGGAACACGTGCATCTGGGCCGAGTGGTAGAGCGGCAGCGCGTGCACCGGCCGGTCGGTCGCCTTGAGGTCGAGGGCGTGGATCGCGCTGACGTACTCGTGCACAAGGGCCCGGTGCGTCATGCGGGCACCCTTGGGCAGGGCGGTCGTGCCGGAGGTGTAGAGGAGCTGGACGAGATCGTCGGCGCGTGGCGTCGGACCGTCGTACGGCGCCGCGGCGGGCAGCCGGGCGAGCAGGCAGTCGTCGGCGTCGCGCAGCGCCAGGGTGTCGGTGCCCTCGGGCAGGTGGTGGGCGAGGTCGGGGTCGGTGAGGACGAGGGTGCTGCCGGACTGCCGGACGAGGTAGGTGAGGTCGTCACCGGTCAGGTTCTGGTTGACCGGCACGTGCACGAGGCCGGCCCGCGCGCAGGCGAGGAAGCCGATCAGGTAGGCGTCCGAGTTGTGGCCGTAGGCGCCGACCCGGTCACCGGCGGACAGACCCAGGCCGCGCAGGACCCCGGCCGCGCGCGAGACGGCGTCGTCCAGCTCCTCGTACGTCCAGGAGCGCGGTCCGTAGCGCAGGGCGACCCGTGCCGGGGTGCGGCGGGCGCTGCGCCGCAGCACGCCGTCGACCGTGCTGCCCCTTGCCTCTGCTGCCGGTGAGCTCGTCATGGCGTGATCCTCAGCGGTGCGAAGCCCCGGGTCAAGAGGTGTGTGCAAGGGCCTCGGCAGGCGACATACCCGTTGGTACGCTCAACCGCCCCTGTTTCCCCTCCAGTTGGGAGCACGATGCGCACCCGCCCGAGACGGCGGCCCCTTGCGGCCGTCGGGATCACTCTGCTGACCGTGCTCGGCAGCACGGCCGCGGCGCCGTCCGCGCAGGCCGGCCGCGCGGATCACCCGCACGGCGGCGGCCTCTCCGCCACCATCCGGTACACCGAGTACGGGATTCCGCACATCGTCGCGAAGGACTACGCGAGCCTCGGGTTCGGCACCGGGTGGGCGCAGGCCGCCGACCAGGTGTGCACGCTGGCCGACGGGTTCGTGACGGTGCGCGGCGAGCGCGCCCGCCGGTTCGGGGCGGACGCGGCGCCGGACGGCTCCCTGTCGTCGGCGACCACGAACCTGGCCAGCGACCTGTACTTCCGCGGGGTCCGCGACAGCCGCACCGTGGAGAAGCTGCTCGCCACCCCGGCCCCGGCGGGCCCGAGCCAGGACGCCAAGGACGCGATGCGCGGCTGGGCCGCCGGATACAACGCGTGGCTGCGGGACCACCCGATCACGGACCCGGCGTGCAAGGGTGCCGACTGGGTCGAGCCGGTGACGGCGCTGGACGTGGCGGCGCGCGGCTTCGCGATATCCGTGCTCGGCGGGCAGGGCCGCGGCGTCGACGGCATCACGGCCGCCCAGCCGCCCGCGCCCGGAGCGGCCGCCCCGCAGTCCCCGGACAAGAAGGAACTCGCGGACGCCGCAAAGGAGATGTTCGCGCAGGACCACGCGGACATGGGCTCGAACGCGGTGGCGTTCAGCGGGGACACGACGGCGAACGGGCGGGGCCTGCTGCTCGGCAACCCGCACTACCCGTGGCAGGGCGGGCGCCGCTTCTGGCAGTCGCAGCAGACGATCCCGGGTGAGCTGAACGTGATGGGCGGCTCGCTGCTCGGCACGATCGGCGTCTCCATCGGCCACAACGCGCACCTCGCCTGGAGCCACACCGTCGCCACGGGCGTCACCCTCAACCTGCACCAGCTCACCCTCGACCCGGCCGACCCGACCGCGTACGTGGTCGACGGCGAGCGCGAGCAGATGACGCGCCGGACGGTCACGGTGCCCGTCAAGGGCGGCCCGGACGTGACCCGTACCCAGTGGTGGACGCGCTACGGCCCGGTGGTCACCTCGATGGGCGCGGGTCTGCCGCTGCCGTGGACGGCGACGACGGCGTACGCGCTGAACGATCCGAACGCGCTGAACCTGCGCGCCTCGGACACGGCGCTCGGCTTCGGCAAGGCCCGCTCGACGGACGACGTGCTGCGCGCCCTGCGCCGGACCCAGGGCATCCCGTGGGTGAACACGATCGCGGCGGACTCCGCGGGGCACTCCCTGTTCACGCAGTCGCAGGTGCTGCCGCGCATCACCGACGACCTGGCGGCGCGCTGCTCGACGCCGCTCGGCAAGGTCACGTATCCGGCCTCCGGGGTCGCGGTGCTCGACGGCTCGCGCGGGGACTGCGCGCTCGGCAAGGACGCGGACGCGGTGCAGCCGGGCATCTTCGGCCCGTCCCGGATGCCGGTCCTCAAGGACGCCCCCTACGCCGAGAACTCCAACGACAGCGCGTGGCTGGCCAACGCGGACCGGCCACTGACCGGGTACGAGCGGGTCTTCGGCACGGTCGGCACGCCGCGCTCGATGCGGACGCGGGGCGCGGTCGAGGACGTCGCGGCGATGGCCGGGCGCGGGAAGCTGACGGTGGCGGACCTCCAGCGCCAGCAGTTCGCGGACCGGGTACCGGCCGGTGATCTGGCGGCGGCGGACACGGCAGCGGCCTGCGCGGCGCTGCCGGGCGGCACGGCCACGGGCAGCGACGGCAAGGCGGTCGACGTCACGCAGGCGTGCCGGGTGCTGGCCGCGTGGGACCGCACGATGCGGACGGACAGTCGCGGGGCGCTGCTCTTCGACCGGTTCTGGCGCAAGCTGACGGCGAAGGTGCCGGCCGCGCAACTGTGGAAGGTGCCGTTCGACGCGGCCGACCCGGTCCGCACGCCGAACACGCTGAACACGCAGGCGCCCGGCTTCGCGACGGCGCTCGCGGACGCGGTCGCCGAACTGCGTGGCGCGGGCATCCCGTTGGACGGGGAGCTCGGCCGCAACCAGTTCGTGGTGCGCGGCGGGGAGCGGATCCCGGTGCACGGCGGCACGGAGTCGCTGGGCGTGTGGAACAAGGTCGAGCCCACCTGGGACCCGGCGGGCGGCGGCTACACCGAGGTCGTGCACGGCTCCAGCTACATCCAGGCCGTGGGCTGGGACGGCGGCCGCTGCCCGGTGGCCCGTACGCTCCTGACGTACGGTCAGTCGTCGAGCTCGACGTCGGCGCACTCCAGTGACCAGACCCGGCTGTTCTCGGGCGGGAAGTGGGTCACGGAGCGCTTCTGCGAGAAGGACATCCTGCGCTCGCCCGCGTTGCGGGTGGTGCGGGTGCACGACTGAGTCTTCCCGGCGCGGTCACGGTGAAGGGGGAGGCCGGCCGGCCTCCCCCTTTCCTGTGCGCCGAGCGGTTCAGACGGCCCGGGTGCGGCCCTCCCAGTACGGGTCGCGCAGGCGGCGCTTGTACAGCTTGCCGTTCGGGTCGCGGGGCATCGTCTCGATGAAGTCGACGGTCTTGGGTCGCTTGTAGCCCGCGAGCCGCCGCTCGCAGTGGGCGAGGATCTCCGCGGCGAGCGGCTCCCCCGCCGTGTAGCCGTCGGCGACCTCGACGACGGCCTTGACCTCCTCGCCCCAGTCGTCATGGGGGATGCCGAACGCGGCGGCGTCGGCGACGGCCGGGTGCGCGAGGAGCTCCGACTCGATCTCGGCGGGGTAGATGTTCACCCCGCCCGAGATGATCATGTCGATCTTGCGGTCGCGCAGGAAGAGATAGCCGTCCTCGTCGAGGACGCCCAGGTCGCCGACGGTGAAGAAGTCGCCGATGCGGTTCTTGCGGGTCTTGCCCTCGTCCTTGTGGTACGCGAATCCGCCGGTGCTCATCTTCATGTAGACGGTGCCGAGTTCGCCCGGGGGCAGCCGGTTGCCGTCGTCGTCGAAGACGGCGAGCTCGCTGATGGGCCAGGCCTTGCCGACCGTGCCGGGCTTCTTGAGCCAGTCCTCGGCGGTGGCGAACGCTCCGCCGCCCTCGCTCGCCGCGTAGTACTCCTCGACGCAGCCGCCCCACCAGTCGATCATGGCGCGTTTCACGTGGTCGGGGCAGGGCGCGGCGCCGTGGATGGCGTGCCGCATGGACGACACGTCGTAGCGGTCCTTCACGTCCTGCGGCAGCGCGAGCAGGCGGTGGAACTGGGTCGGCACCATGTGCGTGTGCGTGCAGCGGTGGGTGTCGATGAGGCGGAGCATCTCCTCGGGCGTCCACTTGTCCATGAGGACGAGGGTGTGCCCGATGTGCAGCGACGCGCCCGCGAACTGGAGCACGGCCGTGTGGTAGAGCGGCGAGCAGACCAGGTGGACGTTGTCGTCGAAGGGCTTGATGCCGAAGATGCCGAGGAAGCCGCCGAGGTAGGACTCCTCGGGGAGCTTGCCGGAGAGCGGGCGGCGGATGCCGCGGGGGCGGCCCGTGGTGCCCGAGGTGTAGTTCATGACCCAGCCGAGGGTGCGGTCGGCGGGCGGCTCCTCGCTCTGGCCGTCGAGGAGTTCGGCGTACGGACGGAAGGTGATGACGGCGCCGCCCACGGCGTAGCGGTGCGTGGGCGGGAGCTTCGCCTCGTCCGCGGCGGCGCGGGCCTGTTCGGCGAAGCGTTCGTGGGCGATGAGGACCTTGGCGCCGGAGTCGGCGACGATCCAGGCGATCTCGGGACCGACGAGGTGGTGGTTGACCGGGACGAGGTAGAAGCCGGCCTGGGCCGCCGCGAGGTAGGCGGTGAAGAACTCGACGCCGTTGGGGAGTACGACGGCGAAGGCGTCGCCGCGTTCCAGTCCGGCTGCGCGGAGGCCGTGGACGAGGCGGTTGGTGGCGGCGTGCAGGTCGCCTGCGGTCCATTCTGTGCCGTCCGGGGCGATCAGCGCGGGGCGGGCGGGGTCGTGCGTGGCCTGGGCCCAGAAGCCGTTGGGTTGTTTCGCGGTGGGGTCGGACATGGGGTTGATCCCTTCTGGAGCGGGGGTCGCGGCCTCTCGGAGGGGTGGGACGGTCTCGTCGCCGAGTGCGGGTGGGTGGGGCTTCTCGCGCAGTTCCCCGCGCCCCTGAAATGCAGACGCTTCGCGTCGCATTTCCCCGATGAGGCACCGCCCCGATGGAGATCGCGCACGAAGTGCGCATCTCCAGGGGCGCGGGGAACTGCGCGACCATCCCCCACCGGGGCCGCACCCGGCGACGAAACCGCAGTCACCTCCCCGCGATCCGGTTCAGCCGGGTCACGGCCGCCTCGAACCCCCGGGTCAGGTCATCGAAAACCGCCTGGACAGAACGCTCCTCGTTCATCCGCCCCACGATCTGCCCGACCGGCGTCCCGAGCAACGGCTCGACCTCGTACTTCTGGATCCGCGAGACCGCCTCGGCGACGAGCAGGCCCTGGAGCGGCATGGGGAGCGTCCCGGGCCCGGCCGGGTCGTCCCACGCGTCGGTCCACTCCGTGCGCAGCTGCCGCGCCGGCTTCCCGGTGAGCGCCCGCGAGCGCACCGTGTCCCCCGACCCGGCGACGAGCAGCTTGCGGGTGAGCGCGGCGGAATGGAGGTCGGCCTCGGTCGTCGTGAGCCAGACCGAGCCGAGCCACACGCCCTGCGCGCCGAGGGTGAGCGCCGCCGCCACCTGCTGACCGCTGCCGATGCCACCCGCGGCGAGCACGGGCAGCGGGGCGACCGCCTCGACGGCCTCGGGCGTGAGGACCATGGAGGCGATCTCGCCGGTGTGGCCGCCCGCCTCGTAGCCCTGGGCGACGACGATGTCGATGCCGGCCTCGGCGTGCTTGCGGGCGTGCCGGGCGCTGCCGGCGAGTGCGGCGACGAGCACGTCGTGCTCGTGGGCGCGGGCGATGACGTCGGCCGGGGGTGAACCGAGCGCGTTGGCGAGGAGTTTGATCGGATAGTCGAAGGCCACGTCGAGCTGGCTGCGTGCCACCTGTTCCATCCACCCGGTGATGCGCCAGCCGGACGCCTCGCCCTCGGCGAGTTCGGGGACGCCGTGCCGGGCGAGGGTCTCGCGGACGAACTCCCGGTGCGTCTCGGGGATCATCGCCTCGACGTCGGCCTCGCTGACGCCTTCGACCTTCTTCGCGGGCATGACGACGTCGAGTCCGTAGGGGCGTCCGTCGGCGTGCGCGTCGAGCCAGTCCAGGTCGCGTTTGAGTTCGTCGGGTGCCGTGTAGCGGACCGCGCCGAGCACGCCGAAACCTCCGGCGCGGCTGATGGCGGCGGCCACCGCCGGGAACGGGGTGAACCCGAAGACAGCGTGTTCGATGCCCAGTCGTTTGCTCAGCTCCGTCTGCATGGGCGCAGGATGCCGCAGCGAACCGACGGACGGAAGGGCTTTTCTGATGCACCGTCAGATTTTCCGCTCGCATCACCGACGGCGACGGCACGGCCCGGACGGTTGACACGCCCTCCGGCTGACATGAAAGTTTCATCCGTCGAGCGAGATCCCGAAAGATACTTTCAGGAGGCTGTGCATGAGATCGACGGAAGCGGGCGGCACACGGTCCGGTCTCACCCGGCGCCGGCTGGGCGCCGCGACCCTGGCGCTGGGCGGCGCGCTGGCCCTCACCCCGTTCCCCGCGGGCCCCGCCGCGGCGGCCCCCGCCGGGCCCGCGCGCCCCACCCTGCGCCGCGGCTCGCCGGAGCGCGCGGGCCTGCTGGCCGGGCATCTGCGCCAACTGGTCGCCGATGCCGAGAAGTTCCTCGGCCCCTCCCCCAAGCACCCCTGGTACGCGGGCGCGGTGCTGCTCGCGGGCCGGGGCGGGACCGTGGCGCTGCACCAGCCGATCGGCAAGGCGGTGCGGTACGCGCGCTACGACGCCACGACGGACACGGGCGTCGAGTTCCCGGCCGAGCAGCAGATCGACATGGCCGAGGACACGGTCTTCGACCTGGCCTCCGTCTCCAAGCTGTTCACGTCGATCCTCGCGGTGCAGGAGATCGAGCGCGGACGGCTGGAGCTGGAGGCGACGGTCGCCTCGTACCTGCCGGACTTCGCGGGCGGCGGCAAGCAGGACGTGACCGTACGTCAGCTGCTGACGCACACCTCCGGGTTCCGCTCCTGGATCCCGCTCTACAGGGAGAAGACGCGCGAGGGCCAGATCGGGCTGATCTGGAAGGAGGCGCTGCAGAATCCGCCGGGCTCCACGTACCTGTACTCGGACCTGAACCTGATCTCGCTCCAGCTCGTCCTGGAGGAGCTGACCGACACTCCGCTGGACACGCTGCTGCGCGAGCGGATCACGGGACCGCTCGGCATGACCCGTACCCGCTACAACCCGCCCGCCGACTGGAAGCCGAAGATCGCGGCGACGGAGGACGCGCGGGCACCCTGGTCCGGCCTGGACCGGGGGCTGGTGTGGGGCGAGGTGCACGACGAGAACGCGTACGGGCTCGGCGGTGTCGCGGGCCACGCGGGCGTCTTCTCCACGGCCTGGGACCTCGCGGTCCTCGGGCGGACCCTGCTCAACGGCGGGATCTACGGCAAGGCCCGCATCCTGTCGGAGGACTCGGTCGAGCTGCTGTTCACCGACTTCAACAGCGCGTTCCCCGGCGACAACCACGGGCTGGGCTTCGAGCTCTACCAACACTGGTACATGGGCGCGATGGCGACACCGCGCACGGCGGGACACACCGGGTTCACCGGCACCTCGCTCGTGCTCGACCCGACGACCGACTCCTTCCTGATCGTGCTCGGCAACTCGGTGCACCCGGTGCGCTCCTGGCGGTCCGGCTCCGCACCCCGGGTCGCCGCGGCCGACAACATGGCCCGCGCCGTCGCCGTACGCCCCGCGCACGGGCGCACCGCCTGGTTCTCCGGCATGGCGAGCGCGACGTCCGCCACGCTGACTCTGCCGGACCTGCGCCTGAGCGCGCCCGACGCCGAACTCACCTGCGCGCTGTGGTGGGACACCGAGCCGGCCTCCGACTTCCTGTTCCTGGAGGTGTCGACGGACGGCGGGGCGAGCTGGAAGCCGCTCCCCTTCACCACACGGCGGGACCGGGAGGACCCGCAGGACCACGGGACCGGGTCCGTCGACGGCTGGTCGGGCCGCGCCTGGCACCGGCTGACGGCCCCGCTCGGCGACGCCCGCTCCGCCTCCACCCGGATCCGCTGGCGGTACGCGACCGACCAGTTGTACGTCGGCCGCGGCGCCTACGTGGACGGGATCAAGGTCACCGACGGCGGGAGCGTCGCCTTCGACGAGGCCCGCCCGGCCGACTCCTCCCGCATCGCCGCGACCGGCTGGACTGCCTCCCAGGACTGACCGGCCCCACTTTTCTGACCGCTCGGTCAGGTATCTGACCGAGCGGTTAGACTCGCTCGGGTCGGCCTGCGGGACGGGACGCACGAGGGAGGACGGACGCGTGGAACGGACGACGTGCTGTGTGGTGGGCGGCGGCCCCGCCGGGATGATGCTGGGGCTGCTGCTCGCGCGGGCCGGGATCGAGGTGACGGTCCTGGAGAAGCACGGCGACTTCCTGCGCGACTTCCGCGGCGACACCGTGCACCCCTCGACGCTGCGGCTCCTGGACGAACTCGGCCTCGGCCCGCGCTTCGCGGCCCTGCCCCAGCGCCGGCTGACCCAGATGCGGATGCACATCGACGGCGTCGAGGTGGTCGCCGGTGACCTGCGGCGCATCCCCGGCCGGCACAAGTACATCGCGATGGTGCCGCAGTGGGACTTCCTCGACCTGCTGGCCTCGGCGGCCCGCGCCGAGCCGTCGTTCACGCTGCGGATGCGCGCCGAGGTGACCGGACTGCGCACCGCGCCCGACGGCCGCGTGTGCGGGGTGCGGTATGTGGACGAGGGCGGCGGCGCGCACGAGCTGGCCGCCGATCTCGTCGTCGCCTGCGACGGGCGGGACTCCCGGGTGCGGGCGGCGGCCGGGCTCGAACCCGAGTACCGGGACGTGCCCATGGACGTGTGGCAGGTGAAGGTGCCCGCGCCGCGCGACGCCGTGAAGGACGGTCGGGTGTTCCTCAGCATCGGCGCGGGGCAGGTCGCCGCGACGATGGACCGCGGCGACTACTACCAGACGTCCTACCTGATCCGGCGCGGCGCCGACGCGGAGCTGCGCGCGGCGGGCCTCGACCGCTTCCGCGACCGGCTCGGCGCGCTGCTCGGCTGGGACCGCACGGTGACGGCCGCGATCCGCTCCTGGGACGACGTGAAGCTCCTGGAGGTGACCATGGGCCGCCTCACCACGTGGCACCGCGAGGGCCTGCTGTGCATCGGCGACGCGGCGCACATCATGTCGCCGACCGGCGGCGTCGGCGTCAATCTGGCGGTGCAGGACGCGGTGGCGGCGGCCCGCATCCTGGCGGCCCCGCTGCGCGACCGCCGGGTGACCCGCGCGGATCTGGCCCGGGTGCAGAAGCGGCGGCGGCTTCCCATGGCGGTGACCCAGAAGTCCCAGGAGGCCGAGCACGAGATGCTGCTGCGTCCCGCCCTCGCGGGCACCCTCCGCGGGGACCGTCTCCCGGCCCCTCTGCGCCTGGTCCGCCGTGTCCCCGCCCTGCGCACCCTGACCGGCTACCTGGGCGGTGTGGGCATCCGCCCGGAGCACGCCCCGCCCTTCGCCCGCCGGGCTCCGGAGCGCACGCGGCCCTGACGCGCTCCTCAGTCCGCCGCGATCGCCCGCAGGACGAAGGCCTCTGTCTCCTGAGCCGCCGCGGTCAGGTCGAAGTCCGGGTCCGCTAGCCAGTGCGCGACCACGCCGTCGATCGCTCCGCCGATCACGAGGGCCACGGCCTTCACGTCGAACTCCCGGAACCGGCCGTCCCGTTGACCCGCTGCGAGCAGCTCGGCCAGCGCCTGCCAGCGACCGCCGACGTCGTGCTGGCCCGGGGCGCGGAAGCGGGTGCCGCCGGCGTCGTCGAGCAGGGTCTCGGTGATGACGCGGACGTGCCGGCGGTGGTCCCGCTGATAGCCGATCATCGCGCGCACATACGCGACGAGAGCGGCCCGGGGATCGTCGCCGTGCTCCGCGACGCGCTCACCGACGTACGCGGTGAACGCGTCGAGGACGTGCGCGAACGCCGCCTGGGTCAGGTTGTCCTTCGACGTGAAGTGGTAGAGGACGGCGGCCTTCGAGAGGCCGGCCCGCTCGGCGATCGCCGACAGCGACGCCGCGGCGAGCCCCTTCTCGGAGATCAGGTCGATGGTGCACTCGACGAGCTGCCGGCGCCGGGACTGCTCGGTGAAGGTGGGCGCACCGTCCGTGCGGCGGGGAGTCATGGGGCACCACCCGTGTTCGGAGCCGGTAGTTCAAGGAGATCGAGCAGGTCGAAGAGATCGATGAGGACGAGCAGCTCGACAGCCGACCGTACACCAGTGCGCCGGCACCTCCGTCAGTGCGCGCCCGGCCCGGGATGGGGCCGGTCCGCCGGTCCGAGGTCTCCCTTGAGGACGGTGCGGACGATCGGTGGCCGGTTCCACAGGGCCAGGATCTCGTTGGCGAGGTCCACGGTGGGCAGCACCTCCTGGTCGCCGTGGGCGATGATGCTTGCGGCGGCCAGGCTGCGCGGCACCGCGTCGGCATCGAGCAGCACGCGCCAGTTGTCCGGTGTCAGTTCGAGGAACTCCAGGCCCGTGAGCTGAGAGATCTCCAGCGGGTCGGCGAGCGTGCCGGGGTACGCGGTCAGCGTCCGCAGCCGCGGCAGGCCGACGACGGGGGCGAGTCGGGCCGGTTCCGACTCCCACACTCCGAGGGACAGCACTTCGAGCCCGGGGTGGGCGGCGGCCTCGACGCTGGGGATGCCGCGGGCGTTGACGTGGGCCACGACCGGCGGGCGCTCGGGACGCTCACGGCCGGGTCCGGACTTCCGCCGGTCCGGGTCGAGCAGCAGGTCGGTGAGGCAGTCCGCGACGAGGTCGGCGCCGGTGCTCTCCTCGTGGCCGATGAGGATGATCTGCCCGAGTCTGCCGCGGGGCCCCGGGGTGAGGTCCACGGCGAGCCGGTCGCCCCCGCCGTTGTCCCCGAACACGATCCAGCCGGGCGAACCGACGAGCCCCTGCACCGCGTCCTCGGGGTGCGTGACGACCGCCTCCTTCGCACCGTGGGCCCAGTGGAGATGACGGGTCGCGGCGTCGGCGATGTAGAAGGAGTCGAGGCGGAAGAACTCCCAGCCGTCCATCGCGTCGACGTACCGGTCCACGGCGGCCGTGTCGATGTCCGGCCCGTGCGCCCAGTTCGGCTTCGCCACCCGGTACAGCGCCTTGAGTTCCTCGGGCAGCGCGACGCCGAGGCGTGCCTCCGTCCCGGCGATCTCCTCCTCGGTGGCTCCCACCGCGTCGGGAAGGCGCTCCCGCACGGTGCGCGCCAGGCGCTCCGGGTCCGCGCTCGGGGCGGGCACGGCGTGGGCTGCCGGGTCCGGCCGCCGGCGCCAGGGTTCCGGCACGGCTCCCTCGACGAGGACGAGCGGCCCGGGGTGCGCCGAGCCGATCCCCGTCTGCACGGCGGGGCTCTCGCCCATCACGCGCAGGGTGACCGGGCCCGCCGGTGTGAAGCGCACGGAGAACGTCACGTCGTCGGCGCCGGCCGCCTCCAGCGCGCCGCGCACCCGGTCGACGGCGTCGAACTCGTCCTGGTGGTCCGAGACCAGCGACGCCCGGCCCCGGGGCGGCACGAACCGGTCGAGGCGCAGACTCCAACTCCCCCTGCCGATCCGCCCCGAGGCGTGCCAGTCGGCGTCGTGGCGCCGCCCGACCCCCTTGGCCCTGAGCACGCGCAGCACAGGCTCCCAGGTGTCGAAGTCGTACAGCGCGGCGGGATTCAGCCTCTGTTCGTCAGACATGCGCTCGACAGTAGCCCCGGTCACTGACACCACTGATCACGAGCGGGGGCGCAAGACCTCCCCCGGCGCTACAGTCCGGCGGCCGAGCCGGCCCAGGCCGACGGCGACCTCCCGGCGCCTGATCAAGGCGTCGACGTGGTCGGCGCCCAGCACCCGCTCGCGCGGCACCCGCGTGAAGTCCGGGTCGCGCTGCGGTCCGACGGGCTTGAGGCACGTGACGGTCGCGTGCCGCCCGAGCGACTCGTCGCGGGCGCGCCCGACCTCGCCCATGCCCACCCGCGGCCGATCAGGTCGAGCAGCCGGAACCGCCGGGGATCAGTCCGGTGTCCCGCGTCTCCCCCAGCTCCGGCCTGTCCCGCTGTCGCCCGCCGTCAGCTCGCTGCGCCCTCCCCCGGCCCGCCCAGCACGGCCACCCTTCTGCCGGATTTGTACGGCGCCGGACGGGTGTCGGGGCCAAGTCGTGCCACGGCCCGCAGGACGTGCTTCGGGGGCAGTTGCCAGCGCAGTCGCGCGGGGACGAGGCGCAGGGCGGTGCCGGTGGCGCGCAGGCGGCGGGTGACGACGGCGGGGGCGGGTGCGGTTCTGCCGTACAGGGCGTGGGCGTACGGCGGCAGGGCGTCGTAGGCGAGGTGCGCGACGTGCCGCCACAGGAGGGCGCGGGCGGGGACCAGGAGTGGGTGGGTGGGCGGCCGGCGCAGGAAGTCGTCGACGACGCGGGCCTCGGGGCCGGCGGCGAGCTCGGGCCGCACGCTCTCGAAGTACGCGGCCAGTTCGCGCCGCGATCCGGGGACGCGATCCGGGTCGAGGCCGACGAGCCGGGCGCTGGTGCGGTGCTCGGCGATGTAGCGGTCGGCCTGGGCGTCGGTGAGCCGGAATCCGGAGCGGCGGGCGACGTGGAGGTAGGAGTCGATCTCGGCGCAGTGCACCCAGAGCAGCAGCGCGGGTTCGTCGACGCCGTAGCGCTCGCCGGTGTCCGGGTCGGTGGCGCCGAGCCGGCTGTGGATCTTCCGGACTCGGGCCCCGGCCCGCTCGGCGGCCTCGGTGGTCCCGTACGTGGTGGTGCCGACGAAGCTCGCCGTGCGCAGGAGCCGGCCCCAGGCGTCGCGCCGGAAGTCGCTGTTCTGGAGGACGCCGCGGACCGCGCGGGGGTGCAGGGCCTGGAGGTACAGGGCCCGCACCCCCGCGATCCACATCATGGGGTCGGCATGCATCTGCCAGGTCACGGAGTCGGGCCCGAACAGACCCGGATCCGGCGCTTGCTCAAGGGAGCCCATGAGGCCAGTGTGCGAAGAATCCGGCCAGGACACCAGGCCCGGCCCGCGCACCGGAGCCGGACGAGCTCACTTCCAGACGGCGAACGCCTCGTCGTCGCTGCTGCGCAACAGGCCGCCCTTGACCCACTCGACCTTCTCGGGCGTCGCGGTGGAGCCCGCCTCGGAGAGGTAGACCGAGCAGCCCTCGTAGCTCTCGCCCGCCGGGGCCTTCGCGAACTTCGCGGAGTCGTGCTCGTCGAGGCACTTGTCGAACTTCGGCGGGTCCTCGTAGCTGAGCTGCCCGTCGTCGCCCACGACCGGCTCGGGGAAGGCGGCCATGATGTCGAGCCGCGTCAGCAGCTCCCCGTCCGCGGTGACGTCGAAGGAGGGGCCGTCCACGTCGCCGGACTCGGCCTTGGTGACCTTGTAGTGGACGTAGTAGGGCGTGCGGCCCTGGTACTCGGAGGCGTCCTTGAGCACCGAGAGGTCCCCGTTGGACCCGGTCTCCACCCGGAGCACGCTGACCTCCAGGTTGTCCTTCGTCGCCTGGTCGCCGTAGGACAGCTCCTCGGTGTCGGAGCACCCGGTGAGGGCCAGCGCGGC
Source organism: Streptomyces sp. NPDC025806 (assembly GCF_055558275.1). NCBI lineage: Bacteria > Bacillati > Actinomycetota > Actinomycetes > Kitasatosporales > Streptomycetaceae > Streptomyces > Streptomyces sp. NPDC025806. The sequence goes on along the minus strand of NZ_JBVHMU010000002.1, from coordinate 16,865 downwards.
GGCGGCTCCGAGGGCGGCGAGTGTTGCGGTTCGGTTGTTCAAGATTCCCCCTGGATGGTGGTCCGTACGGCACGGGCCCGGCCCGCGCAGCATGTCTACCGCACCCAACTGACACACCGTCCAACAACTCCGCAACCGGAGACGGGGATCACAGGAAGCCCGCAGGAACGCGGCCTCGACTCGCCCCGGCCCGGGGCGAGTCACACGTACCGCTCAGCGTCGGACGCGCGGCATCCCGAGGCCGATCCAGGAGATGATCTCGCGCTGGATCTCGTTGTTGCCGCCTCCGAAGGTGAAGATCACGGCGGAGCGGTAGCCGCGCTCCAGTTCGCCGTGGAGGACCGCGCCCGTGCTGCCTTCCTTGAGCGCGCCCGCGGCGGCGACGACTTCCATCAGCCAGGCGTACGCGTCGCGGCGGGCCTCGGAGCCGTAGACCTTGACGGCGGAGGCGTCCTGCGGGGTGAGGGTGCCCTGCTGGACCGCGTTCACCATCTGCCAGTTGAGGAGTTTCATCGCGTCGAGCTTGGTGTGGGTCTGGGCGAGGCGCTTCCTGACCCAGCCGAGGTCGATGACGCGCCGCCCGTCGGCGAGCTTGGTCTCCATGGCCCAGCGCTGCACGTCGTGCAGGGCGCGGATGGCCATGGTGCCGTGCGCGGCGAGGGTGACCCGCTCGTGGTTGAGCTGGTTCGTGATGAGCCGCCAGCCCTTGTTCTCGTCGCCGACCCGGCGGGTGACGGGGACGCGGACGTCCTCGTAGTAGCTCGCCGTGGTGTCGTGGGAGGCGAGGGTGTTGATGACGGTGCAGGAGTAGCCGGGGTCCGAGGTCGGGACGAGGAGCATCGTGATGCCCTTGTGCGGCGGGGCGTCGGGGTCGGTGCGCACGGCGAGCCAGACCCAGTCGGCGGTGTCGCCGTTCGTGGTCCAGATCTTCTGTCCGTCGACCACGTAGTCGTCGCCGTCGCGGACCGCGCGGGTCTTCAGCGCGGCGAGGTCGGTGCCGGCGTCGGGCTCGCTGTAGCCGATGGCGAAGTCGATCTCCCCCGCGAGGATCTTCGGCAGGAAGAAGTCCTTCTGTTCGTCCGTGCCGAACTGCATGATCGTGGGGCCCACGGTGTTGAGCGCCATGAGCGGCAGCGGGACGCCGGCCTGGGCGGCCTCGTCGAAGAAGATGAACTGTTCCATGGGGGTGAGCCCGCGCCCGCCGTACTCCTTGGGCCAGCCGACCCCGAGCCAGCCGTCCGCCCCGAGCCGGCGCACCGTCTCGCGGTAGAACCGCTTCTGCGCGGCGGGGTCCTCGTAGCGCGCGTACGCGTGCTCGGGGACCAGCTGGGCGAAGTAGGCGCGCAGCTCGGTGCGCAACTGCTGCTGCTCAGGCGTGTATTCGAGGTGCACGGCCCCTCCTGGCGGTCGACCGGGCTGCCTCGGCCCGGACTTCAGGCGCGGATGCGACGGCGCACACAGTAGAACGCGTTCCAGAAATTGGGAATGCCGCGGACTGACTGGATGTCAGATCAGGGGTCCTCGGGGCCACTTCGGCTCGGATCAGGGACCTCGGCGCCGCTCGGGCTCAGGCCAGGGCGGCCAGGAAGTCCGCGCAGGCGCGGGCGCACCGGCGACAGCAGCCCGCGCAGTCACCGGCACCCGGGGCGCGATCGCAGGCCTGGGCGCACTCCAGACTGACGGCGCGGCACCATTCGACGTGCAGCCTCATCCCGTACGGGTCCTGATGGAGCTCCTCGGACAGGAGCCGGCAGGTCGCGTCGCACACCTCGGCGCAGCGCAGCAGGGCCCGGCGCAGGTTCGGGCGGCGCGGGCCACCGGTGGTGACGGCGCCGAGATCGGCGGCCCCGACGGACGTCACGCACCGCTTGGCGCACTCGGTGCAGGCCTGGGCGCAGTCGAAACGCTCCTCCAGGAAGCGGACCGGTGCGCGGATCTCGGTCTCGGTCATGACTCCTCCCGGAGTCGCGGCAGGCAGGTCGGGCGGCCTCACCACCGGTACCAGCGGGACCTCGACCCGCTCGCGGTCGTGCCACGGACGAGGAATCCGAGCAGCCACAGCACGAGAACGGCCAGGGCGACCCACCAGAGCACCTTCACGGCGAAGCCGACGCCGAAGAGGATCAGGGCGAGCAACAGAACCAACAGAACAGCGATCACGGTCGGTACCTCCTTGAACGCCCCGGGTTCCCCCGGCTTCCCGTCCTACACGGAGAGCGGCGGCGAGGCCTGTACGCGGACCCGGCCGGACACCCCTTCACACTCCGCCCCGCCTGAGCCCCGCCACGGTCCGCCCGCGGTCGAGCGCGGGCGGACCGTGGCGACCCTCACACCTCCCCCGGCACCCTCCGGCCCTCATTTCGTTGTAGAGTACAACCATAAGCAAAGGTTGTAATTGCCAACTCATGGAGGTCCCGCCCATGTCCGCCGCGCGCAATCCGGCGCTGCGCCACGTCCTGACGCACCTGCTCACCCCCCTTCTGATGTGCGTCGGCATGGGCCTGGCCTACCTCGGCGCCTTCGCCTCGCCCGAGCCGCACCATCTCCCTGTCGCGGTGGTCGGCGCCGGGCCCGAGGCGAAGGTGTTCGCACAGACCGTGAAGGACAAGGCGGGCGACGCGCTCGACGTCCGTACGGTCGACACCAGGTCCGCCGCGGTCGACCAGCTGAAGACGCGGGACATCGACGGCGCGTACGTCGTCGGCGACTCCCCCGAGCTGATCGTCGCCTCGGCCGGTTCGGACACCACGGTGTCCGTCGTCGAGAAGATCTTCACGCCGGTCGCGGCCCAGCAGGGCGACCCCCTGAAGGTGACCGACGTGGCGCCGCCGGTGTCCGACGACCCGACGGGCCAGGGCCTGTTCTTCCTGCTCGTGGCGGTCAGCATCGGCTCGTACGCCTCGGTCGCCGTGATCGGCGGCGCGGGGGCCGTGCTGCGGATGCGGACCCGCGCGCTGCTCGTCGTCGGAGCCTCCGGCGTGGTCAGCCTGATCGGCGCCGCGTTCGCCGGGCCCGTCTTCCATCTGGCGCACGCCCACCTGTGGGGTCTGTGGGGCATGACGTGGCTGTACTCGGCGGGCATCCTGCTGATCGGCGTCGGCCTGCACACCTTCCTGAAGCGGTGGACGACGCTCGGCGTGATGGTCCTGTTCGTGATGCTGAACTTCACCAGTTCCGGCGGGATCTTCCGGCCCGAGCTGCAGAACGGCTTCTTCGGCAGCCTGCACGCGTTCTGGAACGGCGCCGGTTTCGTCGAGGGCGCCCGCAGCCTCCTCTACTTCGGCAGCCACGACCTGGGCCGGAACATGTGGACGCTGGCCGCCTGGCTGCTGGTCGGCGTCGTCGTCCTCGGTCTCGCCGCCCTGTACGAGCACCGGCAGGAGCGGAGCCTGGCCGCCGCGGGACACGGCGCCCACGCCGCGCCCGCCCACGCCGCCCCGGCCCGCGCCGAGCGCACCCGGACCGGGGAGGACAGCGAGGAGGAGATGGAGGAGGCCGTCGGCGTCTGACCGGCCCTGCCCCCGACGCACCGGTGCCCCGCGCTCGTCTCCATCGAGGACGAGCCCGGGGCACCGGTGCGTCGGGTGCGGGTCAGGCCCCGCGCGGGATGTGCTTGGCGCGGCTGCGGATCATGAACGCCTCGACGATCTCGACGACGCCCATCGCCACCAGCCAGCAGCCGCCGACCAGGGTCAGGACGGCCACCGACTCGAACGGCGAGACGATCAGCACAATGCCCGCCATGGCGCTGACCACGCCGAGGAACACCTGCCAGCCGCGGGCCGGCATCGCCGGGTCCGAGGCCGCCGCGACCGTCTGCGTGATGCCGCGGAACAGCCAGCCGATGCCGATCCACAGGGCGAGCAGCAGGACCGACTGCATCGCGCCGCGGAAGCAGAACAGGCCGAGCAGGACGGAGACGGCGCCGCTGATGAAGGCCATCACGCGCAGCCCGGTCGTCACATGCGTGCCGAACGCCGTGACCAGCTGGAACACGCCGCTGACGACGAGGTACACGCCGAACAGGACACCGGCCGCCCACAGGGAGGCGCCGGGCCACACGAGGACGAGCACGCCCAGGATCAGCGCGGCGACACCCGCGAGGAGAACCGCCTGCCAGGCCGCGTGGGCCAGCCGGCCGAGCGGGCCCTCGGGGATGGCCCCCGGCGCGGCCCCCGGCGCCTCCTTCTCGTCGGCGGCCCGGTGCGAGCTCTGCGGTTCGTAAGGTGTTTGGGTCATGACCGAACTCTCTGTGCGGGCCGCGCCGGGCGGCGAGCGGTGGTGGTCCGAACGGGTGAGGCTCAGGAGGCGGACCGTGCCGCCTCCGCGTCCCCGCTCGCGGCGTCATCCTCTCCGGTCCCCGGGTCCGCTCCGTGGCGTACGGAGCAGACGAGGGCGTCGTCCTTGACGTCGGCGACGATGGTGTCGCCGGGTTCGGCCTCGCCGCTGAGCATCAGCGACGCGAGCCGGTTGTCGAGCTCGCTCTGGATGGTGCGGCGCAGCGGCCGGGCGCCGAACTCGGGCTGGTGGCCGTGCGCCACGAGCAGCTTCTTCGCCGCCTCGGTGACCTCGAGCGTCATGCCCTGCGCGTGGACGCGGCGCACGCTGCGGTCGAGGAGGTGGTCGACGATCTCGCCGAGGTCGTCCTGGGTGAGGCCGTGGAAGAGGATGATCTCGTCGATGCGGTTGAGGAACTCGGGCAGGAAGCGGCCCCGCAGGTCCTGCATGAGATCGTCCTTGATCTCTGCGACATCGCCGTGGTGGGCGAGGATGCGCTGGGCGCCGATGTTCGAGGTCATGATGACGACGCAGTTGCGGAAGTCGACCGTGCGGCCCTGCGAGTCGGTGAGCCGGCCGTCGTCGAGCACCTGGAGCAGCGTGTTGAAGACGTCCGGGTGGGCCTTCTCGACCTCGTCGAACAGCAGCACGCTGTAGGGACGGCGGCGCACCTTCTCGGTGAGCTGTCCCGCCTCCTCGTGGCCGACGTATCCGGGCGGGGCGCCCACGAGCCGGGAGACGGTGTGCTTCTCCTGGAACTCGCTCATGTCGAAGCGGACCATGCGGTCCTCGTCGCCGAACAGCAACTCCGCCAGGGCCTTGGCCAGTTCGGTCTTGCCGACGCCGGTCGGGCCGAGGAAGAGGAAGGAGCCGACGGGCCGGTTCGGGTCACCCATGCCCGCGCGGTTGCGGCGCACCGCCTCCGACACGGCGAGGACCGCCTCGTCCTGGCCGACGACCCGGTCGTGCAGGGCGTCCTCCAGCTTGAGCAGCTTCTCCTTCTCCGTGGCGGTGAGCTGGGCGACCGGGATGCCGGTGCGGCGCGAGACGACGTCGGCGATGTCCTTCGCGGTCACCTGCACGACGCCCTCGCGGCGCTCCTCGATCCCGGCGAGCTCACCCTCGACCTCGGCGATCTGCCGCTTCAGCTCGGAGGCCCGCTCGAAGTCCTCGGCGGCGACGGCCTCGTCCTTCTCCCGGGTCAGCTTGGCGATCTTGTCCTCGCGGCTCACGATCTCGGTGGAGCGGCCGGCACTGCGCAGCCGGACCCGGGCGCCCGCCTGGTCCATCACGTCGATGGCCTTGTCGGGCAGGAACCGGTCGCCGATGTAGCGGTCGGAGAGCTCGGCGGCGGCCACGAGCGCGCCGTCGGCGAAGCGGACCTGGTGGTGGGCCTCGTACGCGTCGCGCAGGCCCTCCAGGATCTGGACGGTCTCGTCGACGCTGGGCTCGGGGATGGTGACCGGCTGGAAGCGGCGTTCCAGGGCCGGGTCCTTCTCCACGTACTTGCGGTACTCGTCGATGGTGGTGGCGCCGACGACGTGCAGTTCGCCGCGGGCGAGGGCGGGCTTGAGCATGTTGCCCGCGTCCATCGCGCCCTCGCCGCTCGCTCCCGCGCCCACGACGGTGTGGAGCTCGTCGATGAAGAGCACGACGTCGCCGCCGGCGTTCTGGACGTCCTCGATCACCTTCTTGAGGCGCTCCTCGAACTGGCCCCGGTACTGGGCGCCGGCCACCATGCCCGACAGGTCGAGCGCCACGACCCGCTTGCCCTTCAGCGTCTCCGGCACCTCGCCTGCGACGATCCGCTGGGCCAGGCCCTCCACGATCGCCGTCTTGCCGACACCGGGCTCGCCGATCAGCACTGGGTTGTTCTTCGAGCGCCGCGACAGGATCTCGACGGTCTGCTCGATCTCCTCGGCGCGACCCACGACCGGGTCGAGCTTCCCCGCCTTCGCCTCCTCGGTCAGGTCCCGGCCGTACTCGTCGAGTGTCGGAGTGTTGCTGTCCGCCTTGCTCGCGGCGGCCGGGACGCCGTCGGCGCGGGCGGCCTGGTCGGCGGCGCCGCGCAGCCGGCCGGCGTCCGCGCCCTGCGAGCGCAGCAGCCGGCCCGCGCCGGAGTCCGGGTCGTCGAGGAGCGCGCCGAGGATGTGCTCGGGCCCGATGTACGAGACTCCGGCCGCCTGGGACCGGGCGTGGGCGGCGGAGAGGGTGCGCTTGGCGGCCGGGGTGAGCCCGGGCCGGGCGGACGGTTCGACGCTCTCGCCGGGCAGGATCTTGGCGATGGCGGCGGCGAGCGCGTCGGGCTCGGCACCGGCCTGCGCGAGCAGCGTGCGCGCGGGGTCGACCTGGGTCGCGGCCCACAGCAGATGCTCGGTGTCGAGGTCCGAACTGCCGTCCTCCACCGCCTTGTTGGTGGCCCGGCCGATCAGCTCGCGCGCCGAGTCCGTCAGCAGGCGGCCGATGGGCACCCGCTGCACCTGCGGCGGCGCCGATCCGGGAGACGTCCCGAAGAATCGGTTGAGCATCTCACCGAAGGGATCGGGCGCTCCGAAGGGGGATCCGAAAGACATCGACATGGCGGGTACTCCCGGTGGACGTCACGGCAACACCCCTCACTCAAGCAACACCCGACGGAGTACGCAAAACATAGGAAAAGGACACAATGGGTCCCATGTCTTCACAGCATTCATCCGGCCGCGGGTCCGGCGGTTTCCCGGTACGCCGGGTCTACGATCCGCCCGCCGCCGACGACGGGAAGCGGCTGCTCGTCGACCGCCTGTGGCCGCGGGGCGTCTCGAAGGAGCACGCCGACATCGACGAGTGGCTCAAGGACATCGCCCCGTCGAAGGAGCTGCGCACCTGGTACCACGCGGACAAGGACGACCGGTACGCCGGGTTCGAGGAGCGCTACCGCGCCGAGCTCGACGCGCCGGAGCGCGCCGAGCTGGTCGACCACGTGCGTGAGCTGGCCCGAAGCGGTCGGGTCACCCTCGTCACCTCGGTGAAGGACGTCGAGCACAGCCATGTGCCGGTGCTGGTGCGCCGGCTGGAGGAGCGGGACTGAGCGGCGTCCCGCGCATCAGGCGGCGAGGCAGACCGTGCCGCGTCCCCTCGCCGCACCGCCCGCGCCCCGCACCCCGACAGCGGTGACGGAGGTGACCGAGGTGACGGAGGTGACGGACACCGGGCGGCGCGTGCGGGCGGCCCGGGCGAGCTCTCCCTGGGCCAGCGCCAGGACGTCGACGAGTCCGAGCCCGAGCGCTCCGGCGACGGCGGCGAGCATCTCGGAGGACGCCTCCTTGCGGCCGCGCTCCATCTCCGAGAGGTAGGGCATGGAGATGCCGGCGGTGTCGGCGACGTCCTGAAGGGTCCGGCCCTGGGCCCGGCGCCTGCGCCGCAGCACGTCCCCGACGATGTGCCGCCACAGCGGCTCCTGCTCCGGCGCGGACCGGTGCGCGCGGGGCCCCCGGCTGCTCTCGTGGATGCTCATCGGGCCAGCGTAGGCGGCGTACGACGGCCCGGGGCGGCACTTCGCCCTCGGCGATATCCGGGCCGCCGCACGACGCCGCCCGTCAGTCGGGGACGCATGCGTGGCGCAGCAGGACGACCCCGTTGTCGAAGGTCTGCGTCCCCACGAGGCGCAGGACGCGCGGGTCGAACTCGGTGACGGGGAAGAGCGGGGTGCCCGTGCCGATCAGGACGGGGTGCACGTAGGTGTGGAACTCGTCGATCAGGTCGTGGGCGAGGAAGGTGGCGGCGAGGTCGGCGCCGCCCACGTTGAGGTCGCCGCCGGGCTGTTCCTTGAGGGCGCGGATCGCCTCGGGCAGCACCTCGTTGACCACGGTGGAGTGGTACGGGGCGGGGCCCGCCGGCAGCGTCCGGGAGAACACGATCTTGGGGATGTCGCGCCAGATGGCGGCGAACTCGACCTCCGTCGGCGTGCTGTCGGGGTCGGCGCCGGCCGCGGGCCAGTAGGACGCCATGAGTTCGTGGGTGACGCGTCCGGTGAGCAGGCCGCCGAAGGTGCGGACCTTCTCGTTCATGTGCCGGTGCAGCGCCTCGTCGACCTGGTGCCAGCCGATGTCGCGGCCCGGCCCCTCCGTGTACCCGTCGAGGGAGACGCCCATCATCAGAATGATCTTGCGCATGTCGGTCCCGCTCCTCGTCGCGGCGCTCGTTGGACCTCCAGCATGCCCAACGGCCGCGGCCCGTCGCGGCACCGCCACGGCCCGGATCGCCGGGCGCCCTACGAGGCCCGGGGGCGCTCCCAGTCGCACGGCGGGGCCGGGCAGGCGTGCGGTGCGAGGCCCGCCTGCTCCTTGAGGGCGACGCTCACCAGGCTGAGCAGGAGCTGCACGTCCGTGTCGCACTCCAGGAGCACGGTGATCCAGGACGCGCCGGGGTGCACGCGGACGGCGCTGGTCCGTCGCAGCTGCGGCAGCAGCCGCTGCACCGCCGGCGCGGTGAGGTAGAGGTCGGCGCAGTCGTCGGAGTGGAAGTGGACGAGGTCATGGCCCGCCGGGCCGAACGCGTGGCCGATCGAGCACCGGGGCGGGCCGCTCACCAGGTGCGGCCATGTCCCGAGTTCGGTCATGGCACGCTGGGCCGCGGTCATGACCCCATCCTGGCGCACCCTTCACCTCGGGGAAAACCCCCGTCAACTCCCCTGTTCCGGCGAGTTGTCGAGCACGCCCCCGGCGAGCAGCTGCCCGCCGTCGATCACCAGGGTCTCGCCGGTGATCCAGCGGGCGCCGTCACCGGCCAGGAAGGCCACGGCCTCGGCGATGTCGCCGGGTTCGCCGATCCGGCCGAGCGGGGTGTCGCCCGCGACCCGTCCCTCGTGCTCCTGCCACAGCGCCTCGGCGAGACGGGTGCGCACGATGCCGGGCGCGACCGCGTTGACCCGCACCTTCGGGCCGAGTTCCAGGGCGAGTTGCTTGGTGAGGTGGATGAGCGCGGCCTTGGAGACGTGGTAGATACCGACGTCCTGGGCGACCGAGAGTCCGCCGATGGAGGCGGTGTTGACGACCGCGCCGCCGTGTTCGCCCATCCACGCCTTGACGGCGAGGGAGGTCCACAGGATGGGCGCCCACAGGTTGACGTCCATCGTCTTGGCGAAGCGGGCGTGGTCCTGGTCGATGACGGGGCCGTACGCCGGGTTCGTCCCCGCGTTGTTGACGAGGATGTCGAGCCGCCCGTGCGTGGCGAGGGTGTGCTCGACGCAGGCGCGAGCCGCGTCCTCGTCGGTGGCGTGGGCGCCGAAACCGGTGACGCCCGCACCGAGTTCACGGGCCGCCTCCTTGGCGCGGTCCTCGCTGCGGGAGGTGATCACGACCTGGGCGCCGCGGTCGCGCAGGGCGCGGGCCGCCGCGAGGCCGATGCCCCGCGACGCGCCGGTGACGACGGCGACCTTGCCGGCCAGGGACTCCGGGCCGGCCGGGGATACCGCTGTGCTCATCGCTCTCCTCGTTCGGTCTCCCGGCGGCGCAGTTCGCGCCGGGCGATGGTCCGCTTGTGCACCTCGTCGGGGCCGTCCGCGAGGCGCAGGGTGCGCAGGTGCGCGTACATGCTCGCGAGCGGGAAGTCGTCGCTGACGCCGCCTCCGCCGTGCACCTGGATGGCGCGGTCGACGACCTTCAGGGCGACGTTCGGGGCGGCGACCTTGATGGCGGCGATCTCGGTGCGGGCCTGCTTGTTGCCGACCGTGTCCATCAGGTGGGCGGCCTTGAGCGTGAGCAGCCGGGCCATGTCGATCTCGATGCGGGACTCGGCGATCCAGTCCTGGATGTTGGCCCGCTCGGCGACCGGTGCCCCGAACGTCGTACGGGACTGGGCCCGGTCGATCATCAGGTCCAGGGCGCGCTCGGCCATGCCGATGGCGCGCATGCAGTGGTGGATGCGGCCGGGGCCGAGGCGGGCTTGGCTGATCATGAAGCCGTCGCCCTCTCCGGCGAGCAGGGCGCCGGCCGGGACCCGTACGTTCTCGAAGAGGACCTCGGCGTGGCCCTCTCGGTCCTGGTAGCCGAAGACGGGCAGGCCGCGCAGGATCGTGACGCCGGGGGTGTCGACGGGGACGACCATCATCGACTGCTGGCGGAAGGCCGGCCCGTCGGGGTCGGTCTTGCCCATGACGATGAGGACCTTGCAGTTCGGGTGCAGGGCGTTGGAGGTCCACCACTTGCGGCCGTTGAGGACGTAGTCGTCGCCGTCGCGCTCCATCCGCATCTGGATGTTGCTCGCGTCGGAGCTGGCCACGGCGGGCTCGGTCATGGCGAACGCGGAGGCGATCTCCCCGGCGAGCAGCGGCTTGAGCCACTTCTCCTTGTGCTCGTCGGTCCCGAAGAGGGTGAGGACCTCCATGTTGCCGGTGTCCGGCGCGTTGCAGTTCGTGGCCTCGGGGGCGAGGTGGGCGCTGCGGCCCATGATCTCGGCGAGCGGCGCGTACTCCAGGTTGGTGAGGCCGGGGCCCCATTCGGGGTGCGGGTGGAAGAGGTTCCACAGGCCGCGCTTCTTCGCCTCGGCCTTGAGGTCCTCCATCACCGGCGGGTGGAAGTGCGGGTCGCCGGACGCGGCCATCTGCTCGGCGTAGACGGCCTCGGCCGGGTAGACGTGCTCGTCCATGAACGCGAGCAGGTCGGCCTGGTACCGCTTGGCCTTGTCGGTCAGCTCGTACACGGGTGTCCTCCGGTGGTGGTCTCGTACGGTGTCATCGCGCGTCGGCGGGCCGCAACAGGCGCGCCAGGGCGGAAGCGGTGCCGGCGGCGTCGCGGTGCAGGACGCCGACGAGGCCGATCCGGGCCGCGGCGTCGAGGTTCTGGCGCAGGTCGTCGACCATGACGGTCTCCTCGGGCGGCGCGCCGAGGCGTTCGCAGGCGAGGGCGTAGGCGCGGCGCGAGGGTTTGCGGACGCCGATCTCGCCGGAGATGGTGACGGCGTCGAACAGGGTGGGCAGGTCGAAGCCCGCGTAGCAGTCGTCGCCGAGGGAGTTGGACAGCAGCCCGACGCGGTACCCGTCGGCGCGGAGCTTCGCGACCAGGGCGAGGCTGTCGGGGTCGGGGCGCAGGTGGGTCTGGAGTCGGGCCACGAGGCCGGGACCCGCGGCGGTGACACCGTGCGCGCGCAGCCGGGCGGCGTATCCGTCCTCGAACTCCCGCTGGCCGATGCGGCCTTCCTCGTGGGCGACGAGCAGGGCGCTGCTCTCCTCGTCCTTCGAGAGCAGACGCAGCAACTGGCCCGGCTGCGCGCCGAGTTCGCGTCCGAGCTCATCGAAGGCGTCGATCACGCTGGTGGTGAGCACGCCGCCGAAGTCGAAGAGGACCGCGGTGCGGGTCCGTTCGCCGGTCATCGCACGGCCCTCTGGTAGCGCCGCATGCCGCGCAGCCAGCGGTCGTAGTCGGCGCCCTTGTGGCGGTAGAAGTCGAGCACCTGGGGGTGCGGCAGGACGAGGAAGCGCTCGTCGGCGACGGCTTCGACGACGCGGTCGGCGACGTCGAGGGGCTGGAGCAGTTCGCCGGAGTCGAGGACGGCGCGGGCGGCGGCGCGCTCGGTCGGGTCGGCGGAGCGGGTGCCGGCCATGAGCAGCTCGGTCTCGACGCCCTGCGGGCACAGGCAGCTGACGCGGACGCCCTGGTCGCCGTACGTGACGGAGAGCCATTCGGCGAAGGCGACGGCGGCGTGCTTGCTGACGGAGTAGGTGGCCGAGCCGATCTGGGTGAGCAGTCCGGCCGCGGAGGCGGTGGTGAAGAAGTAGCCCTCGCCGCGCTCGACCCAGCCGGGCACGAGCAGCTTCGCGGCGCGGACGTGCGCCATGACGTTGACGTCGAGGGCGCGGCTCCACTCCTCCTCGCTCGCGTCGAGGCCGGCGCCGCCGCCGATGCCCGCGTTGGCGAAGTAGAGGTCGACGGGGCCGAAGCGCTCCTCGGCCAGGGCGAGGAGGGTGCGCAGGTCCTCGGTGTCGGCGGCGTCCGCGGCCCGCCCGGCGACCCGCTCGCCGTGCTCGGCGGCGAGCGCGCGCACGGTGGCGTCGAGGCGCGTCCCGTCGAGGTCGGTGAGCAGGACGCCGGGGGCGCCCGCCTCCAGCAGGCGCCGGGCGACGGCGGCGCCGATGCCGCCCGCCGCGCCGGTGACCACGGCGACCTTGTCGTTGATCAGCATGGGGGTGACCGCTCCTTCGCTCGGCTGCGCCCTCACCGTATTTGAATCCGGCTTCAAGTTCAATGACAGGCGGCGGACCGCTCGGTATATTCGGATCCGACGTCAGGTTCAAGAACCGCGCCGGGAGCGACGGGGCGCGCGGGAAGGGCCTGACGAGGAGCGCGTGGCCGGACGATCCGAGGAGCCCTGGACATGACCGCACATCTGCCGATCGCCGACTGGGAGCGGGTCCCGGCGCGGGACGTCGTGACGAACGGCGTCACCCTGCGCGTGTACGAGGACGGGCCGCGCGACCCGGCGAAGCCGCTGGTCGTGCTGTGCCACGGCTTCCCCGAGCTGGCCTTCTCGTGGCGGCACCAGATCCGGGCCCTGGCCGCGGCGGGGTACCGGGTGCTCGCCCCGGACCTGCGCGGCTTCGGCGGGAGCGACCGGCCCGCGGACGCCGGCGCGTACGACGCGCTGACGGTGTGCGGGGACCTCGTGGGGCTGCTCGACGACGTGGGCGCGCGGGACGCGGTGTTCGTGGGGCACGACTGGGGCGCGTCGATCGTGTGGCACATGGCGTGGGCGCATCCGGAGCGGGTGCGGGCCGTGGTCGGGATGAGCGTGCCGGTGACGCCCCGCTCCCCCGTCGCGCCGCTGCCGGTGCTGCGCAGGCGGCTCGGCGAGGAGTTCTACATGGTGTGGTTCCAGGAGCCGGGCGTCGCGGAGCGGGCGCTCGCCCAGGACGTGCGGCGCACGCTCACCGCGCGCGAGATCTGGTCGGCGGCGTGGGCGGCCCGCGAAGAGCCTGCGGCGCCGTGCCCGCACTGGCTGAGCGAGGAGGAACTCGCCTTCTACGTGAAGACGTTCGAGGAGACGGGCTTCAGGGGCGGGCTGAACTACTACCGCAACCTGGACCGCACCTGGGAGCTGACGGCGCCGCTCGACGGCCGGACCATCGACATGCCGTCCCTCTTCGTCACCGGCTCGAAGGACCCGGTGGCCCGGTTCATGCCGAGCGACCGGCTGGAGGACGTCCTGACGGACCTGCGCGGCCGGGTCGTGCTCGACGGGGCCGGCCACTGGATCCAGCAGGAGCGGGCCGCGGAGGTCGACGCGGCGCTGCTGCGGTTCCTCGACGAGATCGGATGACGGACCCGGCTGATAGCATCCGCAGCCACCCGCGTGGCGCTCGCGGCCCCGCGACCGCCCGCACGAACGAGAGCGAATGGACCGCATTGCCTGCCCAGGCCGCGGCCGCCGACGGCGGTCAGAAGCAACCGATCACGCCCCGCAGCGCCCGCGGCGTCAGGACGCGCAACGCGCTGATCACCGCCGCGCGTGAGGTCTTCGAGCGCGACGGCTTCCTGGACGCCCGGATCACGGACATCTCCAAGGCCGCCCACGTCGCGTCCGGCTCGTTCTACACGTACTTCAACAGCAAGGAAGAGATCTTCCAGGCGCTCGTCGCGCAGGTGCAGGAGGAGATGCTCCACCCGCATCTGCGCGAGCGGACCGGCATCACGGACCCGCGCGAGCTGATCGACGCCTCGAACCGCGAGTACCTGCGCGCGTACAAGAAGAACGCCCGGCTGATGGCCCTGTTCGAGCAGGTCGCCCAGGTCGACGAGACGTTCAAGCAGCTGCGCATCGAGCGGGGCGACGCGTTCGCCCGGCGCAACGCGAAGCTGATCCGCTCGCTCCAGGACGCGGGCGCGGCGGACCCGAGCCTCGACCCGCTGATCACGGCGCACGCACTGTCCGTGATGGTGAGCCGGATGGCGTACATGGTGTTCGTGCTGGGCCAGCGCATCCCGTACGAGCGCCTGGTGACGACGCTCAACAAGATCTGGGAGAACGGGCTTCAGCTGCGGGCCCCGGAGGCGGACCCCGGAGACTGAGCGGCGCGGGCGGCGCGGCGCTCCAGGATACCGAGGACGCGCCGCCCCCAGCTCACGTTGCCCTCCTCGAACCCGATGCCGGCCATCAGCGTCAGATAGGGGCCGATCCGCTCCCCCACCTCGAGGAACTCCTCCTCGGTGCGACCGCCGAGGAGATGCTGCCGGATCCGCTCGTAGCGGGCTAGGCGGCCCTGCGCCCACGACACCCGCTCCTCGAGGTGCGCGCGCACGGCGTCCAGGTCGCCGACGTCGACGGCCTGCACCTTCACCATCAGCTCGTCGCGCAGCGCCAGCGGTTTGGGCCGGCGCGCGGTGAACGCGGCGAGGTCCGCGTGCCCCTCGGCCGACAGCGTGAACATCCGCTTGTTCGGCCGCCGTTCCTGCGGGACCACGCGTGCGTCGATCAGCCCGTCCGCCGCGAGGCGGTCCAGCTCCCGGTAGAGCTGCTGCGGTGTCGCCGCCCAGAAGTTGGACACCGACACGTCGAAGATCTTCGCCAGGTCGTATCCGGATGCCTCGCCCTCCAGGAGCGCGGCGAGGACGGCGTACTTGAGAGACATGTGGACACCCTACAAGGATGCGACTACTGTCGCTCGCACCTAATCAATTAATTGACTACGCAGACGCAGTCAGAGAAAAGTCGGAGAACTCAGTGAATGAGGTGGCGTTCATGCATCCCTTCCGCGCGGCGGTGGAGAAGGGCGATATGGCGGCGGTCGAGGCCATGCTGGCCGAGAACGTGGTGTTCACCAGCCCGGTCGCGTTCAAGCCGTACCCGGGCCGGGCGATCACGGCGGCGATCCTGCGCGGGGTGACGCGCGTCTTCGAGGACTTCCGGTACGTCCGGGAGATCGCGGGGGCCGACGGGCGCGATCACGCCCTCGTGTTCGAGGCACGCGTCGGCGACCGGTCCATCACCGGCTGCGACTTCCTGCACTTCGACGAGGAAGGACGCATCGACGACTTCATGGTGATGGTGCGTCCGCTGACGGCGGCGCAGGCACTGGCAGCCGCGATGGGGGCCGAGTTCGAGCGGATCGCCCAGGAGGCGGCGGCCGGAGCCTGAACTCCGGCCCGCTCAGCGGTAGTAGGCGTCGTCGCCGGCCGGGTCGCACAGCTCGAAGCAGACCTCGCCGGCGTCCTCGGCCGCACCGGGGGCCGTGCGGACCTCGGCGCCGACCCACACCAGGTGCGGCGGCGTGCCGACGACCCGGCACGGCACCACGAAGTCCTCGGGGAAGCGGACCAGCGACTCGTTGCGCGCGACGCCGGTGCCGCGGTGCACGACACGCGACTGCACGACGATCCCGGGGCCGGCGCTGCGCTGTGTCTCCAGGTCGCTCGACGCGCAGACCGGACACAGCAGCCGGCGGAACGACGCGGTGCCGCACCAGCGGCAGCGCTTGAAGGTGAACCCCGTGCCACCGTCGGCCTCGGCCGGCGTCATGACACCCGTCGCGCTTCCCGACAACCCCGCCCACTCCGACATCGCTCGGCCTCCCGCGCTCACCCGGTCCGCCGGGCTGAGGCGCCGGCGCCCGATCAGCGTATGACACTCAGTGCCGCGCGGTAAAGATACCGAGTACCCTCAACCGGGCCGGACGCGCGTTCAGTCGTCCCGGAGTGCCGATTCGACCTGCTGGATGACCCGCCACATGGGGGCACCCTTGGGGGCCATCATCACCACGACCTCCTCCTGGGCCGCGGCCGGTCCCGGCTCCCGCACGGCCGACTCGCCCCACACCTGACGGACGAGTCCGAACGCGCGCTCCACCGCCGCCTCGGCGTCGCCCTCGCCGCCCGAACGCAGCCAGGTGCGCAGCGCGTTGTTGTGCGCGGCGACGACGGAGGCGGCGACGACCTCGGCCCGCAGCCCCCCGTCCGGGACGGCGGCCCAGCGCCGGCGCAGATACTCGGCGAGCGTGCGCTCGTAGCGCCGGACGACGGAGAGCTCGTAGGTCCGCAGTCCGGGCACCTCGCGCGTCAACCGGTAGCGCTGCACGGAGAATTCGGGGTTCGCGGCGTACATGCGCAGGACGAGTCCGGCCGCGTCACAGACGACGTCGACGGGGTCCCGCTCGTCGCCCGCCGCTTCGAGGAACGCGGTCATGTCGGCGAGCACGCTCTCGTGGTCCGGGAAGACCGCGTCCTCCTTGGACGGGAAGTACCGGAAGAACGAGCGGCGGCCGACCCCGGCCCGCGCCACGATGTCGTCCACCGTCGTCCGCTCGAACCCGCGCTCCAGGAACAGCTGGAACGCCGCCTCGGCCAGCACCTCCCGCATCGGGGCCTTCTTGACCGCCCCGTTGGATCCACTGCCCTCGCGTGCCTCGCTCATGCCGGGAACGTAACACCGGACGGGCCCCTTTGGCACTACGTACCTTTACAGAGGGAACTGAGTGCCATACGGTGGCCGCAGTAGGCCTGAGAAGGCTGAGAAACGCTCTGAGCGAGGAGAGCCGGCGTGAGCTTGAGGATCGTTGTCACCGTGAAGTACGTGCCGGACGCGACCGGTGACCGGCATTTCGCGGATGACCTGACCGTGGA
>NZ_JBVHMU010000001.1:762216-774990 GCF_055558275.1 Streptomyces sp. NPDC025806 | reverse complement strand
TGTTTCCCCGTAATCGGGGTGACACCACGAGAGCGGAACCAGAGGGAGGAATAATCCCTCGGTTCACAGCGTCCTCGCTGTGCGCCTACCGGACCGGTGAAGGGCCGGCAGGACTTTTTCAAAGGAACCTCGTCCCAGCCATGATGGCCGGAGACGGGGTATCAACATATCTGGCGTTGATTTTTGGCACGCTGTTGAGTTCTCAAGGAACGGACACTTCCTTTGTACTCACCCTCTCGGGCTTTCCTCCGGGCGCTTCCCTTCGGTCTTGCGTTTCCAACCCTACCAGATCCTTTTTCCGTTCCGTTTCCGGTTCGGATTCAATTTCCGGTGGCCGTTGGAGGGCCTTTGCCTTTCGGCGTGACCGCTACGTTAGCCGATTTCCCCGGTAACTCATAATCGAGATTCGCGGGTTCGAATTTCGACATGCAGGCATGACGAAAAGGACCCCGCTGAGGGAAGTCGTAGGTAGTGGTTTGGCCGCTTCCGGTGACTGGCTGAGAGCCGTACCGGTTTCAGCGGCTCGGGCTACATTACGGACCCCTCGGGGGGAGAGTCAAGTTGAACGGCGGCGTGGTGTGTGGGCCCGATAGGGGCTGACGGTGGGGTCGTCCGCGATCCAGAAACGCCAGGGGTGGACCGCCCCGTCGCCCGAGACTCCGGTGCGCGGTCCCTTGCGTACCTGGTCGGCGGGGACGGGGGTGCCGCGCAGGATCGTGAGCGGGGCGTCGGTCGGGCCGCAGGCGTCCGCGCCGTCGAGGGCGCGGTCCACTCCGAGGGCGGTGGCCAGACGGGCCGGTCCTTTGGCCAGTTCCTTGTCGTATCGGGCCGAGAGTCGACGTTTGCGCGCGAGCTCGGCGCCCTCCGTGATCTCGCCGGCCCGGAGCAGGACCCCGCTCGCCCTGCCCGGGGGGCCGCACACGAAGTTCATGCAGTGCCACATCCCGTAGGTGAAGTAGACGTACACGTGTCCGGGTGGACCGAACATCACCGAGTTCCGTGCTGTCTGGCCGCGGAAGGCGTGGGAGCCGGGATCGTTCGCACCGTCGTACGCCTCCACCTCGGTGAGGCGGAGTTCGATCGGGCCGTCCGGGGTGCGGCGGACCAGGGTGCGGCCGAGGAGGTCCGGGGCGACCTCCAGCACAGGTCGGTCGAAGAAGTCCCGGGTGAGGGGCGTACGGTCAGGGGCCGCGATCATGCCGTCCGAGCGTAGTGCAGGGGCGGCGTGGGCCGGTGAGGAACCAGGCGGCCGTCCATCGCGTTTGTAGTCAGCAGTAGTAAGTCGACGGAGGAGATCGTTCATGGGGTTCAAGCGGCTGTTGGCGAGCCTGGGTGCGGGCGGGGCGTCCGTGGAGACCGTGCTCACCGAGGTCAATGTCGTGCCCGGCGGCGTCGTGCAGGGAGAGGTGCGGATCCAGGGCGGTTCCGTCGACCAGGAGATCGAGGGGCTGTCGGTCGGACTGCAGGCCCGCGTCGAGGTCGAGGGCGCCGACCAGGAGACCAAGCAGGACATCGAGTTCACGAAGGTCCGTCTCGGTGGCGCTTTCTCGCTGCAGGCCGGCGCGGTGCACGCGGTGCCCTTCGGGCTCGAGATCCCGTGGGAGACGCCGGTCACCATGATCGACGGGCAGGCGCTGCGCGGCATGAACATCGGGGTGACCACGGAGCTGGAGATCGCCCGCGCGGTCGACTCCGGTGACCTGGACCCGATCAACGTGCACCCGCTGCCGTCGCAGCAGGCGATCCTCGACGCCTTCATCCAGCTCGGCTTCCGCTTCAAGAGCGCGGACATGGAGCGCGGCCGGATCCGCGGCACGCGGCAGAAGCTGCCGTTCTACCAGGAGATCGAGTTCTTCCCGCCGCAGCAGTACCGGGGGCTGAACCAGGTGGAGCTGAGCTTCGTGGCCGACGACCGGGAGATGGACGTCGTCCTGGAGATGGACAAGAAGCCGGGTCTGTTCAGCGAGGGCAGCGACACGTTCCGTTCCTTCGTGGTCGGGCACCACGACTTCCAGGGCACGGACTGGTCGGCGTACCTGCACCAGTGGCTGTCCGAGGTCGGCAGCAAGAAGAACTGGTTCTAGGGTTTCCAGGGTCGGACTTTGTCTGTGCCCCACCAGGAGGTGTCGTTGTGACCGAGCAGCCCCAGCGGGCTCCGCTTCCTCATGCCTTTCATCCGCAGGTGCCGTCGTTCACCGTCGTGAGCGAGGACTTCGAGCCGGGCGGTGTGCTCCGGGACGCCCAGGTGTACGCCGCCGGGAACACCTCGCCGCAGCTGCGGTGGGAGGGCTTCCCGCCGGAGACCAAGAGCTTCGCCGTGTCCTGCTTCGACCCGGACGCGCCGACGGGCAGTGGCTTCTGGCACTGGTCCGTCTTCGACATCCCGGTGTCGGTGACGGAGCTGCCGGCCGGTGCGGGCACCGGGAAGTTCGACGGTCTGCCCGAGGGCGCCGTCCAGGTGCGCAACGACTACGGGACGAAGGACTTCGGCGGTGCCGCGCCGCCGCCCGGCGACCCGGCGCACCGGTACGTGTTCACCGTGTACGCGGTCGACCAGGAGAAGCTGGGCCCGGACGCGGACGCCTCGCCGGCGGTCGTCGGGTTCAACCTGCGCTTCCACACGCTGGCGCGCGCCCAGGTCGTCGCGGAGTACGCGGCGCCCGCCGAGTGAGAGCACCCGGAGATATCGTTCACTGAACGTTTGCCCGCTCCCGGTCATGAAAGTGACCGGGAGCGGGCAGTTTTTATTGCGTTGTCCATCTCGGCGTGCACGGCCAGAGTTGACGCACGGACGCCGAGGGGTGATCCGCTGCGTACGGGAGGTGGGCAGGATGCGGGACACACTGGTGCTCAACGCGAGCTTCGAGCCGCTCTCGACGGTGACGCTGAACCGAGCCGTCGTGCTGGTGCTCCAGGACAAGGCCGTCGTCGAGCAGGCCCACCCCGATCTGCGCATGCGCGGCGCCGCGATCGACATCCCGGTGCCGCGGGTGATCAGGCTCTGCAGGTACGTGCGGGTGCCGTTCCGAAGACGCGCGCCCTGGTCGAGGCGGGGTGTGCTCGTACGGGACCAGCACCGGTGCGCGTACTGCGGCAGGCGGGCGACGACCGTGGACCACGTGGTGCCGCGTTCCCACGGCGGTGCCGACTCGTGGCTGAACACGGTGGCGTCCTGCGCCGAGGACAATCACCGCAAGGCCGACCGGACGCCCGAGGAGGCCGGGATGCCGTTGCTGCGGCAGCCGTTCGAGCCGACGCCGGCGGACGCCATGCTGCTGTCGCTCGGCGCGGGTGAGATGGAGGCGCTGCCGGACTGGCTGAACGGTCAGAGCGCCGCGGCCTAGTCGGGCGGACCTACGGACGTACGAGAGCGGGCCCACCGATCCTGGATCGGTGGGCCCGCTCTCGTGTGCGCGGTCAGTCGATGGGGGGCTGCTCGCGGCGCTCCTTGCCCTGGGCGGGGACCGAACCTCCGCCCATGGGGTTGAAGTTGCCCATGGCGCCGGAGAGGCCCTTGAGGGCGTCGCCGATCTCGCTGGGCACGATCCAGAGCTTGTTGGCGTCGCCCTCGGCGATCTTCGGGAGCATCTGGAGGTACTGGTACGAGAGCAGCTTCTGGTCCGGGTCGCCCGCGTGGATGGCCTCGAAGACCGTACGGACGGCCTGGGCCTCGCCCTCCGCGCGCAGCGCCGCGGCGCGGGCCTCGCCCTCCGCGCGGAGGATGGCCGACTGCTTCTCACCTTCGGCGGTGAGGATCTGGGACTGGCGGATGCCCTCCGCGGTGAGGATCGCGGCGCGCTTGTCACGGTCCGCGCGCATCTGCTTCTCCATCGAGTCCTGGATGGAGGTGGGCGGCTCGATCGCCTTGAGCTCGACGCGGTTGACGCGGATGCCCCACTTGCCGGTGGCCTCGTCGAGGACGCCGCGCAGTGCCGCGTTGATCTCCTCGCGGGAGGTCAGGGTCCGCTCGAGGTCCATGCCACCGATGATGTTGCGCAGCGTGGTGACGGTGAGCTGCTCGATGGCCTGAATGTAACTGGCCACTTCGTAGGTGGCGGCGCGGGCGTCGGTCACCTGGTAGTAGATGACGGTGTCGATGTTGACAACCAGGTTGTCCTGGGTGATCACCGGCTGGGGCGGGAAGGGGACGACCTGCTCGCGCAGGTCGATCCGGTTGCGGATCGAGTCGATGAACGGGACCACGATGTTCAGCCCGGCGTTCAGCGTGCGGGTGTAGCGGCCGAACCGCTCCACGATGGCCGCGCTCGCCTGGGGGATGACCTGGATGGTCTTGATCAGGGCGATGAAGACCAACACCACCAGAATGATCAGGACGATGATGATCGCTGACATCGAGTTTCCTGTGCCCTTCGTTCCGCCGACCGGAAGATCATAGGATCTTGCTCGTCGAGTCTGTCAGAACCGCCTGTGCGACGTGGGGAGTTCAGGCCACCCGCGCGATCACATCACGATCGCCGTGGCCCCTTCGATGTCGACGACGTCGACCTGCTGTTCGGGTTCGAAGACCGCGTCGCCGTCGAGGGTGCGGGCCGACCAGATCTCGCCGCCGAGTTTGATGCGGCCGCCGCGGTGGTCGACGCGCTCGATGACGACGGCCTGTTGTCCCTTCAAGGCGTCGATTCCCGTGGCCAGTTGGGGCTGTCCGGCGCGATGGCGTGCGGCGATCGGCCGTACGACGACGATGAGGGCGCACGAGACCACGGCGAAGACGAGGACCTGCGGCACGACTGTGCCGCCCAGTCCGGCTGTCACGGCACCGGCGACGGCGCCCACGGACAGCATGCCGAACTCGGGCATCGCGGTGATGACCAGCGGGATTCCGAGCGCGGCCGCTGCGATCAGCCACCACACCCATGCGTCGATGTCTGTCACATGGTCATGGTAGGACCGCGGGTGGCCGCACGGACAGGGGACGATTCCTCGGGAGATCGTCCGGACCGTTCCTCCGTGCGGCCGACGCGGCGTCAGCTCAGGGGCAGACCGGTGGCCGTCCAGCGCTCGCCGTTCTGCTCTACGACCAGCGGGAGGCCGAAGCAGCGGGACAGGTTGCGGGAGGTGAGCTCCAGCTCCAGCGGGCCGGCGGCGAGTACCTTGCCCTGGCGGATCATCAGCACGTGCGTGAAGCCCGGGGCGATCTCCTCGACATGGTGCGTGACCATGATCATCGAGGGGGCGATCGGGTCGCGGGCGAGGCGGCCGAGGCGGCGGACCAGGTCCTCGCGTCCGCCGAGGTCGAGTCCGGCGGCGGGCTCGTCGAGGAGCAGCAGCTCGGGGTCGGTCATCAGGGCGCGGGCGATGAGGGTGCGCTTGCGCTCGCCCTCGGAGAGGGTGCCGAACCTGCGGTCCAGGTAGTCGCTCATGCCGAGGCGGTCGAGGAAGGCGCGGGCACGCTGCTCGTCGACGTCCTCGTACTCCTCCTGCCAGCCGGCGGTCATGCCGTAGGCGGCGGTGAGCACGGTCTGCAGGACGGTCTGGCGCTTGGGGAGCTTCTCGGCCATGCCGATGCCGGCGATGCCGATGCGCGGGCGCAGCTCGAAGACGTCGGTGCCGGGCTTGCCGAGGGTCTCGCCGAGGATCGTGGCGGTGCCCTGGCTCGGGTACAGGTAGCTCGAGGCGACGTTGAGGAGGGTGGTCTTGCCCGCCCCGTTCGGGCCGAGGATGACCCAGCGCTCCCCCTCCTTCACCGACCAGGAGACCTGGTCCACCAGAGCCCGGCCCTCGCGGACCACGGATACGTCCTCCAGCTCCAGTACATCGCTCATGAGCGCGTTGTCTCCCATTGCAGTCTCGGCTGTCTCGTGCGTCCGCCGGCCGTGTGCTCGGTGCCGGTCGGTCGCTGTCCCCAGGGAAAACCTACGCCACCGGTCACGTCGTCCCTTCCATCGGTCGGGCTTTTGGCGGCCTGTCGGGCTTCTAAGGTGGAGCGCATGCTTTCGGAACCTCGCTCCGGCCGCCTCGCGGCGTGGGGAAATGCCCTGTTGGCCGGACTTGTCGCACCTGATGACGCCGCTGTCGCGATCGTGGGTGAGGACGCGGTGCACCGCGTCGAAGGGCTGCCCGGGGAGGCGGGGCCCGTCGGGCTGACGCTCGCGCTCGGGCGGCTGCGGGCACTCGGCGCGACGGGGCTGCGGGTGGCGCTGCCCGCGCCGGGGCATCCGCTGGGGCTGAGCGGGCCGCCGGAGTTCAACGCGCGGGCGCTGGACGCCGAGGAGGCCGTCGTCTGTGTCGGGGTCGCGCTCGGGCTCGTGCCCGAGGTGTACGAGGCCGGGCCCGAGGGCGATGTGCATGTCGAGGTGCTGTGGCACTGCCTGCCGGTGCGGGAGGCTCCGCCGGCGGACGTGCCGTCGCTCGGGGAGGCCGAGCGGGAGCTGGCGGAGGCGCTGCGCGAGGCGACGGAGGTGTTGACGCGGCTCGATGTGGCCGGGTCGGGGCCGGTCGCGGAGGCGGCGATCGACGCGTATCGGGCTCGGGCCGAGCGGGGGCGGGAGGCGCTGGCTCCCGGGTATCCGGCTCGGGCCGTGCGGGTGCTCGAGCTGGCGCAGCGGGTGGGGTTGCTGGTGGATGTCGCCCATGAGGCGGGGCATGGTGGGGCGGTGAGTGCCGGGGAGATGGGGGCGCGGGCCGGGGCGTTGCGGCCGGTGGAGCGGACGGCTCGGCGGGCTGTTGTCGCCGCGTACAACTCCGTTGTGGAGATGCGGGAGCGGGGCTGAGCGGTTGGGTTCCGGCGGCGGGGGTGCGTCGTTGGGGTTCGGTGTGATGCCGGGTGCGGGTTTCGTCGTGGCTGGTCGCGCAGTTCCCCGCGCCCCTGACGGCGCACTTCGTGCGCCCCAGGGGATCCGTGGGTGCGCCCCGCGGCGGAGCCGCTGATCGGATACAGCCCCGCCTGCCCCAGGGACACCTGTTCGGTGTTCGGGCATGGCAAAGGCCCCGCGGAGGAGGGCGCGGGGCCTTTGGGTGGGGGGCCTCAGTTGTTGGCGGAGGCGTTGCCGAAGGCCGGGTTCAGGAGGCCGATCACGTTGACCGAGTTGCCCGTGGCGTTCACGGGGACGTGGACCGGGACCTGCGCCTGGTTGCCGGACGCGACGCCGGGCGAGTGGGCGGCGACGCCCTCCGCCTCGGAGTCCGCGAAGGCGGCGCCCGCGGAGGCACCCGCGGCGAGACCGGCGACGGCGACGACCAGGGCGGCCTTCTTGGCGATGCTCATGAGAAGAATTCCTCCAGATAAGAAAGACGACCCCGGGAAATGGGGTCTCGCCGTGAGCAACGCGATCTTCGCGGGGAGGTCACGGGGCGCCGGGGCGATGCCCTCGATGGGATCAACGGCACGCGGACCGGCCCCTCGGGTACGTACCCGAGGGGCCGGGAGGTCTGGGGACCGCGGGGCTGCGTCAGTTGTTGACGCCGAGGTTGCCGAACGCGGGGTTCAGAAGACCGACCACGTTCACCGTGTTGCCCACGACGTTCACGGGGATGTGGATCGGGGCCTGGATCACGTTGCCCGAGACGACGCCCGGGGAGTGCACGGCCTTGCCGCCCGCGTGCGCACCACCGGTGGTGGCGGACGCCATGCCGGTACCGGCGGCGACGAGGCCACCGGCGACGAGGGTGACGGCAGCGGCCTTCTTCAGGTTCATCACTTCTTGGTCCTCCTAGCGATCGCCGGGGCCAGCCGCCGCGGCGTGTCCTGGAGAACGCGGCACCGCCCCACGGGGATACGCCGTCCGGGGGACATCCACACGACAGTATGAATCTCAGACCGGACGGGAACCGCCCGTGGTGCGGTGCAGTAGTGCGCCGGTGTGCGCGGGGTCCGTCAGCCCGTGACCCCGTGCCGGACGGCCCACAGGGCGGCCTGGGTGCGGTCCGCCAGGTCGAGCTTCATGAGGATGTTCGAGACGTGGGTCTTGACCGTCTTCTCGGAGAGGACGAGGGCGCGGGCGATCTCCCGGTTCGACCGGCCGTCGGCGATCAGGCAGAGCACCTCGCGCTCCCGGTCGGTGAGCGAACCGCCTCTCCCCTGCCCGTTGTTGTTCTCCTCCTGGGAGAGCAGGGCGCCGGCCACCTCGGGCTGGAGGAGGATGTGGCCCGCGTGGACGGAACGGATGGCGCCGGCCAGGGCGTCGGGGTCCACGTCCTTGTAGACGTATCCGGCGGCGCCGGCGCGCAGGGCGGGCACGACGGTGCGCTGCTCGGTGAAACTGGTGACGATCAACACCTTGGCGGGGTTGGCCAGTTCGCGGAGCCGGCGCAGCGCGTCGACCCCGTCCATGCCCGGCATCTTGACGTCCATGAGGACGACGTCGGGCTTCAACTCCTCGGCGCGGGCGACTCCTTCGGCCCCGTCGGCGGCCTCGCCGACGACGTCGATGTCGTCCTGCACTTCGAGGAACGTACGCAGGCCCCGGCGGACGACCTGGTGGTCGTCCACCAACAGCACCTTGATCCGGTCAGCCACCGGGGACCTCCATCTCGATCGTGGTGCCCTTGCCGGGCGCCGATTCCACTGTGAGCCGGCCGCCGACGCCGCTGGCCCGGTCGCGCATCGAGACCAGGCCGAGGTGGCGTCCCGCGCGCCGTGTCGCGTGCGGCTCGAAGCCGGTGCCGTCGTCCGTGACGCGCAGGACCGCGCCGGTGCCGTGCCGGTCCAGCGTCACACCGACCTCTTCGGCCCCGGAGTGGCGCAGCGCGTTGTGCAGGGCCTCCTGGGCGACGCGCAGCAGGGCCTCTTCCTGGGCGGCGGGCAGCGCTCGTACGCCGCGGGTGTCGAAGGTGACGTGGGCGCCGTGGGCTCGGTCGAGGACCTGGACGTGGGTGCGCAGGGTCGCGACGAGGCCGTCCTCGTCGAGGGCCGCGGGGCGCAACTCGACGACGGCCGCGCGCAGTTCGTCCGCGGCCTCGGCGGCGAGCGCGACGACGTGCTGCAACTCGCCCTTCGCGCGGGCCGGGTCGCGGTCGACGAGGGTCGCGGCGGCCTGGGCGGTGAGGCGGAGCGAGAACAGCTTCTGGCTGACGGCGTCGTGCAGTTCGTGGGCGAGACGGGAGCGTTCCTCGGCGATCGTGAGCTCGCGGCTGCGCTCGTAGAGCCGGGCGTTCGTCAGGGCGATCGCGGCGTGCTGGGCGAGGATGCCGAGGAGCTGCTCGTCGTTCTCGGTGAAGCCGCAGCCGCCTTCGGGCTTGGAGCAACGCTTGTTGGCGAGGAAGAGGGCGCCGATGGTCTCGTCGCCGTCCTTGATCGGCAGGCCGAGGAAGTCGGACATGTCGGGGTGGGCGGAGGGCCAGCCCTCGAAGCGGGGGTCCTGGCGGACGTCGGCGAGGCGCTCGGTGCGGGCGTCGCGCAGCATCGCGGCGAGGATGCCGTGCTGGCGGGGCAGCGGGCCGATGGCCTTCCACTGCTCCTCGCTCACCCCGTCGACGACGAACTGGGCGAAGCCTCCGTGGTCGTCGGGGACGCCGAGCGCCGCGTACTCGGCGTCGAGCAGCTCGCGCGCCGAGGCGACGATCGTCTTGAGGACGTCGCGCACCTCGAGATGCCTGCTCATGGCGAGCAGCGCGGCGCTCACCGCGGCCAGGCCTGACTGGGGTCCGTCACTCATGAGCTCACCGTACCGGCGGCCGGTGACCGCGCGGATCGGACCTGTGGCGGCGCCCGCCTAGGCCGACGGTCGTAGGGCGAAGGGCCCTGGCTCGTCGCGACCCGCGCCTGAGGTGCCCGGGACCGGCCGGTTCCTACGTTGAGGACATCACGCAGGACGACAGGACGAAGCGACGGAGCAAGGGGACGGTTGTCATGGCGGTAGCGATCATCACGGGTGCTTCGCGGGGGTTCGGCCGGGCGCTGGCGGAGGCGCTCGCGCGGCGGGGCTGGGATCTGGTGCTCGACGCGCGGTCCGCGGGGCCGTTGGAGGAGGAGGCGGCGGAGCTGCGCCGGCACGGGGGCAGGGTGACGGCGGTCGCGGGCGATGTCACCGACGGCGGGCACCGGGTGGAGCTGATCGCGGCGGCCTGGGAGCTGGGCGGTCTCGATCTGCTGGTGAACAACGCGGGGGTGCTGGGGGCGGTGCCGCTGCGGCCGCTCGGCGCGTACTCGCTGGACGACTTCCGCACGGCGCTGGAGGTCAATGTGGTGGCGCCGCTCGGGCTGCTCCAGGAGGCGCTGCCGTTGCTGCGGGACGCGCCGGCCGGGGCGGTGATCGACATGAGTTCGGACGCGGCGGTCGAGGCGTACGGGACGTGGGGCGGATACGGGGCGACGAAGGCGGCGCTCGACCAGCTGTCGGCGGTGCTGGCCGTGGAGGAGCCGGGGCTGCGGGTGTGGGCGGTGGATCCGGGCGGGATGCGTACGCAGATGCTGGCCGCGGCGGAACCGGACGAGGACCTCAGCGGGGTGCCCGGGCCGGAGGGGGTCGTGCCCGCCTTCCTGCGCCTGCTCGACGTCCGCCCGGCGAGCGGCCGCTACTCCGCACCCTCTCTTCTTGTGGAGGAGGTCCGATGACGCTCGCTCTGCGCGTTCCGGAGGAGCTGTCGGCGCGGGTGCCGGCCGAGCAGCGGGGGCCGGGCCGGGACCGGTCCTCGGTACGGATGCTGGTGTCGCGCGGCACCGAGGTCACGCATCGCCGGTTCGCCGAGCTGCCGGGCGAGCTGCGCGCGGGGGACCTGCTGATCGTGAACACCTCCCCCACGCTGGCGGCGGCCGTGGACGGGACGCTCGGGCACGCGCGCGTGGTGGTGCACTTCTCGGCGCGGGGCGACGACGGGCGGTGGGCCGTCGAGGTGCGGGATCCGGACGGGCGCGGGACCACGCGCCCGCGCGCGGGCGGGCCCGCGGGGGAAGTGGTGTCGCTGCCGGGGTGCGTGCACCTCGTGTTCGAGGAGCGGGTCTCGGCGGGCGGGGACCGGCTGTGGTGGGTGCGGGCGACGGGGGACGTGCCGGAGGTGCTGCGCCGGCACGGGCGGCCGATCCGGTACGCCTACACGCGGCGGGACCAGCCGCTGTCCGCGTATCAGACGGTGTTCGCGCTGCCGTACGCGGACGGGGCGGGGAGCGCGGAGATGCCGAGTGCGGCGCGGCCGTTCACGGAGCGGGCGGTGGCGGCGCTGGTGCGGCGGGGCGTGCAGTTCGCTCCGGTCACGCTGCACACGGGGGTGTCGTCGGCGGAGGCGCACGAGCCGCCGTACGCGGAGCGCTTCGAGGTGCCGGAGACGTCGGCGCGGCTGATCAACGCGGCGCGGGCGGCCGGCGGGCGGGTCGTGGCGGTGGGGACGACCGGTGTGCGGGCCGTGGAGTCGGCGGCGGGCGCGGACGGGGTGGTGCGTGCGGCGCGCGGCTGGACGGAGCTGGTGGTGACGCCGGAGCGCGGGGTGCGGGTGGTGGACGGTCTGCTGACCGGGCTGCACGAGCCCGAGGCCTCGCATCTGCAGATGCTGGAGGCGGTCGCGGGGCGGGACGCGGTGCGCCGTACGTACGAGGAGGCGCTGCGCGGCCGGTACCTGTGGCACGAGTTCGGGGACGTGCATCTGGTGCTGCCGCCGGAAGCGGCTCACTGACCTCACCGAGTGCGTTGCACCGGCAACTATCCGTGAGACAGGGGGCGGCCCCGTGTGATGCCGCGCATAGGGTGCACGTCACCTACGAAGTCGCCTAGTGGACCGAGATGGGACTTTGGTCCCGAGAAAACGCAAGGACCGGGAGCCGAAAACTGGCTCCCGGTCCTTTTTGCGCGTTCTGTGATCCACTACCCGGCTTCGTACGTCACACCTTTGCCACGCAATTTTGCGACCGCTAAGAATTGCCCCCGTTGCTCAGCGCCGGAAGGTTCTGCCCGCAACGTCCGTCCCCCAAACCACCGAGAGGTCCCCGTCTCATGAAGCAGCTCCGCGCCCTTGGCCATAGTCCGCTGACCCGGGCCCACAAGTTCTCCATCGCCGGTGTCGCCTCGCTCGGCGCCGCCGCCCTGGCGATCACTCTGGTGCCGGGTCACGACACGCAGGCCCAGGCCGAGGAGGTCTCCTCCGCCCCCGTCGCGTTCACGACCGACGCGGGTGCGCAGCGCATCAAGGACGTCCACGCGAGCGTCACCAGCCAGCAGGCCGCCGCCTCCGAGAAGGCCAAGGCGATCGCCGCCAAGCTGAAGGCCGAGCAGGACGCCAAGAACAAGGCCGCCGCCGACGCGAAGGCGAAGGCCGACGCCGAGGCCAAGGCCAAGAAGGACCGCGAGGTCCGCGAGGCCGCTTCCCGCGCCGCCGCCCGCAAGCCGGTCTACGCCAACAACCTCGACGGCTGGATCAAGGAGTCCCTCGCCATCATGAAGGCGAAGGGCATCCCGGGCTCCTACAACGGCCTGCACCGCAACATCATGCGCGAGTCCTCCGGCAACCCGAACGCCATGAACGGCTGGGACATCAACGCGATCAACGGCATCCCCTCGAAGGGTCTGCTGCAGGTCATCCCGCCGACGTTCAACGCGTACCACGTCGCCGGCACCTCGACGAACATCTACGACCCGGTCGCCAACATCACGGCCGCCGCGAACTACGCGGCCGACAAGTACGGCTCGATCGACAACGTCAACAGCGCGTACTGAGGTCGCCCGGCGCGTACCGAGACTCGCTGACGGGACCTCCGGGTCTCCGGCGCACGCCGTACCACCCCCACGACGGAGAAGGGGGGGGCCCCCCCCCCGGGGGGCCCCCCCCCCCCCCCCATGTTACGCGTGAAAGATAGCACTAACACCCGGGCGTGGGCGGGCACCGCCA
>NZ_JBVHMU010000001.1:558874-762206 GCF_055558275.1 Streptomyces sp. NPDC025806 | reverse complement strand
CTCCCGGCGGCCCCCCCCGCGGGGCCCCCCCCCCCCCCCCCCCCCCCCCCCCCCCCCCGCGGGCCCCCCCCCCCCCGGGCCCCCCCCCTTCTCCGTCGTACGTGAGCCGTGACTACTTGCGCATGACCTCGGGCTCGTGGCGGCGCAGCAGACGCTGGACGAAGAAGCCGCAGACGACGCCGAGCGCGATCAGGACGGTGAGGTTGATGCCCCACTGGCCGACCGAGTGCTCCCACAGCGGGTCGAGGTCGGTCGGGTTCTTCTGGTCCCACGGCGGCATGAGGTGCGCCAGGTCCAGGGTGGCGCCGGTGCCGGCGATGGCCCAGCGAGACGGCATCAGCCAGGCGAACTGCTCCAGGCCGGGCGAACCGTAGACCTGGAAGAGGACGCCGGTGAAGACGACCTGGACGATGGCGAACATGACCAGCAGCGGCATGGTCTTCTCGGCGGTCTTCACCAGCGCGGAGATGACGAGGCCGAACATCATCGACGTGAAGCCGAGCGCGATGATCACCAGGCACAGCTCGACGGCCGGCGGCATCAGCAGGCCCTCCTTCGGCAGGTCCCGGGGGACGAAGCCGATGGCGCAGATGATGACGCCCTGGATGGCCGTGATGACGCCGAGCACGATGACCTTGGACATCAGGTACGCGGAGCGGGACAGGCCGGTGGCCCGTTCACGCTCGTAGATGACCCGTTCCTTGATCAGCTCACGGACCGAGTTCGCCGCGCCGGAGAAGCACATGCCGACCGCGAGGATCAGCATGATCGTGCCCGCGTCGCCGTTGAACCGGGACGGCGGCTTGGGCGGGGCCAGGCCGAAGTCGGCCGGGATGACCGTCGAGACGACGCCGAGGACCGCGGGCAGGATCACCATCAGGCCGAGGAAGCCCCGGTCGGAGGCGATCACCGAGACGTAGCGGCGGATCAGCGTGATCAGCTGGGCGCCCCACGGCTGCGGCTTGGGCGGCCTGACCGCGGCGGGCGGCGGCATCTGCACCGACTGCGGGGCGACGGCGTCGATGTCCGCGGCGTACATCTGGTAGTGCTGCGAGCCCTTCCAGCGGCCCGCCCAGTCGTAGTCGCGGTAGTTCTCGAAGGCGGAGAAGACGTCGGCCCAGGTGTCGTAGCCGAAGAAGTTGAGCGCTTCCTCCGGCGGACCGAAGTAGGCCACCGAGCCGCCCGGCGCCATGACGAGGAGCTTGTCGCACAGAGCGAGTTCGGCCACGGAGTGGGTGACGACGAGGACCGTGCGGCCGTCGTCGGACAGGCCGCGCAGCAGCTGCATGACGTCGCGGTCCATGCCCGGGTCGAGGCCCGAGGTGGGCTCGTCCAGGAAGATCAGGGACGGCTTGGTCAGCAGCTCCAGGGCCACCGAGACACGCTTGCGCTGGCCACCGGAGAGGGAGGTGACCTTCTTCTCCTTGTGGATGTCCAGCTTGAGCTCGCGCAGCACCTCGTCGATGCGCTGCTCGCGCTCCTGCTCGCTGGTGTCGGCGGGGAAGCGGAGCTTGGCCGCGTACTTGAGCGCCTTCTTGACGGTCAGCTCCTTGTGCAGGATGTCGTCCTGCGGGACCAGACCGATGCGCTGACGCAGTTCGGCGAACTGCTTGTACAGGTTCCGGTTGTCGTAGAGGACGTCACCCTGGTTGGCGGGCCGGTAGCCGGTGAGCGCCTTGAGGAGGGTGGACTTTCCGGAGCCGGAGGGGCCGATGACGGCGATCAGCGACTTCTCGGGGACGCCGAAGGAGACGTCCTTGAGGATCTGCTTGCCGCCGTCGACGGTCACCGTGAGGTGGCGCGCCGAGAAGGAGACGTCACCGGTGTCGACGAACTCTTCCAGCCGGTCGCCGACCAGACGGAACGTCGAGTGACCGACGCCGACGATGTCGTTCGGGCCGAGCAGCTGGGAGCCGCCCTTGGCGATCGGCTGACCGTTGACGTACGTGCCGTTGTGCGAGCCGAGATCGCGGATCTCGAAGCGGCCGTCGGGCGTCGCGTGGAACTCGGCGTGGTGGCGGGAGACCTGGAGGTCGGAGACCACCAGCTCGTTCTCCAGCGCACGACCGATGCGCATCACGCGGCCGAGGGCGACCTGGTGGAAGGTCGTGGGACTGCGGTCGCCGTAGACCGGCGGGGCGCCGGCCGGGCCGCCCTGCTGCTGCGGCACCTTCTGCACCGGCGGCTGCTGGTTCCAGGCCTGCTGCTGCGGGGGCTGCTGCTGCGCCTGCTGCTGGGGCCACGCGGGTGCGGCGGCCTGCTGCTGGTGCTGCTGCGGGGCCTGCTGCGCATGCTGCTGCGGCGGCGTGGCCACGGCGGCGGCCTGCGCGCTGCCCTGCACGCTGACCTTGGGACCGTCGGTCGAGTTGCCCAGATGCACCGAGGAGCCGGGACCGATCTCCATCTGGTGGATCCGCTGCCCCTGCACGAAGGTGCCGTTGGTCGACCCGTGGTCCTCGATGACCCAACTGCGGCCGCCCCAGCTGATCGTGGCGTGACGCCAGGACACCCGGGCGTCGTCGAGCACGATGTCTCCCCCGGGGTCACGCCCGAGGGTGTACGGCCTGGACGGGTCGAGCGTCCAGGTCCTGCCGTTCAATTCCAGTACGAGTTCAGGCACTCCATGCCCCACTGAGTTGTCCCCCGATTTTTGCCCCCGTCATGGGGAGTCTAGGGATGTCGAACATCGTGAGGAACTATTTCAGGAAGCCCCCCGTGACCGAAAGTCGGGCCTTGCGTCGGGGGTTGTGAAGACTCTTCCGCCCTCTCCTCGCGCACGCCGTTGACGGAGGAGATACGGGCCCCGAGAGTGGTAAGAGCCCACAACTCCCTACGGATCATGAGTAAATGGGAAATCAGGGGCGTTGCGGGACGGATCGGGGGGTCCAAGATGTCCGTGACGGAGACCGGCCGGCACACTCGGCGGCCGGGTGCTGCGCTCGCCGGCGATGTGCTGATCTCGGCCGTCGCCGCTGTGAGCTGGGCTTTCATCGGGATGGTCGGGGTGGCGGCGCTGGGTCTGCACCTGTTGGACGCGGACGCGGCCGGTTCCCTCGGGCCGATGACGGCCGCGGTCGTGACGCTCGGGGTCGGCGGGCGCGTGGCACCGTCCGGCGACGTCTCGGCCTTCGGTCTGGACACGGCGCAGGCCCACACGGCGATCGACGTCGCCCCGCTGGGCGTGGGGCTCACGGGCGCGCTGCTGCTCAGCTGGTTCTTCCTGCGATCCCTGCGTTCAGGGGCGATCGAGGTCGGTTTCGGGGAGCTGGCGGCCCGCGCGGGCACGGTGGCGGTCCTCTTTCTCGGACTGCTCGGCGGGTTGTCGTGGGCGGGTCACGACCTCATCACGATTGACGGTACGAAGCTGGGTCTTGGGGGCATTCCAGACAAGGGGGGCCTGCCCGCGGGGATCACCGACCGGCTACCGGGCGGTATCGCGGGGCTGTTGCCCGACCGGCTCGGCGACCTCGCGGGGGCGAAGGCGTCGGTGGGTTTCACGGTGCGGACGGGGCCGACGCTGGTGGGCGGTGCGGTGTTCGTGCTCGGGGTGCTGCTCATCGCGCTGCTGGCGTCGCGGCGCACTCCGCTGCCGCGCGCCCTGGACCCGCTGCACCGGGTGGTGCGGCCCGCGGTGTCGGCGCTCGTCGGGGTGGTGCTGGTGGCGGTGCTCGCCGGCCTCGCCGCGGCGGCGTACGCGATGGCCGGCGACGAGCACCCGCGGCGGATCGCGGGCGCGGCGCTGCTCGGGGCGCCGAACGGGGTGTGGCTCGCGGTGCCTCTGGGGCTGTTCGTGCCCTGGGACGGGGCGGCGACGGGTGGGCTCGCGCAGTTGTTGCCGGACCCGCTCGGGGAGCTGCTCCGGGTGTCGGCGGACGAGCCGGTGACGGTGGGCAGGCTCGCCGAGCTGGACGGGCGGGTGTGGCTGCTGCCCCTGGCCGCGGCCCTGATGATGCTGTGCGCCGGGGTCCTCACGGCGGCCCGCACCCCGCGCGGGCCGCGCCAGGGCGTGCTCGTCTTCTCGGCGCACTGCGCGCTCCGGCTCGGCGTGGTCACCGCCGTGGCCCTCCCCCTCCTGGTGCGGCTCACGGACGTCTCCGCGTCCTCGTCCCTGTCGGTCCTGGGCTTCGACGCGTTCGGCGCGGGCGTGGAGCTGCACGGTCGTACGGGGGTGGCTTTGCTGCTCGGGGCGGTGTGGGGGGCGGTTGCGGGGGCCTGCGGGGCGCTGTCGGCCGTGTGGACCGGCGCCGCGGGGGCCCGCGCGGCGCCGTTGTCGGCCCCCGAGGCAGCCGGTCCGCAGCCGGGGCCGTACGACCCGCCCCACCCGTACGGTTCGCCGGACATCCCGGAGAACCCGTATCGGGAGCCGGAGCCCGATCCGCCCCGGGGCGAGGTGCGGGACGATGTCTCGGCGGCGCCCACGATGGCGGCGCCGCTCCGGCCGCCGCGGCCCTCCAAGCGTCCGCGCTCCGCGTCCTGGCCGCCTCCTCCGCCTCCGCCGCCGCCTCCTCCTACGGATGGGGGGCTTTAGGTCGACGCGGGGCCGCGGGCCGGTGGGGGCTGGTCGCGCAGTTCCCCGCGCCCCTGGAAGGCTGCGGCTTCGCCGCGCCTTCCCCAGATGAAAGGCGCCCGGCGCCTTTGTCGGGGAGATGCGGCGCGAAGCGCCATGCATCTCAGGGGCGCGGGGAACTGCGCGAGAAGCCCCACCGGACCCGCACCCGACAACGAAGCAGCCGTGTCCGGCACTCGGACCGCGGCAGCGGCTTCGTACACAGGCCCGATAACGTAGAAACATCATGAGCGCTTCGCAGCCCCAGCACCCTGCTGACGCCCCGGCCGGTCTCGCGGCCGATGTCCCGACTCTCCTGGTCAAGATCTTCGGCAAGGACCGGCCCGGCATCACGGCCGGACTGTTCGACACCCTCGCCGCCTACTCCGTCGACGTGGTCGACATCGAGCAGGTCGTCACGCGTGGCCGCATCGTCCTGTGCGCCCTGGTGACCGCCCCGCCGGCCGGCCTCGACGGCGAGCTGCGGGCCACCGTCCACAGCTGGGCGGAGTCCATCCGGATGCAGGCCGAGATCATCTCCGGCACCGGTGACAACCGGCCGCGCGGTGTGGGCCGCTCGCTGGTCACGGTCCTCGGCCACCCGCTCACCGCCGAGTCGACGGCCGCCATCGCCGCGTCCATCACTGCGACCGGCGGCAACATCGACCGCATCTTCCGGCTCGCCAAGTACCCCGTGACCGCCGTCGAGTTCGCGGTGTCCGGCACGGAGACGGAGCGGCTGCGCACGGCGCTGGCCACGGAGGCGGCGCGCCTGGGCGTGGACGTCGCGGTGGTCGCGGCCGGTCTGCACCGGCGCGCGCAGCGGCTCGTCGTGATGGACGTCGACTCGACGCTCATCCAGGACGAGGTGATCGAGCTGTTCGCGGCGCACGCGGGCTGCGAGGACAAGGTCGCCGAGGTGACGGCCGCGGCGATGCGGGGCGAGCTGGACTTCGAGCAGTCGCTGCACGCGCGCGTGGCGCTCCTGGAGGGGCTCGACGCGTCGGTCGTGGACAAGGTCAGGAGCGAGGTCCGGCTGACGCCGGGGGCCCGCACCCTGATCCGTACGCTCAAGCGGCTCGGCTACCAAGTGGGCGTCGTGTCCGGCGGGTTCACGCAGGTCACGGACGACCTGAAGGAGCGGCTCGGGCTCGACTTCGCGCAGGCCAACACGCTGGAGATCGTCGACGGGAAGCTGACCGGCAAGGTCACCGGCGAGATCGTGGACCGGGCCGGGAAGGCGCGGCTGCTGCGCCGGTTCGCCGCGGAGGCCGGGGTGCCGCTCGCGCAGACGGTGGCGATCGGCGACGGCGCGAACGACCTGGACATGCTGAACGCGGCGGGCCTCGGGGTCGCCTTCAACGCGAAGCCGGTGGTGCGCGAGGCCGCGCACACGGCGGTGAACGTGCCGTTCCTCGACACGGTCCTGTACCTGCTCGGGATCACCCGCGAAGAGGTCGAGGCCGCGGACACGCATGAGGGCTGAACTGCCGGACGGCAGACGTGAGGCGCGGGTCCCGGTCCTTCCGGGGCCCGCGCCTCGTGCGTGTCACTCGCTGGGCGCCCAGTAGTCGACGAGGGTCGCGGTGCCGGGCTCCAGGCTCTTCCAGGGGCCGGAGAAGGTGAGGACGGCGAAGGCTGCCGTGGGGAAGCCGCGCCGGTCCACGCGCTGCCGGGTGTCGCCCTCGGCGTCCTTGGCGAGGATCTCGGTGAGGGCCTGGACGCCGGGGTTGTGGCCGATGAGGACGAGGTCGCGCACGTCGTCCGGCGTCTCGTTCAGCACGGCGATCAGCTCGCCCGGCGAGGCCTCGTAGATCCGCTCCTCGTACACGGTCCTGGGCCGCTCGGGCAGCTCGGCGACGGCGAGCTTCCAGGTCTCGCGGGTGCGGGCGGCGGTCGAGCAGAGGGCCAGGCCGAACGGGATGCCGGAGTCGGCCAGTCTGCGGCCGGCGACGGGGGCGTCCCTGCGGCCCCGCTCGGCGAGCGGCCGGTCGTGGTCGGAGACCTGCGGCCAGTCCGCCTTGGCATGCCGGAAAAGGACGATCCTGCGGGGTTCTGCGACGCTCATGGATCCCAGCTTCGCACGAAACCGGCCATGAGGCGCAGGGAGTTGACGCGCTCGCCCGGCACGGGTGAACAGCCGTGCGGGCGGCTCAGCGCTGGATGAGTTCCCTGGCGCGTTCGAGTACGTGGGTGAAGGTGGGGTCGCCCGCGGCGGCCTGCGCGTCCGCCGGGTTGAGGATCAGCAGGAGCAGGGCCGCGAACGCGACGGCGGGCAGGACGACCGCCCACCAGGGCAGCCGGGTGTCCGCGCCACCCGTCGCCGCCGGGTGGGTCCGGGTGTGCGTGGGGGCCTGCATGGCTGCCTCCGGGTCCGTGGGCGCCGCGGTCCGCCACCGCGGTGGGCCGCCCGGTCGGGGCGACACTTCGACGGTACGGACCGGACGGGCCCGGGCCCATCCGGTGATCCACCCACTCGACCCTGACCCTGGCCCCCTAGGGGACGGTGGAGATATCCCCACCCTCCGGCGCGCGGCCGGGCCGGGTCACCCGGTCACGGGGAGACGATCGTCGCGATGACGGCGATGACGACGGTGATGGCGAGCATCGCGCCGAAGACGGCGAGAAGCTTCTTCTGGCCGTTCTGGGGGTTGGGTTCGAGCACAGGCGACATGCGGCAAGTGTCGCACCCGTCCCCCGCCGTCCGGCCCCCGGGGTCAGGCCGCCGCGGCGGCCTCGTCCTCGACCGTGCGGTTGCGTCCGGCGAAGACGCCGACCACGATCTGCGGCACCATCAGCGCGGCCATCAGCGCGATGGGCACGCCCCAGCCGCCGCTGTGCTGGTAGAGGACGCCGACGAGCAGCGGGCCCGGGATCGAGATCAGGTAACCGGTGGACTGGGCGAAGCCGGAGAGCTTGACGACGCCGGCGCCGGTGCTGGCGCGCATGCCGATCATCGTGAGGGCCAGCGGGAAGGAGCAGTTGGAGATGCCGAGCAGGACCGCCCAGATCCAGGCGCCGGAGGCCGGGGCGAAGTACAGGCCCGCGTAGCCGGCGAGGCCGCACGCGCCGAGGAAGATCACCATCGGGCCCTGGCTGGACAGCCGGGCGGCGACGCGCGGGATGACGAAGCCGAG
This sequence comes from Streptomyces sp. NPDC025806, assembly GCF_055558275.1. Lineage (NCBI taxonomy): Bacteria > Bacillati > Actinomycetota > Actinomycetes > Kitasatosporales > Streptomycetaceae > Streptomyces > Streptomyces sp. NPDC025806. Next base: position 754,523 of record NZ_JBVHMU010000001.1, on the reverse strand, counting down.
CGGCACGCCCATGACCATGCAGACGGCGAGCAGCACTCCGGCGGTCGAGGCGGAGACCCCGGCGTCGCGGAAGATCTGCGCCATCCAGCCCATGGTGATGTACGCGGCGGTGGCCTGGAGGCCGAAGAAGCAGGCGAGCGCCCAGGCGGTGCGGCTGCGGGCGATGCGCAGCCTGGAGCCGTCGGCCTCGGCGGGCACGGACTCGACGGCCGGGGCGGCCTGTCCGGCGTCCTGCCGGTCGCGCCGGTCGCGGACCAGCGGGAGCCAGGGCAGCACGGCCGCCGCGGCGAGCACGGACCACACGGCGAGGCCGGCCTTCCAGTCGCCGCCCATGGCGTCGGTCACCGGGACGGTGATCGCGGCGGCGGTGGAGGTGCCGGCGGCCAGGGCCATCGAGTAGAGGCCGGTCATGGAGCCGACGCGGTCGGGGAACCAGCGCTTGACGACGACCGGCATCAGGATGTTGGCGACCGCGATGCCCATGAGGGCGAGGGCGGTGGCGGCCAGGAAGGCGACCGTGTTCCCCGTGAAGGGGCGCAGGGCCAGGCCGGCGGCGATGGCGGCCATGCCGAAGCAGACGACGGCGGCGGGGCCGAAGCGCTTGGCGAGGCGCGGGGCCATCGAGCCGAAGAGCGCGAAACAGAGCGGCGGCACGGAGGTGAGGACGCCGGCGACGCTGCCGCTCATGCCGAGCCCGTCGCGGACCTCTTCGAGGAGGGCGCCGAGACTGGTGACGGCGGGGCGCAGGTTCAGGGCGGCGAGGACGATGCCGACAGTCACCAGGCGCAGCGCCCAGGTGCGTGGGGCGGTGCTCTTGACCGACTCCGCGGTCGGGGTGCTCGTCGGGGCGGTCGGTGGTGCCATCGTCGGGGTTTCCTCACTAGCCATGAGACCCATATTAGAATCATGGGATGATTGGTTGTCCAATCGGATTGCGTCACACTGGACCTGGGGGCCCGCCCCTCGGCCCGCCCCTCCGCGTTCGTACGAGCAAGCACGAAGGAACGTCATGGCACTGACCTCCCCCCGGCGCTCGGCCCTGTCCGAGCAGGTCATCTCCGCCCTGCGCGCCCAGATCTCCTCGGGCGAGTGGCCGGTGGGCTCCCGGATCCCCACCGAGCCGGAGCTCGTCGAGCAGCTCGGTGTGGCGAGGAACACGGTGCGCGAGGCGGTCCGCGCCCTCGCGCACAACGGGCTCCTCGACATCCGGCAGGGCTCGGGCACCTACGTGGTGGCCACCAGCGAGCTGGCCGGTGTGATGCAGCGGCGGTTCGCGGACGCCGATCCGCGGCACATCGCCGAGCTGCGCTCCACGCTGGAGTCGAGCGCCGCCGCACTGGCCGCGCAGCGGCGCACCGAGCGGGACCTGAAGCAGCTGCACACCCTGCTCCTGCGCCGGGAGGAGGCGTGGGAGGCGCGCGACGCCGAGGCGTTCGTGACGGCGGACTCGACGTTCCACCTCGCGGTGGTGGCCGCGTCGCACAACGACGTGATGACGGCGATGTACGCGGACCTCGGCGAGGTGCTGCGGGACTGGCTGCGCGAGGACGTCGGCGAGCGGCTGACGGAGGAGAACAACATGGACCACACGGCGCTGGTGGACGCGATCCGTGAGGGGGACGCGGAGACCGCCGCGACGGAGGCGGCCGGTTACGCGTTCCTGTGCCGGTCGGGCCGGCTCACCGCGCCTTCCGGTGACTGACCCAGGCGCTGCGTACGTCCTTCCAGCAGCGCCCGGCGAGCCGTACGGTCTCGGCCGGGCCGACCGCGCGCGGCGCGGTGTCCGTGTCGATGTCCCACCAGCGGTCGCACTCGACGTGCAGGGCGACCCGGTCGACGGCCGGGTACGGGTTGTGGCAGGTCGCGCTCACCCGTGACCCGTCGACCCTGACCCGGCACCCGGCCCCGAAGGGCTCGGGCGCGGCGACGCTGTCCGCGCCGGCGCCCACCAGGGCGAGCGCCGCGAGAACGGTGGCTATCCGGTGGCTGAGACGCACGAAGGGACCTCCCGCACCCAGAGTGCGTGGAGGTCCCTCGTGACGGCCCGGATTGTTGACCCATCCGGGGCCCATCCGGGCCGGGGGTCAGGCTCCGATGGCGTGCAGGCCGCCGTCGACGTGGATGATCTCGCCCGTGGTCTTCGGGAACCAGTCGGAGAGCAGCGCGACGATGCCGCGGCCGGCCGGCTCCGGGTCCTTCAGGTCCCACTCCAGCGGGGAGCGGGTGTCCCACACGGAGGCCAGCTCGCCGAAGCCCGGGATGGACTTGGCGGCCATGGAGCCGAGCGGGCCCGCCGAGATCAGGTTGCAGCGGATGTTCTGCTTGCCCAGGTCACGCGCCATGTAGCGGCTGGTGGCCTCGAGCGCGGCCTTGGCCGGGCCCATCCAGTCGTACTGCGGCCACGCGAACTGCGCGTCGAAGGTGAGGCCGACGACGGAGCCGCCCTCGGACATGAGCGGCAGCAGCGCCATCGTGAGCGACTTCAGCGAGAACGCCGAGACGTGCATGGCCGTGGCCACGGACTCGAACGGCGTGTTGAGGAAGTTGCCGCCGAGCGCGTCCTGCGGCGCGAAGCCGATGGAGTGCACGACGCCGTCGAGGCGGTCGCCCAGCTGCTCGCGGACCTGGCCCTCCAGGCGGGCGAGGTGCTCGTCGTTGGAGACGTCGAGCTCCAGGACCTTGACCTTGTCGGGCTCCGGCAGCTTCTTCGCGATGCGCTCGGTCAGCGTGGGCCGGGGCCAGGCGGTGAGGATGATCTCCGCGCCCTGCTCCTGGGCCAGCTTCGCGGCGTGGAAGGCGATGGAGGACTCCATCAGCACACCGGTGATGAGGATCTTCTTGCCCTCGAGGATTCCAGCCATGTTCGTCAGTGACCCATTCCCAGTCCGCCGTCAACCGGGATGACGGCTCCAGTGATGTACGAGGCGTCGTCCGAGGTCAGGAACTTCACCACACCGGCGATCTCCTCGACCTGCGCGTACCGGCCGAGCGGGACCTGGGCGACGATGCCCGCGCGCTGCTCGTCGGTGAGCGCCTGGGTCATGTCGGTGTCGACAAAACCGGGGGCGACGACGTTGAAGGTGATGTTGCGCGACCCGAGCTCACGGGCGAGGGAGCGCGCGAAGCCGACGAGACCGGCCTTGGAGGCGGCGTAGTTCGCCTGCCCCGCGGAGCCGAGCAGCCCGACGACGGAGGAGATCAGCACGACGCGGCCCTTGCGGGCGCGCAGCATGCCGCGGTTGGCACGCTTGACCACCCGGAAGGTGCCCGTGAGGTTGGTGTCGAGGACGGACGTGAAGTCCTCCTCGGACATGCGCATGAGGAGCTGGTCCTTGGTGACGCCGGCGTTGGCGACGAGGACCTCGACGGGACCGTGCTTGTCCTCGATCTCCTTGTAGGCCTGCTCCACCTGCTCGCCGTCGGTGATGTCGCACTTGACGGCGAGAAGACCCAGCTTCTCGAGCTCCGCCGGGTCGCCCGAGCGGTACGTGATCGCGACCTTGTCGCCGGCCTCCGCGAATGCGCGGGCGATGGCGAGGCCGATGCCCCGGTTTCCTCCGGTGACGAGAACCGAGCGGCTCAACGGATCACCCTTTCGATAGCGGTCGTCGTACCTCGGAAACCTATCGGTACGACCCGGGGTACGGAGAATCGACCATCCACAGCGCCGCCCTCGAGTCCCTGTCGAGTCCCTACAGAAAGGTCTGGCCGCGCACCCCCGCCGCGCGACATGATCGGGGCTCACGGTGGTGACGAAAGGGAGACATTCGTGCCTCATACGATCGATGAAACCTTCACGGCGCTGCCGCTGCGGGCGCTCGCCGACGCGGCGCTGGCCCGCGCGCGGGCGCTGGGCGCCGAGCACGCCGACTTCCGGTTCGAGCGGGTGCGCAGCGCGGCGGTACGGCTGCGGGACGCCAAGCCGTCGGGTTCCTCCGACACGACGGACCTGGGCTACGCGGTGCGGGTCGTGCACGGCGGTACGTGGGGCTTCGCGTCCGGGGTCGACCTGACGATGGACGCGGCGGCGAAGGTGGCATCGCAGGCCGTCGCGATGGCGCAGCTGAGCGCGAAGGTGATCAAGGCGGCCGGGTCCGACGAGCGCGTCGAGCTGGCGGCCGAGCCGGTGCACGCGGAGCAGACCTGGGTCTCCTCGTACGAGATCGACCCCTTCTCCGTGCCGGAGGAGGAGCGGGCGGGGCTGCTCGCCGACTGGAGCGCGCGGCTGCTCGCGGCCGACGGGGTGTCGCACGTGGACGCCGCGCTGCTCAGCGTCCACGAGAACAAGTTCTACGCGGACACAGCCGGCACGGTGACCACGCAGCAGCGGGTCCGCCTCCACCCGCAGCTGAACGCCGTCTCCGTGGACGACTCCAGCGGCGAGTTCGACTCGATGCGCACGATCGCGCCGCCGGTCGGGCGCGGCTGGGAGTACCTGACGGGCACGGGCTGGGACTGGGAGAGCGAGCTCGCGCAGATCCCCGAGCTGCTCGCGGAGAAGATGCGCGCCCCGAGCGTGCGGGCCGGTTCGTACGACCTGGTCGTGGACCCGTCGAACCTGTGGCTGACGATCCACGAGTCGATCGGGCACGCCACCGAGCTGGACCGCGCGCTCGGCTACGAGGCGGCGTACGCGGGCACCTCCTTCGCCACGTTCGACCAGCTCGGCAAGCTCAAGTACGGCTCCGAGATCATGAACGTGACGGGCGACCGGACGGCCGAGCACGGGCTCGCGACGATCGGCTACGACGACGAGGGCGTGGCCGGGCAGTCCTGGGACCTGGTGAAGGACGGGACGCTCGTCGGCTATCAGCTGGACCGCCGGATCGCGAAGCTGACCGGTTTCGAGCGGTCCAACGGCTGCGCGTACGCCGACTCCCCCGGGCACGTCCCGGTGCAGCGGATGGCGAACGTGTCGCTCCAGCCGGACCCGGGCGGTCTGTCGACGGAGGACCTGATCGCGGGCGTGGACCGCGGCATCTACGTCGTGGGCGACCGGTCCTGGTCGATCGACATGCAGCGCTACAACTTCCAGTTCACCGGCCAGCGCTTCTTCAAGATCGAGAACGGGCGGCTCGCCGGGCAGCTGCGCGATGTCGCCTACCAGGCGACGACCACCGACTTCTGGGGCTCGATGGCGGCGGTCGGCGGCCCCCAGACGTACGTCCTGGGCGGCGCCTTCAACTGCGGCAAGGCTCAGCCGGGCCAGGTCGCGGCGGTCTCCCACGGCTGCCCCTCGGCCCTGTTCAAGGGCGTCAACATCCTCAACACGACGCAGGAGGCCGGTCGATGAGCCCGCGTTCCACCAAGCCGTACGAGATCGTCGAGCGCGCCCTGGAGCTGTCGCGGGCCGACGGCTGTGTCGTGATCGCCGACGAGACCTCGACCGCCAATCTGCGCTGGGCGGGCAACGCGCTGACGACGAACGGCGTGACGCGCGGCCGGACCCTGACCGTGATCGCGACGGTCGACGGCAAGGAGGGCACAGCGACCGGGGTCGTGTCCCGGGCCGCCGTGACGGCCGCCGACCTGGAGCCGCTGGTGCGGGCCGCGGAGGAGGCCGCCGCGAAGGCCGGACCCGCCGAGGACGCGCAGCCGCTCGTGGACGGCGTACCGCACTCCGCCGCGTTCACCGAGGCGCCGGCCGAGACGTCCTCCGCGGTGTTCGCCGACTTCGCGCCCGCGCTCGGCGAGGCGTTCGCCCGGGCGCGGGCCGGCGGACGGGAGCTGTACGGCTTCGCGAACCACGAGATGACGTCCAGCTACCTGGGGACGTCGACGGGGCTGCGGCTGCGGCACGACCAGCCGAACGGGACGCTGGAGCTGAACGCGAAGTCGCCGGACCGCACCCGCTCGGCATGGGCGGGCCGCTCCACCCGGGACTTCAAGGACGTCGACCCGGGGGCGCTCGACGCCGAGCTCGCCCAGCGCCTCGCCTGGGCCGAGCGCCGGATCGACCTGCCCGCCGGGCGGTACGAGACGCTGCTGCCGCCGACGGCCGTCGCGGACCTGCTGATCTACCAGCTGTGGTCGGCGGGCGCGCGGGACGCGGCCGAGGGCCGGACCGTGTTCAGCAAGCCGGGCGGCGGCACCCGCGTCGGCGAGCGGCTGAGCCCCCTGCCGCTGACGCTGCGCAGCGACCCGTACGAGCCGGGTCTGGAGTGCGCACCGTTCGTCCTGGCGCACTCCTCCGGGGACGACGCGTCGGTGTTCGACAACGGGCTGCCGGTGAGCGCCACGGAGTGGATCGCGGACGGCGAGCTGCGGCAGCTGTCCACCACCCGGCACAGCGCCGCCCTGACCGGGATGCCGGTCGCGCCGGCCGGGGACAACCTGATCCTGGACGGCGGCACGGGACGCTCCCTGGACGAGATGGTCGCGGACACGGAGCGCGGGCTGCTGCTGACCTGCCTCTGGTACATCCGCGAGGTCGACCCGGCGACCCTGCTCCTGACCGGGCTCACGCGGGACGGCGTGTACCTCGTGGAGAACGGCGAGGTGGTCGGCGAGGTGAACAACTTCCGGTTCAACGAGTCGCCGGTGGACCTCCTCGGGCGAGCCACCGAGGCCGGGCGCACGGAAAAGACGCTGCCGCGCGAGTGGGGCGACTGGTTCACTAGGGCGGCGATGCCGGCCCTGCGGGTGCCGGACTTCAACATGAGCTCGGTCAGCCAGGGCGTCTGACGCCCATAGACTGGCAGCGTTCATCCAGCTACATCTGCTTCATCTGCTTCATCAGCTTCATTCATCAGGTACGTACGAGGAGACTCAGACCGTGACGGACATCGTCGACGAACTGAAGTGGCGCGGGCTGATCGCCCTGTCCACCGACGAGGACGCGCTGCGCAAGGCATTCGCGGACGGTCCGGTCACGTTCTATTGCGGCTTCGACCCGACCGCGCCCAGCCTGCACCTGGGCAACCTGGTGCAGATCCTCACCATGCGGCGCATCCAGCAGGCGGGACACCGTCCGCTGGGTCTGGTCGGCGGCGCCACCGGTCTGATCGGTGACCCGAAGCCGACGGCGGAGCGCACGCTGAACTCGCCCGAGGTCGTCGCCGGCTGGGTGGAGCGGCTGCGCGGCCAGGTGGAGAAGTTCCTCGACTTCGAGGGCCCGCACGCGGCGACGATGGTGAACAACCTGGACTGGACCTCGGGCCTGTCCGCCATCGAGTTCCTGCGCGACGTCGGCAAGTACTTCCGGGTCAACAAGATGATCGCGAAGGAGGCCGTCTCGCGGCGGCTCAACTCGGACGCGGGCATCAGCTACACCGAGTTCAGCTACCAGATCCTCCAGGGCATGGACTACCTCAAGCTGTACGAGCAGTACGGCTGTGTCCTGCAGACCGGCGGCAGCGACCAGTGGGGCAACCTGACCTCCGGCACCGACCTGATCCACCGGGTCCACCCGGAGGCCGTCGTCCACGCGATCGGCACCCCGCTGCTCACCAAGGCGGACGGCACCAAGTTCGGCAAGACCGAGTCCGGCACCGTGTGGCTGGACCCGGAGATGTTCTCGCCGTACGCCTTCTACCAGTTCTGGCTGAACGCGGACGACCGGGACATCTCCAAGTTCCTGCGGACCTTCTCCTTCAAGTCCCGGGAGGAGATCGAGGAGCTGGAGCGGCAGACCGAGGAGCGCCCGCAGGCGCGGGCCGCGCAGCGGGCGCTGGCCGAGGAGCTGACGACGCTGGTGCACGGCGCCGACCAGACGGCGGCCGTGGTCTCCGCGTCGAAGGCGCTGTTCGGCCAGGGCGACGGCAGCCTCGCGGACCTGGACGAGGCGACGCTCGCCTCCGCCCTGTCCGAGCTGCCGCGGATCGAGGTCACCGAGCTGGCCCCGGCCGTCGACCTGTTCGCCGAGGTCGGCCTGGTCGCCAGCAAGTCGGCCGCGCGCCGCACGGTGAAGGAGGGCGGCGCCTACGTGAACAACGCGAAGGTCGCCGCGGAGGACTTCGTGCCCTCAACCGACGAGCTGCTGCACGGGCGCTGGCTGGTGCTGCGCCGCGGCAAGAAGAACCTGGCCGCGGTGGAGCTCAAGGGCTGAGTCCAGGGCTGAGCTCCCGGGCTGAGCTCCCGGGCTGAGCTCCCGGGCTGAGTTCCCGGGCTGACGCCCGCATCCGTTGTACGGCCGAAGGCCCGGCCCCGCGCTCTCGCGGGGCCGGGCCTTCGCCGTCTTCTCCGGGCGGGCCGGAGGCTAGGCCGATTCCCGCTGCTTGGTGCCGCGCATCGACGTCCACAGCCAGTCGCCGACGCCGACGACGACGACCGCGCCGATCAGCTGGAGCAGGTGCCGGGTCCAGTCGATGCCCCGGGTGTCGTTGACCCCGATGCCGGTGGCCACCCAGTTTCCCAGGACGCTGCCGAGGATGCCGAAGACCGTCGTCAGCCACAGTGGGATCTGCTGCTTGCCCGGAAGGATCGCCTTCGCGATCAGACCCAGCACGAAACCCACGATGATCGCCCACAACCAACTCATGTCGTCGCCTCCTCAAACGGCGCCGGGCGCGCGGCACATGCCGCACGCGTGCGATCAGTCTCCGGCCGTACTCCGTACGACGCATGTCGGGGCGGGCCGTACGTGGGACGGCGCAGTCGGCACGGCCCGTCCGGGTGTCCCCCGGTCTCGTGGGCGGCACGGCCCGGGCGTACCGTGGAGTGCAGTCCGGTCCGGGGAGAGTCCGGCGACCTTGCGGGTGGTGGAATGTGATGCGGAAGCGCAACGGCAACGGCGGAGCAGAGGTCTTCCGGATCACCGGAGCCCGGCAGGGGCTCGCGGAGGACGTGCGGGGCCGGCAGCGCCGCTACGTCATCTCGATGTCGATCCGCACCGTGTCGGTGATTCTCACGGCGGTGCTCTGGGACGTGCAGCGTCCTGTCGCGATCGTGACGCTGATCCTCGGCGCCCTGCTCCCCTATGTCGCCGTCGTCATCGCGAACGCGGGCCGGGAGAACGTGCCGGCGCTGCCCTCGACCTTCGTGACGGCGCCCCTGCGCCCGATGATCTCCGCCGCCCCGTCGGCCGCTCCGGCGGAACCCGTGGCGGAGGACCGCCGCTAGCGGCAGCCGCGTCCGGCTCCGCCGTCTCGGAGCCTGCCCGGAGGCCTGCACGAGACCCTCTCGAGGCCGGTGCGAGGCCGGGGCGAAGCTCAAGAAAAGCTCAGATCAATCATGTTGTTCCGGTGCCGGGGCCAGGGGTGTGCGTGGCATACTGCGTACGCGCTCCGCATCCCCCGTCGGAGCGACGGACCGACGCCGGGCAGCTCCCCCCGTGGCTGCTCGGCGTCGCCATTTCCCGGGCCTTTAGGGTGGGGGCGTGAACCTCGCGAACCTCTCCGAACCGTCGCCCGCCACCCCCCAGTGCTCGGCCAAGGGCTGCCGCGCCGACGCGGTCTGGGTGCTCGCGTGGAACAACCCGAAGCTGCACACTCCGGACCGCCGCAAGACGTGGCTGGCCTGCGACGAGCACCGTGAGCACCTCAGCCAGTTCCTGGGGGTGCGCGGGTTCCTCAAGGACGTCGTGACGCTGGCCGAGTGGGAGACCCGGCCCGAAGCCGGCTAGCGGACCGGCGGACTCAGCCGCCGATCGCCGACATGGGGCGGTCGGGCTGGAGGAAGGTCGGGTCGTCCAGGCCGGAGCCCGCCTTCTTGCCCCACATGGCGAGCTTCCAGATGCGGGCGATCTCCGCGTCGGGGGCGTCCGAGCGCAGGGCCGCCCGCAGGTCCGTCTCCTCCGTGGCGAACAGACAGGTGCGGACCTGGCCGTCGGCGGTGAGGCGGGTGCGGTCGCAGGCGGAGCAGAACGGGCGGGTGACGGAGGCGATGACGCCGACCCGCTGCGGGCCGCCGTCGACGATCCAGCGCTCGGCCGGGGCGGAGCCGCGCTCGTCGGAGCCTTCCGGGGTCAGCTCGAAGCGGGTCCGCAGGGAGGCGAGGATGTCGCCCGCGGTGATCATGCCGTCGCGCTTCCAGCCGTGCTGGGCGTCCAGCGGCATCTGCTCGATGAAGCGCAGCTCGTAGTCGTGCTCGACGGCCCAGGCGAGGAGCTCGGGGGCCTCGTCCTCGTTGAGCCCCGGCATCAGGACCGAGTTGATCTTCACGGGGGTCAGGCCCGCCTCGTGGGCGGCGGCGAGTCCCTCGATGACGTCCTGGTGGCGGTCGCGGCGGGTCAGGGTCTTGAAGACGTCGGGACGGAGCGTGTCCAGCGACACGTTCACCCGGTCCAGGCCCGCGGCCTTGAGGGCCTCGGCGGTGCGCTTGAGCCCGATCCCGTTCGTCGTCAGGGACATGCGGGGGCGGGGCTCCAGGGCCGCGACGCGCTCCACGATGCCGACGAGGCCGGGGCGCAGCAGGGGCTCGCCGCCGGTGAAGCGGACCTCGGTGATGCCGAGCTCGGTGACCGCGATGCGGACGAGCCGGACGATCTCGTCGTCGGTGAGCAGGTCCGGCTTGGCCAGCCACTGCAGGCCCTCTTCGGGCATGCAGTAGGTGCAGCGGAGATTGCACTTGTCGGTCAGTGAGACCCGCAGGTCGGTGGCCACTCGGCCGTAGGTGTCGATGAGCACGTGGGCCCCCTCCCTGGTCGCGTTCTGTGATCGCGTTCTGCCTGACACGACCGAGCCTACGTGACGCCGCCGACAGCGGGGAGGCCGGTGATCCCACGAGCGTGGGGTGCTCCCGTCGTAGAGAGCTACCAGCGCACCGTGCTCCGGCCGGGGCGGGAGCACGGTGCGCGCGGGTCCGTCAGTGGGCTCCGGTGCCGGTCAGGGACCGGACCTCCAGCTCCGCGTACTTGCCCTTGTCGGCCTTCTCCTTCGACAGGTACGTGCCGAGGACGCCGAGCAGGAAGCCGACGGGGATCGAGATGATGCCGGGGTTCTCCAGCGGGAACCAGTGGAAGTCGACGCCCTTGAACATCGACGTCTTCGGGTTGCCGGAGACGACCGGCGAGAAGAGCACCAGGAAGACGGCGGTGAACAGGCCGCCGTAGATCGACCACAGGGCTCCGTTGGTGTTGAAGCGCTTCCAGAAGAGGCTGTAGAGGATCGTCGGCAGGTTGGCGGAGGCGGCGACCGCGAAGGCGAGGGCGACGAGGCCGGCGACGTTGAGGTCGCGGGCGAGGGCGCCGAGGGCGATCGAGACGATGCCGATGAAGACGGTGGCCCAGCGGGCGGCCTTCATCTCCTGCTTCTCGGAGGCCTGTCCCTTCTTGATGACGTTCGCGTAGATGTCGTGCGCGAACGAGGAGGAGGAGGCGAGGGTGAGGCCCGCGACCACGGCGAGGATCGTCGCGAAGGCGACGGCCGAGATGGAGGCCAGCAGGATCGCGCCCCAGTTGGAGTCGGTGCCGCCGAGATGCAGGGCGAGCAGGGGCGCGGCCGTGTTGCCCGCCGGGTTGGAGGCGATGATCTCCTCCGGCTTGATGAGGGCGGCGGCGCCGAAGCCGAGCGCGATCGTCATCAGGTAGAAGGCGCCGATGATGCCGATGGCCCAGTTGACGGACTTACGGGCGGCCTTGGCGGTCGGCACCGTGTAGAACCGGATCAGGATGTGCGGCAGACCCGCGGTGCCGAGGACGAGCGCGATGCCGAGCGAGATGAAGTCGATCTTCGACGTGGAGGTGGCGCCGTACTTGAGGCCGGGCTCCAGGAACGCCGCGCCCTTGCCGCTGTTGTCCGCGGCGGTGCCGAGCAGGTCGGAGATGTTGAAGTCGAACTTCAGGAGCACCAGGAAGGTCAGCAGGATGGCGCCCGCGATGAGGAGCACCGCCTTGACCATCTGCACCCAGGTGGTGCCCTTCATGCCGCCGATGGTGACGTAGACGATCATCAGGACGCCGACGAGGGCGACGATGCCGATCTTGCCCGCGTCCGAGGTGATGCCGAGCAGGAGCGAGACCAGGACGCCGGCGCCGGCCATCTGCGCGAGCAGGTAGAAGATCGAGACGACGATCGTGGAGGTGCCCGCGGCGGTGCGCACGGGGCGCTGGCGCATCCGGTAGGCGAGGACGTCGCCCATCGTGTAGCGGCCGGAGTTGCGCAGCGGTTCGGCGACCAGGAGGAGCGCCACGAGCCAGGCGACGAGGAAGCCGATGGAGTAGAGGAAGCCGTCGTAGCCGAAGAGGGCGATGGCGCCGGCGATGCCGAGGAAGGACGCGGCGGACATGTAGTCGCCGGAGACGGCGAGGCCGTTCTGGAAGCCGGTGAACTGCCGGCCGCCCGCGTAGAAGTCCGAGGCGTCCTTGGTCTGGCGGCCGGCCCAGACGGTGATGACGAGCGTCGCGAGGACGAACACCGAGAAGAGGCCGATGATCAGCGGCCGGTGTTCGCTCGCCTCTCCTGCCGCGAGCACGTGCACTGCGGGGCTCATGCGCCGCCCTCCATCCGGGACTTGATGGCCTCGGCCTTGGGGTCGAGCTTCGCGGCGGCGTGCTTCGAGTACCACCAGGCGATGAGGAACGTGGTGAGGAACTGGGCCAGTCCGAGGACGAAGGCGACGTTGATGTTGCCGAGGACCTTGGTGCCCATGAAGTCGCCCGCGTAGTTCGACAGCAGGACGTAGAGCAGGTACCAGGCGATGAAGGCGACGGTCAGCGGGAAGGCGAACGAGCGGTGCGCACGGCGCAGTTCACCGAACTCCGCGCTCTGCTGCACCTCGACGAACTCCTCGGTGGAGGGCATCGCCGGCCGCTCGTCGGGGCTGCCCTTCTGGGGTGGTGGTGCGTCGGTGGCCACGGAGAGTCTCCTCGTGATGCGAGTGCGGTCGGGGACGGGGGTCGGATGGTAGGGGGTGTGCGGGGCGATCCGACAGAGGGCCTGATCACCCGCGTGCTCCCTGCACAACGGCACGGGGACACGCTGGGAGTGGTTCAACTCCGCCTGTTTATTTACGAATCCGTTGCTGACCTGCGGGATCAGCGATACCTTCAGGCCGCACCACACGTCATGTACCTGCCCGGGCACCACCTGTGTCCCGGGCTTTCCCTTATTCGCCCGCTACGACGGATGATGTGGAGATCCCATGGCTCATCTGCCTGCCAGACGCCGCATGGCCCTCGCCCTGCCGATCGGCATCGCTCTGACGGCTTCCTTCGGCTTCCTGCCTTCCGCGGTCGCCGCACCCGCCGACTCCCCTGCCGTGACGGCCGGTTCCGAGGCCGGTTCGCTCTCCTACGTGGTGAACACGCGCAGCACCGACGCGCACACCATCGCCTCGGTGAGCAAGGCGATATCCGCGGCCGGCGGTTCCATAGTCGAGACGTACGCGAAGATAGGCGTGTTCGTCGTCCACGCGTCCAACCCCGACTTCGGCAAGCAGCTGCGCGCGACCGAGGGCGTCGCCTCGGCCGGTGCCACGCGCACCGCGCCGCTGAGCCTGGCCGGCACCACCGACGAGGGCGCCGTGCAGAAGCTCTCGAAGGCGGACGCCCAGAAGCTCGCCGCCGAGGCCGCCCCCGGTCAGGAGCCGATGGAGGCCGACCAGTGGGACCTCCGGGCCATCGGCGCGGACCAGGCCGCGAAGATCAACCCGGGCAGCAGCAAGGTCACGGTCGGTGTCATCGACACGGGCGTCGACGACACGCACCCCGACATCGCCGCGAACTTCTCGCCGTCGCAGTCGGCGAACTGTGTCGGCGGCAAGGCGGACACCTCGCCGGGCGCCTGGCGTCCCGCGACGCCGGAGCACTACCACGGCACGCACGTCGCCGGTGAGATCGCGGCCCCGCGCAACGGCGTGGGCGTCGCCGGTGTCGCGCCGGGCGTGAAGGTCGCGGGCATCAAGGTGGCCGACCCGGTCAGCGAGCTGTTCTACCCGGAGGCCGTCGTCTGCGCCTTCGTGTTCGCCGCCGACCACGGCATCGAGGTCACCAACAACAGCTACTACGTGGACCCGTGGCTGTACAACTGCATGGACGACCCCGACCAGCGGGCCATCGTCGACGCGGTGAACCGGGCCCAGACGTACGCCCAGCGCAAGGGCACGCTGAACCTGGCCTCGGCCGGCAACTCCAACCACGACCTCGACTCGGACGCGATCCTGGACGACTCCAGCCCGGACGACTCGACCGCGGTGGAGCGCACGATCGACCCGCACAAGTGCTTCGACGTGCCGACCCAGCTGAAGGGTGTCGTCACGGTCAGCGCGACCGGCGTGAACAAGGCCAAGTCGTACTACTCGACGTACGGTCGCAACGCCATCGACATCGCGGCGCCGGGCGGTGACAAGTACCAGATCCCGGACACCCCGTCGAAGAACGGCCGCATCCTGTCGATCCTGCCGGGCGGTCAGTACGGCTGGCTGCAGGGCACGTCGATGGCCTCGCCGCACGCGGCGGGTGTCGCGGCGCTGCTGAAGTCGGCGCACCCGAAGGCGTCGCCGGCGGAGCTGCAGGCGATGATGAAGGCGCAGGCCGACGAGCAGGCCTGCCCGGCCGACTACGACGGCAACGGCGACGGTGTCGTCGACGCCTGGTGCAAGGGCAGCACGGCGGACAACGGCTTCTACGGCAGCGGCATCGTGAACGCGCTGAAGGCAGTCAAGTAGCGGGACGTCTGTTCCTGAGGGGCCGGGTGGCGTGTGCCGCCCGGCCCCTTCTTGTTCCTTCCCCTTACTCCCTTCGTTCCGCTGCACTTGCCCGGATCCGTGGCGGATGGTGAAGATCCAGTGGTGAGTTCGATACCGCCCACCACCGAAATGTCCGCGCCCGCGCGCCCCGCGGGACCCGGGCGGGCCGTCGCCGTGCTCGTCCTGGTCGCCCTCGCGGCGCTGATCCCGATGCTCGGGCCGCGGGCGGCGCTCCACGGCACCGGCGAGGCGGCCGCTCCGGGCACGGGCGGCATCGCGCTGCTGCGGGCGGTGCTGTTCGGGGCGCTGAGCGTGCAGGCGGGCGAGCTGTTCGCGGGCTTCCTGGCCCGGCGGGTGGCGCCGGAGCTGCGGGCGCCGCGCCGGTGGTCCGCGTACGCCGCGTGGGCCGGGTTCGCCGCCGCGCTCGGGCTGGCCGCCGTGGTCTCCGCGGGGAACCTGATCCCGCGCGGCTTCGGCGACCTCGACATCGGCGGCCTCTACGGGACGCGCGACGGCACCCTCGCCCTCCTGGAGGTGAACGCCTTCCTGGTGGCGGCCCTGTGCGCACGCTCCGGGCGGCCGGACCGCGCCCTGCTGCCGCTGGCCGCGGTGGTCGTCGCGGAGGCGCTGCGCGCGCATCCGCCCACCGAGGACAGCGCGCTGCTGGGGTCGGGGCTCACGCTCGTGCATCTGACGAGCGCGTCCCTGTGGGTCGGCGGGCTGCTGTACGCGCTGCGCACCCTGCGGGCCTGGCGCGCCGCCGACCCCATGGCGGGCACGGCGCTGCTGAGCCGCTACGCGCGCGTGGCCGCGCTGCTGCTCGCCGCCCTCACGGCGACCGGGGTGTGCAGCACTCTGCGCCGGATGCCGCCGGGCACGGTCCTGGACCAGCTGACCGGGACGGCGTACGGGCGGACCCTGCTGGCGAAGGCGCTGCTCGTGGCCGTCGTCGCCGCGCTGGCGCTGGCCGCGCGGCTCAGGCTCGGCCGACGCGGGGCGCGGGTCCGCACGCGCGCGTACGTGCCCGCGCGTGCGGAGGTCGTGGTGCTCGGGGTCGTGGTGGCGGTGTCGGCTGTGCTGACGGCCGTGCCGCTCCCGATCCGCTGGTGACGCCCCGCTCCGCGCGGGTCAGTCGTTGGTGACGAGGACCTTGAGGGCGGTGCGCTCGTCCATCGCCTTGTAGCCGGCGGGGACGTCCTCGATGCCGACGGTCAGGTCGAAGACGGGCGACGGGTCGATCGTGCCGTTCAGGATGTCGGGCAGCAGCTGCGGGATGTAGGTGCGGACCGGGGCGACGCCGCCGCGCAGCGCGATGTTCCGGTCGAACATGACGGTGAGGTCGAGGCCGGTGGCGCTGCCGTGCGGGACGCCGACGAAGCCGACGGCGCCGCCGTCGCGGGTGATGTGCACGGCGGTGTTCATGGACTGCTCGGTGCCGACGGCCTCGACGACGGCGTGCGCGCCCTGGCCGCCGGTGAGCTCGCGGACGGCTTCGACGGCCGCCTCGCCGCGCGCGGCGACGACGTCCGTGGCGCCGAAGCGGCGTGCGATGTCCGTGCGGGCCTCGTGGCGGCCGAGCGCGATGATCCGCTCGGCGCCGAGCCGCTTGGCCGCGAGAACGGCGCACAGGCCCACGGCTCCGTCGCCCACCACGGCGACGGTGGAGCCCTCGCGGACGCCCGCGCCGAGGGCCGCGTGGTGGCCGGTGCCCATCATGTCGGAGAGCGTCAGCAGGGCGGTCAGCAGGTGGTCGTCGGACGCGGCGTCGGAGGGCAGCCGCACCAGGGTGCCGTCGGCGAACGGGACGCGCACGGCCTCGCCCTGGCCGCCGTCGTAGCCGACCGCGCCCCAGAAGCCGCCGTGCACGCAGGAGGTGGTCAGGCCCTCGCGGCAGTAGTCGCACACGCCGTCGGACCACATGAAGGGCGCCACGACGAGGTCGCCGCGCCGGACTCCGGCCACCTCGCCGCCGGTCTCCTCGACGATCCCGAGGAACTCGTGCCCGATGCGCTGCCCCGGCTCCCGCGCGGCCTCGCCCCGGTACGCCCACAGGTCGCTGCCGCAGATGCAGGCGCGCAGGACGCGGACCACGGCGTCCGTGGGCAGTACGACGACGGGCTCGGGGACGTCCTCGACCCGCATGTCGTACGGGGCGTGGATGGTGGTGGCGCGCATGGGGTGTCCTTGCAGGTCAGTGCGGGGTGGGCCGGGTCTCGGCCCGCTCCTCACCGTACGCCGCCCCGCGCTCCGTCCGCTCTTCGAGGGCTCCCTGGACCAGCAGGTACTGCGCCGCCACGTAGGTGAGCATGACCCAGAAGTCGGGGCGCGGCAGCTCCGGCCACTCGGCCACTCCCATGGCGATGAGGGTGTCGGACAGCAGGAACAGCGCGCCGCCGATGCCCGCCACCTTGCCGAGCCGCGAGGAGCCGTACGCCATGGCCGTGAGCAGCACGCTGTAGGCGGCGACGGGGATCCGCAGGTCGGCGGGCAGGTCCGGCCACAGCGCGGCGACGGTGTTGACGAGCACCACGCAGTAGACGACGCCGAGCATCGTGCCGCGCGCCCGGGGCGTCCCGAGCCGTTTGAAGAGCAGCAGGTAGCAGACGTGCCCGACGGCGAAGGAGGCCATGCCGGCGAGGAACGCGAGATCGTCGTCGAACAGGAGCAGGACGTCGCCGCCCCAGCCGAACAGCACCGCGGCGCACAGCAGCCGGGGCCCGCCGCGCGCGATCACGTGGGCGAGCAGGACGAGCATCAGGAGCGGCTTGACGGCCACGTGGACGGCGTGGACGTCGGCCAGGAGCGCGACGAGATCCACCGCGCACAGGGCGAAGAAGGCGGTGCGCAGGGCCGCGGGCAGCTTCACGCGGCTCCCTCGGTGACCTGCTGCGGGGCGGCGGCGGAGGCTGGCTCGGGCTGCCAGCCGGGGCCGCGGAAGACGCGTCCGGCGCGCTCGCGCCAGCTGCCCGCGCTCCTGAGGTCACGGGCGATGGCCGCGTACTCGTGGGTGGCGACGCGCAGCGGGTTGTGGGTGCTGATGTTCTTGGTGAGGCCGAAGACGGGGCGCTCGGTCTCGGCGACCCAGGAGCCGAAGATCCGGTCCCAGACGATGAGGATGCCGCCGAAGTTGCGGTCCAGGTAGCCGCCCTGCGAGGCGTGGTGGACGCGGTGGTGCGAGGGGGTGTTGAAGAGGAACTCGAAGGGACGCCACATCTTGTCGATGCGCTCGGTGTGGATCCAGAACTGGTAGACGAGGTTGACCGAGTAGCAGAAGGCCAGGGCCGCCGGGTGCACGCCGAGCGCGATCAGCGGGAGGTAGAACGGCCAGCCGGTGAGGCTGGTCCAGGGCTGGCGCAGCGCCGTGGAGAGGTTGAACTTGCGGCTGCTGTGGTGCACGACGTGGCAGGCCCACAGGATGCGGATGACGTGATGGCCGCGGTGCTGCCAGTAGTAGAAGAAGTCCTGGCCGAGCAGGATCAGCGGGAGCGTCCACCACAGGATCGGTATCCGCAGCGGGGTCAGTTCGTAGACCGCCGTGTAGATGGCGACGATCGGGATCTTCCACAGGAAGTCGAACACGAGGCTGCCGAGCCCCATGGTGATGCTGGTGGCCGCGTCCTTGGTCTCGTACCCGGCGGCGTCCTCGTCGGGATGGATCCGTACGGAGACGATCTCGACGACGGTGAGCAGCACGAAGGCGGGTATCGACCACAGGACGACGTCGGGGAGGCTGGAAGCGGACATGTGTGCACCGTAAGTGCGCGGACCGAGCCAGGACTAGAGGCAGTTACCGACAAGTATTACCCCGGGTAAAGGCTCAGACTCCGGTGGCTCCCAACAAAGAGCCGGCCGCGTAGGTGACCCCCATCGCGAGCGCACCGCCCAGCACGTTGCGCCACACCGCGGGGGCGACGCGGGCGCCGCCGGTGCGGGCGCTGCCCCAGCCCGTGAAGGCGAGCGCGACGAGGACGGAGCCGACCGTCACGGGCAGCCGGAGCGCGGTGGGCGGCAGCACGATCGCGAGCAGCGGGAGCAGGGCGCCGACGGTGAAGGCGAGGAAGCTGGCCCAGGCCGCGTGCCAGGGGTTGGTCAGCTGGTCGGGGTCGATGCCGAGCTCCACGCGCGCGTGGGCGCGCAGGGCGTCCCGCGCGGTGAGCTGCACGGCGGCCTGCCGGGCCACCTCGGCGCTGAGTCCGTGCCCCTGGAGCAGCCCGGTCAGCTCCTCCAGCTCCGCCGCCGGATCCTCGGCGAGTTCGCGCCGCTCCTGGGCGATGGCGGCCTTCTCGGAGTCGCGCTGGGTGGAGACGGACACGTACTCGCCGGCGGCCATGGACATCGAGCCGGCGAGCAGTCCGGCGAGCCCGGCGGTGAGCAGGGTGCCGCGGTCGCTGGTGGCCCCGGCGACGCCGACGACGAGTCCCGCGGTGGAGACCACGCCGTCGTTCGCGCCGAGGACGGCGGCGCGCAGCCAGTTGAGCCGGGTGCCGAGCGCGCCGCCGTGGGCCTCGTCGTGTGTCGGATCGCTCCGGGTGGGTTCGGTCACGGCACGAGCATGACACTGTCCGGCTCACCAGACCCGGACCGAACCCCCTGTCGCGAACACCGGGCTGGTCGCGTCGGCCGGCGGCTCCTTGAGCGGTTCGTCGATCTCGGCGACGGTGGGGCCGACGCGGGCCGCGATCGGGTCGAGCCGGGCGAGGTCGAAGCCGTAGACGCGGGCGGCGTTGCCGCCGACCATGGCGGCGATCTCGTCGCGGGGCAGGCCCGCGTAGGAGATGCGCAGGCCTTCGCGCGTGTACGGGTACGTGCCCTCGTCGTGCGGGTAGTCGCTGCCCCACATGATCTTGTCGAGGCCGATGCGCTCCCGCAGCGGCACTTCGTGGGGGCGCATGAAGCTCGCGCCCACGAAACAGTTGTCGCGCCACACTGTGGAGGGGCCCTTGCCCATGGAGTCGGCGAGGCCGGCGCCGAACTTGGACTCGGCGGTGGTGGCCTTGCCGGCGGCCGCCACGAGACGTCCGTGGTAGTAGTCCAGCATGTCCAGGACGCCGGGGATCCAGCCGGAGCCCTGTTCGGTGAGGACGAGCTTCAGCTCGGGGTGGCGGCGGAAGGCGCCGCCGAACACGAGGTGCCACAGGGCGCGGTGCGAGAACCAGGTCGTCTCGACCATGAACACCGCGCGGGCCGCCGGTTCGTCGCCGAGCGGCGGGGACGCGGAGCCCGCGTGGTGGTTGACCGGGACGCCGAGCTCGGCGCAGGCCCGCCAGATCGGGTCGTACGCCGACGAGTACAGCTCGGGCAGGCCCGAGCCGGGCGGGGTGCCGGGCAGCAGGAGGCCGCCCTTGAGGCCCGCGTCGGCGGACCTGCGGATCTCCTTCACCGCCTCGTCGACGTCGTTGAGGAGGATCTGGAAGACGCCCGCGCGGCGGCCCGGGGCGGCGGCGCAGAAGTCGGCCAGCCATCGGTTGTGGGCGCGTAGTCCGGCCCAGCGCAGCGCGAACTCCTCGCGGGTGGGCGCGGGGGCCATGAGCGCGGCCGAGGGGAAGAACGGCGGGATGGTGTTCGGGAAGACGACCTCGGCGACGATGCCGTCCGCTTCGAGCTCGGCGACGCGCCGGTCGGAGTTCCAGTTGCGGTCGGCGGTGTCGGCGAGCAGATCCTCGTACGGGTTGACGTAGGTCGCGGCCCAGGCGTCGAAGGCGTCGTGGTGGCGTTTTTCCAAGTAGGGCTTGTAGTCGAGGAGATCGGCGCCGGCGTGGCAGTCCGCCGAGATCACCGTGTAGCGGTCCGGTGCGCTCACGGGGTCACCCCCAGGGTCGGGAAGTCGTGGTCGGTCAGCCAGTGCCGGCCGACCTCGCGCGAGCGGGCCCAGGAGGCCTCGACGGCGCTCTGGTCGGCGTCCTGGCCCAGGTCGGCGGGGGTCGGTCCGATGCGGGCGGCGAGCGGGGCCAGCTTCTCGGTGTCGAAGCCGAAGACCTCGGCGGCAGCGAGGCCCAGCATGCGGCGGGTCTCGGCGACGGGGATGTCGTGGAAGGTCCTGCGCAGCCACGCGCGCGTGTCGGGCCAGGTGCCCTCGGGGTGCGGGAAGTCGCTGCCCCACAGGATGTTGTCGACGCCGATCTCGTAGCGCTGGGCGAGTTCGCGGCGTTTGGTGTTGGTGGCGCAGACGAAGATCTGGCGGTCGAGGTACTCGTGCGGCGGGCGCTTGAGTTCGGCGAACGGGGAGAGCTTCTTGCCGCCGTGCGCGCCCAGGTAGAGGCGGTCCATGAACCACAGGAGGTTCGGCAGCCACCAGCAGCCGGACTCGGCGACGCCGAACCTGAGGCCGGGGTGGCGCTCGAAGACGCCGGACCAGAGCAGGAACCACAGGGGGCGGGCCGGCCACCAGGTCACTTCGCTGACGTAGATGCCGAGGTGGTCGCCGTACTCGTGGCGCGGGGCCGCGCCGGAGTGGGTCACGACGGGCATGCCGCACTCGGCCGCCGCCGCCCACACGGGGTCGTAACGGGCCGCGTGGTACGGGTCCTTGTCGACCCACATGGACGGGATCATCAGGGCGCCGAGCCCCGACTCCTTGGCGCGGTGCACCTCGGCGACGACCTTGTCGGGGTCGGCCGTGATCGGCAACAGGGCGACGCCGCAGTGCCGTTCGGGGTTCTGGGAGACGAACTCGGCGAGCCAGCGGTTGTGCGCCTGCGCGCCGGCCATGCCGAGCTCGGGGTCCTGGTCGCCGGAGAGGCCGAGCCCGACGCCGAAGGGCGCCGCCGTCTGGCTGTCGACGGCGTCCGCGTCGGGGAAGACGACCTCGGCGGCCACCCCGTCGCCGTCGAGCTCCTTGAGGCGCTGTGCGGCGTCCCAGCCGCCGCGCAGCCCCTCCTCGTTGTCCTGGAACCACTTGGCGGCGAACGCGTCGTTGCGGATGCCGAGCCGGGTCGCCTCCGCGCGCCGGGCGTCGCGCTCCCCGAGGAACTCGTCGAAGGCGCGGTGGAAGCGGCTGTCCAGATAGGGCCGGTACTCCTCGGTGGGCAGCCCGGCGTGGCAGTCGGAGGAGATGATCAGGTAGGGGTCCTGGTCGCTCATCGTGCGTCCCTCCTCTGAGGGGTCAGTCGAGGGGGCGGTCGAGGTCAGTCGAGAATGAAGTTCTCCAGATAGGCCGGGTTCGCCCGGTCCAGCATCGACTGCGAGCGCGCCCGGATCTGCCGGTCGCTGTGCTCGCTCTCGGGGAGCAGCCAGAAACGGTCGGCCGCGATGCCCTCCGCGACGAGGTCCGCCACGTCCTCCACGGGCGTGAAGGCGACCTCGTGACCGGCCTCCTTCATGGCGGCCTCCCACTGGTCGAGGCTGCGGTACGGCGTCCTGCGCGGGCGCTCCTTGGCGAACCGGTCGGGCCGGTTGCGGTGCGACTCCCACAGGCCGGTGCGCAGCATGTGGGGGCCGGGGAAGAGCACGGAGGCGCCCACTCGCGCGTGCTCCGCCTTCAGGTGCGCGTACAGCGACTCGGTGAGGGTGACGACGGCCGCCTTGGTGATCGCGTACACGGAAGCGGTGGGCAGCGGGGCGATGCCGCCGTCGCCGGACGAGGTGTTGACGACGTGGCCCGGCTCGCCGCCCGCGAGCATGCGCGGCACGAACGCCTGGACGCCGTGGAAGACGCCCCACACGTTGACGTCGAACGCCCACTTCCAGTCGTTGGGCTCGTGCTCCCACATGCGGCCCTCGGCACCGGAGCCGACGCCCGCGTTGTTGCACAGCACGTGGCAGGCGCCGAAGGTCGCGTACGTGTCCTCGGCGAGCGCCATGACCTGCTCGCGGTCACCGACGTCGACCACGCGCGCGTGCACGGTGGCGCCCTCGTCGCGCAGTTCGGCGGCGGCCGCCTCCAGGGCGCCCTTCTCGACGTCGGCGAGCACCACCTTCAGGCCGTCGGCCGCGAACCGCCGCGCCATCGCGCGCCCGATCCCACTGGCCGCGCCCGTGACGACGGCGACCTGTCCCTCGCGCAGCTCCATGTCACACGCTCCCCTCGGGCGGCCCGTCGAGGATCTGCTGCGGGTCGTCGTAGCGCTGGTGGATGTACGGCAGGAGGGCCTGGGCACTGACCCGCTCGACGGCCTTCCCCTTCTGGTCGGTGGTCTTCTCGCCGATGGTGAGCTCCACGAGCGTGCGCACCGGCAGGTCGGCGACCGGGTCGTACATGGACTCACGTAGGACGACGTCGCCGGTGACCTGCTCCAGCTTCCTGACCTTCTCGTTGCGCACGCAGTGCACGAGGACCGGGTCGGCGTCGAAGCCCGAACCGTCCACCGCGGGCAGGAACTTGAAGTAGAAGTCGGTCTTCTGCGCCGGCTCGGGCAGCGGCAGGTCGCCGCTGACGGCGCCGCGCACCTCGACGAACGCGATGCCGTGCCGGGCGAGCGCGGCCCGTACGACGAGTCCGTCGCGCTCCACGGTGACCTCGCCGAGCTTCTTGGGTTCGCCGAAGACCTCACGGCCGCCTATCAGGGCCCGCTCGTGGGTCATCGGCATGACCAGCGGATACCAGCCCTCCACTCCCCCGTGCTCGGCCGCCACCGCGACCGAGCCCGCGCCGAGCGGGTAGCCGGGCAGGTCGACCTTGCTGATGTTGGCCCGGACCAGGGGCCGGGCGGTCGGCTTGAGCGGCGGCGGGAGCACCGCGGCGACCGCGTCGGGGTCGGACTCCCACACGGCGACCACGCCGGTGGACCAGATGTCGGGAAGCTTGCTGCTCGCGGTGCGCGCGGCGGCGATCTCCGCCTCGCTGCGCGCTCCGTACCGTACGCGTGCCATGTCGTACCGCCCTTCGTCGAAGACGTGATGGGGGTCGTTCGCGCGGCGCCTGTAACACAGTTACACCGGCACCGATGAAGGGTAAAGACACGTGCACGTACGGAAGTTGACGGATCTTCACCGAGAAGAGGGCCGGACATGGCGCGCACCGCACTCACCCGCGAGGAGGTGCTGGCCACGGCCGCGGGCCTGGTCAGGCAGCACGGCCCCGAGGCGCTGACCATGCGCAAGCTGGCGGCCGAGCTGGGCACGGCGGTCACCTCGATCTACTGGCACGTCGGCAACCGCGAGTCCCTGCTGGACGCCCTCGTGGAGCGCACGGTCGCCGAGCTCGGCGCGATCCGGCCGCGCGGCGCCACTCCGGCCGAGCGGGTCGTCTCCGTCGCCCGCACGCTGCGCCGGCAGCTGCGCGCGCATCCGCACCTCGTGGCGATGGTCCACGAGCGCGGCCTGACCGAGCGGATGCTCCTGCCCGCGCAGCGCGCCCTGGTGCGCGAGGTTCACGCGGCCGGGCTGCGCGGGGCGCGGGCCGCGGGGGCGGTCCGCGCGGTGCAGTTCCAGATTGTCGGGTATGTCCTGGTCGAGCGGAATCGTGAACGGGCTCCCGTGCAGCGGCCGGGCGAGGAGGAGTTGTGGGACACGGCCGCCGCCGAGGGCGACGAGGCGCTCGCCCGCGCGCTCGCCGGACCGGTGGACTGCGACGCCCTGTTCACCACGTCCGTACGGGCGCTCGTGAAGTCGCTTCTGGAGCCCGGGGCTTGACTCGTCCGGGCGGAAAGGGGCCCGGGCGGGCGCGGGACTGTCGGTGCGGGCCCGTATCCTCATGGACCATGCTCGAAGACCGTACGACCGCAGCCTCCGACACTCCCTGGCCGGCCGCGTACCCCAAGGGATACGCGGTCGTCGACGTGGAGACCACCGGCCTGTCCAAGGACGACCGGATCATCTCGGCTGCCGTCTACCGTCTGGACGCGCGCGGCGAGGTCGAGGACCACTGGTACACGACGGTGAACCCGGAGCGGGATCCGGGACCGGTGTGGATCCACGGTCTGACGACGGACGTCCTGGAGGGCTCGCCGCTGTTCCCGGAGATCGCCGAGGAGTTCGCGACGCGGCTCGACGGCCGCGTCCTGGTCGCGCACAACGCGGTGTTCGACTGGTCGATGATCGCCCGCGAGTACGCGCGGGCGAAGCGCACCGCCCCGGTGCGCCAGCGGCTGTGCACGATCGCGCTCTCCAAGGAGCTGGCGCTCCCGCTGCCCAACCACAAGCTGGAGTCGCTGGCCGCGCACTTCGGTGTCGTGCAGCAGCACGCGCACCACGCCCTCGACGACGCGCGCGTGCTCGCGGAGGCCTTCCGCCCCAGCCTGCGCAAGGCGGCGGCGGGGAACGTGCGGCTGCCGCTGCTCGAGTGCCGCCCGCTCACCGAGTGGGTCGACACCGCCGGGCGGACCCCGGTGCCGCGCCAGGCGCAGTCCGCGTACCGGGGCGGCGGCGGGGGCACCTGGCGGCCCGCGCGCAAGCGGCCGGCGTGCCCGTACCCGAACCCGGGCCGCTACGAGCCGGGCAAGGCGCTCCAGCAGGGGATGCGCGTCGCGTTCTCCGGGGACACGTCGGTGGACCGGGAGCTCCTCGAGGACCGCGCGGTCGAGGCGGGGCTGCACGTGGCGACGAGCCTGTCCCGGCTCACCAGCCTCCTGGTGACCAACGACCCGGACTCGTACACCTCGAAGGCCGTGAAGGCGAAGCAGTTCGGCACACCGGTCGTGGACGAGGCCGCGTTCGGACAGTTGTTGCAGGACGTCACCCCGGCGGAGAAGCGCTGAGGCGGCCGGGGGCGTCAGACGGGTGATTGCGGGGCGACTCGCCCCGCACCCGCTCGCCCGCCGGCGCCCGGGGGACCCACCCTGTGGCGCATGGCACGTTGTGAGGTCTGCGGAAACGATTACGGGATGTCCTTCGAGGTGCACGCGCAGGGCGCGGTGCACGTCTTCGACTGCTTCTCCTGCGCCATCCACCGCATGGCGCCCATCTGCGAGCACTGCCGGTGCCGCATCATCGGCCAGGGCGTCGAGGTCGACGGGCACTGGTACTGCGGGGCGCACTGCTCCCGCGCCGAGGGGCGGGTGGGCATCGTCGACAAGGTCTGAGCCGCCCCCCTACGACCCCCTGAGGCCCTCGACGGGACCCGCCCGTCGGGGGCCGTCGCGTGCCGGGGTACCGTCGTCAGCGTGTACCGCTTCCTGTTGACCCGGCAGTGGGTGATCCTCACGCTGGTCGCCCTCGTCCTCATCCCCACGATGATCCGGCTGGGCATCTGGCAGATGCACCGCTACGACGAGCGCACCGCGCGGAACCAGCTGGTCACCGACGCGCTCGACGCGAAGCCCGTCCCCGCCGAGGAGCTGACCTCCCCGGGGCACACGGTCACCAGCAAGGAGCGGTACCACTCGGTCACCGCGCGGGGCCGCTTCGACACCGAGCACGAGGTCGTCGTCCGGCGCCGGGTCAACGCGGACGAGGAGGTCGGCTACCACGTCCTCACCCCGTTCGTCCTGACCGACGGCAAGGTCCTGCTGGTCAACCGGGGCTGGATCCCGGCGAACGGCCCGAGCCAGACCGCCTTCCCGAAGATCCCGGCGCCGCCGCGCGGCGAGCTGACCGTCACCGGGCGCCTCATGCCCGACGAGACGACCGAGGCCAGCGGCATCAAGGACCTCAAGGGCCTGCCCGACCGGCAGATCATGCTGATCGACAGCGAGCGCGAGGCCGCCCGCCTGAACGCGAAGGTGCTCGGCGGCTACGTCGTTCTGACCGCCCCCGACCCCGCGCACGGCACCCCCGAACCGATCGGGAAGCCCGGCAGCGAGGACGCGGCGCTGAACTACGCGTACGCCTATCAGTGGTGGCTGTTCGCCGCCGCCGTCCCCGTGGGCTGGGTGGTCCTGCTCCGCCGCGAGCTGCGCGAGCGGCGCCGCCGCGAGGAGGAGGCCGCGCAGGCCGGAGCGGACGCCGACGAGGTGCCCGCGGCCGCGGTCTGACCCACCTCGGCGCGGCGCGGCCGGGCGGGGCAGGATAGAGGGCATGGATCTTGGACTGAAGGACCGTGTCTACGTAGTCACCGGCGCGACCCGGGGCCTCGGCAACGCCGCCGCCCGCGAGCTGGTCGCCGACGACGCCAAGGTGATCATCACCGGGCGCGACGAGCAGCGGGTCGCCGAGGCCGCGGAGGCGCTCGGGCCGAACGCGCACGGCGTCGCCGTCGACAACGCCGATCCCCGGGTCGCGGAGCGGGTCATCGAGGCCGCGCGCGAACGGTTCGGGCGGTTCGACGGGATGCTGATCAGCGTGGGCGGACCGGCGCCCGGCTTCGCCGCCGACAACACGGACGAGCAGTGGCAGTCGGCCTTCGAGTCCGTCTTCCTCGGCGCGGTGCGGCTGGCGCGGGCGGCGGCGGGCGAGCTCGGCGAGGGCGGGGTCATCGGCTTCGTGCTCTCCGGCTCCGTGCACGAGCCGATCCCCGGGCTCACCATCTCCAACGGGCTGCGGCCGGGGCTCGCCGGGTTCGCGAAGTCGCTGGCGAACGAGGTGGGGCCGCGCGGGATCCGGGTCGTCGGGCTGCTGCCGGCGCGGATCGACACGGATCGCGTGCGCGAGCTGGACGGGCTCTCGGCGGATCCGGAGGCGACGCGGCTCGCCAACGAGTCGCGGATTCCGCTGCGGCGGTACGGGACTCCGGAGGAGTTCGGGCGGGCCGCCGCGTTCTTCCTCTCGCCGGCCGCCTCTTATCTGACGGGTGTCATGCTCCCGGTCGACGGCGGCTTCCGCCACGGGTTCTGACGCTCGCGTCGCCGGGTGCGGGCCGGTGGGGGCTGGTCGCGCAGTTCCCCGCGCCCCTGGTGAGGCTGCGCCTCATCGGAGAAATGCGACGCGAAGCGTCTGCGTTTCAGGGGCGCGGGGAACTGCGCGGCCCGCCCCCACCGAACCCGCAGCCCGCGACGAGAGCTAGCTGACCCGTTCCGCCCGGTGCTTGACCGCCCGGAGTCGGACTTCCGCGGGCAATGAGTCAAGCCCAGCCGATGCGCGGGCCTGACCGACCGCCTCCTCGGAGAGGACCCGCAGCGCCTCCCCGGGCCCCGCATGCGGCTCCAGCCTCAACCGCACCCGAGCCCGCGGAGCGTTCCGCCGCCCCGTCAGCATGACCCCCGCGTGATCGACCCCGTCGAGCGCCTCCGCGGCACCGCACAGCACCTGCTCCATCGCGCGGCCACGCAGCAGCGCCCCCTCGCCGTCCCCCGTGTCGACGAGCACCTCGGCCAGTCGTCGCCGCCGCAGTTGCGCCACCAGCCACCACAGCGCGAGCAGCACCACGACGGCGAGCACGGCGATGACCGTGGGCCACCACCAGCCCTCGTCCCGCCACCGGTTCCGGTCCGCCACGCTGAGCAGTACGTCGTCGGAGCCGCTGTGGATCCACCAGGAGGGCGGCTTCACCCCGAGCCCGACCGCGAGCACGGAGCCGCCGCCGAGCAGCAGGACAAGGCCGAGCAGGCCGAGCACGATCCGGTTGACGGTCCTGGGCACGCCGCTCACCCCTTTCTGCCGGGCCGCATCACGTGCACGGAGAGACCGGGCGCGGAGCCGAGGCCCAGTTCCCGGATGCCCTCGCCGAGCGCGGCGTCGAGATCGGTCCGTACGTCGTCGAGTGGGCGAAAGTGGGACAGGGCCCGCACCTCCACCTTGGAGCGCTTCATCCGGACCCGTACCGACTGCACGCCCGAGACCTCCATGGCCCGGTCGCGCAGCACCATCGCGGCGGCGTCGCGGTACAGGCCCGCCCGCACGTCGGCGCGGACCCGGCGCATCGGCAGGACGGCGCGCAGTCCCGGGGTCGCCGCGAGCACGAGGAGCCAGAGGCCGAGCGCCGCGGCGACCCCGGCGCCGATCAGCACGGCGGTGTCGTCGAGGGGCCGTCGGGCGAGTTCCCGGGCGAGCGAGCGGCGCCACTCCATCGCGGGGCGCCCCGCCCGTACGGCGGCGATGTCGTAGAGCAGGATGCCGAATCCGCCGAGCAGCACCACGGCGCACACGGCCGCGGGGACGCGGCGGGCCGACCAGAAGCGGGGCGTGCCGTCCTCGCCGTCGAGGGTGGGCTGCGTGGTGTAGGAGGCGGCGGACGCGGACTGGTCGAGGTGCTCGGCACCCTCGCGCTCGGCGACGGGCGCCGCCTCGGTGGGTTCGCTCATCGGATCCTCCCCCGGTCCGTGCCACGGGTGTGCGCCGAGTGCAGCCGCTCCACCTCGACGGCCACCTCAGGGACCTCCATCCCCGCCAACGTCCTTACCCGTTCCGTGACTTGGCGACGCACGGCGGCGCACTGGGCGCCGATGTCCAGCGGGTACTCGAGTTCGAGACTGACGTGGACGCGGGCCGTGTCGTGGTGGACGGTCACCGTGGCGTGCGGGGGTGCCCCGTCCGCGGGGACGACGTCGAGCGCCTCACGCGCCGCGTACGCGGCGATCTTCGCGACGACCCGGTCGGCGATCCGGGTCGCGCCGCGCTCGGCGGGGGCGACCTGTGCCGCCATCGGTCACCGCCGCCGGTCGCCGCGGGCACGGAAGAACTCGCCGGGTTCCAGGTCCCCCTCGAGGAACCGGCCCGCGACGAAGCCGATGGCGCCCAGAGCCGCCACCAGCAAAAACGCCCCGAATCCACCGAAGTATCCGGCGAAGCCGAGGGCCATGCCGGCGATCATGCCGACCACGGCCAGATTCATCCTGTACTCCTCCACCCATGCGGTGCGGCTGTCACTGGAGTCGTGACTCCGGCTCCTCGTCCTCCTCGTCCGGCAGCTTCACGTCGCTGACGGCGATGTTCACCTCGACGACTTCGAGGCCGGTCATGCGCTCCACGGCGTTGATCACGTTCTCCCGCACGTCGCGTGCGGTGTCGGCGATCGAGACGCCGTACTCGACGACGATCTCCAGGTCGAGGGCGGTCTGGAGCTCGCCGACCTCGGCCTTGACGCCGCGGGACACGGATTTCGTCCCGCCGCCCGGTACGCGGTCGCGTACGGCGCCGAACGTGCGGGACAGGCCGCTGCCCATCGCGTGCACGCCGTCGACGTCGCGTGCGGCCAGTCCGGCGATCTTCTCGACGACTCCGTCGGCGATGGTGGTCTTTCCCCGGCCACCGGGGTCACCCCCACCCCTCTTGGTCATGCTGCTCTTCCCGGTCGATGCCGTGGGCGCGTCGCCCGGCCTCTGCGCGGTGTCACTCATCGGGGCTGTCCCCTCTGTGAGGTGCGGTCTCGCTGCGGGGTGCTGCTTTCCTCTGCCCACACTAAGTGCGGTTACCCAGGCTCGCGCCCGGGATGAGGCAGCCTGGGGACATGACCGCTGACCACTGGACACAGGCCGTACGACAGCACCTGGGACTGGGGCGGCTGCTGCCGCTCGGCGGGCCCGGCGACGGGGCGTGGATCGCGGAGCCGGCCGCCGGGGCGGTACTGCGCCGGTCGGTGGACGGCCTGCCCGGGCTGCGCCTCGGCGTCCTGCGCCTGACCCTCGCCGACACCGACACCGACACGGCGTACGAGGCAGGGGTGCCGGCCCCGCCGAGCGCGCTGCCGCCGGGTCCGCTGCGGATCGTCGCGGAGTGCGCGGCGGCGCCGGACGAGCCGCTGCCCGGGGCCGCCGGACGGCTGCGGGCGGCGCTGGCCGAGGCGGCGGACACCGCTCTCGGGCTGATCGTGGCCGAGATCGACGTACGGGTGACGGAGCTGCTCGAACCGGGAGCGGCACCGGAGGAACCTCAGGCTCCGGACGGGAAGCCGGAAGCGACACCGGAGGAGAAGTCACCGTCCGGGGCCGGACCGAGCGGGAACGGGAGCGGGAGCGGGGACGCCGGCCGGGTCGCCGACGCGGCGCGCGCGGTCCCCGGTGTGGCCCGGCTGACCGGCGCCCTGGGCGGTCTCGGCCGCCCGGTCCACATCGAGGAGCGGGCGGCGGAGGAGCACGGCGGGGCCGCCCTGCCCCGCCGTCACGTCCGGGTGGAACTCGCGGTGGCGCGGGGCGCCCGCGCGCTGGACGTGGCGCGCGCGGTACGGGAGGCCGTGGCGGCGGCGCTCCCGGACACCCCGACGGTCGCGGTGCTGGTGACGGAGAGCGCGGACTGACCGCGGCTCCGCCGCAGGGCGGGGGTCAGTCGCCGAGGCCGGCCAGGTCGCGCAGCCGTCGGCCCTGCGCGCCGCGCTCGGCGACGCGCTGCTCGTCGAGGGTGCGCCCGGCGGCGCCCTGGAGCAGGACCTTGGTCTCGACGACGGCGTCGCGGGGCGCGGCGACGAGCGCGGCGACGAGGTCACGCGTGGCGTCCTCGAGCTGGTCGCCGGGCACGGCGACGTTGGCGAGGCCGGTGCGCACGGCCTCGTCGGCGTGGACGTAGCGCCCGGTCACGCAGATCTCGAGCGCGCGGGCGTACCCGACCAGGCCGACGAGCGGATGCGTGCCGGTGAGGTCGGGGACGAGCCCGAGGCTGGTCTCCCGCATGGAGAACTGCACGTCGTCGGCGACGACGCGCAGGTCGCAGGAGAGCGCGAGCTGGAAGCCCGCGCCGATCGCGTGCCCCTGGACCGCGGCCACGGAGAGGATGTCGCCGCGGCGCAGCCAGGTGAAAGCGTCCTGGTACTCGGCGATGGTGGAGTCGAGCAACTCCTCGCCGCCGCGGGCCAGGTCGATGAAGGACGGCTCGCCGTCGAACCCCTCGGGCGTGAACGCCTGACGGTCCAGGCCGGCGGAGAAGGACTTGCCCTCACCGCGCAGCACGACCACCCGCACGGAACCCGGCAGGGAACGCCCGGCCTCGGTCAACGCCCGCCACAGCGCGGGACTCTGGGCGTTGCGCTTGTCCGGGTTGGTCAGCGTCACCGTGGCGATCGTGTCGTCGACGATGAGCTGGACGCCGTCCTTGTCGAGCAGGGGTGCGATCTTGGTCATCGGGACCTCCGGGTCTGCGCAGTCGTGAGCACGCGCGAAGCGTAAGTGA
Source organism: Streptomyces sp. NPDC025806 (assembly GCF_055558275.1). Lineage (NCBI taxonomy): Bacteria > Bacillati > Actinomycetota > Actinomycetes > Kitasatosporales > Streptomycetaceae > Streptomyces > Streptomyces sp. NPDC025806. Next base: position 723,107 of record NZ_JBVHMU010000001.1, on the reverse strand, counting down.
CTGCACAGTAACCACCCGGTCGGCCAGCCGACCGACCGGGTGGTCACCGACGGAGCCGGTGAACCGAACGAGTCGGAACGGAGAGCTGAGCGAAACGCGTCAGCTCGCCGCGGCCTTCTTTCCTCGCGTGGCCCCGCCGCGACCTCGCAGCGACACCCCGGACTCGCTCAGCATCCGGTGCACGAAGCCATACGAGCGGCCGGTCTCCTCGGCCAGCGCTCGGATGCTCGCACCGGAGTCGTACTTTTTCTTCAGGTCTGCCGCGAGCTTGTCGCGCGCGGCGCCGGTCACCCGGCTGCCCTTCTTCAGAGTCTCGGCCACCCGTGCCTCCTCATGGGAAGTGCGCTCTGGAATTCCCATGATCACCCCTCCCGGGCTTCCTGGCCACCCATTCGACAAGGTCTGTAGGCGGCCGATGGGGAGCGGCCCGGGGATCCACACGAGTGGAATCAGGGGTTCCGGCGGGCTCGCGCGGCGCCCGGAACGCCTGGCGCGAGAGAACCGGCAGGTCAGTGACTCCCCAGGCGCCGCAAGGGTTCTACGGCCCCGGGGGCGGCTCGGAGCACGGTGGACACACCGCGGTACGAGGCCGTCTCACTCAGATGAAGGATCACGGCTCGGCCGAATGATCCATACGGAGTGGATCATTCTTTCGATCAAGCCGTGCTGACGCGCGGGTCCCGGGGGCGCCCCCGGGACGCCCCGCGCCGCAGGCTCAGGCGAGGGCGACGAGGTCCGCGTAGCCCTGGCCCCACAGGTCCTCGATGCCGTCCGGCAGCAGGATGATCCGCTCCGGCTGGAGGGCGTCGACGGCGCCCTCGTCGTGCGTGACGAGGACGACGGCGCCCTTGTAGGTGCGCAGCGCGCCGAGGATCTCCTCGCGGCTGGCCGGGTCCAGGTTGTTCGTCGGCTCGTCGAGGAGCAGCACGTTGGCCGAGGAGACGACGAGGGTGGCCAGGGCCAGTCGGGTCTTCTCGCCGCCGGAGAGGACCCCGGCCGGCTTGTCGACGTCGTCGCCGGAGAACAGGAACGAGCCGAGCGTCTTGCGCACCTGGACCAGGTCGAGGTCGGGGGCGGCGGAGCGCATGTTCTCCAGGACCGTGCGCTCCGGGTCGAGGGTCTCGTGCTCCTGCGCGTAGTAGCCGAGCTTGAGGCCGTGGCCCTCGATGACCTGGCCGGTGTCGGGCTTCTCGGCGCCGCCGAGGAGCTTGAGCAGGGTCGTCTTGCCCGCGCCGTTGAGGCCCAGGATGACGACGCGCGAGCCCTTGTCGATGGCCAGGTCGACGTCCGTGAAGATCTCCAGGGAGCCGTACGACTTCGACAGCCCCTCGGCCATGAGCGGCGTCTTGCCGCACGGCGAGGGCTCGGGGAAGCGCAGCTTGGCGACCTTGTCGGACTGGCGGACCTCCTCGAGACCGGCGAGGAGCTTGTCGGCGCGCTTGGCCATGTTCTGCGCGGCGACGGTCTTGGTCGCCTTGGCGCGCATCTTGTCGGCCTGCGCGTTCAGCGTCGCGGCCTTCTTCTCGGCGTTCTGCCGCTCGCGCTTGCGGCGCTTCTCGTCGGCCTCGCGCTGCTGCTGGTAGAGCTTCCAGCCCATGTTGTAGACGTCGATCGTGGAGCGGTTGGCGTCCAGGTAGAAGACCTTGTTGACGACCGTCTCGACGAGGTCGACATCGTGGGAGATCACGATGAAGCCGCCGCTGTACGTCTTCAGGTAGTCCCGCAGCCAGACGATGGAGTCGGCGTCGAGGTGGTTGGTCGGCTCGTCGAGGAGCAGGGTGTCCGCGTCCGAGAACAGGATGCGGGCCAGCTCGATACGGCGGCGCTGACCACCGGAGAGGGTGTGCAGGGGCTGGCCGAGCACGCGGTCCGGGAGGTTGAGCGCGGCGGCGATCGTGGCGGCCTCGGCCTCGGCGGCGTACCCGCCCTTGGTGAGGAACTCGGTCTCCTGGCGCTCGTACTGGCGCAGGGCCTTGGCCTGGGTGGCGCCGCTGCCGGTCGCGATGCGCTGCTCGTTATCCCGCATCTTGCGCATCAGGACGTCGAGGCCGCGGGCGGACAGGATGCGGTCGCGGGCCAGGACGTCGAGGTCGCCGGTGCGCGGGTCCTGCGGCAGGTAGCCGACCTCACCGGAGCGGCTGATGGTGCCGCCGGCCGGCATGCCCTCGCCCGCCAGGCACTTGGTGAGGGTGGTCTTGCCCGCTCCGTTGCGGCCGACGAGGCCGATGCGGTCGCCCTTGGCGACACGGAAGCTGGCGTTCTCGATGAGGATGCGGGCGCCGGCGCGCAGTTCGATGCCGGAGGCGGTGATCACGAGTGGGTCTCCAGGAATGGATCAACAGCGGATTGACAGGGCGAGGGCCGGTCGGCGCCGCTAATGCACCCAGAGAAGAAACGTCATACGAGACAGTTTAACGGTGGGATGCAAGCGCTTTTGCCGGGCCGCCGCCCGCCCGGCCCGACCTGGGCGCATCCCCCGTTCGGCCCACGGACCGGGCCCGGCGCGGCCGCGCGCCCGAGGATGAGGAGCGGCGGCACGGGCTCCCGGTCCCGCCCCTCGGCGACTAGGCGGTGGCGCATGCAGTTCGACGACGACGCGCGGCTGGACACCTCGGAGGTCCAGGACGTGCGGGGCAGCCGGATCCCCGGCGGGAAGGCGACCGTCGGCGGCGGTTTCGCCGGGCTGATCGCCCTGCTGCTGGGCCTGTTCTTCGGCACGAACGAGTTCGGTCTGTCGTCGGACGGCTCCGGCACCCCGGCGACGTCGGTGTCGAGCGCGGCGCAGGTGGAACAGCACTGCCGCACGGGCCAGGACGCGAACACGCAGCAGGACTGCCGCACGGTCGCGGTGGTCAACAGCCTCCAGGACTACTGGACCGGCGAGTTCCAGCGCCGCCAGGGCCGCTACTCCCCCGCCTCCACGGTGCTCTTCACGAACCAGGTGTCGACGGCCTGCGGCCGGGCGTCCTCGGCGGTCGGGCCGTTCTACTGCCCGGGCGACCGGAAGGTCTATCTCGACCTGGGCTTCTTCGAGGAGCTGCGGTCGAAGTTCGGATCGAGCGGCGGCCCGTTCGCGCAGGCCTACGTGGTGGCGCACGAGTACGGGCACCACGTGCAGAACCTGATGGGCACGCTGCAGCGGGCGCAGGACGGGCGCACCGGCCAGAACAGCAACGCGGTGAAGGTCGAGCTGCAGGCCGACTGCTACGCGGGCGTGTGGGCCCGGCACGCCACGAGGACGCCGGACGAGTCCACGGGCCGGCCGCTGATCACGAGCCTGACCGACGCGGACATCCGCGACGGCCTCGACGCGGCCGCCGCGGTGGGCGACGACCGCATCCAGGAGAAGTTCCAGGGCCGGGTGACGCCCGAGTCGTGGACGCACGGCTCGTCGCAGCAGCGCCAGCAGTGGTTCTACCAGGGCTACGAGAGCGGCGACATGGCGCAGTGCAACACCTTCCGGTGAGCCCTGCCGCCCGTCAGGCCCCGCCGGTGTGGACCTGGAAGGCGGCCCGGCGGACGGCCTTGGCGAGCGCCGGGTCGGGGTGCGCGGCGGCGAGGGCGACCAGGACCTGCACGGTGCGCGGGTGGCCGACGGCGCGGACCTCGTCGATGAGCGCGGGCACGGTGGGCTGCACCGCGGACTCCAGGTGCCGGACCAGGAGCGGGGCCTCGCCGTGGTCGGCCACGGCCGCGGCGGTGTCGACCCACAGCCAGGTGGCCTCCTCGCGGGTGAGGACGGTGTGCACGTCCTCGGGGTCGGCGCCCTCGTGCTCGGCGAGCCACAGCCGGGCGTAGGCGCGCAGGCCCGGGTCCTCGGCCGCCTTGCGCACCTCGGGCTCGGCCGGGGCGCCGACGACGCGCAGCGCCTCGAAGGCGAGCCCGCGCAGCAGGGCGTCCTCGCCGCGGGCGGCGTCCAGGAGCTCGGTGACAGCGTTGCCGATGTCGCGTGCGGCGAGCCAGGCCCGGTACTCGTCGCGGGCCGCCTGGGGCCGCAGTCGGGCACAGCCGCGCAGCATGTCCTCGGCCGCGACCTCGATGTTCCCGGCGGGTGACTGGGCGGCCACGCAGATCTGCTCGAGCCGGACCCAGACCGCCCAGCTGCCGAGCGGGGTGAGGGTGGCGTGGCCGTCGGCGTAGGTGAGCGCTCCCACGGCGGCGAGGCCGCTGAGCGCCCAGTCGAGGAGGGGCAGCAGCGGGGTGTCCTCGGCCGCGCCGGGACCGTCGGCTGCGTCGGGCTCCAGGTGGGGGCCGTAGGGGATCTCGCAGCGTTCGGTGCGCAGCTCGGTGACGCGCTGGCCGAGCAGGTCCAGGAGCTGCTCGGTGGCGACGGGGCCGGCCATCAGCTGGAGGAAGGACAACAGCTGGGGCATGGCCTCGACGGCCTCGGCGACCGCGGCCGCCTCCAGGGCGGCGGGCGCGGGGTGGACCAGCGACCAGGCGTCGAACAGGGCGACCCAGCCGCGCAGTACGGCGGTGTCGTCGCGGTCCCAGGCGCGCAGCCGCCAGCCGGGGCGCGCGGTGTCGCCGTGCACCTCGACGAGTCCGGCGAGGCGGGCGGTGTCCCAGTCGGCCCGGACCCGGCGCACGGTGAGGCCGAGGTCGTCGGCGGCGCGCTGCGCGGTGGCGTCGGAGAGGGTGCCCTTGCCGTCGCGGGCGCCCATGTCGTTGCCGGGGCTCAGGGTGGCGTCGGCCCAGCGGGCCACCCGGACCGCGCCGGCGAGACCCTCGCGGGCGGTGCGGGCGAGTTCGGCCGGGGGCGGCGTGCCCTCCGGGGGGCGTGGGGCGGTGCGGCGGGTCGCGGCACGCGGGGCCGGGGGCGCCAGCGGCTGGCGGCGGGGGCGGACAAGTCGGAGCCGGGAGTCGCGCGGGGTACGGGACGTCACTGGAGCAGTCTCCCCGTGACCCGGCGATTTCCCAAACGCGGGCCTGTGTTCGGCACCCGGCCCCCGGTTCGCGCGGCTACATGAGGGGGGTGAGGAAGCGCCGCAGGGTCTCTTCGTACGTGGCCGGGTCGGCGTTCCACATCGCGTTGTGCGGGGCGTCGGCGACGGTGTGCAGGGTGACGAGGTCGGGCCGGGCGGCGGCCAGGCGCCGGGACAGGGTCCAGGGGGCGACCTCGTCGTCGGGGCCGTGCACGACCAGCGTGGGCACCTTCAGGTTCTGCGGGTCGGCGGCCTCGGCGAGGCGGTCGGTGTGCAGTCCGGTGCGGCCCTGGGCGGCGCGGACGGCGAGCGGGAGCAGGGTGCGCGGGGTGCGGTGGGCGCGGGCCAGGGCGCGCAGGGTGGCCTCCCAGCTGAGCACCGGGGAGTCGAGGACCAGGCCGGCGATGCGCTCGCGCAGGGCGCAGTGGCCCGCGGCGTGCAGGGCCATGGCGGCGCCGGTGGACCAGCCGTGCACGATGACGCGGCGGGCGCCGAAGCGGACGGCGTAGCGGATCGCGGCGTCGAGGTCGCGCCACTCGGTCTCGCCGAGGTGGTGCAGGCCGTCCGGAGAGCGGGGGGCGCCGAGGTCGCCGCGGTAGGCGAGGTCGAGCACGGGGAAGCGCTGGCGGTGCAGGAACCCCATGACGTTCATGGGGTGCTCGCGGGTGGTGCCGAGGCCGTGCACGGTGATGACCCAGGTGTCGCGGGCGCCGGGCAGGAACCAGGCGGGCAGGGCGCCGAGTTCGCCGGGCACGTCGACGTCGGCGTGTTCGAGGCCGAGGGCGGACGCGGGGTCGCCGATGTGGACCTGGGGGGTCAGCCAGGCGTGCGCGCCGGGTTCGAGGGCGCCGTGGGTGACCCGTTCGAGCCGGCGCACGACGGTGTCGGCGGGGTGCGGCACGGATTCGACGACAGGTCCGACGACCGCGTGGAAGCCGCCTCCGGCAAGCCCGTACGTGCCCGGGCGCAGGGAGGCGAGGTCGCGGGTGAGGGTGACGTGGCCCGCGGCGACGGTGTGGACGGTGAGCCGGGGTTCGGTGGGCAGCGGGCGTCCGGCGCGGGCCTTCAGCGCGGCGTCGCTGGCGAGCCGGCCCGCGGCGATCGAGGCGATCGAGGCGGCGAGGACTCCGGTCACGGTGGTGACGGCCGCGGCCGTCGCTCTGGCGGTGCGCACCCGTCCAGTGTCTTAGCGGTCGGGCCGTGCGGCCAGTGGGGCGGCGGGTCCGGGTGACGGGGCCCGACCGTCTCGTCGCCGGGTGCGCCTCCGGTGGGGCTGATCGCGCAGTTCCCCGCGCCCCTGATGAGGCGCAGCCTCATCAGGGGCGCGGGGAACTGCGCGACCAGCCACGACGCACCCGCACCCCGGCGACGAGAGATCAGCCGTCGCGGCGCTGGCCGTACCCCGACAGCCGCTCCGCGACCTCGTCCAGTTGGGCCGCGTTCAAGAGAGAAGGGCTCAGGCCCGGCACGGAGCGGGCCGTCAGCCAGACCCGGCACATCCACTCCAGCTGCGCCGTGCGGTCGTACGCCGCGTCGAGCGAGTCCCCGTACGCGACCGTGCCGTGGTTCTGGAGCAGACACCCCGTGCGCCCCTCCAGCGCGCCCAGCATGTTCCGGGCCAGCTCCTGCGTCCCGTACGTGGCGTAGGGCGCGACCCGGACCGGGCCGCCGAGGGCCATCGTCATGTAGTGGATCGCCGGCAGCTCGGGGACCAGCGTCGAGACGGCCGTGGCGTGCACCGCGTGGGTGTGCACGACGGCCCGCGCCCCGGTGCTCCGGTACACGGCGAGGTGAAGCGGCAGCTCACTCGTGGGGACGAGGGTGCCGCGCCGGGTGCGCCCGGTGAGGTCGACGGCGAGCAGGTCGTCGGGGGTGAGCCGGTCGTAGGGGACTCCGCTGGGGGTGACGAGCACGAGGGCGTCCTCGCCGTCGCCGACCCGCACGGAGACATTTCCCGAGGTGCCGACGACGAGGCCGTCGGTCACGGTCCTGCGCGCGGTGGCCACCAGCTCGCCCCACGCCTGTTCGAGTTCACCCATGCGCGCATCCTGCCAGGCACCCGAACGGCGGGAAACGCGCCGGGCCCGGACCGATATCCCCGGTCCGGGACATCCCATATGTGCATATTTCCCATCCCTACGACTACTGGCTCCGGGGGGAAACATGGCTCGTGACCACACTCCGTCCCGTCGTCGCACCCGAGTCGCCGCGGCGGCCTCCGCGGCCGTCCTGACGCTCGCCGGCACCGCGCTCGCGGAACTGCCGGCCCAGGCGGCGGGCAAGCCCAAGGGGCACGACGTCTCGTCGCACCAGAAGAACGTGAACTGGGCGAAGGCGCGCAGCAAGGGCGCGCGGTTCGTCTACGTGAAGGCGACCGAGTCGACGAACTACCGCAACCCCTACTTCGGCCAGCAGTACAACGGCGCCCGCGACCACGGCATCATCCGCGGCGCGTACCACTTCGCCCTGCCGAACAAGTCGTCCGGCCGCGCCCAGGCCGCGTACTTCGTGCGCAACGGCGGCGGCTGGACCCGGGACGGGCGGACGCTGCCGCCGGCGCTCGACATCGAATACAACCCGTACAGCGCGAAGAAGAAGTGCTACGGCATGAGCCGGTCGAAGCTCGTGTCCTGGATCGACTCGTTCAGCGACGAGGTGCTGCGCCGGACCGGGCGGCGTCCGGTGATCTACACCAACTACACGTGGTGGAAGAAGTGCACCGGCAACAGCGGGGCCTTCGGCGCGAACCACGCGCTGTGGCTGGCCCACTACGCGAGGACCGCGGGGCCGCTGCCGCGCGGCTGGTCGTACTGGACGTTCTGGCAGTACGCCAACAAGGGCGGCCTGCCGGGTGATCAGAATCTCTTCAACGGGTCGCAGGCCCAGCTGGAGCGGTTCGCCCGGGGGTAGTCCGACCCGGCCGGAAGTCCCGCGGAACCCGGAATTCCGGGGTTTTCGCGGGACCGGCCCGCGTCGCGCGCCGCCGTCCGGCACGAAGCGGAGCGAAGACCTGCCGGATCGGGACACCGCTCAGCCCCGCTCAGTTCATCTTCCGTTCACCCGACTTCCCTACGTTCAACTAGCCACTGACGTCCAACCGAAGCCTGGGTAAATGGAACACATCACGCTGCTCCTAGCGATCGTGATCGTTACCGCACTGGTCTTTGACTTCACCAACGGTTTCCACGACACCGCCAACGCGATGGCGACGACCATCTCGACAGGCGCCCTCAAGCCGAAGACGGCGGTGGCCATGTCCGCCGTGCTGAACCTCGTCGGAGCGTTCCTCTCCGTCGAAGTCGCTAAAACGATCTCCGGCGGCATCATCAACGAGGACGGCCTCAAGACAGAGGTCATCTTCGCGGCGCTGGTGGGCGCCATCCTCTGGAATCTGCTGACCTGGCTGGTCGGCCTGCCCTCCAGCTCCTCGCACGCCCTGTTCGGCGGCCTCATCGGCGCCGCCGTCATGTCGATGGGCTGGTCGTCGGTCAACGGCGGCACCGTCGTCACCAAGGTGCTGCTGCCCGCGGTCGCCGCGCCGCTCGTCGCCGGCCTCGCCGCGATGCTCGCGACGCGCCTGACGTACCGCATCAGCAAGAAGACCGACGAGAAGGCCACCGCCAAGGGCTACCGCGCCGGGCAGATCGCCTCGGCCGGCCTCGTCTCCCTCGCGCACGGCACCAACGACGCGCAGAAGACGATGGGCATCATCACGCTCGCCCTGATCACCGGCGGTGTGCTCGCGCCGGACGCCGACCCGCCGCTGTGGGTCATCGTCTCGGCCGGCATGGCCATCGCCCTCGGCACGTACCTGGGCGGCTGGCGGATCATCCGCACCATGGGCAAGGGTCTGACCGACCTGGCCCCGCAGCAGGGCTTCGCCGCGCAGACCAGTGCCGCGACGGCGATCCTCGCCTCCTCGCACATCGGCTTCTCGCTCTCCACGACCCAGGTCTGCTCCGGCGCCGTCATGGGCTCGGGCCTCGGCCGCAAGGGCGGTGTCGTCCGCTGGTCGACCGCCACCCGGATGTTCGTCGCGTGGGGTCTGACCCTGCCGGCGGCCGGTCTGGTCGGCGCGGGCGCCGAGTTCCTCACCCAGCAGGGCCCCTGGGGCATCGGCCTGACGGCCGCGCTGCTCATCGGCGGCGCCTCGGTCATCTGGGTGCTGTCCCGCCGCAACTCGGTCGACCACCACAACGTGACGGCCGACGAGATCGGCACCGGGGCCCCCGCCGAGGAGCCCGCCGGTGTCGTCACGACCGCGATCGCCGCGGTCACGCCGCCGCCGGCCGGTCCGGTGGCCGTCGAGGAGACCCCCGTCCCCGCCGCGGCCGCCTCCGTGGCCGACCCCGCGCGCCCCGCCGGCGCCACGCTGTAAGGAAGCAGGACCAGCTATGAAGATCGACTGGGCGGCCCTCGGCTCCGTGTTCGGCGTCAGCCTCGTGGTGACCGTGGCCCTGGTGGGCCTGTTCACCCTCGGCATCGTCGGCCTCTCCAAGAAGGAGTCCGCGACGCGCGCGGGCGGTTCGGCGACGCTCGCCGTCTCCGGCGCCTACCTGTGCTTCGCGCTGTGCACGGCGGCGGTCGCGTACGGGATCTTTCTGATCGTGGCCTGACCACGGTCGCAGCACTCCCTCGGCGGGGTGGGGACGCATCCGCGTCGCCACCCCGCCGACGTGTTGTGGACCTGGCCACACTCACCCGCCGCAGGTCAACAGCAAGTTGACGTGCGTTCGCGGAGCGTGGTGCACTTCCCTCGCCATATACGGCAGCAGCAGAGGAAGCCGGTGCGAATCCGGCGCGGTCCCGCCACTGTCAGCCCTCCCCCTGAGGGCGAGCCAGGAACTCACGCTGCCGGTCTCTTCGAACCAGGGCGTGGACACCCTGAGTGAGGACAACTACCGCCATGTTCGCCCCGCGCGGCGCACGGCGGGCCGAGCGCGTCTTCGCGTACGGCGCCGCCCTGGGTATCTTCAGCGACCTCCTGGTCGGCGATCCGCGCCGCGGGCACCCCGTCGCCGGCTTCGGCCGCGCCGCGGGAGCCGTCGAGCGCGTGCTGTGGCGGGACGACCGCGGCCGGGGCGCCCTGCACACGGCCGTGTGCGCCGGTGGCGCCGCCGCGGTGGGCGCGCTCGCCGCCCGTGCCGTACGCCGCTCCCCCGCCGCCTCGATCGCGCTGACCGCCGCCGCGACCTGGGCCGTGGTCGGCGGCACCTCGCTGGGCCGTGAGGCGCGGGCCGTGGGCTCCGCCCTGGAGGCCGGGGACGTGGAGCTGGCCCGGGAACTGCTGCCCCGGCTGTGCGGGCGCGACCCCGAGGGCCTGGACGCCGACGGCATCGCGCGCGGCGTCGTCGAGTCGGTCGCCGAGAACACCTCCGACGCGGTCGTGGGCGCCCTGGTGTGGGGCGCCGCCGCCGGGGTGCCGGGACTGCTCGCCTTCCGTGCCGTGAACACGCTGGACGCGATGGTCGGTCACAAGTCGCCCCGCTACCGGCGCTTCGGCTGGGCCTCGGCCCGGCTCGACGACGTCGCCGGCTGGCCCGGCGCCCGGCTGACGGGCGTCCTCGCGGTGCTGACCGGCGGCCGGCCCCGGGACGCGGTCCGTGCCTGGCGGGCCGACGCGGAGCGCCACCCGAGCCCGAACGCGGGGGTCGTGGAGGCCTCGTTCGCGGGCGCGCTCGGGGTGCGCCTCGGCGGCACGCTGTCGTACGCGGGGCGGGTCGAGCACCGGCCGGTCCTCAACGAGCGGGGTCGGCCCGTGCACGTACGTGATGTGGAGCGGGCCGTGCGGTTGTCGCGGCGCGTGAGTCTTTCGGCGTTGGGAGTCTGTGTGGGCGCGCGGTTGCTGTGGGGTCGTCGATGACGGGCGCGAGGAAGGGCGGCGGCCTGCTGGTCGCGGGCACCACCTCGGACGCAGGGAAGAGCGTGGTCACCGCCGGGATCTGCCGGTGGCTGGTGCGGCAGGGCGTGAAGGTCGCGCCGTTCAAGGGGCAGAACATGTCCCTGAACTCCTTCGTGACGCGCGAGGGCGCCGAGATCGGGCGGGCGCAGGCCATGCAGGCGCAGGCCGCGAAGGTCGAGCCGAGCGCGCTGATGAACCCGGTGCTGCTGAAGCCCGGCAGCGACCGCAGCAGCCAGGTCGTCCTGATGGGCAAACCGGTGGGCGAGCTGAGCGCCCGCGGCTACCACGGCGGGCGGCAGGCGGCGCTTCTCGACACCGTGGTGGGGTGCCTGGAGGAGTTGCGGGGCAGTCATGACGCCGTGATCTGTGAAGGGGCGGGCTCTCCCGCCGAGATCAACCTGCGCCGGACCGACATCGTGAACATGGGCGTCGCGCGGGCCGCGCGGCTGCCGGTGCTCGTCGTCGGCGACATCGACCGCGGGGGCGTCTTCGCGTCGTTCTTCGGCACGACGGCGCTGCTCGCGCCCGAGGACCAGGAGCTGCTCGCCGGGTATCTGGTGAACAAGTTCCGCGGTGACGTCACCCTGCTGGAACCCGGCCTGGACATGCTGAAATCGCTGACGGGCCGCCCCACGTACGGCGTTCTTCCCTATCAGCACGGGCTCGGCATCGACGAGGAGGACGGCCTGCGGGTGTCGCTGCGCGGCACGGTGCGCGAGTCCGTCGTGGCGCCGCCGGTCGGCGCGGACGTGCTGCGGGTCGCGGTGTGCGCGGTGCCGCTCATGTCGAACTTCACGGACGTCGACGCGCTCGCCGCCGAACCCGGCGTCGTGGTGCGGTTCGTGGACCGGGCCGAGGAGCTCGTCGACGCCGATCTGGTGGTCGTCCCGGGCACGCGGGGCACCGTGAAGGCGCTGGAGTGGCTGCGCGAGCGCGGGCTCGCCGACGCGCTCGCCCGGCGGGTCGCCGAGGGGCGGCCGGTGCTCGGCATCTGCGGCGGGTTCCAGGTGCTCGGGGAGCGGATCGAGGACGAGGTCGAGTCGCGGGCCGGGGTCGTGGACGGGCTCGGGCTCCTCCCGGTGCGGGTGCGCTTCGCGCGGGAGAAGACGCTGGCCCGGCCCGTCGGGCAGGCCCTGGGCGAGCCCGTCGAGGGGTACGAGATCCATCACGGGGTCGCCGATGTGCTCGGCGGTGAGGCGTTCCTGGACGGATGCCGGGTCGGGTCCGTGTGGGGCACGCACTGGCACGGGTCCCTGGAGTCGGACGGGTTCCGGCGGGCATTCCTCCGGGAGGTCGCGGCGGCGGCGGGCCGGCGGTTCGTACCGGCCCCCGACACGTCGTTCGCGGCGCTGCGCGAGGAGCAGCTCGACCGGCTCGGGGATCTGATCGAGCGGCACGCCGACACGGACGCGTTGTGGCGGCTGATCGAGGGAGGCGCTCCCTCGGAGTTGCCGTTCGTGCCGCCGGGGGCGCCGTGATGGGAAGTCGCCCCCGCCGCCCCTTTCCGTCCCGACCCCGGGGGCTTCGCTCCCGGACCCCCATGGGTTTGGCCGTACGTGCGGACCGTGCGTGGTTGCTCGCGCCGTTCCCCGCGCCCCTGCCGGGGCGCATCTACCCGGAGGAGTTCATCCGATGAGCAACCCGTATCCGTTCAGCGCCGTCGTCGGGCAGGACGACCTGCGGCTGGCCCTCCTGCTGAACGCCGTGTCGCCGGCCGTCGGCGGTGTGCTCGTGCGGGGCGAGAAGGGAACCGCCAAGTCGACCGCCGTACGGGCGCTCTCGGCGCTGATGCCGGATGTCCCGGTGGTCTCCGGATGCCGGTTCTCCTGCGACCCGGCGGCGCCCGATCCGCAGTGCCCCGACGGACCCCACGCGGACGTCGAAGCGGCTGAACGGGCGGCGCGCATGGTCGAGTTGCCGGTCGGGGCCTCCGAGGACCGGCTCGTCGGCGCGCTCGACATCGAGCGGGCGCTCGCGGAGGGCGTGAAGGCCTTCGAGCCGGGCCTGCTCGCGGACGCGCACCGCGGCATCCTGTACGTCGACGAGGTCAACCTCCTCCACGACCACCTCGTGGACCTGCTCCTCGACGCCGCCGCGATGGGCGCCTCGTACGTCGAGCGCGAGGGTGTCTCCGTGCGGCACGCCGCGCGGTTCCTCCTCGTGGGGACGATGAACCCCGAAGAGGGCGAGCTGCGGCCGCAGTTGCTCGACCGGTTCGGGCTGACCGTGGAGGTCGCCGCGTCCCGGGAGCCCGCGCAGCGCGTCGAGGTCGTCAAGCGGCGCCTCGCCTACGACGACGACCCCGAGGCTTTCGTCGGCCGCTGGGCCGGCGAGGAGGCCGACGTGCGGGCGCGGATCGTCGCGGCCCGTGCCCTGCTGCCTCAGGTGCGCCTCGGCGACCAGGCGCTGACCCAGATCGCCGCGACCTGCGCCGCGTTCGAGGTGGACGGCATGCGGGCCGACATCGTGATGGCCCGCACCGCGACGGCGCTGGCCGCGTGGGCGGGGCGCACGGAGGTGCTCGCGGAGGACGTGCGGCAGGCCGCGCTGCTCGCGCTGCCGCACCGCAGGCGCCGTAACCCGTTCGACGCCCCGGGCCTCGACGAGGACAAGCTCGACGAGACGCTGGAGGAGTTCGGCCCGGACGAGGAGCCGCAGGACGAGCCGGACCCGGAGCCCGACGGCGACGGTGACGGTCCCGACGGTGGGGGCCCGGACGGCGGCGGGGGCGGCGTGCCGCCGCAGGCCGGCGGGCCGGACGCGGGGCAGTCGCAGGAGGCGCCCCGGGAGCCCGAGGAGAGCCGGGAGTCCGAGGAGCCCGGCGACGCGCAGGTGCCGGCCGGGGCCGGGCGCGAGCAGCGCGCGGTGAGCGCCGGCGAGCCGTTCCGTACGAAGATGCTGAGCGTGCCGGGTCTGGGCGACGGAGCGGCCGGGCGGCGCTCGCGGGCCCGTACCGAGCACGGCCGCACGACGGGGTCGACGCGACCGCGCGGGGCGCTCACGAAGCTGCATCTGGCGGCGACCGTGCACGCGGCGGCGCCGCATCAGCGGGCGCGCGGGCGCAGCGGTCCGGGGCTCGTGGTGCGCCGGGACGATCTGCGGCAGGCGACGCGCGAGGGCCGCGAGGGCAACCTCGTGCTGTTCGTCGTGGACGCGTCCGGGTCGATGGCGGCGCGGCAGCGCATGGGCGCGGTGAAGGGCGCGGTGCTCTCGCTGCTGCTCGACGCGTACCAGCGGCGCGACAAGGTGGGCCTGGTGACGTTCCGGGGCACGGGCGCGGAGGTGGCGCTGCCGCCGACGTCGAGCGTGGACGCGGCGGCGGCCCGCCTGGAGTCGCTGCCGACCGGCGGGCGCACTCCGCTGGCGGCCGGGCTGCTGAAGGCGCACGAGGTGCTGCGCGTGGAGCGGCTGCGCGATCCGGCGCGGCGCCCGCTGATGGTCGTCGTGACGGACGGCCGGGCGACGGGCGGTCCGGAGCCGGTGCGGCTCGCGGAGCGCGCGGCCGGGCTGCACGCGGTGGAGGGCACGGCGTCGGTGGTCGTGGACTGCGAGAGCGGCATGGTGCGGCTCGGGCTCGCCGGCCAGTTGGCGACGCGGCTCGGCGGGACTGCCGTGACGCTGGACGAGCTGCGGGCGGACTCGATCGCCGGGCTGGTCAAGGACGTACAGGGAACCCAGGGGATCAACAGCATCAGGAGGGCCGCGTAATGCCGCAGGGACAGCCGAGTGTGGTGCCGGACGACGGACTGACGACGCGTCAGCGGCGCAACCGGCCGCTGGTGTTCGTGCACACGGGCGTCGGCAAGGGCAAGTCGACGGCCGCGTTCGGGCTCGCGCTGCGGGCCTGGAACCAGGGCTGGCCGATCGGGGTGTTCCAGTTCGTCAAGTCGGCGAAGTGGAAGGTCGGCGAGGAGAACGCGCTGAAGGTGCTGGGCGCCTCCGGCGAGGGCGGCACCGTCGACTGGCACAAGATGGGCGAGGGCTGGTCCTGGGTCCAGCGCGACAGCCAGGCCGACAACGAGGAGAAGGCCCGCGAGGGCTGGGAGCAGGTCAAGCGGGACCTGGCCGCCGAGACGTACAAGCTGTACGTGCTCGACGAGTTCGCGTACCCGCTGCACTGGGGCTGGATCGACGTGGACGAGGTGGTGCAGGTGCTGCGCGACCGTCCGGGCACCCAGCACGTCGTGATCACGGGCCGCAACGCGCCGGAGAAGTTGGTGGAGTTCGCGGACCTGGTGACCGACATGTCGAAGGTGAAGCACCCGATGGACACGGGCCAGAAGGGCCAGCGGGGCATCGAGTGGTGACGGCCTCCGTCTCGGTGCCGCGGCTCGTCGTCGCCGCGCCCGCGTCCGGGACCGGGAAGACGACGGTCGCGACCGGTCTGATGGCGGCGTTCGCCGAGCGGGGCCTCGCCGTGTCCCCGCACAAGGTGGGCCCCGACTACATCGACCCGGGCTACCACGCGCTCGCGACGGGCCGCCCGGGCCGCAACCTCGACGCGTACATGTGCGGGCCCGAGCTGGTCGCGCCGCTGTTCGCGCACGGGGCGCAGGGCTGTGAACTGGCCGTCGTGGAAGGCGTGATGGGCCTGTTCGACGGGGTGTCCGGCGAGGGTGAGCTGGCGTCGACGGCGCACGTCGCCAAGCTGCTCAAGGCGCCCGTCGTGCTGGTGGTCGACGCGTCGTCGCAGTCGCGTTCGGTGGCGGCGCTGGTGCACGGCTTCGCGTCGTTCGACCCGCAGGTCAGGCTCGCGGGCGTGATCCTCAACAAGGTGGGCTCGGACCGCCACGAGGCGCTGCTGCGGGAGGCTCTGGAGGAGGTCGGCGTCCCGGTCTACGGCGCCCTGCGCCGCACCCCGCAGGTCGCCACCCCGTCCCGCCACCTGGGCCTGGTCCCGGTGGCGGAACGCAGCACCGAGGCGGTGGACTCCGTACGGGCGTCGGCGGCGATGGTGCGGGAGGGCTGCGACCTGGAGGGCCTGCTGGCCCTGGCGCGGACGGCCCCGCCGCTGTCGACGCAGGCGTGGAGCGCGGCCGGCCCGCAGTCGCCGACCGTCGCGGCGGCGGGCGTACCGCCCACGAAGCCGGTCGTGGCGGTGGCGGCCGGCGCGGCCTTCACCTTCTCCTACGCCGAGCACACGGAACTCCTCACGGCGGCCGGCGCCGAGGTCACCCCCTTCGACCCGCTCCACGACGAGTCCCTCCCGGAGGGCACGGCCGGCCTCGTCATCGGCGGCGGCTTCCCGGAGGTCTACGCCCCCGAGCTCTCCGCGAACGAGCGACTCCGCAAGGCCGTGGCGGAGCTGGCCGCGTCCGGCGCCCCCGTGGTCGCCGAGTGCGCGGGCCTGCTCTACCTGTCCCGCTCGCTCGACGACAAGCCGATGTGCGGCGTCCTGGACGCGCACGCCCGGATGTCCCCGCGGCTCACCCTGGGCTACCGGGACGCGGTCGCCGTGTCGGACAGCGTCCTGGCGCCGGCCGGGGCGCGGATGCGCGGCCACGAGTTCCACCGCACCGTCCTCGAACCGGGCGCGGGGCCCGCGCCCGCGTGGGGCATGCGGCTGCCGCAGCCCCGCGTCGAGGGTTTCGTGCAGGGCGGCGTGCACGCCAGCTATCTGCACACGCACTGGGCGGGCCGCCCGGACGTCGCGCGGCGCCTGGTCGAGCGGTGCGCGACGCCGTGAGCTCAGCCCGCGAGGCCGACCACGAGCCAGATGAACCCCGCGCCCAGCGCCGTGCACAGCAGGGTGGAGCGCGCGGGGTGCTCGTGGTGGGCCTCGGGGAGGATCTCGGCGGCGGCGAGATAGAGCAGGACGCCGCCGAAGAAGCCGAGATAGCCGCCGAGCAGTTGCTCCGGAATGGTGAACAGGAGCGTGGAGGCGGCGCCGACGACCGGCGCGAACGCGTCGGCGAACAGCATCATGACGGCCTTGCGGCGGGCGTTCCCGTACAGGCTGGTGATCGTGTACGTGTTGAAGCCGTCGGCGAAGTCGTGGGCGATGACGGCGAGGGCGACGGCGAGGCCCATTCCGCCGCCGATCTGGAACGCGGCGCCGATGGCCATGCCGTCCATCAGGCTGTGTCCGACCATCGCGGACGCGGCGGTGAGTCCGACCTCGGGGGCCCGGGCTCGGCCGTCCTCCTCGGCTCCGTGGGCCGCCTGCCGGTGGGCGAGGAGGTGCTCCAGGACGTGCGCGGCCAGGAAGCCGCCGACGAACAGGAGCAGGGCCGCCGGGACGCCGAACACGTCGCCGCCCAGCGCGTCCAGGGCCTCGGGCAGCAGGTCGAGTCCGACCACGCCGAGCATGAGTCCACCCGCGAGACCGAGCACCAGGTGGCGCCGGTCGGTGACCCGTTGCGCGGTCCAGCCGCCGACCAGGGTCATGAGAAAGGCGCCGAGCGCCACGAACACCGCCATGGGCCTTTGCTAACCCATCCGACCCCCGCGCCGCACACCGGGGGGTGTTCCGGTCGTGTCGTGGTGGGGGTCGGGGCCCGCTCCGGGGCCTCGGCGGACGAGGTTCTCGCGCTGGTCGGGGCGGTGCTCGCGGAGGCGGGCGTGGCCCGGGAGCGGGTGCGGGCGCTGGCGACCGTCACGGCCAAGGGGCGTGAACCGGGTCTGCTGGGGGCCGCCGAGGCGCTGGGCGTGCCGCTGGAGACCTACGACGCGGAGCGCCTCGCGACGGTCCCGGTGCCGCACCCTTCGGCGCGGGTCCGCTCCGCGACGGGCACGCCGTCGGTCGCGGAGGCCGCCGCGCTGACCGGGGGCGGTGTGCTGCTCGTGCCGAAACGGGCGTCACGCGGCCCGGACGGCGGCCCCGGCCGCGTGACCTGCGCCGTGGCCGTCCAGGCCGACTGACCGACTTCCTCTCCTCCTCTCCCTCTCAAGGAGCCCGCCGTGCAGACCCCCTCCCCCGCCCTGCTCGCCGCTCTCGCGCGACGGCTCGACGACGTCCTGGACGCTGCGGCCCGGGCCGAGGTGACGGTGCTGCTCGTGGGCGACGGCGCGGCGGACCCCCTGGCGCGCGCCGAACTCGCGGCGTGCGCCCGCCTGTTGTGGGACGAGGGCGGATACGAGGAGGTGGTGCCGGCGTTCCGCACGGGCGCCGCCCCCTCGATCGTGGCGGCGCTCGACCGCGCGCGGGCGCTGGGTGCCCGGCACATCGCGGTCCTGCCGTACGGGCCGCTGCCCGAGGAGGAGTTCGGTGAGCGCGTGGCGGCCTGGGCGGCGGCCCACCCGGAGGTGACGGTGCGCCGTGCCCCGGACGTCGCTGACGCCACGGTCGAGGACGGGCCCGATCTGCGGCATCACGGGGACGCCGAGGTGCGGGACGACGGCGAGAAGCTCACGGATCTGGCGGTGAACGTGCGGACCGGCACGCCGCCGGTGTGGCTGCGGGAGCGGATCGGCGCGGCCCTGGAGGGGCTCGCGGCGTATCCGGACGGGCGGGCGGCGCGGGCCGCCGTGGCGCGGCTGCACGGGGTGCCCGTGGAGCGGGTGCTGCTGACGGCCGGTGCGGCGGAGGCGTTCGTGCTGCTCGCGCGGGCGCTGCGGGTGCGGCGGCCGGTGGTCGTGCATCCGCAGTTCACCGAGCCGGAGGCGGCCCTTGAGGACGCGGGGCATGTGGTGCGGCGGGTGCTGCTGCGGGAGGAGGACGGGTTCCGGCTCGACCCGGCGCTCGTGCCCGAGGACGCGGATCTGGTCGTCGTCGGCAATCCCACCAACCCGACGTCCGTGCTGCATCCGGCCGGGGTGCTCGCCGCGCTGGCCCGGCCCGGGCGCGTGCTCGTGGTGGACGAGGCGTTCATGGACGCGGTGCCGGGTGAGCGGGAGGCACTGGCGGGCCGCACGGATGTGCCCGGCCTCGTGGTGCTGCGGAGCCTGACGAAGACGTGGGGGCTGGCGGGGCTGCGGATCGGGTACGTCGTGGCGGCGCCGGAGATCGTGGCGGAGCTGGAGCGGGCGCAGCCCTTGTGGCCGGTGTCCTCGCCGGCGCTGGTCGCTGCGCTGGGCTGTGTGTCGGAGCGGGGGGTGCGCGAGGCGCGGGACGCTGCGGTGGCCGTCGCCGGTGACCGGGAGTATCTCGTGGGGCGGCTGCGGGAGTTGGGCGGGTTCGGGGTGTCCGTCGTGGGGACGGCGGAGGGGCCGTTCGTACTGGTCCGGGTGCCGGGCGCTGCCGCTGTTCGGGGAGCGCTGCGGGAGGTGGGGATCGCGGTGCGGCGGGGTGACACGTTTCCCGGGCTCGGGGAGGACTGGATCCGGGTGGCGGTGCGGGACCGATCCACGACCGACACCCTTGTCTCCGCCCTGGGCCGGATCCTCGCGCCGTAGCTCCGCCGGTCTCGTCGCCGGGTGCCGCGCCGTCGTGGCTGGTCGCGCAGTTCCCCGCGCCCCTGGAGATGCGCACTTCGTGCGCGATCTCCATAGGGGGCGGTGCCCCATCGGGGAAATGCGGCGCGAAGCGCCTACATTTCAGGGGCGCGGGGAACTGCGCGAGAAGCCCCACCGGCCCGCAGCCCGCGACACCACGCGCGTGGCAACGGCGAACTGCGGGCCGGCCCCCCGGGGACCGTTACGACTAGGCGCGGCTGCGCCCCCGGCGGGCCATGCCCACCGCACCGGCCCCGGCGATGAGCAGAGCGATCGCCCCGCCCGCCACGTACGGCGTCATCGAACTGCCCCCCGTCTCCGCGAGGTCAGCCTCCTTCTCCGGCTTCTGCGCGGCCGCGACGGGCCGTTCCCCCTTCTCGGCCTGCGGCTTCACATCGGCGGGCTTCGGCGCGGCCACGGCCTTGGGGGTCTCGCAGGTCGCCCCGGCGAGGGTCACCTCGCCCTCGACCTCGGCCACGTTGAGCTTCAACGGGTTGACGGAGACCTTGAGATGCAGCGCGGAGGCCGCCGCGGTCGTGGAGGTCGTGGACTTCTCGGAGAGGGTGAGGGAGACCTCGCCGACCCCGGGCACCTTGACCTCCGTCGTCCCTCCGGTGGTCAGCGTGACCTTCTTGCCGAGGACGGTGACGGCCCCGAGCAGGTTCGACTCGGCGACGGGTGCCTGGCCCGCGACGCAGCGGGCCTTGGAGGTGACCTCGTCGACCTCGATGAGGGAGAGCAGCGGCAGGCCGGGGACGTGGACCTTGGCGTGGGCGAGCTGGGTGAAGCCCTCGGCGGTGCCGTCGGCGACGGTGGCCCTCGCCTTGGCGACGTCGGCGCGCAGGACGCTGAAGGGCTGCCCCTTGTCCACCCCGTCCAGGTTCACGGTGAGGGCGGTCTTGTCGGCGCTGGCGGGCGCCTGCACCTCGTTGAGCGAGACCTTGAGCGGGACGTTCACGGTCTTGTTGAGCAGGGAGACGTCCAGGCCGGTGCGGAGCACGACGGCGGAGGCCATGCCGCCGCGGTCGCCGGTGGCGGCGGCCGGGCCCGCGCCCGCGAGGAGGACGGGCCCCGCGGCGAGCGCGGTGGCGACGGCGGTCGCGGCGAGGCGGCGGAACGTAGTGGTGCTGGACATGCTGGTGGGACCCCCAGGACGGCGATAAGAGAAACGACGTGACGCGCGAGGTCGACGGCGTGCCGTCGGGGTGGGCGCACAGGGACAGGGCGCGGCACCGCCGACGGCGTCGACCGGTCATCGGTGAGGGAATCTTTACGCACTGAGAGTGAACGGGCCACCACCTGAAGTGAGTTCACTCCAAAGGGGGGTTTCCGTGCAGGTGCTCGATTTCAGGGGGTTCGTCTGTTCGCCGGGGTCACCCGGACAGGGGGTGACCCCGGGGCGGACGCGGGGTGCGTAACGAGTACGCACCGGCGCGCGTCACGCCTCGTCAACCGACGACGTTGCCCCGCAGCACGATCCGGCGCGGCGCGGCGAGCGCGGTCACGTCGGCCCGCGGGTCCGTGCCGTACACGACGAGGTCGGCCGGGGCGCCCTCGTCGAGGCCCGGGCGGCCGAGCCAGCTGCGGGCGTTCCAGGCGGTCGCGCCGAGGGCGTCCACGGCGGGGAGACCGGCCTTGACGAGTTCGGCGACCTCGCCGGCGACGAGGCCGTGCGCGAGGGAGCCGCCGGCGTCGGTGCCGACGAACACCGGGATGCCGGCGTCGTAGGCGTTGCGCACGGTGTCGTAGCGGTTGGCGTGGAGCCGTCGCATGTGGGCGGACCAGCGGGGGAACTTCTGCTCGCCGCCCGCCGCGAGGTCCGGGAACGTGGCGATGTTGACGAGCGTGGGGACGATCGCGACGCCTCGCTCGGCGAACAGCGGGATCAGGTCGTCGGTGAGGCCGGTGGCGTGCTCGATGCAGTCGATGCCGGCCTCGACGAGGTCGCGCAGCGAGTTCTCGGCGAAGCAGTGGGCGGTGACCCGGGCGCCGAGCCGGTGGGCCTCCGCGATGCCCGCCTCGACGGCCTCGCGCGGCCAGCAGGGGGTGAGGTCGCCCGCGTCCCGGTCGATCCAGTCGCCGACGAGCTTGACCCAGCCGTCGCCGCGCCGGGCCTCCTGGGCGACGTAGGCGACGAGGTCCTCGGGCTCGATCTCGTGGGCGTAGTTGCGGATGTAGCGGCGGGTGCGGGCGATGTGGCGGCCGGCGCGGACGATCCGGGGCAGGTCCTCGCGGTCGTCGATCCAACGGGTGTCGGAGGGCGAGCCGGCGTCGCGCAGCAGCAGGGTGCCGGCGTCGCGGTCGGTGAGGGCCTGCTTCTCGGCGGTCTCGGCGGGCACCGGCCCGTGCGTGTCCAGGCCGACGTGGCAGTGGGCGTCGACGAGGCCGGGCAGGGTCCAGCCCTCCACGCTGGTCACGTCGAGGCCCGCGGAGACGGGCCGGTCGTACGTGATCCGGCCGTCGACCACCCACAGTTCGTCGCGTACGTCGTCGGGTCCGGCCAGGACCCGGCCCTTCACATGGAGCACCGCGCCATCACTCATGGCCCCAGCCTATGAGGGGGCCGGTTACGCTCGTCAGCGGCATCACCGCCGAACCCGTGAGCGAAGAGAGAGCACCACCGTGACGCACCCGTTTCTCGATCTGGCCCCGCTGAGCGCCGCGCACTTCGCCTCCGTCGAGGACCGCGTGGCCCGGCTCATGGACACCGCGCAGGACGTCGTGATCATGCAGGGCGAGGCGCTGCTGCCACTGGAGGGCGCGATCCGCGCCGCCGCGGGCCCGGGCACCGTCGCCCTGAACGTGATCACCGGCCCGTACGGGCAGACCTTCGGCGACTGGCTGCGCGACTGCGGCGCGACCGTGCACGACCTGGCGGTGCCGTTCCACACGGCGGTCACCGCGGAGCAGGTCCGGCAGGCCTTCGCCGAGCACCCCGAGATCGACTTCGTGTCGCTGGTGCACGCGGAGGCGGCGACCGGCAACACGAACCCGGTCGCGGAGATCGGCGAGGTCGTACGGGAGCACGGCGCGCTGTTCTACCTGGACGCGGTCGCCTCGATCGCCGCGGAGCCGGTGCTGCCGGACGCCTGGGGCGTGGACCTGTGCGTGATCGGCGCGCAGAAGGCGATGGGCGGCCCGGCGGGCGTCTCGGCCGTGTCGGTGAGCGCCCGCGCCTGGGAGCGGATGGCCGCCAACCCGCACGCGCCGCGCCACTCGTACCTGTCGCTGCTCGACTGGAAGCAGCGCTGGATCGACGGTGGCCGCAAGGCGCTGCTGCACGCTCCGGCGCAGCTGGAGATGCTGGCCCTGGAGGCCTGTGTGGAGCGGATCGAGAGCGAGGGCCTGGACGCGCTGATGGCCCGTCACGCGAGCGCGGCGGCGGCGACCCGGGCCGGGACGCTGGCGCTGGGCGGCGGCCTGGAGCCGTACGTGCACGAGGCGCGGGACGCGGCGCCGGTGGCCACGACGCTGCGCGCGCCGGCCGGTACGGACGCGCGGGACCTGGTGGCGAAGGCGCTGGCGGCGGACCCGGTGCTGCCGCTGGTGGCGGGCGGTGGCGCGCTGGCCGCGGAGATGATCCGGGTCAACCACTACGGGCCGCAGGCCACGCGCGGTGTCGTGCAGTCCTCGCTGGCCGCGCTGGGCGGTGCGCTCGCGGAGGCCGGGATCGAGGTCGACCTGGAGGCGGCGCGCAAGGCCGTCGCGGCGGCCTGGGAGTAGTCGCGGCCCGCGCGCACGCGCACAGGGGCGCCGTCCTTTTCGGACGGCGCCTTTCTTATTTTCCCCACACATTCGGGGGCATCATTTCCCTATTATTTATCAGAGCAGCTTCCCGTACTGCTTCTGCCCGCTTTCCCGCGACGTAAACACTAAGATTTCAACAACGGGATCCTGCGGAATTCGGGCGGGTTCCGGAGGCGTTACGCACCTGTGACGCACTCCACATCGACGGCGTTATGCACCTTTCGCACCGCGCAAATGCCGACATTCCGCCGAAGTCTCACGCGCGTACCCACCCGCGCGCGATAACACAGATCAGAGGCGTACGTAACCCCTGCCCCGGATGCAATCCCAAAAATTGCTCGGTAAATTCAATTCGCATGACCGCCGTACAAGCGCATTTCCAGCTCGACCATCCCGGAGTGGCCGACGGCGCCGCGATCTGGCGTATCGCTCGTGACTCCAAGGTCCTCGACCTCAACTCCTCGTACAGCTATCTGCTCTGGTGCCGGGACTTCGCCGGCACCTCCGTGGTGGCGCGCGACGAGACCGGTGAGGTCGCCGGGTTCGTGACCGGTTACTTCCGTCCCGAGCGTCCGGAGACCCTCGTGGTCTGGCAGGTCGCCGTGGACCACGGCCACCGCGGGCACGGTCTGGCCGGGGCGCTGCTCGACGGCCTGACCGCGAAGGTCAGAGACTCGGGACGGCAGGTCACGACCGTCGAGACCACCATCACCCCGGACAACACGGCGTCCCAGGCGCTGTTCCTGTCCTACGCGCGCCGGCACGGCGCCGGAGTGGAGCGCCAGGTCCTGTTCGACGCGGGCCTGTTCCCCGACGACGGGCACCTGCCCGAGGAGCTGTACCGCATCGGGCCGCTGGCCTGAGCACGGCCCCGCCACCCGACGACCCCCCGCAACTTCCCTCCCTCAGAGGAGCTTTCGCTGTGACCATCACCCAGCCGGACCTGAGCGTCTTCGAGACCCTTGAGTCGGAGGTGCGCAGCTACTGCCGCGGCTGGCCCACCGTCTTCGACCGGGCCCAGGGCAGCCGCATGTACGACGAGGACGGCCACGCGTACCTGGACTTCTTCGCGGGCGCCGGCTCGCTCAACTACGGGCACAACAACCCCGTGCTGAAACGCGCCCTGATCGACTACATCGAGCGGGACGGCGTCACCCACGGGCTCGACATGTCGACCTCGGCCAAGCGCAACTTCCTGGAGACGTTCCAGAACGTCATCCTGCGCCCGCGCGACCTGCCGTACAAGGTCATGTTCCCGGGCCCGACGGGCACCAACGCCGTCGAGTCCGCGCTGAAGCTGGCCCGCAAGGTCAAGGGCCGCGAGTCGATCGTGTCGTTCACGAACGCCTTCCACGGCATGTCGCTCGGCTCGCTGGCCGTCACCGGCAACGCGTTCAAGCGGGCCGGCGCCGGCATCCCGCTGGTGCACGGCACCCCGATGCCGTTCGACAACTACCTGGACGGGCAGACCCCGGACTTCATCTGGTTCGAGCGCCTCCTGGAGGACTCCGGCTCGGGTCTGAACACGCCCGCCGCCGTGATCGTCGAGACGGTGCAGGGCGAGGGCGGCATCAACGTCGCCCGCGCCGAGTGGCTGCGCAAGCTCGCCGACGTGTGCGAGCGCTGGGACATGCTGCTCATCGTCGACGACATCCAGATGGGCTGCGGCCGCACCGGCGCCTTCTTCTCCTTCGAGGAGGCGGGCATCACGCCGGACATCGTGACCGTGTCCAAGTCCATCAGCGGGTACGGGCTCCCCATGTCCCTGTGCCTGTTCAAGCCGGAGCTCGACATCTGGGAGCCGGGCGAGCACAACGGCACGTTCCGCGGCAACAACCCCGCGTTCGTGACGGCCGCCGCCGCCCTGGAGACGTACTGGACCGACGGTCCGGCCATGGAGAAGCAGACCCTGGCCCGCGGCGAGCAGATCGAGGAGACCCTCGCCGCGCTGCGCGCCGAGTACTCCGACGACATCGTCGAGTACCGCGGCCGCGGCCTGGTCTGGGGCTTCGAGTTCCGCGACAAGGAGCGGGCCAACAAGGTCGCCCGGCGCGCCTTCGAGCTCGGCCTGCTCATCGAGACCTCCGGCCCCGAGGGCGAGGTCGTCAAGCTGCTTCCGGCGCTGACGATCACGCCCGAGGAGCTGGACGAAGGTCTGCGCACGCTCACCCGGGCTGTGCGCGAGACCGCCTGAGAAGTTCCACGCACCACGAGGAAAGGCAGCAACTCACCGTGATTGTCCGTTCGTTCAAGGAGATCGAGAACACCGACCGGCACGTGAAGTCGGCGTCCGGCACCTGGGAGAGCAAGCGCATCGTCCTCGCCAAGGAGAAGGTCGGCTTCTCCCTGCACGAGACGATCCTCTACGCGGGCACCGAGACCGACATGTGGTACGCCAACCACATCGAAGCGGTGCTGTGCGTGGAGGGCGAGGCCGAGCTCGAGAACCGGGAGACCGGCGAGAAGCACTGGATCGAGCCGGGCACGATGTACCTCCTGAACGGCCACGAGCGCCACACGCTTCGGCCCAAGACCGACTTCCGCTGCGTGTGCGTGTTCAACCCTCCCGTGACCGGACGGGAGGACCATGACGAGAACGGTGTCTACCCGCTGCTGACCGAGCCCGAGGAGGTCTGATCCCGATGACCGTGCTGAACTCCGCCCCTGGCGTCGCCGACCTGTACCCGACCCGCGGGAAGACGGAGGTGGCGACTCCCCGGGTCGACCCCGTCGTCTGGTCGGAGCCCGGCGCGCGCGGTCCGATCCGCCAGTCGGACCTGGCGGGCTTCGAGCGCGACGGCTTCCTCGCCATCGACGAGCTGATCGGCCCGGACGAGATCGGGGTCTACCAGGCCGAGCTGGAGCGGCTGGTCAACGACCCGGCGATCAAGGCCGACGAGCGCTCGATCGTGGAGAAGGCCTCGCAGAAGGTGCGGTCGGTCTTCGAGGTCCACAGGATCAGTGAGGTGTTCGCCCGGCTGGTCCACGACGAGCGCGTCGTGGGCCGGGCCCGGCAGATCCTCGGCTCGGACGTCTACGTCCACCAGTCGCGGATCAACGTGAAGCCCGGCTTCGGCGCGAGCGGCTTCTACTGGCACTCGGACTTCGAGACCTGGCACGCCGAGGACGGGCTGCCGAACATGCGGACGGTGTCCGTCTCCCTCGCCCTGACGGAGAACTACGACACCAACGGCGGGCTCATGATCATGCCCGGCTCGCACAAGACGTTCCTGGGCTGCGCCGGCGAGACGCCCAAGGACAACTACAAGCGGTCCCTGCAGATGCAGGACGCGGGCACCCCGTCCGACGAGGCGCTGACCTCGCTGGCCGACGAGTACGGCATCCGGCTGTTCACCGGGAAGGCCGGCTCGGCGACCTGGTTCGACTGCAACGCGATGCACGGCTCCGGCGACAACATCACGCCGTACCCGCGCTCGAACGTCTTCATCGTGTTCAACAGCGTGGAGAACACGGCAGTGGAGCCCTTCGCGGCCCCCGTCCGCCGCCCCGAGTTCATCGGAGCCCGGGACTTCACGCCGGTGAAGTAAGTCTTCTGTGGTCCTGCGGTGACGGGGCGGGGCGGGGCCTTCGGGCCCCGCCCCGCTCCGTGCTGCTGTGGCTCAGGCCAGGGCGTGCAGGAGGCGGTCCACGTCGTCCTGCGTGTTGTAGAGGTGGAAGGACGCGCGCAGGTTGCCGGCGCGGTTGGAGACCTCGATGCCCTGCGTGCGCAGCTCCGGCTGGCGGGCGCCCAGTCCGGGCACGGACACGATGGGCGAGCCGGGGGCGGGGATCGGGGCGAGGCCCCGCTCGGCGAGCCCGGCCCGGAAGCGCTCGGCGAGGGCCAGGTCGTGGGCGTACACCGCGTCGGGGCCCAGTTCCTCGATCAGTTCGAGGGAGCGGCGGGCTCCGGTGTACGAGATGAGGCCCGGTGTCTCGTCGAACCGGCGGGCGGAAAGGGCCAGTTCGGTGACCGGGCCGTAGCAGCTGTCCCAGGGCCGCTCCCCCGCGACCCAGCCGCCGAACACCGGGCGCAGCGCGGCGAAGCCCTCCGGGTCGGCGGGGCCGATGAAGAACGTCGCGCCGCGCGGGCAGGTGAGCCACTTGAACGCGACGGACGTGACGTAGTCCGCGTGCGGGGCGTGCTCGGTGAGCGGGTACCAGCCGGCGGCCTGCGAGGCGTCCACGTAGAGCCGGGCGCCGTGGGCGCGGGTCGCCTCCCGCAGGGCCTTCACGTCAGCGACGCGGCCGTCGGCGGACTGGGCGGCGCTGACCGCGACGAGCGCGGTGCCGGGGCGCACGGACTCGACGAGCGCCTCCAGGGGCACGGTGCGGACCTTGAGGTCCGGGCGCACGTGGAACGGGTTGATCGTGGAGCTGAACTCGCCCTCGGCGGTGAGGACTTCGGCGCCGTCGGGGAGCGAGGCGGCGATCAGGCCGGTGTAGACGGCCACGGAGTTGCCGGTCGCGACGCGCTCCACGGGGACGCCGGCCAGCCGGGCGAACGCGGCGCGCGCGTCCTCCACGTCGGTGAACAGGTCGTCGATGGAGCCGCCCTCGGCCATCACGGTGATCGCGTCGCGCATCGCGGCGGTGGCCCGGGCCGGGAGGAGGCCCGAGCTCGCCGTGTTCAGGTAGGTGGTGGCCGGGGTGTACTCGGCGCGGACCAGGCCGGCGTCGAGCGGGGGCACAGCGGAAGTCTCCATGCGTCCACTGTGCCCCGCCGCCAACTACCCGTCCATTGCGGATGTTTGAGCAGTACCTCTAAGAGGCGCTTATCAGTGCAGGTCAGGCCTGGGGCACGGCGCAGCCGTCGGGGCCGCAGACGTCGCCGTCGGCGCTGTCCGCGGTCTCGATGACGGTGAGCGGCGAGCGGGCGGTCCAGGCCTGGGTGAGGGCCTGCGTGAAGACCTCGGCGGGCTGGGCGCCGGAGACGCCGAACTTGCGGTCGAGCACGAAGAACGGGACACCGGTCGCGCCGAGCGCGGCGGCCTCCTGCTCGTCGGCGCGGACCGCGTCGGCGTAGGCCTCGGGGTCGGCGAGGACGCCGCGGACCTCGGTCTCGTCGAGGCCGGCGTCGACGGCGAGCTTCACGACGTGCTCCTCGTCGGCGAAGACGGACGCGTCCTCGGCGAAGTTGCCGCGGTAGAGGGCGTCGATCATCGCGTCCTGGAGGCCGCGCTCGTGGGCCAGGTGGAGGAGGCGGTGCAGGTCGAAGCTGTTGCCGTAGTCGCGGCCCTCGGTGAGGTAGGGCAGACCGAGCGCGCCGGCCTGCTGGCCGAGGCCCTTCTCGTTGGCGGCGGCCTGGGCCTCGCTGATGCCGTACTTCTCGGCGATGTGCGGGACGACGAGGCCGGTGAAGTCCTTCTTCACCGTCGGGTCGAGCTCGAAGGACCGGTGGACGACCTCGACCTCGGCCTTGTGCGGAAAGGCGTCGAGTGCCTGCTCGAACCGGGCCTTGCCGATGTAGCAGAACGGGCAGTTGATGTCGGTCCAGATCTCGACGCGCATGAGGTTCTCTCGCTCCAGTGTCGTACGCAGCAGGGGGTGCCCTGCGCCCCCGTACAACGACACTCGGTGCCACGAACATTCCCGGCCCGCCCGGCGGGCCCCCGGACGGGCGGGTCAGGAACCGTCACGCAGGCCGTTGGGCCAGGTGGGGCGGTACTCGACGTGGTCGTAGGTGACGACGCAGCCCTCGCCGACCGGGGACTGGGCGAGGAAGCCGACCAGGGCCGCGCCCGCCGTCTTCTCGTCACCCAGCGTGAAGATCCGGACGAAGGTCCAGGTGGTCCCGTCGGTCGAGGCGTGGAAGGCGAACGCGGCGCCGGTCCGGCTGATCCGGAGCCACACGGAGCGGCCCGCCACCACGAAG
This sequence comes from Streptomyces sp. NPDC025806, assembly GCF_055558275.1. Taxonomy (NCBI): domain Bacteria; kingdom Bacillati; phylum Actinomycetota; class Actinomycetes; order Kitasatosporales; family Streptomycetaceae; genus Streptomyces; species Streptomyces sp. NPDC025806. The sequence goes on along the minus strand of NZ_JBVHMU010000001.1, from coordinate 694,288 downwards.
GCGTTCGCGTCGTCGGAGTGCCCCCGGGTGACGACCGTGCAGATCGTGGGCTCGTCCGGGGAGCGCTCGAAGCACAGCTTGGCCCACTCCCGGTCGCCGACGTGGAGGTAGAGCACCCCTGCGTCGAAGGCCGCCTCGAACCCGACCGTGACCCGCGCGATCAGCTGGAAGTCCCCCTCCGGCGCCGCCCCCAGCAGGCGCGGCGCGTCGGAGGCGGGCTCCAGGGAGTCCCCCGTGGGCGGCACGAACCGGTCCTGCCGGGGCCCGGCCCACCCCGTGAGCGTCCCGTCCTCGTACGACCAGTTGCCGTCGGGGCCGTAGCTGCGCAGCGGAAAGGGCAGTTCGGGGAGTCGCAGTTCCATGCCGGTCAGTGTTCCAGGCGGCCGTTGTAGCGGCGCGGCAGCCCCAGCGGATTGCCGTCCCGCAGCTCGGGCGGCAGCAGCGCCTCGGGCGTCGTCTGGTAGGCGACCGGCCGCAGCCAGCGCTCGATCGCGGTGCCGCCGACCGAGGTGGAGGTGGAGGTGGTCGCCGGGTACGGCCCGCCGTGGTGCTGGGCGGGCGCGACGGCGACGCCGGTCGGCCAGCCGTTGACGAGGACGCGGCCCGCGAGCGGCGTGAGCTCGGCAAGGAGCTCGGCGCCCCGGCCCTCACCGGCGGCCTCCCCCTCGGACAGCTGGAGGGTGGCGGAGAGGTTGCCGGGCAGCCGGGACAGGACCGCCGTCACCTCGTCCGCCGAGCCGTATCGGGCGACGACGGTGACCGGCCCGAAGCACTCTTCGAGGAGCAGGTCGTGCGGCCCGTCCTCGGCGAGCCGCGCGGCCGGCACCGTGAGGAACCCGGGCGCCACCGTGTGGTCGCTGCCCGCGCCCGGCGTGACCGGCGCTTCGACCTCGGGCAGTTCCGCTCGCGCGGCGACCCCGGCGACGAAGTTGTCCCGCATGCGGTGGTCGAGCAGGACCCCGGCCTCGGTGTCGCTGACGGCGGCGGTGAGCGTCTTGACCAGGGCGTCTCCGGCCTCGCCGCGCGGCGCGAAGACGAGCCCCGGCTTCACGCAGAACTGCCCGACGCCCAGCGTCATGGATCCGGCGAGCCCCGTACCGATCGCCTCGGCGCGCTCGGCGGCCGCCGCCTCGGTGATCACAACGGGGTTGAGCGAGCCGAGCTCGCCGTGGAACGGGATCGGCACCGGCCGGGCCGCCGCCGCGTCGAACAGGGCCCGCCCGCCGCGTACGGAACCGGTGAAGCCGGCGGCGGTCACGAGCGGGTGCCGGACCAGGTCGAGTCCGGCCTCGAAGCCGTGGACCAGGCCGAGGACGCCCTCGGGGATGCCGTGCAGGGCGGCGGCGCGGCGGATCGTGGCCGCGACGAGCTCGGAGGTGGCGGGGTGGTCGGGGTGCGCCTTGACGACGACCGGGCAGCCCGCGGCGAGCGCGCTCGCGGTGTCGCCGCCGGGGACGGAGAAGGCGAAGGGGAAGTTCGAGGCCGCGTAGACGGCGACGACGCCCAGCGGGATCTTGTAGCGGCGCAGGTCCGGGACGGGCGGGGTGGCCGTGGCGTCCGGGTGGTCGATGACCACGTCGAGGAAGGCGCCCTCGTCGACGATGTCGGCGAAGGCCCGCAACTGGTAGCAGGTGCGGGCGAGTTCCCCGGTGAGCCGGACGGGGCCGAGGGCGGTCTCCGCGTCGGCGGCCTCCACGAGGTGTTCCTCGGAGGCCGCGAGCAGCTCGGCGGCGGAGCGCAGGAACGCGGCGCGGACGGTGCGGTCGGCGAGCGCGGTGCGGGCCGCGTGGGCGGCGTGGACCGCCTGATCCACCTCCTGCGGTGTCGCCTCGACGGCAACCTGCTCCCGCTGCTTCCCGGTTCGGGGGTCGACACTCCAGACTGGTGCTGCTGCCACCGCGGATCCTTCCAGCTTTTCTCGAAGCTCACCGGGCGGGCCAGGAGCGCTGTTCGATATACTGAACACTGTCTCTCAACGTGAACGCGTATCGAGACTGGACAGTAATTCCCGTGGAACGAAGGGGTCAAGGGAGATGTCGGCAGGCGAGGCGGGGGCCGCCGCGGGCGGTGCCCAGGTCAAATCGGCGGTCCGCACGGTGGAGCTGCTCGAGTACTTCGCCGGGCGCCCCGGCATGCACTCGCTGGCCGCGGTCCAGGAGGCCGTCGGTTACCCCAAGTCCAGCCTGTACATGCTGCTGCGCACGCTCGTCGAGCTCGGCTGGGTCGAGACCGACGCGACCGGCACGCGGTACGGCATCGGCGTGCGGGCGCTGCTGGTCGGCACGTCGTACATCGACGGCGACGAGGTGGTCGCGGCGGCGCGGCCGACCCTGGACCGGCTGTCCGACGACACGACCGAGACGATCCACCTGGCCCGGCTCGACGGCACGAACGTCGTGTACCTCGCCACGCGCCAGTCCCAGCACTATCTGCGGCCCTTCACGCGGGTGGGGCGCCGGCTGCCCGCGCACTCGACCTCGCTCGGCAAGGCGCTGCTCGCGACGCACACCGACGAGCAGGTCCGCAAGATGCTCCCGGAGACGCTGCCCGCGCTGACCGAGCACACGATCACGGACCGCGAGAAGCTCATCGAGGAGCTGCACCAGGTGCGCGAGCAGGGCTTCGCGGTGGACCGCGAGGAGAACACGCTGGGGCTGCGCTGCTTCGGTGTGGCCATCCCGTACCGGACCCCGGCCCGGGACGCGATCTCCTGCTCGGTCCCGGTCGCCCGTCTCACCCCCGCGCACGAGCAGATGGTCAAGGACGCTCTCTTCGACGCGCGGGACCGTCTGACCATGGCCACGCGCCGGCTGTAGTCCTGCTTCCCGCCGCCGCCCCTCCCCCGCGCGGCGGAGGCGGATCACCGGCACGCACGACGTGCCCCGGCCCGGGCCCGGCCAGCCTGGAGGCATGTCCTCGAACCTGCGCACCGCCTTGCGGAACGTCACCGTCCTCGCCTGCCTCCCCTACCTGTCGCTGAAGATCGCCTGGATCGCCGGCAGCCGCGTCGGCATCCCCGACGGCAGCACCCTCCTGGACCACCGCACGACGATGGCGGTCGCCAACGGCATCACCGTGCTGCTCGACGGAGCCGTCGTCCTGCTCGCCTTCCTCCTGACCCGCCCCTGGGGGCGCCGGGTCCCGGCCTGGGCGCTCGCCGTGCCGATGTGGGTGGCGACCGGACTGCTCACCCCGATCATGACCGGCTACCCGGTGCAGCTGATCGTGAAGGCGTTCGACGGCTCGGGCGCCACCGCCGGGGCGAGCGAACCCTTCCTGGACGACTGGGTGTTCGCCGTCGTGTATCCCGGGTTCATCGCGCAGGGCCTGTGCCTGGGCGCCCTCTTCGTCGGGTACGCGCGGGAGCGCTGGAGCGGGGTCTGGCAGGGCCGCGTGTGGGAGCTGCCGGTCCGGCCGCAGGACGCGGCGCAGCGTCTGGTCGCGGTGGGCGCGGCCCTGCTCGCGGTGCTGCCCGTCGCGACGCATCTGCTGTGGGCGTGCGGCATGGACGCCGGACTCAACACGGCGCGGGCCGCCGAACGCGACAGCGCCTACTACGTGATGGAGACGCTCAACGCGCTGTATCTCGTCGCCGCGGTCACGGGCGCCGTGCTGCTCGCCTTCCGGCGCGGACGGGTGCTGTCGCTGAAGGTGCCGCTGGCGCTGCTGTGGGTGGGGTCGGGGGCCGCGGCCTGCTGGGGCGGCTGGCTGGCGCTGGCCTCGCTGAGCGGGGTCGACGACCTCGCCCGGCAGCCCACGCCGCTGATGAACCTCACCTACGCTGGCCAGATGATCGTCGGCCTGCTCGTCGTGACCATCGGCGCCCATCACGCCGCCGCCCGCCGCATCCCCGTACCCGCGTGAGGAACGTGCGCACCAGGACCGCGGCACGGCTGCTGTTCGGCCGTCGGGCGCGCCGCCGTTGGCTGCATCTGATCATCGGCGGCGCCCTCGCCATGCCGTACCTGCTGCTGGCCTCGGTCGTGGTGGGGCCGCTGACCGGCGCGAGCGACGTGTTCTCGGACCTCGGGCTGCAACTGGCCTCGTTCGCCTGCGGGTTGCCGCTCGCCGCGCTGACCGCGGCCCTGTCGCCGCTGACCCGGCCGATGTCGGTCGCGGTGGTACGGGCGCTGTGCGGGGTGGATCCGGCGGAGCTCGCGGACGGGCCGCCGCGCACCCGGGAGGCCCGCGCCCGCACCGCCGCCTGGTTCACCCTGCATCTGGGGGCCGGCGGGATCCTGAGCGGGATGACGCTGGCGCTGCCTCCGTTCGCACTGGCACTGATCGCGTTGCCGTTGGTGCCCGCGCTGCGGGACTCGGACAAGCTCGCGCCCCAAGTGGCGGATCATCCTTGGGCGTTGCCGCTGATGCCGGTCCTCGGGCTGGTCCTGCTGGTGGCGCTCGCGGTGTGCGCGGCGACGGCCTCGGGGCTGCTCGCGCGGTGGGCGCCCGCGCTGCTCGGGCCGAGCCCCGCCGACCGGCTCGCGCAGGCCGAGGAGCGCGCCGCCGACCTCGCGGTGCGCAACCGGCTGGCCCGCGAACTGCACGACTCGGTGGGACACGCGCTGAGCGCGGTCACCCTCCAGGCGAGCGCCGCGCGCCGGGTTCTGGACAGCGACCCCGACTTCGTACGGGAGGCGCTCGCGGCGATCGAGGACACCACGCGGCGCACGGTCGGGGAGCTGGACGCCGTGCTCGGGGTGCTGCGCGAGGCCGGGGACGCGTCGGCGACGGCGCCCGCGCCGACGCTGGCCGACGATCTCGACGGGCTGCTGCGCCGGACCCGGGCGGGCGGTACGGAGGTGACGGCGCGGGTGGACGTCGACCCGGCCGGGCTGCCTCCGCTGGTCTCCCGGGAGGCGTACCGGATCGTGCAGGAGGCGCTCAGCAACGCGCTGCGGCACGCGGGCACCGCCGTGACGCTGCGGCTGGCCCGGGACGGGGACGCGCTGCGGATCACCGCCGAGAACCCGGTGCCGGGCGGGCCCGCGGCGCCGCGGGCCGGCGGCGGGCACGGGCTGCGCGGCATCGCGGACCGGGCCCGGCTGCTCGGCGGCACCGCGCGCGCGGGCCCCGCGCCCGACGCCCCCGGGACCTGGCTCCTGGACGTACACCTGCCGCTCCCCTCCCGGAAGGAACCGAAGATCCCGTGACCCCCGCACCGCTGCGCGTCGTCCTCGCCGACGACGAACGCATGGTCCGCACCGCGCTGCGCGCGATCCTGTCCGCCGAGCCCGACATCGAGGTGGTCGGCGAGGCCGCGACCGGCGCCGAGGCGGTGTCGGTGGTGCGCGAGCTGTGTCCGGACGTCGTGCTCATGGACGTGCGGATGCCGGAGGTCGACGGCATCCGCGCCACCGAGCGGATCCTCGGCGCCATGGACGAGCCTCCGCGCGTCGTGGTCGTCACCACCTTCGAGAACGACGCCTACGTGTACGAGGCCCTGCGGACCGGCGCGGCCGGGTTCCTGCTGAAGCGGGCGGACGCCGACGCGCTGGTCGGCGCGGTGCGCCTGGTGGCGCGCAGCGACACCCTGCTGTTCCCGGCGGCGGTGCGGGCGCTGGCCGCCGAGCACGCCGCCGCGCGGACCCGGCCCGCGCCGTGGGTCGCGCGGCTGACCGGACGGGAGAGCGACGTGCTGCGGCTGATGGCGACGGGACTGACGAACGCGGAGATCGCGGAGCGGATGGGGGTGGGCCCGGCGACGGTGAAGACGCATGTCGCCGCGGTGCTCGCGAAGACGGGGGCGCGGGACCGGACACAGGCGGTGATCGCCGCGTACGAGGGCGGGTTTGTGCAGGGTTCATGACAGAAGGTGGCCTTGATCACGTCATGAGAGCTTTCTGAGAATCGGCCCCGGAAGGAACGATCCGCTCCGCCGCGCTCGTCCCTTCTGTGGGATGAACAAGACGATCAGGCGTGCCTCGGTCTTCTGTCTGCTCCTCGTGCTCGCTCTGCTGGTCAAGGCGACGTGGGTGCAGTTCTACGACGGCCGCGCGCTCGCAGACGACAAGGACAACCGGCGGAAGACGATCGCGCAGTACGCGTATCCGCTGGGCGACATCATCGTGGGCGGAAAGGCGGTGACGGGCTCCGAGAAGACGGACGCGGGCGACCTCGCGTACCAGCGGACGTACGAGGACGGGGCGCTGTACTCGGCGGTGACGGGCTACACCTCGCAGGTGTACGGCGCGACACAGCTGGAGTCGATCTACCAGGACGTGCTCGACGGCTCGGACCCCGAGCTGAAGAATCCGGTCGACCTGCTGACCGGCGAGCACACGGCCCCCGGCGATGTGGTCACGACGATCGACCCGGCGGTCCAGAAGGCCGCGTACCGGGCGCTCGGCGACAAGAAGGGCGCCGCCGTCGCGATCGACCCGGAGAGCGGGAAGATCCTCGGCATGGTGTCGACGCCGTCGTTCGACCCGTCGAAGATCAGCGGTTCGGGGTCCTCGGACGCGGCGGCGTGGAAGGCGCTGTCCGACGACAAGGACGTACCGACGCTGAACCGGGCGCTGAAGCAGGCGCTGCCGCCCGGCTCCACGTTCAAGCTGGTCGTGGCCGCCGCCGCGCTGGAGGACGGCCTGTACGGCTCGGTCGACGAGAAGACCGACTCGCCGGACCCGTATCTGCTGCCGGGCACCCACACGTACCTGCGCAACGAGAGCAGGACCGCGCCCTGCGAGAACGCCAGCATCCGTACCGCGTTGCAGTACTCCTGCAACACGGTGTTCGGGAAGATGGCCGTCGACCTGGGACAGGACAAGGTGCGGGCGATGGCCGAGAAGTTCGGCTTCGACGACACGAAGCAGGACGTGCCGGTGCGGGCCGCCGAGAGCGTGTACCCGTCCGGGATGGACAAGGCGCAGACGGCGCTGTCCGGCATCGGCCAGTTCGACGTGACGGCGACGCCGCTGCAGATGGCGATGGTCTCCGCGACCCTGGCCAACGGCGGCGAGCAGGCCTCCCCGCACATGGTGTCCGAGGTGACGGACGCCGACGGCGACGCGCTGAAGAGCTACCCGGACGGCGACACCGAGCGGGTCGTGAGCACCCGGACCGCCGAGCAGCTCCAGTCGGCGATGGAGACCGTGGTCGAGCGCGGCACGGGCACGAACGCGCAGGTCGCGGGCGCGACCGTGGGCGGCAAGACGGGTACGGCGCAGCACGGCGAGAACAACAGTCAGACGCCGTACGCCTGGTTCACGTCCTACGCGAAGGACGACTCGTCCGGGAAGCAGATCGCGGTGGCGGTCGTCGTCGAGCAGTCCGACGCGGCGCGCTCGGAGGTCAGTGGCAACGGACTGGCGGCGCCGGTGGCGCAGGCCATGATGGAGGCCGGTCTGAAGGACTGAGGCACCGGCCGCGGGTCAGGCGCGGCGGCGCCAGGGCAGCAGTCGTCGGCGGCGGGGCGGGGACGGTGCGGGTTGTGCGCCGTCCCCGCCCCGCGTCGGCTCCGGCGCCGGCTTCTCGCGCTTGAACCAGGTGTAGACGGTCCAGTCCCCGCACAGCTCCCAGCCCTCCGCGGCGGGCCGCGTCCCCACGCCGGTGACCGCGCGGCGGTACTCCCAGCGCCGGGGACGCTCCGGGTCGCGGCGGCACACGAAGCGGCCGAGGGAGTCGACGCGTTCGAGCTCCCAGCCCTCGGCGCCGAAGCGGTCGAGGAGTGCCGCGTCCGCGTAGGTGTCGGCGGACCAGCGCCAGATCTCGGCGTGTTCGTCGGCGGCCGGCGCGGGGGTCAGCCGTTCGGCGAGGGCGCCGGCCGGGCCGAACCGCCCGGCCGGGTCCGCGGGGGCGGCCTCCGCCAGCTCGGCGAGGACCCGCTCGGCGTGCCGGTCGGGCAGCCCGCGCTCGCGCAGCCGCTCCCGCGTCTCGTCCCAGTAGTCCCCGTAGTCCCCGTACGCCGCCTGTTCCTCCGTCACCGGGTCAGCGTAGCCAGGGCCGCCGGGCGGGCCCGGGAACGGACTCAGCCCACGTAGTAGGTGGGGTTCGGGAACTTGTACGTGCGGTCGGCGTGGCCGCCCTCCAGGTCGGACTCCTGGTCGCCGAAGTTGCCGACGATGTCGTAGCCGAGGGACTCGATGTGGGCGCGGGTGCCGGACTTGTACTGGACCGTGGTGCACTTCCAGGCGGCCGGGGTGGCGCAGTCGCTCAGGTAGGCCGGCGGGTTCGCCTTGTTCTTCAGGAAGACGTGGTCGGCGTCGAGGTTGACGTCGATGCCGACCTTCTTCAGGTTCTCCACGGCGGCGGAGCGCTGTTCCTCGCTCAGGCCGGAGTTGTAGAAGACCTCGACGCCCTGGGACTCGGCGTACGCGACGAGTTCGGGGGTGCCGAACACGGCGGGCCGGTCCGCCTTGGCCACGTAGGCCTTCCAACTGGCGTCGTTGTAGACGTAGTTGGTCTTCTTCTCGTAGTCGAGGCTGAGCAGCAGGGTGTCGTCGATGTCGAAGACGACGGCGGGGCGCTCGTCCTTGCCGTGCTGCTGGTGGGCGGCGCGGGCGATGCGCTTCTTCGCCGCGGCCTGGATGCGGGCGAGGTCCTGCGCGTACTGACTGTCGGGCGAGGACTGCCAGACGCCGTCGGCGTCCTGCGTGGCGCCGTAGTAGGAGTCGATCTCCTTGAACAGCAGGCCGATGTTGTGCGGTTCGGCGCTCGTGCTCGCCGAGGGGCGGTCGGCGCTCGCGGTGCCGGTGCCGTAGGCGACTCCGGCGGCGAGGGCACAGGCGGCGGCGACGCCGATGACGCGGGCGGAGGGGCGGAGGGTCGGCACGGGCAACTCCGGTGCTGGAAACGGGTGGGATGTGTGCAGGTGGCTGCATGTCTACGCGCATCACATGCGCTCTCGCGAGCCTTGTTACCCGATCGATATCAGCCACGGGTGAAGGCATTGCCCACGCCTGAACCGGACTTGACCCCGTGTTGAACCCCGACCTCTAGGGTCGACAAGCCGGAACGAACCTAGACAGAGGATCCCGGACCGTGACTTCCGCACCCCTGGTCGCCGCCGTGACGCGCGCCGCGTCGCCCGAGCTGCTCGGGCTGTTCCTCGTGGGCGCGCTCGTGGCGATCGGCTGCGGCCTCAACTGGGCGTTCGACCTGCGCGGCACCCTCGGCCGGCGCACCGGCACCCCGCCCGTCGCCGTACCGTCCCCGGGCCATCTGCGCCTGCTGGGCTCACTGCTCACCGCGGCCGGGGTCGTTCTGCTGGTGGTGACGTACACGCTGTGGCGGCTGGGCTGATCCCGGCCGCGTGATCCGGGGCATCTGCCCGATGCCGGGGCGGGGGCCTCAGATCCAGACTCGGCGCCCATGACCCCGTCTGCATCGCCCCTGTCGGCGCCCCCTGAACGTCCCCTCGTCCGCGTCCTGCGCGACCCTGCCGCCGCCCGCTGCCTGCTCGCCGTGCTCGTCTCCGGGTTCGGGACGAGCGCCCTGTGGCTGGTGGCCGGGGTGTGGACCAAGGAGCTGACCGGTTCGGACGGTCTCGCGGCGCTCTGCGCGTTCGCGCTGTGGGCGCCCACGCTCGCCGGTCCGCTGCTCGGCACGATCGCCGACCGGACGCGGCGCCGACGGCTGCTCGTCGCCGTGAACCTGGCGTCGGCCTGCCTCGTCCTCGCCCTGTTCGCGATCGACGGGCCCGGCCGCCTGTGGCTCCTGTTCGCGGTCCTGTTCCTCTACGGGGCCTGCGGCGTCGTCACCGACGCGGCGGAGTCGGCGTGGGTCGCGGGCGCCGTCCCCGGGGACGTGCTCGGGGAGCTCAACGGGCTGCGGATGTCGGTGAACGAGGGCATGAAGATCGTGGCACCGCTCGCGGGCGCCGCCTTGTTCGCGGCGTACGGCGGCTCGCGCGTGGCGCTGCTCGACGCGGTGACGTTCGTCGTCGCGGCGGGCCTGTTCGCGAGCCTGCGGGGACAAGATCCGCGGCCGGTGCGGCGGGCGGAGGTCCGCGCGGCGGACGGGCTGCGCGAGCTGTGGCGGCACACGGAGCTGCGCCCGCTGCTGCTGTCCGGGTCCGGCGTCATGGCCCTGTCGGGGATCACGGGCGCCTCCGTGTTCGCGGTGGTCGACGGTCTCGGCCGGGCCCCCGCGTTCACGGGCGTGCTGTACGCGGTGCAGGGCGTGGGCTCGGTGGCCGCGGGCGCCCTCTCGGGCGGGCTGCTGCGCCGGCTCGGCGACCGCCGCTTCGCCGCGTACGGGATCGCTCTGTTCGCGCTGGGCGCGGCGGTGCGGGCGGTGCCGTACGACGCGGCGGTCCTCGCGGGCACCGCGGCGATCGGGGTGGGGCTGCCCTGCCCGCTGGTGGCGGCCCTGACGGCGGTGCAGCGCGCCCTGCCGGACGAGGTGCTCGGCCGGGCGGCGGGGGCGGCAGGGACGGTGCTGTTCACCCCGGGCGCCCTGGCGATGGCCGCCGGCGCGGGCCTGGTGACCCTGGCGCCGGTGACCGTGCTCCTGCCGCTGGTGGGCGGCGCCGGGCTCACCCTCGCCGGGTACTGCGGCGGCCGGGTCACGGCTTCCAAGCCGGATCCCGTCCGCTCAGACCGATGACCCGGTCGAGCAGCGGGGCGCCGTCGGGCACCGGCACCACCGGCCCGAACAGGCCGTCGCGGCCGCCCTCGTCGGGGGTGAGCAACTGCTCGGCGGCCCGCAGCGCGGCGCCCTCGGGGACGTACTCCTGGCCGGTGGCGCGCGCGAGGTCCCAGCCGTGCACGACGAGTTCGTCGGCCGTGACCAGGCCGGCGACGGCCCCGGGCAGTTCGAGTCCGCCGGCCCTGGTCACCCCCTGCCAGGCGGCCGGCTCCCGCCAGGCCTCGGCGAGCTCGTCCAGAGCCGGCGGCAGGGCGGCCCGCCAGTCGGGGGCCAGTTCGGGCAGGGAGTCCCCGGGCGCGGTGTCGGTGAGGACGCCGGTGTCCTTGCGGCCCGCCGCCGCCAGCCCGGCGCACAACCCACCGATGTGACCGAGGAGTTGGCGCACCGCGTAGTCGGGGCAGGGGGTGGGCAGGTCGAGCTGGTCCTCACGGACGCCGTGCACGAGACGCGCGACGATGCGGGCCTGGGGGCCGATGTCCACTGTGCTGTCACTCATGGTGACCCTTCCGGTGAGCGGGCGGATCCGCGGTGGATCCTCACCGGTACTGACCGGCCGCCGGCTCCCGACTCATCGGTGCGGTGCGCCGGAGTTCCGCGAGGGCCCTTCCGACCGCGTCGAGATCCGCGTCCGCGGCGAGGCCCGCGTGGTACAGCCGCAGTTCCGTCGCGCCGCGCTCACGTGCCGCGCGGGCGTCAGCGGCCAGCGTGGCGGGGCTGCCGCCCATGCCCCGGACGATCGTGAGGTTCGCGGCGATCACACCCCGGCCGTGCGCCGCGAAGGGTTCCACAAGGCCCGCTCCCCCCGTGCAGGGCACGACGACGCCGTCGGCGACGGAAAGGATGTGCGCGGGGTCGACGCCCGCGTTGGCCCCGCAGTGGTACGGGACCGGGTCGGCGTGCAGCAGGACCTGGAAGGGGGTGTCGGCGGGGGCGGCGGCGCGCACCGCCGCGACGGCGTCCTCCTGGAGCGACTGCGCGGTGGTGTCGCGGTGGGCGCGCGTCGCGGCGGCCCGGTCGGCGCCGAGCAGCTTCTCGACGCTCGCCCAGCCGTCGTCGCGGGCCTCGCCGCGCCACACGGGCTCCAGCGCGATCCGTACGGCGCGGGCGAGTTCGTCGGGGTCGAGGCCCTGCCGCCCGTACCCGTCGCGGCAGGACAGGCAGAAGCAGAGCGACATCAGGTACTGCCCGGCGTCGCCGAGCGCGACACCGGCGATCTTGTCGTGGGCGTGCAGATGCGCGAGTCCGTACCAGCCGAGGGACTCCAGTTCGGTGCCGAGGGCGCCGGGCCGGGTGGCGGCCTCGGCGGCGAGGTCGACGAGGTAGGCGCGGGTGGCGGGCTGGGCGATGCAGGGCGCCCAGGGGTAGCGGTCGCCGTAGGCGTTGACGACGGAGGTGTCCGGATGTTCGGCGCCCAGGCGGGAGTTGTGGGCGAGGACGACCCAGGTGTGCACGTCGAGCCCGGCGTCGGCGAGCGCGGCGGCGGCCTCCCCGTAGGCGTCGCCGGGGGCCCAGTCGCCCGCCGGGTACGGGGCGGGGACCCGGCCGTGCCAGCGCCGCCGGTCGACGGGGTAGAGCGCGGCGGCGTGGGCGGCGGTGACGACGCGGTGGTGCGGGTGGCGCGGGGTGAGGGCGCGGGTGGAGTGGTAGGCGGCGGCGAGCGTCACCTGGTCCGCGCCGAGGTCGGCGATGCGGCGGGCGGCGGCCGGGTCCCCGTTGACGTCCCAGGGGTAGAGGAAGACGGACGTCCTCACGCGCCGGCTCCTTCCAGCAGGCCGAGGCCGTGCTCGACGAGTGCGGAGAGCCTTTTGACGTGCTCCTCGCGCGGTTCGTGCAGCGGCGGACGTACCTCGCCGACGTCGAGCCCGCGCAGTCGCACCCCGGCCTTGACCAGGGAGACCGCGTAACCGCGCCCCTCGTCGCGCAGCTCGACGAGCGGCCGGTAGAAGCCGTCGAGCAGCCGGGCCACCGTCGCGTCGTCTCCGGCGTGCAGGGCCTGGTGGAAGGCCTGGGCGATCTCGGGGACGAAGCAGAAGGCGGCGGAGGAGTAGAGGGTGATGCCGAGGCCGCGGTAGGCGAGCGCGGTGAGTTCGGCGGTGGGCAGCCCGTTGAAGTACAGGAACGCGACGTCCGGGGCTTCGGTGCGCACGGCGCTCAGGGTGCGCTGCATCAGGTCGAGGTCGCCCAGTCCGTCCTTGAGGCCGAGGATCTTGGGGTGCCGGGCGAGGTCGACGACGGTCTGCGGGGTGAACACGGCGTTGTCGCGCTGGTACACGACGATGTCGAGGGAGGTCGCCTCGGCGAGCAGCGTGTAGTGCCGCAGGAGACCCTCCTGGCCTGCCGTGACGAGATAGGGCGGCAGCGCCAACAGGCCATCGGCGCCCGCCCGTTCGGCCCGGCGCGCGAAGTCGACGGCGAGCGCGGTGCCGTATCCGGCGCCCGCGACGACGGGCACCTCGCCCCCGGCCGCCTCGACCGCGACCGCGACGCAGGCCTCGAACTCCTCGGGCGCGAGCGCGTGGAACTCCCCGGTGCCGCAGCAGGCGAACACGGCGGCGGCCCCGTCCTCGACCCCGCGCCGCACATGGGTGCGGTACGCGTCGAGGTCGACGCCGCCGTCGGGTCCGTACGCGGTGACGGGGAAGAACAACGGCCCCCGGGGGATGCCGAGTCGGGCGGCGAGCGGGGCTGACGTCACGGGCTCTCCCTGAACTGGTGCACGCGGTGCACGCGGACGCGGGCCGGCACGCGCCTCCCCCGCCCCCATGTGCAAGTTTCTGATCCCTGTCCATATCCCTGAACGCGCTCACCGTAAGCCGCCGTCCAGGACGGGTCAAGGCATGGACTCCCCCCGCCCCGCACCCTTGACGCACCCCGCCCTCCTCCCTAGCGTGTCCACAAATATGAACTCGACTCACACACATACACGGGAGATCCCGCGCATGGCCGCTCCCCGCACTCCCTCCGCGCCCCGCACGATCCTGCTCACCGGCGCCGCCGGCGGGCTCGGCACCCTGATGCGCGACCTGCTCCCGCAGCACGGTTACGAGCTGCGCCTGTTCGACGTCCGCCCCGTCCCGGACGCGCCGGACGCGATCGTCGCGGACCTCAACGACACGGGCGCGCTGCGCGAGGCCGTGCACGGCGTGGACGGGGTGCTGCATCTGGCGGGCATCTCCCTGGAGTCCACGTTCGACAAGATCCTCGAGTCGAACATCCGGGGCACCCAGCGCCTCTACGAGGCCGTCCGCGAAGCGAACGTCCCCCGCGTCGTCTTCGCCTCCTCCAACCACACCATCGGCTACACCCCGCGCCCCCACGTCGAGGACGGCGCCCCGCTCATCCCCGTCGACACCCCGCGCCGCCCCGACACCTTCTACGGCCTCTCCAAGTCCTTCGGCGAGGACCTCGCGCAGTACTACTGGGACGAGCACGGCATCGAGACGGTGTCGGTCCGCATCGGCTCCTGCTTCCCCGAGCCGACCGACGTCCGCATGCTCTCCCTCTGGATGAGCCCCGCCGACGGCGCCCGCCTCTTCGACGCGGCCCTCACCGCCGAGCACGTCGGCCACACCGTCGTCCACGGCTCCTCCGCCAACACCCGTGCCTGGTGGGACCTCACCTCCGCCCGCGCCCTCGGCTACGCCCCCCAGGACGACTCCGAGCCCTACGCGGAAAAACTCCTCGCCGCCCACGGCCCCCTGGACGACACCCTCCCGGCCCACCACCACATCGGCGGCCGCTTCGTCGACGACCCACCGATCTGGCCGCACTGAGACGGGCCGTCCCTCCCGGACACGCGGAAGGCCGGACTCCGACGGAGCCCGGCCTTCCCGGTGATGACGCGACGGTGACGGGTGGCTACAGCGCCTGCGCCGCCGGCTTGACCATGCCGCGGACCGTGCGGGACTTCACGAAGTCGCCCATGGCGGTCATCTCCCACTCGCCGGAGAACTGCTTGATGAGCTTGGCCATCATCACGCCGGTCTGCGGCTCCGCGTTCGTCAGGTCGAAGCGGACCAGCTCCTCGCCGGTCGCCGCGTCGAGCAGCCGGCAGTAGGCCTTGGCGACCTCGGTGAACTTCTGGCCCGAGAACGAGTTCACCGTGAAGACCAGGCCTGTGACGTCCTGCGGGAGACGGCCGAGGTCGACGACGATCACCTCGTCGTCGCCGCCGCCCTCACCCGTCAGGTTGTCCCCGGAGTGCTTGATCGCGCCGTTCACGATCGAGAGCTTGCCGAAGTAGCAGCTGTCGATGTGGTTGCGCTGCGGGCCGTACGCGATGACGGACGCGTCGAGGTCGATGTCCTTGCCGCGGAACGCGGGCTCCCAGCCGAGGCCCATCTTGACCTGGCTCAGCAGCGGCCGACCGCCCTTGACCAGGGACACCGTCTGGTTCTTCTGGAGGCTGACGCGGCCCTTGTCCAGGTTGATCTTCCCGGCGCCCGGGGCCGGGGCGGCGGGCGCCGCGGGGGCGGCCGCGGGCGGCGGGGGCGGGGCGATGCGCGGGTCCACCGGCGGGGTGGTCGGCGCGGGCATCGCAGCGGCCGGCGGAGCCGGCGGGGCGACGGGGGCGGCCGCCGGGGGCTGGGGCGCGGCGGGGGCGGCCGGCTCCTCCACCGAGACGCCGAAGTCGGTGGCGATGCCCGCCAGCCCGTTCGCATACCCCTGGCCCACCGCGCGGGCCTTCCAGGCCCCGTTCCGCAGATAGACCTCCATGACGACCAGGGCCGTCTCCGCTCCCAGCTGCGGCGGCGTGAACGTGGCGATGACCGCGCCGTCGTCCGCGCTGCGGATCGTGGCCGTGGGCTCGATGCCCTGGAAGGTCTGGCCCGCGGCGTCCGGGCTCGCGATGACGACGATCTTCTCGATGCCCGGCGGTACGGCGGCCGTGTCGACCGTGATCGCGTCGGGCGCCGTGCCGCCGCCCGACGTGTACGTCACGCCGGGCCCCGCGGGCTGGTTGTAGAAGATGAAGTCGTCGTCGGAGCGCACCTTGCCGTCTGCGGTGAGCAGCAGGCCCGATACGTCCAGGCGCACGGGGGCCGTGACGTCCACCGTCACGCGCTGTGCCGTGAGCGGGATGTTCGAGCCAGGGGTCATAGCTGTCATGACTGGGGTAACGAGCGGCTCCGCTTTGCCGTTCCCTTACCGAAGGATTTTTCTTCGCCACCCCAGCCGGTCGGCCCACATCCGCGCACTGCGGCCGTCCGCCTCACAGTGCCGATTCAGCGTACCTTCGTAGCGAGCCAGGACATATCGAGCAAAAGCCACAATATCTTGCACCCGCTGACCGGCCGGTTGCACCGTCGCCCAGAGCTCCAGGTTCTCAATACGGTTGTCAGCCTTGACGCCGTTCTTGTGGTGCACCGTCTCGAATGCTTCCAGGGGACGCCCCAGGGCGTTCTCCATCACCATCCTGTGCTCCATGACGTACCGGCCAGGCCCGACATGGACCACTCTGTACCCATCGTGATTGAGGCGAACTTTCTCTGCCGGCTTGCGGCCCCGGGCAAAGGCTTCTTCGCCACCCCGACGCCACCGTCCATAGTGGAGCGAACACCAACCTCGCCCTCCACCGAGACGGTCTCGCCGACAGTCGGCGAATTTGCATGGCGTACCGGCGGGCTCCCAATTCTTCTGCCGCACCAGAGGATCGCCATTGCGCCGCCACAAGCGATAGTGCGCACCGCACCACCCTCGAGCAGAGACACGCTTTTCGCAGCCGTCGATCGTGCATGTCCCCTTGCCTGGCACCCGCCGCTCCGTTCCACATGCCGTACGTCTCATACGATTCCGTCTTGCAACCTGACGCCAGACAAAACTACGAAGCAGCATGCCTCAATATTCATTTGTCACGCAGATGAACCCTTAAGGGTGATACCCGTGCCCCCCTCGCCGACGGGCAAGGGGGAGCACAGATACTGGTTCAGCGCTGGCGCTTCCAGGGCCCCGTGATGGCGAGCATGATGCCGGGGGTCTGGATGTTGGCGTACAGGGTGCGGCCGTCGGGCGAGAAGGTGACGCCGGTGAACTCGCTGTACTCCGGCTCCGCTTCGGTGCCGATGTTCAGTTCGTTGCGCGCGATCGGGTACGTGCGCCCGCGCTCGGTCGCGCCGAACAGGTGCTGGACGCCCTCGCCGTCCTCGGCGATGACGAGGCCGCCGTACGGGGAGACCGTGATGTTGTCCGGGCCGTCGAAGGCGCCGTCCTTGGACGGGTCCTGGTTGACGCCGAGGAGCACCTTCAGGGTGAGGGTGCGGCGCTTGGGGTCGTAGAACCAGACCTGGCCGTCGTGCTGGACGGGGCTCTCGGAGCGGGCGAACGAGGAGACGATGTAGGCGCCGCCGTCACCCCACCACATGCCTTCGAGCTTGCGGGCGCGGGTGATCTCGCCGTCCGCGAACTGCTTGCGGGTGGAGACGGTCTTCGCGTCGCGGTCCGGGACGTCGATCCAGTCGACGCCGTAGACGGTGCCGGTCTTGGTGGCGCGGGAGAGGTCGTCGACGAAGCGGCCGCCGGAGTCGAAGCACTTGAAGGCCTGGAGGACGCCCGCGTCGTCGGCGAGCGTGGCGAGCTTGCCGCGGCCGTGCTGGAAGCCGTGCGGCGGGACCCAGCGGTAGAGCAGGCCGTTGGGGCCGGACGCGTCCTCGGTGAGGAAGGCGTGGCCGCGCTTGGGGTCGATGACGACGGCCTCGTGGGCGTACCGGCCGAGGGCCTTGATCGGCTTCGGGGCCTGGTTGGCGCGGCGGTCGTAGGGGTCGACCTCGAAGACGTAGCCGTGGTCCTTGGTGAAGCCGTTCTTGCCGGCCTTGTCCTCGGTCTCCTCGCAGGTCAGCCAGGTGCCCCAAGGGGTGGCGCCGCCCGCGCAGTTGGTGGCGGTGCCGGCGATGCCGACCCATTCGGCGACCTCGCCGCCGCGGCGGACCTCGACGACGGTGCAGCCGCCGGCCGCGGCCGGGTCGTAGACGAGCCCCTCGGTGAGCGGCACCGGGTGCGGCCACTTGTCGCGGGCGCCGGCCAGCTCGTGGTTGTTGACGAGGAGGGTGGTGCCGCGGGGGCCCTCGAAGGTGGCGGTGCCGTCGTGGTTGGACGGCGTGAACTCGCCCGACTCCAGCTTGGTCTTCCCGCTGTAGGTGATGACCTCGTACGAGAATCCGGCCGGCAGCGCGAGGAGGCCGGCGGGGTCGGACTGCAGCGGGCCGTACCCGGGCCCGTCGGCCGGTCCGTGCCGGTCCGCGGTGACGTCGGCGTCGTCGGTGACATCGGCGGTGTCGGTGGCCGCGAGGGCGCCCGGCGCGGTGGCGAGGGCGCCGACGGAACCGGCGAGGGCGACGCCGGCGCCGGTGGCCGCGGAGCGTCGGGCGAAGTCCCTGCGAGTGAGCGACATGGTGGCTGTCTCCTGCGGAGGTGACGGAGTGGTCGGGGGGTGAGGACCGCGGGGCGTGCCTTTCCGGACACGCCCTGTTCGGCCACACGCTCCCGCGCCCGCGCGAACTCCGGTTGAACTCCGCCCGACGCCCAGGCACCCGCTTCCCCGACTTCCGGGGCCGTCTTCCGCACGGCCCCGGCTCCTGCCGGGGGCTCCCGGGATCAGCCGCCGGCGGCCGAGCGGGCCTTGAAGGCCGCCTTGCGGGCCTCCTTGGCAACCTTCTTGTCCGGGTGGAGGCGGCCCATCGCCTCCAGGACGTCGGCGGTGGCCGGGTGGTCCACCCGCCAGGCCGCCGCGAAGAAGCCGCTGTGCTGCGCGGCGAGACCCTCGACGAGGGCCTGCAGCTCCTCCGAGTTGCCCTCCAGGGAGAGCTGCGCGGCGATCGTGTCGACGGTCAGCCAGAAGACGAGGTCCTCGGACGGCGCGGGCACGTCCGTGGCGCCGTGCTCGGCGAGCCAGACGCGGGCGAGGCCGCCCAGCTCCGGGTCCTGGAGGACGTCACGGAGCGCGGGCTCGGCCTCGGTGCCGACGAGCGACAGGGCCTGCTGGCAGCGCAGGCGGCGCAGCGGAGCGCCCTGGTCGCCGCCGCGTGCGGCGCCGAGCAGTTCGCGTGCGGCGGCGAGCGCTTCGCGCCGGGCGAGCCACTGCTCGATCTCGGCCTGGGCGGCGGCCTGCGGGAACGTGGAGGTGCCGTCGAGCAGGGCGTCGGCGCCCTTGTCGGCGAGGTCGCCGACGGCCGGGGCGTCGAGGCCGGCCTCCAGCATCCGGGCGCGGATGCCGTGGAGTCCGAGCGGGGTGAGCCGCACCATGCCGTAGCGCGCGATGTCGGACTCGTCGACGGGGGCGGCCGGTTCGGCGGAGTCGATGTCGGCCATGAGGGCCTCGTCCACGGGCTGGAACTCGACGAGGCCGATCGGGGCGAGCATCCGGAACTGGTCGTCGAGGCGCATCATCGCGTCCGACACCTGTTCCAGGACGTCGTCGGTGGGCTCGCCCATGTCGTCGGGGACGATCATCGACGCGGCGAGGGCGGGCAGCGGCACCGGTCCTTCGCCCGCGCCGCCCTCGGTGACGGTCAGCAGGTACAGGTTGCCGAGGACGCCGTCGAGGAACTCGGCCTCCGCCTCGGGGTCCCAGTCGAGCTGCGAGAAGTCGATCTCGCCGCCCTCCTCCATGGCGTCGACGAGGTCGTCGAGGTCGGGCACGGTCGCGTCGGCGAGCACTGTCTCCAGGGCCGCGCGCCACAGCGCGAGGACGTCCGCCGGTCCGCCGGAGGTGAGGACGCCGAGCTCCTCGCCGACGGCGACGGTGCCCTCCTCCTCGTCGACGATCTCCACCAGGCCGGTGTCGACGGCGACCTGCCACGCCTCGCTCGCGTCGGCGGCGCCGTCCGCGTCGGCGGGCAGGCCGAGTTCGGCGGCCGCGGCGGGCAGCTGCTCGTCGGCGAGTTCGCCGCCCGCGCCGACGCGGGTGTCGGGCCCGGCCCAGCGGGCGAGCCGCACCGCGCGCGACAGGAGGGGGGTGGCGAGGGCGTCCCGCGCCAGCTCCGCTTCGGCGGGCAGCCGTACCGGCGGCAGGGTGGAGCTGTCTGACATCGGCTGGTTCTCCTCATGAGCTACGTTGCGACCGCTCAGCCTAGACGGATTTGCACCCTTGCCGCCGGGTTCATCTGCCAGTCGGCTCCCCGACCACGTGCGGCCACTCACGAAACCTTGACAACTCCCCCGGCCACGCAAGAGATTGACGCGCGTAGAAGTCGGACGGCAGTCCGCCCTCGTCCCGGCGCTCGCCACTCGCACGTCCCCGGAGGGATCCCCTTGCCGAGTCAGTCAGCACGCTCCGCGCGCACCGCGTTCTCCGTGTTCTCCCGCTCGCGGCTCGCCGCGCTCGCCGTCGTCACCGCCTGCGGTGCGGCCGGCACCGTTCTCGCGGTCTCGCCCGCCCACGCGGACACCGTCGCCATCCACGACATCCAGGGCTCCACCCGGCTCTCCCCGCTCGCGGGGCAGCAGGTCACG
Source organism: Streptomyces sp. NPDC025806 (assembly GCF_055558275.1). Classification (NCBI taxonomy): domain Bacteria; kingdom Bacillati; phylum Actinomycetota; class Actinomycetes; order Kitasatosporales; family Streptomycetaceae; genus Streptomyces; species Streptomyces sp. NPDC025806. The sequence goes on along the minus strand of NZ_JBVHMU010000001.1, from coordinate 674,251 downwards.
GAGGTCGCCGGCATCGTGACGGGCGTGCGCGCCTACGGCTCGGTCAAGGGTTTCTGGTTCGAGGACACGGCGCCGGACGCCGACCCGGCCACCAGCGAGGGCGTGTTCGTCTTCACCGGCTCCGCACCGACCGTGAAGACGGGCGACGCCGTCAAGGTGTCCGGCACCGTCTCCGAGTACGTCCCGGGCGGCGCCGCGTCGGGCAACCAGTCGCTGACCGAGATAACCAAGCCGACGGTCACCGTCGTCTCGTCCGGCAACGCGGTGCCCGTCACCACGATCGACCCCGGCTCGGTCCCGGCCGCGTACGCGCCCGAGGGCGACCCGGCCGCGCAGGGCTCGGTCAACGGCCTGCCGCTCCAGCCGCGCGCCTACGCCCTGGACTACTACGAGTCCCTGGAGGGCCAGAACGTACGGATCGGCTCCTCCCGTGTCGTCACGGCGACCGACTCGCACACCGAGCTGTGGGTCACGGTGCGCCCGCACGAGAACCGGACCGAGCGCGGCGGCTCCCGCTACGGCTCCTACACCTCGCAGAACGGCGGCCGGCTGCAGATCCAGTCGCTCGGCGCGGTCGCCGACTTCCCGAAGGCCGATGTCGGCGACACCCTCGCCGGGACCACCGAAGGCCCCCTGGACTTCAACCAGTACGGCGGATACACGCTGGTCGCGCGCGAGCTCGGCACGCTGGAGCAGGGCGGCCTGGAGCGCGAGACGACCCGGAAGCAGAAGTCCGGCGAACTGGCCGTGGCCACCTACAACGTGGAGAACCTCGACCCGTCGGACGACACGTTCGCGGCACACGCGGCGGCGATCGTCGACCACCTCCAGGCGCCCGACATCGTGTCCCTGGAGGAGATCCAGGACAACGACGGCGCGAAGAACAGCGGCACGGTCGCCTCCGACGTGACGGTGAACAAGCTGATCGACGCGATCGTCGCGGCGGGCGGCCCGCGCTACGCGTGGCGCGGCATCGACCCGGTCGACGGCAAGGACGGCGGCGAGCCGGGCGGCAACATCCGCCAGGTGTTCCTGTTCAACCCGGACCGGGTGTCGCTCACCGACCGCGCCGGCGGCGACGCGACGACCCCGGTCGGCGTGACGCGTACGGAGGACGGCGAGCCGGCGCTGACCGCGTCCCCGGGCCGGATCGACCCCGCGTCCGACGCGTGGAAGAGCAGCCGCAAGCCGCTGGCGGGCGAGTTCGTGTTCCGCGGGAGGACGGTCTTCGTGATCGCCAACCACTTCGCGTCCAAGGGCGGCGACCAGGCCCTGACCTCGCAGTACCAGCCGCCGACGCGCAGCTCGGAGACGCAGCGGCACGCGCAGGCCGACGAGGTCAACGCGTTCGTGAAGGACATCCTGAAGGTGCGGCGGGACGCCGACGTGATCGCGCTCGGCGACATCAACGACTTCGAGTTCTCCGGCACCGCGCAGCGTCTGGAGGCGGACGGCGCGCTCTGGTCGGCGATCAAGTCGCTGCCCAAGAAGGAGCGTTACAGCTACGACTACCAGGGCAACAGCCAGGTCCTGGACCAGATCCTGGTGAGCCCGTCGATCCGCAAGGGTCCGTTCGCGTACGACAGCGTGCACATCAACAGCGAGTTCCACGACCAGATCAGCGACCACGACCCGCAGGTGCTGCGTCTGCGCCCGTGACGACAGGGTGAGTCAGTCGGCCGGCCGGCCCGCGAGGTCGGCCGGCTGTCCGGCCGCCGTGAGCAGCGCGTACTCGTCGGCGACGACGGCCTCGGCCACGGCGACGGCGCGCTGCCCCGCGAGGCGGAGCCCGGCGTGGGAGTAGGGCGGGGGCGACGGGCGTCGGCGGCGCCACCACGCGTCGGCCGCCGCGTAGATCCCGCTCGCGCACATCACGGCGGGCATGGCCAGGGCCAGGACCACGTCTCGCACCACTCACTCCTAGTGAACCGTCCGGCACTCTCTGTGCGGTTCATCGGGTTCGGGATGGTCCGACTGAAGGAAAACCGGCTCCGCAAAGGTGTCCGGTCCGTACGCCGTTCCGGCCACCGTTCAGCGCTGCTCCGCTGAACGTCGTAGCAGATTTAAGTGGAGCTTCACGGTCGGGCGGACGACACTTCCTGCATGAGCGACGACACCGCCTCCGGGCGCCCCGCCTCCCCGTTCGGCCGCGTCCTGTGCGCGATGGTCACCCCGTTCACCCAGGACGGTGGCGCCGTGGACCTGGACGCCGCCCAGCGGCTCGCCGACCGGCTCGTCTCCGAGGGCTGCGAGGGCCTCGTCCTGTCCGGGACGACCGGCGAGTCCCCCACCACGTCCGACGCCGAGAAGACCGCCCTGGTGCGTGCGGTGCGGGAGGCGGTGGCCGGGCGCGCGCACGTGCTCACGGGCATCGGCACGGCCGACACCCGGCACAGCGCGGAGCTGGCCCGGGCGGCCGAACGGGCCGGTGCGGACGGCCTGTTGGCCGTCACCCCGTACTACAGCCGGCCGCCGCAGGCCGCCGTCGAGGCCCACTTCCGGGCGCTGGCCGACGCGAGCGGGCTGCCGGTGATGCTCTACGACATCCCCGGCCGCACCGGCACCCGCATCGAGCCCGCGACGATGATCGCGCTCGCCGCGCACCCCCGCGTGGTCGCCGTGAAGGACTGCGCCTACGACCTCCTCGGCACCCAGATGGTCATGGCGGCCACCGACCTGGCGTACTACACGGGCTGCGACGAGTACGTGCTCGCGCTGCGCGCCCTCGGCGGGGCCGGCTGCGTCTCGACGGTGGCGAACGTCGTCCCCGCCGCGTTCCGGGCGATCGTCGACGCCTTCGACGCGGGCGACACGGCGGGCGCCGCCCGGGTCCAGCGCGAGGTGATCCCGCTGACGGACGCGATGATGAACGCGGGCCTGCCCGGCGCCGTCACCGCGAAGGCCCTGCTCGCCGCCCTGGGCCTCCCGGGCGGCGGTCCGGTCCGTGCCCCGCTGCTGCCCGCCGGCCGCGAGGCGACCGACGGACTGCTCGCGGCGTACCGGACGCTGCTGGTCACCGCGTCGTGAACTCCGGGGTCCAGCGGCCCGGGTAGTCGGCGGACGCCTTGCGGAAGTCGCTGAGCGGGACGACCTCGCGATTGCCGAGGGTGACGAGGAGCAGCTGATTGTGGAACTCGCCCTTGCCTCCGCACTTCTTCGGGTCGCAGCCCCACGCGATGAGCCGCTTGTCGTCGGCCCACGCGAGCAGTTGCTGCGCGGGGAGCTTCGCGACCTGTTTGCCGGTCATGGCGTCGTTCACCGCCACGGCGATCTCCTTGCCGTGCCCGGCGAAGTCCCCGGCGACGAGCTTGCCGTTGGGCGAGATGCCCGCCTCGACGAACCAGTGGGCGTGCCGTTCCTCGGGCGGTACCGGGGCCTTGCGGCCCTTCAGGTCGAAGTACTGCTCGGGGACCCCGCCCGTCATGACGCCGGCGTGCACCAGCTTGCCCGTGCGGCTGAACGCGAAGTCCTGGCGGGCGTTGATGTCCCCGTTCTCGGTCACCTTGTGCCAGTCGCTGCGCCCGGTCCTGACGTCGACGACGGCGAAACCGGTGCGGTACGACTGCCTGTCCTGCCCGGGCATCGTCTTGCCGCTCCCGTCGTTGACCGGGTTCCGCTTGTAGAGGGCGTCGGGGTCCTTCGCGTACGTGGTCACGACCAGCTTGCTGCCGTCGGGCGAGAACTGGAGCCCGGCCGCCCCCTCCGCGACCGGGATCCAGCGCTTCACCTTGTTCGTCGCGAGGTCGAGCAGCCCGACGCGCGGGGCGGGCAGCTTCTTCTCCAGGACGGCGGCGGTGCGCAGCCCGGGCGCGACGGTCAGCCAGGACCATCGGGTCGTCTTGCGGTACGTCTTGGTGGTCGGGTCGAGGACGCCGTAGGTACGGGTCAGGCGCCCGTCCCCGTTGTCGAAAACGACCTGCCGGACCGTGGAGAAGGAGGCCAGGGCGACCCGTCCGGCCGCGATGGCGTCCTTGGGCGGCGACTGGTCGGGGTGCGCGATGACGTCCTCGGAGCCGATGACACCGGCGGGCCTGACGTCCTCGTCGCCGCCGTACCGGGGCACCAGGACGGCGCCGAGGACCACGGCGGTGACGGTCGCGGCGCCGGCCACGACGGTGCGGGTGCGCCTTCTGCGCCGGGCCGCGAGCACCCGGTCGGCGAGGTCCGTTGGCGCGGGGCCGACCGCGGTGGCCTGCTCGCGCAGCGCGTCCTTGATCACGTCGTCCATGTTCACGGGCGCACCTCCACGGGCGAGTAGTCGCGGGACGGCGGCTGCTCGGCGTCGGACGCGCCGAGCAGGGCCAGCTCGGGCGCGAGGGCGCGCAGCCGGGCCAGGGAGCGATGGGTGGTGGAGCGCACGGTGCCGACGGAGCAGCCGAGGAGCCGGGCCACGTCCGCCTCGGGCAGGTCCTCGAAGTAGCGCAGGACCAGGACGGTGCGCTGGCGCGCGGTCAGCCGGGAGAGCGCGGCGCTCAGCACGATCCGCAGCTCGGCCGACCCGGTGCCGCCGTCACCCGTCGCGGGCGCGTCCGGCACCTCCCCGTAACTGACCTCGCGGCGTGGCCATTTGAGCCGCCATCTGCTGATCTGCTGCCGGTACAGGACCTGGCGCACGTACGCCTCCGGGTCCTCCACCCTGTGCCAGCGTCCGGCGACCTTGATGAGCGCGTTCTGCAGCAGGTCCTCGCCGGCGTGCCGGTCGCCTCCGCTGAGCAGGACGGCGGTCTTCAGCAGCGCGGACGAGCGGTTCGCCACGAACTCCCGGAAACTCTCCGCGCCGCGGCGGTCCGGGTCCCTGTCTGCGTCCATCGCCACCTTCAATTCCCCCACCCATGTGATGCCTCTGCCCTTGATGACGACCGCGGCCGTCCCCCGCTATGCCCCCCGGCCCGAAGAAATTTTCCCCGAGCCGCACGGGACGCACGACGGCCCGCGCCGAGTCCCGGCGCGGGCCGCTGTGGTCAGGCGTGACGGTGTCAGTTGTGGCTGTGCAGGACCTCGTTGAGGCCGCCCCAGACCGCGTTGTTCGGGCGGGCCTCGACGGCGCCGGTGACCGAGTTGCGGCGGAAGAGGATGTTCGAGGCGCCGGACAGGTCGCGGGCCTTGACGATCTCGCCGTCGGGCATGGTGACGCGGGTGCCGGCCGTGACGTACAGACCGGCCTCCACGACGCACTCGTCGCCGAGCGCGATGCCGACGCCGGCCTCGGCGCCGACGAGGCAGCGCTCGCCGATGGTGATGCGGACGTTGCCGCCGCCGGAGAGGGTGCCCATGGTGGAGGCGCCGCCGCCGATGTCGGAGCCGTCGCCGACGACGACACCGGCGGAGATGCGGCCCTCGACCATCGAGGTGCCGAGGGTGCCCGCGTTGAAGTTCACGAAGCCCTCGTGCATGACGGTCGTGCCCTCGGCGAGGTGCGCGCCGAGGCGGACGCGGTCGGCGTCGGCGATGCGCACGCCCTTGGGGGCGACGTAGTCGGTCATGCGGGGGAACTTGTCGATGCTGGTCACCGCGAGGTGCAGGCCCTCGGCGCGGGCGTTGAGGCGGACCGTCTCGACGGCGTCGACCGCGACGGGGCCGAGCGAGGTCCAGGCCACGTTGGCCAGCAGGCCGAAGAGGCCGTCGAGGCTCTGGCCGTGCGGCTTGACGAGGCGGTGGCTGAGCAGGTGCAGGCGCAGGTACGCGTCGTGCGCGTCCAGCGGCTTGTCGTCGAGGGAGGAGATGACCGTGCGCACGGCCACGACCTCGACACCGCGGCGGGCGTCGGGCCCGATCGCCTTCGCGGCGCCCTCGCCGAGCAGCTCGACGGCCTTCTCGGCGGTCAGCCGCTCGGAGCCGGCCGGGCCGGGCTCGGCGACCAGCTCGGGGGCGGGGAACCAGGTGTCGAGAACGGTGCCGTCGGTGGTGACGGTGGCGAGGCCTGCGGCGACGGCGCCGGTGGTACGCGTAGCAGTCGTGTCGGTCATGGGCCCAACTTAATCGGCGCGGCCCCGCGGAGGCGAACCGGTGCCCCGCCCGTCTCAGCTGCCGGGCGCACCGGCGGCGCGGGGCGGAATCAGCCGGTCCAGCATCGTGCGCGCGAAGCCCGGGTCGTAGGTCCCGTCGGTCAGCAGGACCTGGAGGCAGATGCCGTCCATGAGGGCGACGAGGGCACGGGCGGTGACGGGGTCGGTCCGCTCGGCGATGACCTCGGCGAGGCCCGTGCACCACTCGGCGGCGACGGGGCGCAGGGCGGGGCGGCGCAGGGCCGCGAGATACAGCTCGTACTCGAGCTCGACGCCGACCCGGTCGCCGGCCAGCCAGTCGCCGAGGACGTCGGCGAGTTCCGCGGCGAGGTCGGTGCGCGGGTCCTGGAAGGCACCGTGCGTGGCGACGACCTTGGCGAAGCCCTCGTTGGCCTGCCGCAGGGCGGCGACGAGCAGCTCGTCGAGGGTGCGGAAGTGGTAGGTGGTCGAGCCGAGCGGCACGTCGGCCTCGGCGGCGACGGTGCGGTGGCTGAGCCCGGCGATGCCCTTGGCGCCGACGACCCGGATCGCGGCGTCGATGATCCGCTGGCGGCGCTCGGGGTCGTAGCGGCGGGCCATCAGTGCGCCCCGCCCAGGTTGAGCAGCACGACCCCGCCGATGACGAGGGCGATCCCGGCGACCTTCGCCGCGGTCAGTCCCTCGCCGAGGAAGATCATGCCGATCGCGGCGATGACGGCCGTGCCGACACCGGCCCAGATCGCGTAGGCGGTGCCGATCTGCACGGTCTTGAGGGTCTGCGCGAGCAGCGCGAACGCGACGACGTATCCGGTGACGGTGATGAGCGAGGGCCAGAGCCTGCTGAACCCTTCGCTGTACTTCATGGCCGTCGTGGCGGCCACTTCGGCGGCTATCGCGCCGGCGAGCAGTACGTAACCCATGTGTACGAGGGTACACATGGGTTACGTACGGGCGTACACAAGATAGGCCGGGCCGGGAAACGCCGGACGGGCCCGGCTCCCTCGATGAGGGAACCGGACCCGTCCGGAAAGCACGTACGGATCAGCCGTCGAAGCCGATCGGACGACGGAGCCGATCAGACGTTGAAGCCGAGCGCGCGGAGCTGCTCGCGGCCCTCGTCCGTGATCTTGTCCGGGCCCCACGGCGGCATCCAGACCCAGTTGATCCGGAGCTCGTTGACGATGCCGTCGGTGGCGGACTTCGCCTGGTCCTCGATGACGTCGGTCAGCGGACAGGCCGCGGACGTCAGCGTCATGTCGATCGTCGCGATGTTCGCGTCGTCGATGTGGATGCCGTAGATGAGGCCCAGGTTGACCACGTCGATGCCCAGCTCGGGGTCGACGACGTCGTACAGGGCTTCCTTGACCTCCTCCTCGGAGGCCGGCTTCATCTCCACAGCCGTGTTGTCACTCATGCGGTCTTCGCCTCCTCCGCGAAGGCCTGGGCCGTCGCGTCCTTCCACGCCATCCAGCTCAGGAGGGCGCACTTGACCCGGGCGGGGTACTTGGAGACCCCGGCGAACGCGACCGCGTCCTCCAGGAGCTCCTCCATCGTGTCGTCCGGCTCGATCTGTCCCTTGGACTGCATCAGCTCCAGGAAGGTCTCCTGGATCTTCCGCGCGTCCGCGAGCTCCTTGCCGACCAGCAGGTCGTTCAGCACCGAGGCCGAGGCCTGGCTGATGGAGCAGCCCTGGCCCTCGTAGCTGACGTCCTCGATGGTCTCGCCCGTGTACTTCACGCGCAGGGTGATCTCGTCGCCGCACGTCGGGTTGACGTGGTGCACCTCGGCGTCGCCATCCCGAAGACCGCGCCCGTGCGGGTGCTTGTAGTGGTCCAGGATGACTTCCTGGTACATCGAATCCAGCTTCACGTTCCCAGCCAGCCCCTCAGCCGAAGAAGTTCCGTACGTGCTCCAGGCCGTCGACCAGAGCGTCGATCTCGCCGGGCGTGGAGTACAGATAGAACGACGCTCGCGTGGTCGCAGGAATTCCGTACCGCAGGCAGACCGGCCGCGCGCAGTGGTGGCCGACCCGGACCGCGATGCCCTGCTCGTCGAGGACCTGGCCCACGTCGTGCGGGTGGATGTCACCGAGCGTGAAGGAGATCGCGGCGGCCCGGTCCTCGGCCGTGGCCGGACCGATGATCCGCAGGTCGGGGACCTCCTGCAGCCGCTTCACCGCGTACTCGGTGAGCGCCTGCTCGTGGCGCAGGATGTTGTCCATGCCGATCGAGTTCAGGTAGTCGATCGCCGCGCCCAGACCGATGGCCTGGGAGATCGGCGGCGTGCCCGCCTCGAACTTGTGCGGCGCCGGCGCGTACGTCGACGAGTGCATCGACACGGTCTCGATCATCTCGCCGCCGCCGAGGAACGGCGGCAGGTCCTCGAGCAGCTCCTGGCGGCCCCACAGGACGCCGATGCCGGTCGGGCCGCACATCTTGTGGCCGGTGAAGGCCACGAAGTCGGCCTGCAGCGCCTGCACGTCGAGCGGCATGTGCGGCGCGGCCTGCGAGGCGTCGATGAGGACCAGCGCGCCCACCTCCTGGGCGCGGCGCACGATGGCCTCGACCGGGTTGTGGGTGCCCAGGATGTTCGACACGAGCACGAAGGAGACGATCTTCGTCTTCTCGGTGATGACCTCGTCGATGTTGCTCAGGTCGAGACGGCCGTCGTCCGTCAGACCGAACCACTTCAGCTTCGCGCCGGTGCGCTGCGAGAGCAGCTGCCACGGAACGATGTTGGAGTGGTGCTCCATCTCCGTGATCACGATCTCGGTCTCGTGATCGACCTTGTACGGCTCGTCGGCCCAGCCCAGCATGTTGGCGACGAGGTTGAGCGACTCCGAGGCGTTCTTCGTGAAGATGACCTCGTCGCGGCTCGGCGCGTTGATGAACGCGGCGACCTTGTCGCGCGCGCCCTCGTACAGCGCCGTGGCCTCCTCGGCCAGCACGTGCACGCCGCGGTGGACGTTGGCGTTGTGCTGCTCGTAGTACTCGGTCAGGACGTCGAGGACCTGGCGCGGCGTCTGGCTGGTCGCCGCGTTGTCCAGGTACACGAGCTTCTTGCCGTCGTGGAGCACCCGGTCGAGGATCGGGAAGTCCTTGCGGATCGCCTCGGTGTCGAGGAGGCCCGGCAGCTGTGTCACGCGGATACGCCACCCTTCACGTACTTGTCGTAGCCCTCGGCCTCGAGCTGGTCGGCGAGCTCGGCACCGCCGGACTCGACGATCCGGCCACCCGCGAAGACGTGGACGTGGTCGGGCTTGATGTAGCGCAGGATGCGCGTGTAGTGCGTCACCAGGAGGGTGCCGACCTCGCCGTTCTCACGGACGCGGTTGATGCCCTCGGAGACGATGCGCAGCGCGTCGACGTCCAGGCCGGAGTCGGTCTCGTCGAGGATCGCGATCTTCGGCTTGAGGAGCTCCAGCTGGAGGATCTCGTGGCGCTTCTTCTCACCGCCGGAGAAGCCCTCGTTCACGTTGCGCTCGGCGAAGGAGGGGTCCATGGAGAGCTTCTCCATGGCCTCCTTGACCTCCTTGACCCAGGTGCGCAGCTTGGGGGCCTCGCCGCGCACGGCCGTGGCCGAGGTGCGCAGGAAGTTGGAGACGGAGACACCGGGGACCTCGACCGGGTACTGCATGGCGAGGAACAGGCCGGCGCGGGCGCGCTCGTCGACGGACATCTCCAGGACGTCCTCGCCGTCGAGCGTGACGGTGCCCTGGGTGATCGTGTACTTCGGGTGACCCGCGAGGGAGTAGGCGAGGGTCGACTTGCCGGAGCCGTTCGGGCCCATGATGGCGTGCGTCTCGCCCTGCTTCACGGTGAGGTCGACGCCCTTGAGGATCTCCTTCGTGGCGTTGTCGGCCTCGACGGTGACGTGCAGGTCTCGGATTTCAAGCGTTGCCATGGGTGCCTCAGGACTCCTGGGTGAGGGAGACGAGCACGTCGTCCCCTTCGATCTTTACGGGGTATACGGGGACGGGGCGCGTCGCGGGAAGGCCGGACGGCTTGCCGGTGCGGAGGTCGAACGCGGAGCCGTGCAGCCAGCACTCGATCTGGCAGTCCTCCACCTCGCCCTCGGAGAGCGACACGTTCGCGTGCGAGCAGATGTCGTGGATCGCGAACACCTCGCCCTCGGTGCGGACGACCGAGACCGGCGTGCCGTCGAGTTCCACCCGCTTCGGGGTGTCCTCCTCCAGCTCGCTCAGTCCACAGGCGCGTACGTAGGTCATCAGACCGTGGCCTCCAGCTCGGCCTCGATCTTCTCGAGCAGCCGCGCCTCGATGTCCTCGACGCCGATCTGCTGGACCAGCTCGGCGAAGAAGCCGCGCACGACCAGGCGGCGCGCCTCGTCGGCCGGGATGCCGCGGGCCATCAGGTAGAAGAGCTGCTCGTCGTCGAAGCGACCGGTGGCGGAGGCGTGACCGGCGCCGACGATCTCGCCGGTCTCGATCTCCAGGTTCGGCACGGAGTCGACGCGGGCGCCGTCCGTCAGCACCAGGTTCCGGTTCATCTCGTACGTGTCCGTGCCCTCGGCGGCGGCCTCGATGAGGACGTCACCGATCCACACGGCGTGCGCCTGCTCGCCCTGCAGCGCGCCCTTGTACACGACGTTCGACTTGCAGTGCGGGGTGTTGTGGTCGACCAGGAGGCGGTGCTCCTGGTGCTGGCCGGCGTCGGTGAAGTAGAGGCCGAGCAGCTCGGCCTCACCGCCGGTGGCCGCGTACTGCACGCGCGGGTGCAGACGGACGACGTCACCGCCGAAGGTCACGACGACGGACTTGAAGGTGGCGTCACGGCCCACGAGCGCGTTGTGCTGCGCGACGTGCACGGCCTTGTCGTCCCAGTCCTGGACGGAGACGACGGTCAGCTTCGCGCCGTCGCCGAGCAGGTAGTCGACGTTGGCGGCGAGCACGGCGTCACCGGTGTGGTCGAGGACGACGACGGCCTCGGCGAAGGCGCCCAGCTCGATGACCTGGTGGCCGAAGGCGACACCGCCCTCGCCGTGCACGGCGATGCGGATGGGCTCGGCGAGCACCGTCTCCTTGGGCACGGTGACGACGGACGCCTGCTCGAAGGCCGAGTAGGCCTGCGCGGCGATCCGGTCGACGGGCGTGCCGGCCTTGCCGACGCGGGCGTCGTCCCGGCCGACAGTCTCGACGGTGACACCGGCCGGCGCCTCCACGTCGACCTTGATGCCGGTGCCGGTCGCGACGGCGGTGCCGTCGTGCAGCCCGCGCAGCCGCTCCAGCGGCGTGAACCGCCACTCCTCCTCGCGGCCGTGCGGGACCGGAAAGTCCTGCACGTCGAAGGACGGGGGCGCGCTCATGCGCGTGGCGACGGTCGACTCGGCGGCCACCGCGATGGTTCCGGCGGTGGTCGAACCGGCCGGGATGTTCTGAGCCTCAGCCATGGCTGTCGTAGCGCTCGCTTTCTTACGGGTAAGTGGCTTGACGAGAGACGGCGGCGGGCGTCAGCCCACCGAGCCTTCCATCTGCAGCTCGATCAGCCGGTTGAGCTCGAGCGCGTACTCCATGGGCAGTTCCTTGGCGATCGGCTCGACGAAGCCGCGCACGATCATCGCCATGGCCTCGAACTCGCTCAGGCCGCGGCTCATCAGGTAGAAGAGCTGGTCCTCGGAGACCTTGGAGACGGTCGCCTCGTGGCCCATCGACACGTCGTCCTCGCGGACGTCGACGTACGGGTACGTGTCGGAGCGGGAGATGGTGTCGACGAGCAGCGCGTCGCACAGCACGTTCGACTTCGATCCGGCCGCGCCCTCACCGATCTCGACGAGACCGCGGTACGAGGTACGGCCGCCACCGCGGGCCACCGACTTCGACACGATGTTGGACGAGGTGTTCGGCGCCATGTGGACCATCTTGGAACCGGCGTCCTGGTGCTGGCCCTCGCCCGCGAAGGCGATGGACAGCGTCTCGCCCTTGGCGTGCTCGCCCATCAGGTAGACGGCCGGGTACTTCATGGTGACCTTGGAACCGATGTTGCCGTCGATCCACTCCATGGTCGCGCCCTCGTACGCCACGGCGCGCTTGGTGACCAGGTTGTAGACGTTGTTCGACCAGTTCTGGATCGTCGTGTAGCGGCAGCGGGCGCCCTTCTTCACGATGATCTCGACGACCGCGGAGTGCAGCGAGTCCGACTTGTAGATCGGCGCGGTGCAGCCCTCGACGTAGTGGACGTAGGCGTCCTCGTCGACGATGATCAGCGTCCGCTCGAACTGGCCCATGTTCTCCGTGTTGATACGGAAGTAGGCCTGGAGCGGGATCTCGACGTGCACGCCCTTCGGCACGTAGATGAAGGAGCCGCCGGACCACACCGCCGTGTTCAGCGCGGCGAACTTGTTGTCGCCGGCCGGGATGACGGTGCCGAAGTACTCCTTGAAGAGCTCCGGGTGCTCCTTCAGGGCGGTGTCGGTGTCGAGGAAGATGACGCCCTGCTCCTCCAGGTCCTCACGGATCTGGTGGTAGACGACCTCGGACTCGTACTGGGCCGCGACACCGGCGACGAGGCGCTGCTTCTCCGCCTCCGGGATGCCGAGCTTGTCGTACGTGTTCTTGATGTCCTCGGGCAGGTCCTCCCAGGACTCCGCCTGCTTCTCCGTCGAGCGCACGAAGTACTTGATGTTGTCGAAGTCGATGCCGGAGAGGTCCGAGCCCCAGTTCGGCATGGGCTTCTTCTCGAAGAGCTTCAGGCCCTTGAGGCGCAGCTTCGTCATCCACTCGGGCTCGGACTTCTTGCCCGAGATGTCCTTGACGACGTCCTCGTTGATGCCGCGCTTGGCAGAGGCACCGGCCGCGTCGGAGTCCGCCCAGCCGTATTCGTACTTGCCCAGGCCCTCGAGCTCGGGGTGGGCCGTCTCCTCGATGGGGAGAGTCATGCGGGGTTCCTCCCGGCGGTGCTTGCAGATGCGTTGGTGATGGTCTTGGGGGCGCCCTTGGGGATGAACGTCGTGCAGACGCCGTCCCCGTGGGCGATGGTGGCCAGTCGTTGTACGTGGGTGCCGAGCAGTCGGGAGAACATCTCGGTCTCCGCCTCGCAAAGCTGCGGGAACTGCTCCGCCACGTGGGCGACCGGACAGTGGTGCTGGCAGAGCTGCTCGCCGTGTTGCGGGAGGGGCGCGCTGCGCGCAGTGGCAGCGTACCCGTCGGCGCTCAGCGCCCTGGCCAGGGCCTGGGCCCGCTCCTCGGGCTCCACCGCCTCTACGGCCGCCTTGTACGGCGCGGCCTGCGCGGCGATCCGGGCCCGGGCGAACGCGACGACCGCCTCGTCACCACCGGCCTGCTCCTGGATCCAGCGCAGGGCGTCGGCGGCGAGCTTGTCGTAGGACTGGTCGAAGGCGTCCCGGCCGCAGTCCGTCAGGGCGAACACCTTGGCGGGCCGGCCGCGGGTGCGCGCACCGTAGACCCGCTGCTCCTTGGCCTCCACGACATCGTCGGCGACGAGGGCGTCGAGGTGGCGACGGACGGCGGCCTGGGTGAGGCCGAGGCGCCCGGCGAGGTCGGCGACGGTGGAGGGGCCGTGGTCCAGGATGGATCGCGCGACCCGGTTGCGCGTCGATCGATCGCTACGAAACCCGGTCGCGAGCTCCTCGTGAGGGGCCCCCGCAGGAGCCTCCTGAGCCTCGCCGACGTTTTTCACAACGCCATTGTTGCGTAATTCCTCAGAGCCTGACAAGCGGCGTGGTGACGAGCACACGGTGCCGTGCATCACTTAGGTTTGCCTAAGTGGACACGTGGCGTGACCTGCGGAAACGATCTTTGATCGATCAACCGCGCGGCTCCCGCCCGGAAATCCCCTGGTCCGCGGCGCCGCCGGCGCGCAGACTGCCGATCATGCCCGCACCCCTGCCGACCGGCCCTCTCGTCACCCGCGACTCCCTCACCGCCGACCTGCGCACGCTCGGCGTCGAGCCCGGCGAGATCCTCCTGGTCCATACGTCTCTCTCCCGTCTCGGATGGGTCAACGGCGGCGCCGTGACCGTCGTACGCGCCCTGCTCGACGCCCTCGGCCCCGAAGGCACGCTCGCCGTGCCCACGCAGTCCGGTGACCTCACCGATCCGTCGATCTGGAGCAATCCGGCCGTCCCCGCCGACTGGTGGCCCACCATCCGCGCGACCATGCCCGCCTACGACCCCCGGACCACGCCCACCCTCGGCGTCGGCGTCGTCCCCGAGGCCGTGCGGACCTGGCCCGGCGCCCTGCGCAGCGCGCATCCCCAGACCTCCTTCGCCGCGCTCGGCGCCCGCGCCGCCGAGATCGTCGAGGGGCACGCCACCGACTGCCGGCTCGGCGACCGCAGCCCGCTCGCCCGCCTGGAGGAGCGGGGCGCGCGGGTGCTGCTGCTCGGCGCCGGGTTCGACGCGTGCACCAGCTTCCACCTCGCCGAGTACCGCCTCCCCTCCCCCGCGACCGAGGACGCGGGGCGCCCCGGCCCGGCCGGCTGGGAGCACGTCACCGAGGTCACCATCTCCAGCGAGCGCTTCGACGAACTCGGCGCCGCCTTCGAGCAGGACTCACCCCTGGTCACCCAGGGCCACGTCGGCGCCGCCGAGGCCCGACTCTTCCCGGTCGCCGACGCCGTCGCCTACGCGACGAAGTGGCTCGCCCAGAACCGCCCGGCCACCCCCTGACGGCCCCTGCCCGTCACACCCCCCTCTCCTCGATCCCCTCCGGTCCCGCCCGCTCCCGCCCGATCCCGTCCGGTCCCCCTCCGAGCGCCCCAGCGGCGGGGGCCGTCAGCACCGTCCTTAGACTTGGCCACCATGCGAAGCGAGCCTGTCGTCCACCTCACCGGACTGGTGAAGCGGTACGGAAGCAAAACCGCGGTCGACGGCCTCGACCTCACGACAGCCCCCGGCATCACGGCTGTCCTCGGCCCCAACGGCGCCGGCAAGACGACCACCGTCGAGATCTGCGAGGGCTACCGCAGGCCCGACGCCGGCACCGCCCGGGTCCTCGGCCTCGACCCCGTCAAGCAGGCCTCCCAGCTGCGCCCGCGCATCGGCGTGATGCTGCAGTCCGGCGGCGTCTACTCCGGCGCCCGCGCCGACGAGATGCTCCGCCACGTCGCCAGGCTGCACGCCCACCCGCTCGACGTGGACGCCCTGATCGAGCGTCTGGGTCTCGGCAGCTGCGGCCGCACCACCTACCGGCGCCTGTCCGGCGGTCAGCAGCAGCGCCTCGCTCTCGCGATGGCCGTCGTCGGCCGGCCCGAACTGGTCTTCCTCGACGAACCCACCGCCGGCCTCGACCCGCAGGCCCGCCGCGCGACCTGGGACCTGGTCCGCGACCTGCGGGCCGACGGCGTCTCGGTCATCCTCACCACGCACTACATGGACGAGGCCGAGCAGCTCGCCGACGACGTCGCGATCGTCGACGCCGGCCGCGTCATCGCCCAGGGCTCCCCGGAGCAGCTGTGCCGCGGCGGCGCCGAGAACACCCTGCGCTTCTCCGGCCGCCCCGGCCTCGACGTGGCCTCCCTCCTCAAGGCTCTGCCCGCCGGCTCGGCGGCCGCCGAGCTCACCCCGGGCTCCTACCGCGTCTCCGGCAAGGTCGACCCCCAGCTCCTGGCGACGGTCACCTCCTGGTGCGCCCAGCACGGCGTGATGCCCGACAAGATCTCCGTCGAGCGGCACTCCCTCGAAGACGTCTTTCTGGAACTGACCGGCAAGGAGCTGCGCGGATGAGCGCCGGTACGTACACGCCCGCCCCGGGAGCCGCCCCGCTCCCCCGCATGATCGCCGCACAGGCCGCGCTCGAGACGAGGATGCTGCTGCGCAACGGCGAACAGCTGCTGCTCACGGTCGTCATTCCCACCCTCCTGCTGGTTCTGTTCTCGTCCGTCGACATCGTCGACACCGGTTCCGGCAAGGCCGTCGACTTCCTGACCCCCGGCATCCTGGCGCTCGCCGTCATGTCGACGGCCTTCACCGGGCAGGCCATCGCGACGGGCTTCGAGCGCCGCTACGGCGTCCTCAAGCGGCTCGGCGCCTCGCCGCTGCCCCGCTGGGCCCTGATGACGGCCAAGACGCTCTCGGTCCTGGTCACCGAGGTGCTCCAGGTCGCCCTGCTCGTCGCCATCGCGTTCGGCCTCGGCTGGTCACCCCACGGCAATCCGTTCGCCGTGCTGCTCCTCCTCGTGCTCGGTACGGCCGCCTTCTCGGGGCTCGGTCTGCTGATGGCCGGCACCCTCAAGGCGGAGGCCACGCTCGCCGCCGCCAACCTCGTCTTCCTGCTGCTGCTCGTCGGCGGCGGGGTCATCGTGCCGCTCGACAAGTTCCCGGACGCCGCGCAGTCCGTGCTCGGCCTGCTGCCGATCTCGGCGCTGTCCGACGGCCTGCGGGACGTCCTCCAGCACGGAGCGGGCATGCCCTGGGCCGACCTGGGGATCCTCGCCGTCTGGGCCGTCGCCGGGCTCGGTGCGGCGGGCCGCTTCTTCCGCTGGGAGTGAGCCGCGCGGCCGGCCGGCACCCCTGGATCCGGCCGCCGTCCCGCAGAACCGAGAGACACCTCACGTCCGGTTCGCACCCCCTCGTGAACAGATGCACAAGGGCGGCGCCTACGATGGGCCCGTGCCAAAGCTGACTCGCGCCGACGCCGCGCAGGCGGTGCGCAACCCGCTCGCCTTCATCGCCGCCCGCTGGACTCCGACCCAGCAGATCGTGCAGCGCGCGACCATGTCCGCCGTCGTCATGACCGTCCTCATCGTCGTGACCGGCGGGGCCGTACGTCTGACCGGCTCGGGCCTCGGCTGCCCGACCTGGCCCAAGTGCACCGACCAGTCGCTGACCGCCACGAGCGAGATGGGCTTCCACGGAGCCATCGAGTTCGGCAACCGCATGCTCACCTATGTGCTGTGCGCCGCGGTCGGCTGGGCCATCATCGCGGCCCGCTCGCAGAAGCCGTGGCGCCGCTCGCTGACCCGGCTGGGCTGGACCCAGTTCTGGATCGTCATGGGCAACGCCGTGCTGGGCGGCATCGTCGTCCTCGTCGGCCTCAACCCGTACACGGTGGCGGCCCACTTCATCCTCACCACCGCCCTCCTCACCGTCGCCGTACTGATGTGGCAGCGCAGCCGCGAGGGCGACGGCGAGCCGCGTCCGCTGGTCGGCCAGTCGGTCAAGCAGCTGGTCTGGTTCATGATCGCGGCGTCCGGCGCGCTCATCGCCGTCGGCACCGTCGTCACCGGCGCGGGCCCGCACGCGGGTGACTCCAGCGACGTCAAGCGGATGCCGCTGGACTGGGAGACGGTCACCAAGGCGCACGCGGTGCTGGCCTGGATCGTGGTGACGCTGACCTTCGCCCTGTGGTTCGTCCTCAAGGCGGTCGACGCCCCCCGCGGGCCGCTGCACCGCACCCGCGACCTGTTCCTGATCCTGCTGGCCCAGGGCGTCATCGGCTACGTCCAGTACTTCACGGACCTCCCCGAGATCCTCGTCGGCCTGCACATGCTGGGCTCGGCCCTGGTGTGGATCGGCGTCCTGCGCGTCATCCTCTCCCTGCGCGAGCGCCCCCAGACGGCGGTGGACCTCCCGGCCCAGGCCGACCCCGAGCTGTCCTCCGTCTGACCCCGCGGCGCTCGGCGCGAGCGGCACGAAAGGCACCTCACCCGGGACTCGGTCAGCCGGCTGCGTCCGTAGTGTCGAGCCCGTACACCCGCCGCGCCGTGCCCGCGGAGATCATCCCCGCCACCCGGTGGGCGTCCGTCGCCGACCACGCGCCGTCGGCCACCCAGCCCCCGAGCACCCGGCCCAGCGCCTCACGGAACGAGCGGGCGCCCACGACGTGCAGCTCGGGGATTCCCCGGGCCCCGCTGGAGAAGAGCAGCTTGCCGAACGGGGCCAGTTCGAGGATCTCCGCGAGCACACCGGCGGCCCGCGCCCCCGTCCGGGCCAGCGCCGGCCCCAGATCCGCGTAGACGTGCGGGAAGACCCCGGCCAGATGCGCCGCGTGCCGGTGGTACGGGTAGCCGTGCAGCAGGACGAGGTCGGTGCCGAGCCCGGCCGTGGCCCGCGCGAAGTCCGCCAGGAGGACCGGGTCGGTGCGGTCGATGCGCAGCCCGGCGTCGCCGAGCCCCGCGTGCAGTTGGAGCGGTCGTCCTGTCGCCACGGCGATCCAGAGCAGATGCCGCAGCAGTACCGGATCGGTGAGGGGGCCGCCGACCGTGCGGGCGGTGAGCCAGCGGCCCACCGCTCCCCGCACCTCGCCGGGCCCGGGCGGCTGCGGAGCCAGGGCCAGGCCGTGGCGTACACCGGCGACGGAGGTGAAGGCGACCGCTTCGGCGGCGGCTCCGTGCACCGACTCGGCCAGGTTCGCGAGGAAGGACTCGACGGATCCGGAGGTGTCCGCGACCTGCTCGGCCAGCAGTTCGAGGCGGACGATCTCGTGGGCCTCGGCGGCGCCGGTGGAGGCCATCTCGGCGGGCCCGGTGAGGTCGTCGGGCAGGCCGGTGTCGACGAGATACGTGGTGATGCCGCTGCCGCGCAGCAGCCTGCGCCCCGCTTCCAGGACGCCGAGTTCGCGCCGTCTGGCCAGGTAGCGGGCGGGCGCGCAGTGGGGTTCCAGGCCGAGCAGCGGCGGGCACCAGCGGCGGACCGCGAACCCGGTCTGGGTGTCGAAGAAGGTGGTGCCGGGGGCGGGCGGTCCCTCGCCCCGGGCGAGATGGGCCTCGAACGTGCCGAGGCCCAGTTCCGTGCGCAGCACTCCGTGGCAGTACTGATCCACCAGGGTCGGCGTTTCGATCATCCGGGGCTCCCCGTATGCGGACCGCGCTTCTCACCGCGCTTCTACAGTCCTAACGGGTGAACGGGCGCCTGGTGTTGCTCGACCACCGGTCGCACACCTGCGCCCATGACCACCGGACGGGTTCAGCCGATCTGCATGCCGGCCATGCGCTTCCACTCGTACGGGCCGGTCTCGACCTTGGCGGCGAAGTCGCCGTCGAAGTCCTCGTGGAGGGTGATCCCGGCCTTCTCGACGGCCTTCTGCGCGACCTCGTAGGTGTCGGCCACCAGGTTGCCCCAGCCGCCGTCGCCTCCGACGAGCGCGATGCGCGTGCCGTGCTCGCCGATGTACGCGAGCTGTCCCTCGGCGCCGCCGTGCGCCTTGGCGAACGCGCCGATCTGCTTGGCCAGCTTGGCCGCCCGGCGCTCGTCCTTCGCCGCCCGACCGGGCGCCTCAACCGCTTGAGTCTCTGCCATGAGCAGGATGCTACCGGCGAGTAGCCAAACAGGCGATGGGTGGGGCGCGTGGCTTAGGCCACGCGCCCCACCCATCGGAGCACAGGAAGGCGGGTCAGCGCAGGAACGGGTCCACGGCCACCGCCACGAAGAGCAGCGACACATAGGTGATGGACCAGTGGAAGAGGCGCATCTCCTTGAGCTTGCCCCCGGTGACCTCGGCCTTGGCGCGGTTCTGCAGACCGTGCGCCTCCCAGAGCCAGAAGCCGCCCGAGAGGAGCGCGACCACCGTGTAGAACCAGCCCGTGTAGCCGAGCGGCGTCAGCAGCAGCGACACCGCGACCATCACCCAGCTGTAGATGACGATCTGCTTGGCCACCACCTTGTTGGAGGCGATGACGGGCAGCATCGGCACGCCCACGCGCGCGTAGTCGTCCTTCACCTTCATGGAGAGCGGCCAGTAGTGCGGCGGCGTCCAGAAGAACATGACGAGGAAGAGGATGACCGGCGCCCAGGACATCGAGTTCGTGACCGAGGACCAGCCGATGAGGACCGGAAGGCAGCCGGCGATGCCGCCCCACACGATGTTCTGCGACGTGCGGCGCTTCAGGATCATCGTGTAGACGACCACATAGAAGAGGAGCGCGCCCAGAGAGAGCCACGCGGACAGCCAGTTGACCGCGAAGCCGAACAGGAGCGTGGAGATCACCGCGAGGGAGACGCCGAAGACCAGGCACTCCTTCGGGCTCACCATGCCGGTGACCAGAGGACGCTGCGACGTGCGCTCCATGAGAGCGTCGATGTCGCGGTCGTACCACATGTTCAGCGCGTTGGCGCCGCCCGCGGAGAGGTAGCCGCCGAGGCAGGTGACGAGCACCAGCTTCAGGTCCGGCACACCCTGCTCGGCGAGGAACATCACCGGAACGGTGGTGATGAGCAGAAGCTCGATGATCCGCGGCTTGGTCAGCGCCACGAACGCCTTGACACGGGCCCCGATCGGCCGTCGGCCTTGGCTGCTGCTCGTCCCGAGCGCTCCCGCTGGACGGGATTCGACGGCCGTCACGCACACCCCTGACAGAGACTCCAGCGAGCCCCCGTTGCGGACCCCTTGAAGTGAAGTCCCGGTAAAGGCTCGCGCGTACCACGCCACTGTAGACGTTGCCTATACCCGGCCCTTCGCGGGGGTCGGGTCGTGTTGGGCCGCATGCCGTAAGGAGAGCGTGTCGACACAGAGAGAAGGGGAGTTGATCGAGCCCTCGTTCGAGCGGCCCTCTTTTCACCTGAGAAGCCCCGCGGATCCCTGCCAGGAGGCGGACCCGACAGAGTCCCGGCAGTCTGTAATGACTCGAAAAAATGCGTGTTCCAGCAAGGGTAGGCTCGACAACGCCCGGTGAGACCGACATCACCGGCATTGACCTGTGGAGAGGAGCCCTGACTCAGGGTGAGCACCAAGCCGACCACCACTGACCTCGAGTGGACCGATGTGGACCAGCGGGCCGTTGACACCGCTCGCGTCCTGGCCGCCGACGCCGTACAGAAGGTCGGCAACGGCCATCCCGGTACGGCGATGAGCCTGGCACCGGCCGCGTACACCCTCTTCCAGAAGGTGATGCGGCACGACCCGGCGGACGCCGACTGGGTGGGCCGCGACCGCTTCGTGCTGTCCGCGGGCCACTCGTCCCTGACCCTCTACATCCAGCTGTACCTGGCCGGTTTCGGCCTGGAGCTGGACGACCTCAAGGCCTTCCGCACCTGGGGCTCCAAGACTCCGGGCCACCCGGAGTACGGCCACACGACCGGTGTCGAGACGACGACCGGCCCGCTCGGCCAGGGCGTCGCCAACGCAGTGGGCATGGCGATGGCCGCCCGCTACGAACGCGGTCTGTTCGACCCGGAGGCGCCGCAGGGCACCTCTCCGTTCGACCACTACATCTACGCGATCGCCGGTGACGGCTGCCTCCAGGAGGGCATCTCCGCCGAGGCGTCCTCGCTCGCGGGCCACCAGCGCCTCGGCAACCTGATCCTGCTGTGGGACGACAACCACATCTCGATCGAGGGCGACACCGAGACGGCGGTCTCCGAGGACACCGTCAAGCGCTACGAGGCCTACGGCTGGCACGTCCAGCGGGTCGAGCCGAAGGCGGACGGCGACCTGGACCACGCGGCGATCTTCGCGGCGATCCAGGAGGCCAAGAAGGTCACCGACCGGCCGTCCTTCATCGCGATGCGCTCGATCATCGCCTGGCCCGCCCCGAACGCGCAGAACACCGAGGCCGCGCACGGCTCGGCGCTCGGCGCCGACGAGGTCGCCGCCACCAAGCGCGTCCTGGGCTTCGACCCCGAGCAGAGCTTCGAGGTCGCGGACGAGGTCATCGGGCACACCCGCAAGGCGCTGGACCGCGGCGCCCAGGCCAAGGCCGAGTGGGAGAAGTCGTTCCAGGAGTGGCGCACGGGCAACCCGCAGCGCGCCGCCGAGTTCGACCGCATCCAGGCGGGCGAGCTGCCGGCCGGCTGGGAGGAGAAGCTCCCGGTCTTCGAGGCGGGCCAGGGTGTCGCGACGCGTGCCGCGTCCGGCAAGGTCCTCCAGGCGCTCGGCCCGGTGATCCCCGAGCTGTGGGGCGGCTCCGCCGACCTGGCGGGCTCGAACAACACGACGATCGACAAGACGTCGTCGTTCCTCCCCGCGGACAACCCGCTCCCCGAGGCCGACCCGTACGGCCGCACGATCCACTTCGGCATCCGCGAGCACTCCATGGCCGCGGAGATGAACGGCATCGCGCTGCACGGTCACACGCGCATCTACGGCGGCACCTTCCTGGTGTTCTCCGACTACATGCGCAACGCGGTCCGTCTGTCGGCCCTCATGTCGCTGCCCGTCACCTACGTGTGGACGCACGACTCGATCGGCCTCGGCGAGGACGGCCCGACGCACCAGCCGGTCGAGCACCTCGCCGCGCTGCGCGCCATCCCGGGTCTGAACGTCGTGCGCCCGGCCGACGCCAACGAGACGGCCATCGCCTGGCGCGAGATCCTGCGCCGCGGCAAGAAGCAGTACGGCGTCTCCAAGCCGCACGGTCTGGTGCTGACCCGTCAGGGCGTGCCGACGTACGAGCCGAACGAGGACACCGTCAAGGGTGGCTACGTGCTCGTCGAGGCGTCCAAGGAGACGCCGGACCTGATCCTGATCGCCACCGGTTCCGAGGTGCACCTCGCCGTCGAGGCGCGCGAGACCCTGGAGGCGGAGGGTGTCGCCACGCGCGTGGTGTCGATGCCGTCCGTGGAGTGGTTCGAGGAGCAGGACCAGGGGTACCGGGACAGCGTCCTGCCGCCGTCGGTGAAGGCGCGGGTCGCGGTCGAGGCAGGCATCGGCCTGACCTGGCACAAGTACGTCGGGGACGCGGGCCGCATCGTTTCCCTGGAGCACTTCGGTGCTTCGGCGGACGGCAAGGTCCTCTTCCGCGAGTTCGGTTTCACTGCGGAGAACGTGGTGGCCGTGGCCCGGGAATCCCTCGACGCGGCCCAGCGCTGACGCTCGTACACGACCTGTAGGAGATGCAATTTCCATGACAGACGCACTGAAGCGCCTCTCCGAGGAGGGCGTCGCGATCTGGCTGGACGACCTGTCGCGCAAGCGGATCACGTCCGGCAATCTGGCCGAACTGATCGACCAGCAGCACGTCGTGGGCGTCACCACCAATCCGTCGATCTTCCAGAAGGCGATCTCGAGCGGTGACGGTTACGAGCAGCAGCTCACCGACCTCGCCGCCCGCAAGGTCACCGTCGAAGAGGCCCTCCGCATGATCACGACGGCGGACGTCCGTGACGCCGCCGACATCCTGCGCCCGGTCTTCGACGCGACGGGCGGCCAGGACGGCCGGGTGTCGATCGAGGTCGACCCGCGGCTCGCGCACAACACGCAGGCGACCGTCGCCGAGGCCAAGCAGCTCGCCTGGCTGGTGGACCGGCCGAACACGCTGATCAAGATCCCGGCGACCAAGGCGGGCCTGCCCGCGATCACCGAGACGATCGGCAAGGGCATCAGCGTCAACGTGACGCTGATCTTCTCGCTCGAGCGCTACCGCGAGGTGATGGACGCCTACCTCTCCGGTCTGGAGAAGGCCAAGGCGGCCGGCCTGGACCTGTCGAAGATCCACTCCGTGGCGTCCTTCTTCGTGTCCCGTGTGGACACCGAGATCGACAAGCGGATCGACGCGATCGGCACCGACGAGGCCAAGGCCGCGCGCGGCAAGGCCGGTCTGGCCAACGCGCGCCTCGCCTACGAGGCCTACGAAGAGGTGTTCTCCGGCGACCGCTGGGCCGCGCTCGACAAGGCGCAGGCCAACAAGCAGCGCCCGCTGTGGGCCTCCACCGGCGTGAAGGACAAGGCGTACAAGGACACCCTGTACGTCGACGACCTGGTCGCCCCGGGCACGGTGAACACGATGCCGGAGGCCACGCTGGACGCGACGGCCGACCACGGCCGGATCACCGGCAACACGATCGCGGGCACGTACGACCAGTCCCGCGCGGAGCTGGCGGCCGTCGAGAAGCTGGGGATCTCGTACGACGAGGTCGTGCAGCTCCTCGAGGACGAGGGCGTCGAGAAGTTCGAGTCGGCCTGGAACGATCTGCTCGCTTCTACCGAGGCGGAGCTGAAGCGCCTCGCCCCTTCGGAGGGCTGATCCCTTGACCGCACACGGAGCCAATCCGCTCCGTGACGCCGCAGACCGACGGCTCCCGCGCATCGCGGGGCCGTCGGGTCTGGTGATCTTCGGTGTCACGGGCGATTTGTCACGTAAAAAGCTGATGCCTGCCGTTTATGACCTCGCGAACCGTGGTCTGCTGCCGCCGGGCTTCTCCCTGATCGGGTTCGCCCGCCGTGAGTGGCAGGACGAGGACTTCGCGCAGGAGGTGCACGACGCGGTCAAGCAGCACGCGCGTACGCCGTTCCGCGAGGAGGTCTGGCAGCAGCTCATCCAGGGGATGCGGTTCGTCCAGGGCAACTTCGACGACGACGAGGCGTTCGAGCAGCTCAAGTCGACGATCAACGACCTCGACAAGTCGCAGGGCACGGGCGGGAACTTCGCGTTCTACCTCTCCGTACCACCCAAGTTCTTCCCGCAGGTCGTGCAGCAGCTGAAGAAGCACGGCCTGGCGGACGCACCGGAGGGCTCCTGGCGCCGCGCGGTCATCGAGAAGCCCTTCGGCCACGACCTCGCGTCGGCCAAGGAGCTGAACGCGATCGTGCACGAGGTGTTCGACCCGGACCAGGTGTTCCGGATCGACCACTATCTGGGCAAGGAGACGGTCCAGAACATTCTGGCGCTGCGCTTCGCCAACCAGATGTTCGAGCCGATCTGGAACCGCAGCTATGTGGACCACGTGCAGATCACGATGGCCGAGGACATCGGCATCGGTGGCCGCGCGGGCTACTACGACGGCATCGGCGCCGCCCGTGACGTCATCCAGAACCACCTGCTCCAGCTGATGGCGCTGACCGCGATGGAGGAGCCCGCCTCCTTCGACGCGGACGCGCTCGTCGCCGAGAAGGCCAAGGTGCTCGGCGCGGTCCGGCTGCCGAAGGAACTGGGCCGCGACACGGTGCGCGGCCAGTACGCGGCCGGGTGGCAGGGCGGCGAGAAGGCCGTCGGCTATCTCCAGGAAGACGGCATCGACCCCAAGTCGAAGACCGACACCTACGCGGCGATCAAGCTGGAGGTGGACAACCGCCGCTGGGCGGGCGTCCCCTTCTACCTGCGCACCGGCAAGCGCCTGGGCCGCCGCGTCACCGAGATCGCGGTCGTCTTCCAGCGCGCCCCGCACTCCCCCTTCGACCACACGGCGACGGAGGAGCTCGGGCAGAACGCGATCGTGATCCGCGTCCAGCCGGACGAGGGCATCACGGTGCGCTTCGGCTCGAAGGTGCCGGGCACGTCGATGGAGATCCGCGACGTCTCGATGGACTTCGCCTACGGCGAGTCGTTCACCGAGTCGAGCCCGGAGGCGTACGAGCGGCTGATCCTGGACGTCCTGCTGGGCGACTCCAACCTCTTCCCGCGCACGGAGGAGGTCGAGCTGTCCTGGAACATCCTCGACCCGATCGAGCAGTACTGGGACACGCACGGCAAGCCGGCCCAGTACCCGGCCGGCACGTGGGGGCCCGCCGAGGCGGACGAGATGCTCGCACGAGACGGACGGAGCTGGCGCCGGCCATGAAGATCGACCTCACGGACACCACCTCCAGCAAGATCAACAAGGCGCTCGTGCAGGGCCGCCGCGCCATCGGCACCCCTGCCGTCGGCATGGTCCTGACCCTCGTCATCGTCACCGACGAGGAGAACGCCTACGACGCGCTGCGGGCGGCCAACGAGGCGTCGCGCGAGCACCCCTCGCGCACCCTGGTCGTCATCAAGCGCGTCTCGCGCACCCCGCGCGACCGCACCACGTCGCGACTGGACGCCGAGGTGCGCGTCGGCGCCGACGCGGGCACCGGCGAGACCGTCGTCCTGCGCCTGTACGGCGAGGTCGTCCACCACGCGCAGTCGGTGGTCCTGCCGCTGCTCCTGCCGGACGCCCCGACGGTCGTCTGGTGGCCGGTGGACGCCCCGCTGGACCCCGCGAAGGATCCGCTGGGGGCGCTGGCCCAGCGCCGCGTCACGGACACGTACGCGACCGAGCAGCCGGTGCAGGAGCTGGAGGCCCGCGCGGCGGCCTACTCCCCCGGCGACACGGACCTGTCCTGGACCCGGATCACGCCGTGGCGCTCCATGCTCGCCGCCGCGCTCGACCAGGTCAGCTGCGAGGTCACCTCGGTCGAGGTCGAGGGCGAGGAGTTCAATCCGAGCTGCGAGCTGCTCGCGATGTGGCTCGCGGACCGGCTCGACGTGCCGGTGCGCCGCACGCAGTCCTCGGGCCCCGGGCTCACCTCGGTGCGCATGGAGTCGTCCTGCGGGCCGATCGTGCTCGACCGGGCCGACGGCACCCTCGCCACGCTCTCCATACAGGGGCAGCCGGACCGCGCGGTCGCGCTCAAGCGCCGCGAGACGTCCGAGCTGATCGCCGAGGAGCTGCGCCGCCTCGACCCGGACGACACGTACGCCGCCGCGCTGCGCTACGGGGTCGCCCGGCTCGCGGATCCGGCGGACGAGCCCGCTGACGGGCCCGTGGCGGAGCAGGCTCCGGCCGACGGGGGACCCGTACGGAAGAGGGCCGCGCCCTCGGGCAGGGCGGCCACGAAGAAGGCTCCGGCCAAGAAGGCGGCGGCGAAATGAGCGCGGCACCCCAACTCGTCGTCCACCGCGACAAGGAGCTGATGGCGCAGGCAGCAGCGGCCCGGCTGATCACCAAGATCGTCGATGCCCAGAGCGCCCGCGGCTCCGCCTCCGTCGTGCTGACCGGCGGCCGCAACGGCAACGGACTGCTGGCCGCCCTGGCCGCCGCGCCCGCGCGGGACGCGATCGACTGGAGCCGGCTCGACCTGTGGTGGGGCGACGAGCGCTTCCTGCCGGACGGCGACCCCGAGCGCAACTACACGCAGGCGCGCGAGGCGCTCCTGGACAGCGTGCCGCTCGACCCGCGCCGCGTGCACCCCATGCCGGCGTCGGACGGCCCGTTCGAGGCCGACGCGGCGGCCGAGGCCTACGCGGCCGAACTGGCCAACGCGGCCGGTCCCGAGGACCACGGGGAGGTGCCGACCTTCGACGTGCTGATGCTCGGCGTCGGCCCGGACACCCATGTGGCCTCGCTCTTCCCCGAGCTGCCCGCGGTCCGCGAGAGCGAGCGCATGGTCGTCGGCGTGCACGGCGCGCCCAAGCCGCCGCCCACCCGGATCACGCTCACGCTGCCGGCGATCCGCTCCGCGCGCGAGGTGTGGCTGCTCGCGGCCGGTGAGGACAAGGCGAACGCCGCCGCGATCGCCCTGTCGGGCGCGGGTGAGGTCCAGGCGCCGGCGGCCGGCGCGTACGGCCGCTCGCGCACGCTGTGGCTGCTCGACGCGGCGGCGGCCTCGCAGCTGCCGCCCTCGCTGTACCCGCCGGCGATCGCCTGACGGTGACACCGTCGTCGAGGCCCCGCGCCCCTCGGAGTCCGCTCCGGGGCGCGGGGCCTCACGCGTGCTGCGGCACCCGGTAGTCGGAGCCGTCCTTCGCGCGGACGAGGAGGCCGTCGATGACGCAGTAGCGGCGCAGGGCCGCGGTGTCGTCGTGGACGGTGCGCAGCGCCTCGTTGACCTCGGTCTCGCTGTAGGTGCGGTCCGCCTCGAAGAGGGTGTCCGTGAGGTGCACGAGCAGGTCGTGCCGCACGGTGGGGCGGACCGGGATCGCGGTGAGGCGGCCTCGCGCGAAGAAGCCGGCGAGGTGCCGCGGGACGCCCGTGGCGGAGTCGGCGGTGCGGGCCCTGCGGAAGACCTCGGGTCCGGCGCGCAGCGAACCGTCGTCGAGGCGCTCGACCAGGCCCGCCGTGAGGAGTCTGCCCAGGTGACGGCGGGCCGCCGGGGATTCGGCCTCGCTCGGCGGGAGGTCGTCGAGCACGATCCGTGCGTACAGCTTCAGTCGTTCGGCGTCGGCCAGGGCCGACATGAGGTGGTCCACGGAAGTGCCTCCCGGCAGGGTCACGGACCCGCAGTCTGGCCCGCCGGACGGCACTCGCGCACCCGATTAACCCAACTCCGTCAGCGCCCGCGCAGTTCCCGGTACTTGGCGACCAGGGCCTTGGTCGAGCCGTCGAGTCCGGGGACGTCCGCGCCCTCGGTCAGGGCCGGTTCGACGCGCTTGGCGAGGACCTTGCCGAGTTCCACGCCCCACTGGTCGAAGGAGTCGATGTTCCACACCGCTCCCTGGACGAACACCTTGTGCTCGTACAGGGCGACGAGCTGGCCGAGCACGGACGGGGTCAGTGACGTGGCCAGGATCGTCGTGGTGGGGTGGTCGCCCTTGAACGTCTTGTGCGGGACCAGTTCCTCGGGCACGCCCTCGGCGCGCACCTCGTCCGGGGTCTTGCCGAAGGCCAGCGCCTGGGTCTGGGCGAAGAAGTTGGCCATGAGCAGGTCGTGCTGGGCGACGAGGCCGGGCTCCAGATCGGCGACGGGCTCGGCGAAGCCGATGAAGTCGGCGGGGATCAACTTCGTGCCCTGGTGGATCAGTTGGTAGTAGGCGTGCTGTCCGTTGGTCCCCGGGGTGCCCCAGACGACCGGCCCGGTCTGGTACGTCACGGCCTCGCCGTCCCGCTGCACCGACTTGCCGTTCGACTCCATGTCGAGCTGCTGGAGGTACGCGGTGAACTTGGACAGATAGTGCGAGTACGGCAGCACGGCGTGCGACTGGGCGCCGTGGAAGTTGCCGTACCAGATGCCGAGAAGGCCCATCAGGAGCGGCACGTTGGACTCGGCGGGCGCGGTGCGGAAGTGCTCGTCGACGAGGTGGAAACCGTCGAGCATCTCGCGGAACGCGGCGGGGCCGATCGCGATCATCAGCGACAGGCCGATGGCGGAGTCATACGAATAACGTCCGCCGACCCAGTCCCAGAACTCGAACATGTGGGACGTGTCGATGCCGAACTCGGCGACCTTCTCCGCGTTCGTCGACAGAGCGACGAAGTGCTTCGCGACGGCGTCCTGGCCGGCCCTCAGTCCGGTCAGCAGCCAGTTGCGAGCCGAGGTCGCGTTCGTGATCGTCTCGATCGTGGTGAACGTCTTCGAGGCGACGATGAAGAGGGTCTCGGCGGGGTCCAGGTCGCGCACCGCCTCGTGGAGGTCGGCACCGTCCACGTTGGACACGAAACGGACCGTCAGGTCGCGGTCGGTGAAGGAGCGCAGCGCCCCGTAGGCCATCGCCGGACCGAGGTCGGAGCCGCCGATGCCGATGTTGACGACGTTCCGGATGCGCTTGCCGGTGTGGCCCGTCCACTCCCCCGACCTGACCCGGTCGGCGAAGGCGGCCATCTTGTCGAGGACGGCGCGCACGCCCGGCACCACGTTCTCCCCGTCGACCTCGATCACGGCACCGGCCGGGGCGCGCAGCGCGATGTGCAGGACGGCACGGTCCTCGGTGAGGTTGATCTTCTCGCCGCGGAACATGGCGTCGCGGAGGCCGAAGACGTCGGTCGCGGCAGCGAGGTCGCGCAGCAGGCGCAGCGTCTCGTCGGTCACGAGGTGCTTGGAGTGGTCGATGTGCAGGTCGCCGACCTCGAGGACGGAGCGTGTCCCGCGCTCCGGGTCGGCGGCGAACAGCTCGCGCAGCCGGACCTCGCCCAGCTCCTCACGGTGCTTGACCAGCGCCTGCCACTCGGGCGTCTGGGTCGGTGCTGCCTGCTTGTCGGACGCGTTCATGTCTGACTTCAGCCTTCTCTCGTACCCGCGTGCGTGTGATGCCCCGCAACTGTCGACCAACCTAGTTGATCAGGGCGGTCCGGGCCTTCCGGCGGCGCGCTCGGCGGCATGCGAAGAGGCCGGGCACCCTGTCGGTACCCGGCCCGTACGGCTGGTCAGATCTCGCCCCGCAGTTTCGCGAGCGCCTCGGCGAGGATCGCCTCGCCGTCCGCGTCGCTGCGCCGCTCCCGGACGTACGCGAGGTGCGTCTTGTAGGGCTCGGTGCGCGGCGGGTCCGGCGGGTTGTCCCGGTCCTGTCCGGCCGGGAATCCGCACCGCGGACAGTCCCAGGTCTCCGGCACCTGCGCGTCGGAAGCGAAGCTCGGCTGCGTCTCGTGCCCGTTGGAGCACCAGAAGGAGATGCGCAGGCGTGGCGCGGACTCGCCGCGCTCGGCCTCGCCCATCGGCCCCGCCCCGACCCGACTTCCTCGGATCGCGTTGCCACTTGCCACGGTCGTAACTCCCTGCCTGATGGTGCCGCGAAGCGTGTCGGCTCGCTTCGCCGCGGAGCGCCTCAGTCTACGTAAGGCCCAACGCGCGTCCAGTGATTGGAGTTACATCCCCTCGCACAGACGCAATGCCCCATGATAGGCCGCGCCGTTGAGCGCGCACCCTACATGGGGCATTGCGTGAGGAATGTGAGATGCCGACCCGGTCGGGCCGAAGCCCGGGTGACCGAAGGTCAGTTGTTGATCTTCATCAGGATGCCGAGCACGACGATGCACGCGAACCAGAGCAGACCGATCACGATCGTGATCCGGTCCAGGTTCCGCTCGGCGACCGAGGAGCCGCCCACGGAGGACTGCATGCCGCCACCGAACATGTCGGAGAGACCGCCGCCCTTTCCCTTGTGCATCAGCACAAGGAGCATCAGCAGCAGGCTGAAGACGATCAGGGCGATCGAGAACCCCATAACCACAGCTGGACCAACTTCCTCGGACTTGTCAGGCGGACGGGGCCGGGTGGCAGCCACCCGGCCCCGCAAGGGTACGACGTAACGCCGCTAGCGCATACTCACCAGTCGCGCCGGGGCGCGATCACTGCTCGCGGAACCGGACGATCTTGACGAACTCGTCGGTGTCCAACGCGGCACCGCCCACGAGGGCACCGTCGATGTCCGGCTTCGCCATGATCTCCGCGACGTTACCGGACTTGACCGAGCCGCCGTACTGGATACGGATCTTGTCGGCCGCGTCCTGCGAGTACAGCTCGGCGAGCTTGGCACGGATCGCCGCGCAGACCTCCTGCGCGTCGTCGGCGCCGCAGACCTTGCCGGTGCCGATGGCCCACACGGGCTCGTAGGCGATGACGATGGTCTCGGCCTGCTCGGCGGGCAGGTCCTTGAGGCCGCCCTCGACCTGGGCGAGCGTGTGCGAGACGTGGTCGCCCGCCTCCCGCACGTCCAGCTCCTCGCCGACGCACAGGATCGGGGTCAGGCCGTGCTTGTAGGCGGCCTTCACCTTCGCGTTGACGATCTCGTCCGTCTCGGCGTGGTACTGCCGGCGCTCGGAGTGGCCGATCGCGACGTACGTGCACTTGAGCTTCGCGAGCATCGCGCCCGAGATCTCGCCGGTGTAGGCACCGGAGTCGTGCGCCGAGAGGTCCTGGGCACCGTACTTGATCTTGAGCTTGTCGCCGTCGACGAGCGTCTGCACGGAGCGCAGGTCGGTGAACGGCGGCAGGACGGCGACCTCGACGGCCTCGTAGTCCTTGTCGGCGAGCGCGAAGGCGAGCTTCTGGACGTGCGCGATGGCCTCGAGGTGGTTGAGGTTCATCTTCCAGTTGCCCGCCATCAGCGGCGTGCGGCCCTCTACGGGTGCAGTCATACGGGGTCAGTCCTCCAGTGCGGCGAGACCGGGAAGCGTCTTGCCCTCGAGGTACTCGAGGGAGGCGCCGCCGCCGGTCGAGATGTGGCCGAAAGCGTTCTCGTCGAAGCCCAGGGTACGGACGGCCGCGGCGGAGTCGCCGCCGCCCACCACGGTGAAGCCCGGGGAGTCGATGAGGGCCTGGGCGATCGCCTTGGTGCCCTCGGCGTAGTCGGGGTGCTCGAAGACGCCCATCGGGCCGTTCCAGAAGACGGTCTGGGCGTCCGCGAGCTTCGAGGCGTACAGCTTGCGCGTCTCGGGGCCGATGTCCAGGCCCTCCTCGTCGGCCGGGATGGCGTCCGCGGCGACGGTGGTGGGGTTGGCCGGGGTCTTTTCCTTGAGGTCGGGGAACTCGCCCGAGACCAGGACGTCCACCGGGAGCACGAGCTCCACGCCGTTCTTCTCGGCGCGCTCCATGTACTCGGTGACGGCCGGGATCTGGTCCTCCTGGAGGAGGGAGATGCCGACCTCGTAGCCCTTGGCCTTCAGGAAGGTGTACGCCATGCCGCCGCCGATGAGGAGACGGTCGGCCTTGCCGAGCAGCTGGTCGATGACGGCCAGCTTGTCGGAGACCTTGGCGCCGCCGAGCGCGACCACGTAGGGGCGCTGGACGTCGTCGGTGAGCTTCTTCAGGACGCCGACCTCGGTGGCGATGAGGTAGCCGGCGTAGTGGGGCAGCCGCTTCGGCAGGTCGTACACGGAGGCGTGCTTGCGGTGGACGGCACCGAAGCCGTCGCCCACGTAGACGTCGGCCAGGGCGGCGAGCTGGTCGGCGAACTCGCCGCGCTCGGTGTCGTCCTTGCTCGTCTCGCCCGCGTTGAACCGCAGGTTCTCGATGACGGCGACCTGGCCGGGCTCCAGCCCGTTGACCGCGTCGTGGGCGGCCGGGCCGACCGTGTCCTGGGCGAAGGCGACCGGCTTGCCGAGGAGCTCCGCAAGGCGCTCGGCGGCGGGCAGGAGCGAGAACTGCGGGTCCGGGGCACCCTTGGGGCGGCCCAGGTGCGAGGCGACGATCACCTTCGCGCCGGCGTCGGCGAGGGCCTTGACGGTGGGCAGGACGGCGCGGATGCGGCCGTCGTCGGTGATCAGGCCGTCGGCCAGCGGCACGTTGAGGTCGGCGCGGACGAACACCCGCTTCCCGTCGACCGATTCGGCGAGAAGTTCCTCAATGGTCTTCATGACTCGTTTCCTTGTGAGGGCTGAGGCTTGAGGCTGACGCGCGAAGGGTCCGGACGGTCGCGCGGCGTCGCGCGGGTCCGGACCCTTCGCTCACATCTGAGTGCCTTGCTGCTCTAGAACCTTAGAGGCTCAGAGCTGACTGCCGACGAAGACCGTCAGGTCGACGAGGCGGTTCGAGTAGCCCCACTCGTTGTCGTACCAGCCGATGATCTTGACCGTCTTCCCCTCGGCCATGGTCAGCAGGGAGTCGAAGGTGCAGGAGGCGGGCGTCGAGACGATGTCCGAGGACACGATCGGGTCGGCCGTGTAGTAGAGCTTGCCCTCGAGGGGGCCCTCCTGGGAGGCCTTCTCGAACGCGGCGTTGACCTCGTCCTTGGTGACCTCGCGGTCCAGCTCGACGACCAGGTCGGTGACCGAGCCGGTCGGGACCGGGACGCGCATGGCGAGACCGTCGAGCTTGCCCTTGAGCTGCGGGAGGACCAGGGCGGTCGCCTTGGCGGCACCGGTCGTGGTCGGGATGATGTTCTCCGCGGCGGCGCGGGCGCGGCGCAGGTCCTTGTGCGGGAAGTCCAGGATGCGCTGGTCGTTCGTGTACGCGTGGACGGTCGTCATCAGACCCTTGACGATGCCGAAGTTCTCGTCGAGGACCTTCGCCATCGGCGCCACACAGTTCGTGGTGCACGACGCGTTGGAGATGACGTCGTGCTTCGCCGGGTCGTACTTGTCCTCGTTGACGCCCATCACGATCGTGATGTCCTCGTCCTTGGCCGGGGCCGAGATGAGGACCTTCTTGGCGCCACCGGCCAGGTGCTTGGCGGCGTCCTCGCGCTTGGTGAAGATGCCGGTCGACTCGATGACGACGTCGACGCCCAGGTCGCCCCACGGGATGTCGGCGGGGTCGCGCTCCGACAGCACCTTGATGGTGTGCTCGCCGACGGTGATCGTGTCGGCCGTGTGGGACACGGGCTGCTTCAGCGTGCCGAGGATCGTGTCGTACTTGAGCAGGTGTGCGGTCGTCGCGGTGTCACCCAGGTCGTTGACAGCCACGATCTCGATGTCCGCACCCTGCTCGAGAAGTGCGCGGAAGTAATTGCGACCGATGCGGCCAAAGCCGTTGATGCCTACGCGGATCGTCACGAACCGATCTCCTCGTTGGTACGCCGGTTTTCGACGCCGGCGAGTTGTATGGGATGTCCCCGACCGCCTCCGACCCTACCTCCCATAAGCGATCTGAGTGACATCGAGCGCAGCTATAGCGGATACCGAGATACTTACTCACCAGTAACGTTCGAGTGGCGCTATTTCCGGGGATATTTTTCGGCCCCCGAGTCGCTAATTGAGCGCACACCCATTCCGATGAGCGCTTTTTCCAGCGGTGCGCCGTCGGCGCGGGCCGCCCGTAGACCGCCCGTGCGCCACACGGCCGTCCGGCGCATCACGGGTTGCGGATTTCACGGTTCCGGTGAAGCGGACGTGACACACAGGCGACGGACCGGAGTTCCTCGGGAACGGGATCGAGTACCGGAGGACCACGGACCGGGCCCCGCCAATTCGCCACCCCCGGGCACCCTTCCCCGAACTGGCCTTAAGGCGCCGCAAAGCGCCACTGAGGCCCCATGGGCCACTCTCATCACGCCGCTATTCCGTCGCATCTGAAGTAATCCCCGCTCACTTGCGCACCAAAGGGTGAACCGGCGATCGGCGCACACGTGACACCTCGCAAAGTTCGCAGACGCGAATCAGCGGGCGGGGCTCGGGAACGCGAAAGCCGGTGGCGGCGCCCTCGTGGGGCGCCGCCACCGGCTCGTGGAGCTTCGGGTCAGCGGGAGAGGCTCAGCCCGCCAGGTTGTCCGCCATGTCCATCTCCTCGGTCAGGTTCGACTCCGTACCCGGGATGCCGAGGTCCTGCGCGCGCTTGTCCGCCATGGCGAGCAGCCGGCGGATCCGGCCCGCGACCGCGTCCTTGGTGAGCGGCGGGTCGGCGAGCGCGCCCAGCTCCTCCAGGGAGGCCTGCTTGTGCTCCATGCGCAGCCGGCCGGCCGCCGCGAGGTGCTCGGGCACCTCGTCGGCGAGGATCTCCAGGGCGCGCTGCACGCGGGCCCCGGCGGCGACGGCGGCCCGGGCCGAACGGCGCAGGTTCGCGTCGTCGAAGTTCGCCAGCCTGTTCGCCGTGGCGCGGACCTCGCGGCGCATCCGCCGCTCCTCCCAGGCCAGCACCGACTCGTGGGCTCCCATACGGGTGAGCAGGGCGCCGATCGCGTCGCCGTCACGGACGACGACGCGGTCCACGCCGCGCACCTCACGGGCCTTCGCCGCGATGGACAGCCGGCGGGCGGCGCCGACCAGGGCCAGCGCGGCCTCCGGGCCCGGGCAGGTCACCTCGAGCGAGCTGGAACGGCCCGGCTCCGTCAGCGAGCCGTGCGCCAGGAACGCCCCGCGCCAGGCCGCCTCGGCGTCGCAGGTGGCCCCCGAGACCACCTGCGGCGGAAGACCGCGGATCGGGCGGCCTCGGCCGTCCACGAGCCCCGTCTGCCGGGCCAGCTGGTCGCCGCCCGCCACCACCCGCACGACGAAACGCGAGCCGCGGCGCAGCCCGCCGGGTGCCATCACAATCAATTCGGAACTGTGTCCGAAGATCTCGAGAATGTCGCGCTTGAGCCGCCGGGCGGCCATCGCGGTGTCCAGCTCCGCCTCGATCACGATGCGGCCGCTCACCAGGTGAAGGCCGCCGGCGAACCGCAGAATGGCCGACACCTCGGCCTTCCTGCAGCAGGTCCGGGTGACGGGGAGCCGGGCAATCTCGTCCTTCACCGCTGCCGTCATCGCCATGGGCCGATCCTTCCATGCATCCGAAAAATACGGTCGTACGCGGCGGCCAACAGCTCCGGATCGTGCCTCGGAGTTCCGTCGGGCCTGGCCACCGGCGCCAGCTCGACCGCGGCACCGAAGCGCTCCTTGGCGGCGTCGGTGAGGGACTCACGATCGGGCACGGCGGCCTCGTCGGCCAGCACCACGTCCAGGGCGAGTTTAGGGGCGTGTCGTCCCAAAACCTCCAAATGACGCTGCGGTGAGAACCCTTCGGTTTCTCCGGGCTGCGGCGCGAGGTTCAGCGAGAGGACCCGGCGGGCCTTCGTCTCGACCAGCGCGTCCAGCAGTTCCGGCACGAGCAGGTGCGGGATCACCGAGGAGAACCAGGACCCCGGGCCGAGCACCACCCAGTCCGCGTCGAGCACCGCGGCGACCGCCTCCGGGACGGCCGGCGGGTCGTGCGGCACCAGGTGCACGGACTGGACCTCGCCCGGCGTGAGCGCGACCGTGGCCTGTCCGCGGACGGTGTCGATGTCGTCCGGGCGGCCCGGGTCGTGCCCCTTGACCAGGGCCTGGAGCTCCAGCGGCACCGCGGACATGGGCAGCACGCGCCCCTGCGCGCCGAGGAGCTTGCCGACCAGGTCGAGGGCCTGCACATGGTCCCCGAGCTGCTCCCACAGGGCGACGATCAGGAGATTGCCGACCGCGTGCCCGTTCATCTCCCCCGGCGACTGGAAGCGGTGCTGGATGACGCGGGACCAGGTCTGGCCCCAGTCGTCGTCACCGCACAGGGCCGCGAGGGCCTTGCGCAGGTCGCCGGGCGGCAGCACGCCGAGCTCGTCGCGCAGGCGCCCGCTGGACCCGCCGTCGTCGGCGACCGTCACGACCGCCGTGAGGTCACCCGTGATGCGGCGCAGGGCGGCCAGCGACGCGGACAGACCCATGCCCCCGCCGAGGGCGACGACCTTGGGCGTCGCGCCCCTGCGGCGGGCCGGCGTCGTGCGTCTGCTGCGCAGCCGGCTGGTGAGCCGCAGCGTACGTCCCGTCATTCGCGGCCCATGTCCCGGTGGACGACCACGGTCTCCACACCCTGCGCGGCGAGGCGGGCGGCGAGCTTCTCCGAGGTGGCGACGGAGCGGTGCTTGCCACCGGTGCAGCCGACGGCGATGGTCACGTAGCGCTTGCCCTCGCGGCGGTAGCCCGCCGCGATCAGCTGGAGCAGCTCCGTGTAGCGGTCGAGGAACTCCTTGGCGCCGGGCTGCGAGAAGACGTAGTTCGACACCTCCTCGTTGAGGCCGGTGAAGGGGCGCAGCTCCGGGACCCAGTGCGGGTTCGGAAGGAAGCGCATGTCGACGACGAGGTCGGCGTCGACCGGCAGGCCGTACTTGAAGCCGAACGACATGACGGTGGCCCGCAGCTCGGGCTCCTCCTCGCCCGCGAACTGGGCGTCCATCTTGGCGCGCAGCTCGTGCACGTTCAGGCTGGAGGTGTCGATGACGAGGTCGGCGTCACCGCGCAGCTCGCGCAGCAGCTCGCGCTCGGCGGCGATGCCGTCGACGATGCGGCCGTCGCCCTGGAGCGGGTGCGGGCGGCGCACCGACTCGAAGCGGCGCACGAGGGCCTCGTCCGAGGACTCCAGGAAGACGATGCGCCGCGTGACGTTCTTGGACTCGAGGTCGGCGAGGGACTCGCGGAGGTTGTCGAAGAAGCGCCGGCCGCGGACGTCGACGACGACGGCGATCCGCGCGACGTTGCCCTGGGACCGGGCGCCGAGCTCCACCATGGTGGGGATCAGGGCCGGCGGCAGGTTGTCGACGACGAACCAGCCGAGGTCCTCCAGGCACTTCGCCGCCGTGGAGCGGCCCGCGCCGGACATTCCGGAGATGATGACCAGCTCGGGGATGGCGGCCTCGGGGACGCCGGGCGCCTCCACGTGGTGGGCCGCGCCGGGCGTGTCGGTACCGGAGGTGTCGGTCGCGGAGGTCTCGGTGGCGGGGTTCTCCGTACCGGGGGTGTCCGCCCCGGTCTTGTCGTCGCTGGCGCCTGGGGTGCTCATGTCCGCTCCGCGCTCGTTCTGTGGGTGGTGCTCGCTCATGGTTCCTGCCCCCGTCGTTCTTCCGAGGTTCCCGCGGTGACGGGACCCTCGCCGATCGGCGCGTCCGTCGCGCCGGCCGGTGTGTGCTCTTCGTCTTCCAGGATCTCTCCGGTGGCCGTGTTCACCGCGGGTGCCGCCGGTGCCGCTTGCGCGAAGGCCGCGAGGATCGTCTCGGCCGTCTTGCGGCCTATGCCCGGGACCTCGCAGATCTGGTCGATTGTGGCGGACCGTAGCCGCTTCACCGAACCGAAGTGCTTGATCAGTGCCTGCTTGCGCGCGTCGCCGAGTCCCGGCACGTCGTCCAGGGGGCCCGCCTTGAACCGCTTGGCCCGCTTGCTGCGCTGGTAGGTGATCGCGAAGCGGTGCGCCTCGTCACGGACGCGCTGCAGCAGGTACAGGCCCTCGCTGGTGCGGGGCAGGACCACCGGGTCGTCCTCCCCGGGCACCCAGACCTCTTCGAGGCGCTTGGCGAGGCCGCACACCGCGATGTCGTCGATGCCCAGCTCGTCCAGGGCCCGCTGGGCCGCCGCGACCTGCGGCTGACCGCCGTCCACGACGACGAGCTGCGGCGGGTAGGCGAACCTCTTCGGCCGGCCGTCGTCCTCCGTGAGCCGGGACTCGACCGGGCCCTCGCCGTCGTCCAGCTCGGTGTCGGACCACTCGCCGGACTTCTCCTGGGCGGCCAGGTAGCGCTTGAAGCGCCGGGTGATGACCTCGTGCATGGAGCGGACGTCGTCCTGCCCCTCGAAGCCCTTGATCTGGAAGCGGCGGTATTCGCTCTTGCGTGCGAGGCCGTCCTCGAAGACGACCATGGACGCGACGACGTCGTCTCCCTGGAGGTGCGAGATGTCGTAGCACTCGATGCGCAGCGGGGCGCTGTCCAGGTCGAGGGCCTCGGCGATCTCCTCCAGGGCGCGCGAGCGCGTGGTGAGGTCGGAGGCGCGCTTCGTCTTGTGGAGGGCCAGCGCCTGCAGAGCGTTGCGGTGCACGGTCTCCATGAGCGCCTTCTTGTCGCCGCGCTGCGGGATGCGCAGGGACACGCCGGATCCGCGGCGCTCGGTGAGCCAGGTCTGGATGGGCTCCAGAGGGTCGGGCAGCGCCGGGACGAGCACCTCCTTGGGGACCGCGTCCCCGCTCTCCTCCCCGTAGAGCTGCTGGAGCGCGTGCTCCACGAGGTCGCCGCTGGTGACGGCCTCCACCTTGTCGGTGACCCAGCCGCGCTGGCCGCGCACGCGTCCGCCGCGTACGTGGAAGATCTGGACGGCCGCCTCCAGCTCGTCCTCGGCCAGGGCGATGAGGTCGGCGTCGGTGGCGTCGGCGAGGACGACGGCGCTCTTCTCCATGGCCTTGCGGAGCGCCTCGATGTCGTCGCGCAGGCGGGCCGCCCGCTCGTACTCCATCTCCTCCGCGGCCGCCGTCATGTCCTTCTCCAGGCGGCGGAGGTACGTGCCGGTGCGGCCGGCCATGAAGTCGCAGAACTCCTCGGCCAGTTCGCGGTGCTCGTCCGGGCTGACACGGCCGACGCAGGGGGCGGAGCACTTGCCGATGTAGCCGAGCAGGCAGGGGCGTCCGGTGCGGGCCGCGTTCCTGAACACGCCCGCGGAGCAGGTGCGGACGGGGAAGACGCGCAGGAGGAGGTCGACCGTGTCGCGGATGGCCCAGGCGTGGCCGTAGGGGCCGAAGTAGCGGACGCCCTTCTTCTTCTGGCCGCGCATCACCTGGACGCGGGGGAACTCCTCGTTCATCGTCACGGCGAGGTACGGGTAGCTCTTGTCGTCGCGGTACTTGACGTTGAACCGGGGGTCGTACTCCTTGATCCAGGAGTACTCCAGCTGGAGCGCCTCGACCTCCGTGGACACCACCGTCCACTCCACGGACGCGGCCGTGGTGACCATCGTGCGGGTGCGCGGGTGCAGGTTCGCCAGGTCCTGGAAGTAGCTCGCCAGGCGCTGGCGCAGGCTCTTCGCCTTTCCGACGTAGATCACCCTGCGGTGCTCGTCGCGGAACCTGTACACCCCTGGGGAGTCGGGAATCTGTCCCGGCTGGGGGCGGTAGCTGGAGGGGTCGGCCATGTCAGACACCCTACTGTCGGGCACGGACATCACCGGGGCAGACTAGGGAGCGCCCCGTGATCCCCGCCGCTGAAGGAGAACCCCCGCGTGAAGCGTCCGACCGCCCGTGACGTGGCGGAGCTGGCCGGTGTGTCCCGTGCCGCCGTGTCCTTCGTCTTCAGCGGACGCGCCCAGGGCAACCTGTCGGCCGAGACGCAGCGTCGCATCCGTGCGGCCGCCGACGAGCTCGGCTACCGGCCCGACGAGGTGGCGCGGTCGCTCCGCGGACGGCGTACCGGGGTGATCGGGATGCTCAGCGACGAGATCGCCACCAGCCCGTTCGCCGGCCGGATGGTGCTGGGCGCGATGGAGGCGGCACGCGCGCGTGGGCATCAGATTCTGCTCCTGGAGTCGCGCCGGGACCCGGCCGCGGAGGCCGAGGCGATCGCCGAGCTGCGGGCCCGCCGGGTCGACGGTCTGGTGTACGCCTCGATGGAGCTGCGCACGACGGACGTGCCGGCGGGGGTCGATCCGGCACGGACGGTGCTCGCCAACTGCCTGCCGCGCGAGGCGGGTTCGTACGCGGCCGTGGTGGCCGACGAACGGGCGGGCGGGCGCCGCGCGGTGGACGCGCTGATCGCTGCGGGGCACCGTGACATCGCGCTGCTGGGCGGGGCGGTGGGCAACATCGCGGCGGAGGATCGCGCACGTGGTTTCACCGACGGGCTGGGCGCGGCCGGCCTGGAGGTGCGCGAGGCGTGGATGCTGCGGGCCGGCTGGCAGATCGACGAGGGCTACGCGGCGGCGCTGCGAGTGCTCGGGGAGCGGGAGCGGCCCACGGGGGTCGTGTGCGCGAACGACCGGGTGGCGGCCGGGGTGCTGCTGGCGGCGGCCCGGCTGGGCATCGCGGTCCCGGAGGCGCTGTCGGTGGTGGGCTACGACGACCAGGACCACATGGCGGACCGGCTCGTCCCGGCGCTCACCACGGTCGCCCTCCCCCATCACGCGATGGGGGCGGCGGCGGTGGACGCGCTGCTCGACGCGGTCGAGCGGGACGAGCCGGTGGCCGCGGGCGACGTGGTGCGGCTGCCGTGCCCCCTGGTCGAGCGGGCGTCGGTGGCGAAGCCCGGCGGAGCCTGAGCCGGCTCCGGACCGCCCCCTCGGCTGCCGAGAGGCACGTCATACGTGACACGGGGCGACCGGCGATCAGCGGCTCGGTCCGTCATACGTACAACGGCGCTCGTCGAGCCGGGCGCCCGGCACCCGGGTGGCCGGGCCGGGGCCCGGGTGTCACCCGAGGTCGTACGTGATGACCCTCAGGTCCTCGAAGACGGCCGGGCCGCCGGAGGCGTAGAGCGCGATGCGGTCGTCGCCGGGCAGCGGGAAGGCCTGGTGGGTGTGGACGTGCCGGCCGTCGCCGACGAACAGTTCGACCGTGGTGCGGTCGACGAAGACGCGCACGTCGAGGGAGCCGGCGGCGGCGTCGACGGGGGTGTGGGTCTCGGCGGGGCCGCCCGGGGTGATGGTGCCGCCGCGATTGACGTAGGCGAAGCCGCCGGCGACGTACACGCCGACGTCGATGTGGCGCAGCCCGCCGGGCGCCTTGCGGAGCTGGAAGCCGAGGTTCTCGGTCGTGCCGGGTGTCCAGCGGAGCCGGGCGCGGATCTCGTAGGCGGGGCCGGTGACGTCGAGAGTCTTGCTGCCGTCGACCCTGACATCGCCGAGCTTCTTCGTGCCGGTGGCGTAGCGGTCGAGGGCGGGGGCGGGCTTTGAGGCCAGGTGGTAGGTGCCGTCGTCCGCGCGTTCCAGGGTGAGTTCGCGGGTGAGGGAGTCGGTGCCGTTGAAGCCGTCCGCGACGAGGGTCGGGGTGTTGTGCGGGTAGGTCCAGTTGTTGGTCCAGGCGAAGGCGTACCGGGCGGCGGGGTCGACGGTGCCGTCGGCGGCGCGCTTCTCGCAGGTGACGGCGGCGTAGAAGTCGGGTCCGTGGTCGAGCCACTGCGGTTCGGTGGCGTCGGGGCTGAAGGTGGCGCCGTCGAAGTCGCCGGTCCAGTAGGCGTACGTGGCGGGCAGGCCGCGCTGCGTGCCGTTGGCGGAGGCGGCGAGGATCCAGTGGGTGGTTCCGTCCGCGGCCCGGATCTCGAACAGGTCCGGGCATTCCAGGGTGCCGAGGTCGTCGCGGGTGAAGCCGCTGCGGTACGTCCATGAGCGCAGGTCGGCGGAGGTGTACAGGCCGATCTTGTGCCCTTCGGCGAGGGCCGCGACCCAGCGTCCGCGGGCCTCGTCCCAGAGCACCTTGGGGTCGCGGAAGTCCTTGCCGCCGGGGTTGGGGAGCACCGGGTCGACGCTGTGGGAGGTGAAGGTGCGGCCGTGGTCGGTGGAGTACCAGAGGTACTGGGCCTGGGAGGCGGTGCCCGCGTCGGGCTCCATGGTGATCAGGGCGATGACGGCGCCCGCGCCGTACCCGGCGGTGTTCTTCTCGTCGACGACCGCGCTGCCCGACCAGACGTCACCGGCGGGGATGGCGTCCTTGGGGACGGCGACCCCCTCGTCCCGGTACCGGACGAGGTCGGTGCTGGTGGCGAGCCGCCAGGCGGTGCCCTCGGATCCGGTGAGGTAGTCGGCGTTGTAGAGGTAGTAGTACAGGTACTGGCCGTTCACCCAGATCGGGCGCTGCGGATCGTTCTTCCAGTTGTCGGGAACGGTGAAGTGGTAGTCGGCGCGGAAGCTGCCGAGGCCGGCCGCTTTCGGTGCCGCGGCGGCGGGCCGGGACGGCAGCGCGGCGGCGGCGAGGGCGGTGGAGCCGGCGGACAGCAGCGCGGCGCGCCGGCTCAGCGAGCGCGCGGCGCCGGTGTTCCCGGCCGCGCCTTTCCCGTTTCTCGCGGGCATGTCCTGCGCGGGCACGTCTCGTGCGGGCATGGCGGACCGACCTTTCGTCCAAGGGCGTGTTCGAGCGGAGAGGCAGAGGGAGGGGAGGGGGAGGACGGGCGCAACCCTAACTCGTGATAGGTCTTGCCGCGCAAGGGTCT
This sequence comes from Streptomyces sp. NPDC025806, assembly GCF_055558275.1. Lineage (NCBI taxonomy): Bacteria > Bacillati > Actinomycetota > Actinomycetes > Kitasatosporales > Streptomycetaceae > Streptomyces > Streptomyces sp. NPDC025806. The sequence goes on along the minus strand of NZ_JBVHMU010000001.1, from coordinate 631,685 downwards.
TCGGGCATTTCGAAGAAGCCCGCGCAGCCCTCTTGACGGCGCCGTCGACGCCCTTCCATCATCCGGAGGCCAGCCAACTATCACGAGTTAGGCCTCTCGGTATGACCCGCAGTCAACTCCCGCCGAGCCGTCGCACCCTGTTGCGCGCCGGTGGCTGGTCCCTGGCCGCCGGCGGTCTCGCCGCCACGGCGGCGAGCTGGGACCGGCTGACCGCCGCCGACATACCCGGGCGCGACGGTTCGATGCTCACCGTCGCGGTCCTCGGCGCGGCGATCGACCCGACCATGCAGAAGGTGCTGGCCGACGGCTTCCAGAAGCTGCACCCGGACATCCCGGTGCGGCTGCTGGCCGTCCAGGCCAAGGACTGGAACGACTTCTTCGCCAAAATCCTCACGCAGATCGCCGCGGGCCGGGCGCCCGACGTGGTGTACGTCGCGACCGAGGGCGTCCAGCTGTTCGCCGACCGCCTCGGCGTCCCGCTCGACGCGCGCGTGAAACGGGACGCCGCCGCACTCAAGGAGTACTTCGCCGACGTCCACCCGTCGCTCGTCGAATCGATGATGTACGAGGGCTCGCTGTACCAGCTGCCCGTCGAGTTCAACGCCGCGGACATGTATCTGAGCACCACCGTCCTCCGGCGCACCGGTGTCGAACTCCCGCCGGACGACTGGGACCGCGACGACTTCACACGGCTGCTGCGCGCCATGAAGCGCAAGGGCGGGGCGCAGTTCACGCCGTTCTACTGGACCAACCGCCTGTGGGGCGGGGTCGTCCCCTGGCTGTTCGTCAACGACACCAACATCCTGCGCGAGTCCAGGGCTCCGGGCGGGGAATGGCTGTGGAACTCCTTCTACGACGCGCGGCAGCGCGCGGGCCGCGGCGGGGGCTTCCGCTGGACGACGCCGACCGCCACGGCCGACCGCACCGTCGAGACGTACGAGTATCTCGCCGGTCTCGTCCGAGACGGACTCTGCTCACGGCCCGAGGGCGGCAGCGGCACGAACCTTGTCGGCGCCTTCTCCACCGGCCGGGTCGGCGCAACGCCCGCCGGCGGCTTCTGGGCGGGCGGACTGCACCAGGCGGGCGTGGCGCGCGACGCGTACGACGCCACCTACTTCCCTCGCTGGCGGACGCAGCGCCACCAGTTCGGCGGGGCGGGCTACGCGATCCTGCGCACCTCCCGGCGCCAGGACGAGGCCTGGGAGTTCGTGAAGTACTCGACCCGCAAGGACGTCATGGCCTCGCTGTTCGCTGCGAACACGACAACTCCGGCGCGCCGTTCCCTGCTCACCGCGCGGCGGTACGCGCGGACGGGCCCCGCCCACTGGGACGTCTTCTACGACACCTTCGACCGCTTCCCCACGACCGGCCCGATCCCCGCGCCGCCGCAGGTGGCCGCCGTGGAACTCGCCCTGACCAAGCACACCGCCACCGCTCTCGACTCGCCGCGCAAGGTCGCGCCGGCGCTGCGGGCGATGCAGGCGGACCTGGAGCGCGCCATGGAGCGTGGAATATGAGAAGCCGTACGAGGGGCCGCGCCGCGGACAGGGGCGCGAGGGACCGTGGGTCGCAGCGGCGGCAGCAGTGGACCGCCTGGCTGTTCCTGGCGCCGACCGTGATCGGCGTCGTCGTGTTCACCGTGGTGCCGATCGCGGGCTCTGTCGCGCTGTCGTTCTTCCGGTGGAACGTGATCGACCCGGCGCGCTACACCGGCCTGGACAACTACCGCGCCCTGGCGACCGATTCCTCGGTCCGTGCCTCGTTCGGCAACACCCTGCTGTTCATGGTGTTCGCCGTCTCGCTGCAACTGCTCATCGCGCTCGTGCTGGCGCTGGCCCTGCAGGGCAGGATGCCGAACTGGGTGCGGCAGGCGCTGCGTTCCGCGTTCTTCTTCCCGCTCGTGCTGAGTGCGGCCTCGGTGTCCGTGGTGATGAAGTACCTGTTCAACCAGGACTTCGGGGTCGTGAACTGGCTGCTCGGACAGGCCGGCGCGTCGCCCGTGCCCTGGCTGACGGACGAGACGTGGGCGCTGGCCGCCGTGGTCCTCGTCTACGTGTGGCAGCAGTTCGGCTTCTCGTTCCTCCTGTTCGTCGGCGGACTGGCGAACATCCCGAAGGAGCTCCACGAGGCCGCCGCCGTCGACGGCGCGACCGGACTGCGCAAGCATCTGCGGATCACGCTGCCGCTACTCTCCCCCACCTTCCTGGTGGCCTCCGTGGTCGGTGTGATCAACGCGCTGCAGGTCTTCGAGCAGCCGTACGTGCTCACGGACGGCGGGCCGGGCGACTCGACCCGGACGGTGGTGATGGTCCTCTACCAGACCGCCTTCGAGGAGCTCCGATTCGGCGAGGCCTCGGCGATCGGCGTCGTCCTGTTCGCCCTGATTCTCGTCGTCACGGCGCTGCAGTTCCGGCTCAGCCGCCGCTTCGTGCACTACCAGTGACTGGTTGGAGAGGTCGATCCGCGATGACCGCAGTTCCGTACACCGACAAGACGCGGCGCCCCGCGGGCGGCGGCGCCACCGCGCGCCTGGGCTCGCTCACCACCCGCCGCCTGGGCGTCCTCGGGCGCGTCGCCGGGCTCGCGCTCGTGGCGCTGCTGACCATCGGGCCCGTGGTGTGGACGGTGTCCACGTCCCTGCGCACGCCCGCCGAGTCCTTCGATCTGCCTCCGCGGATCATCCCGGCGCACGGCACGCTCGATGCCTACCGAGGTGTCTTCCAGCAGCTCGACGTCTGGCTGATCGTGCTGAACTCGGCGCTCGTGACGGGCCTGATCGCGGTCGGGCAGATGGTCTCGGCGGCGCTCGCCGGGTACGCCTTCGCCCGTCTCGACTTCCGCTTCAAGAAGCCCCTGTTCGGTCTGGTCCTCGCCACGATGATGGTGCCGGTCCAGATCACCGTCGTGCCGGTGTTCCTGATCCTCAAGGGGATGGGGCTGACGGACACGCTGCTCGGCCTGATCGTGCCGGCCGTTCCGACCGCCTTCGGCACGTTCCTGATGCGCCAGTACTTCCTGACGATGCCCAAGGAGCTCGGCGAGGCGGCGATGATCGACGGGGCCGGGCCCTGGCGGGTCTTCCGGACCGTGTACGCGCCCCTGGCCAGACCGGGTCTGGCGATCGTCGGCGTACTCGCCTTCAACTATCACTGGAACGAGTTCTTCCGGCCGCTGATCCTGGAGACCAGCAACGAGAACTTCACGATGCCGCTCGGCCTCGTCTCGCTCCAGGGCAACCTCGGCACCGGGTCGATCTCGGTGGTGCTCGCCGGGGTCGTGCTGTCGATGATCCCCGCGGTCGCCGTGTTCGTCATCGGTCAGCGCCCGCTCCGCGAGGGGATCACGTCCTCCGGCCTGAAGGGCTGAGGCCGCGCTGAAGGCTGAGGTCAAGGGCTGCGGGGGTCGGGGCCTCGGGCTGGGGCTCAGGGGGTTGAGGCCGAGGGTCAGGGCGAGACGATGAGCTTGCCGCCCTCGGCCTTCGCCTTGAGCTCGGTGAGCGGCACGGTCGCCGGCGCGTGCAGCACCTCGCCGGTGGTGGCGTCGAACTTGCTGCCGTGGCAGTTGCACGTCAGCTCCGTGCCCTTCAGCATCCGGATCGGGCACCCCGCGTGCGTGCAGACGGTGCTGAACGCCTTGTAGGTCCCGTCCTCGGCCCGGCTCACCACCACGTTCTCGTCGTTGTAGAGCTTCGCCCCGCCCTTGGGGACGTCCTCGGCACTGCCGAGGTCGACGGGCGCGGTGGGGGCAGCCGCCGCGCCGCCGTCCTCCGGGGAGCACGCGGTCAGCCCGAGCCCGACCGTCCCCGCTACGGCCACCCCGCGCAGAGCGGTACGGCGGGACAGGCGTGCGCTGCGGGACAGGGGCGTGCCGGGCATCTGGGCTCCACGGTCGGTGACGGTGCGATCGAGACGCACCCCACCGCCCGGCCGACCTGGCCGCCCTTTCAGGCTCCACGTACCGACGGGAACGGGGGGTACGGATGTGACGATACCGGCGGCGAACGGAACACCCGACGGGCCCCCGGGTGACCTGCGCGACATGCCTGCGGGGCGGGGCGGCGGGGCCATTGCGGCGGGCTCGGCGCCGAGCTGGCCGGCAGGGCGGCTGGGATATCGCGCGGAACAGGGGCCCGGAGCCCTGCGGCCCAGCACGCAGAACAGGGCGGCGGATCGGCTGCGGCCCCGCAGCACAGGGCAGGACGACCTCCGGGGTAGCTGCCGCCCGGAACGGAACAGGTCTAGCGGGGTCCAGGTCGACGGGGTCCGGGCCAGCGGGATCCGGGGCGGAGAGTCCCGGGCCAATGGGGTCCGGGCCAGCGGGCTCCGGCCGGCAGGGGCCGGGCCGATGAGGCCGACTGACGAGCGGCACGGAAGGAACCTCCGAGTGGGGGCACTCCGCGCGGTTGCCCTTCGCCTCGCTGCACGCCCCCCCGGACATCCACTCCGGGATCTGCCTCAGACCGGCCAGAAACGTCCCCGGTCAACGCCCGTCCGCGCGTCCACCGGGCTGAACCCCCACACAACGCAACGGCCCCGGCCTGCCGAACCCGAGGGCCCCGCCCCGCTCGATGCCGCCGGTAACCGCGCCACGCCGCCCCCAGCGCCCCCGACACCCACCACGCCAACTCCCTCAGCCCCGCCGGGAGCACACCCGGTCAACGCCCATCCGAGCCTCCCCTGACCTGAGCCCCTGACGTACACAGGACCGAGCGGCCCCGCCCCTTTCGAGCGGGAGCCCCCTCCCCTACTCACACCCCCTCCGCGACCGCCTCCCACGCGGACACCGAGGCGCTCCCCGCGCCCTGCACCACGTCCACCGACAGCGGGCCGGCCGGAGCGGGGTACACCTTTTCCGTCAGCACCACCCGGTCGTCCCAGAACGCCTCGATCAGCGGCCCGTCCACGAACACCCGCAGCCGTCCGCCCGTACCGCCCGACGCCGCCGCCACCACCGAGGAGGCGCGGGGGTACGGGTGCGTGCCCGAGGCCGGCGTCGCCGAACGGTCCAGCGTGAGGGAGCCCCGGGTCGGGTTGACCCGCAGCTCGGCCCCGGTCCCCAGCCGGATCGCGAGCTCGGTGTCGGGCTGCGTGACAGCGAGGTCGACCTGCACCTCGTACGCCGCCGGCAGCTCCTCCCCCACCGCGACGGCCCGCCCGCGCAGCCCCGCCAGCTCCCGCGCGGGCGCCACCCGCAGCGCGCCGTCCGGATGGGCGCCGACCTCTCTCGGATACGTGAGGCATCCGGCCCAGCCCGCCGCGACGGACTCGGCCTCGGTCCGCGACTCCCAACTCCAGCCCCACACAAGGGTTCTGTCGTTCTCGACGAGCGCGGTGGGCGCGTAGCAGTCCCGGCCGTGGTCGAACAGGCCTCCCGCAGCGGGCTCGAACCGCAGCCCGCTCCCACCCTCCCCCTCGGCTCTCAGCTCACCGGTCAGGTACGCCGTCGCGTAGGTGATGTCGTCGATCCACAGGGAGAGCAGCAGCACCCAGCGCCCGTCGCCGGTCGGCAGCAGCGCCGGACACTCCCAGGCTGTCGCGGGCGCAGCGTGCCGTGCGGCTACAGGGTCGGCCGCGTCGAGCAGCGAACCGGCGTACGTCCACCGCGTCAGCGAGTCCACGCGGTAGAGGAGCACGTCGGGCCGCCCGCCCCGGTGCCCCGCGCCGACGACCGCCCAGCGCCGGCCCTCGTGCGTGAAGAGGTACGGGTCGCGGAACGCGATGAGGTCGAGGCCGGGCGGCGGGCCGGGGACGACCGGTTCCGGTTCGGCCTTGAACGAGCCGATCGTCGGGTCCGTGGCCCGGGCCAGCATCACGGAGCCGATGCCGTCGCGGCGGTTCATGCCGGTGTAGACGGCGGTCGGGACGCCGTCGTCCACGACCGCGCACCCGGACCAGGCGCCGAGCGCGTCGGGCGTGCCCGGCGTGGGGGCCAGCGCGACACCGTGATCCGCCCAGCGCACGAGGTCCGGGCTGGAGGCGTGCCCCCAGTGGATGTCGCCCCAGACCGCCTCGTGCGGGTTGTGCTGGAAGAACAGGTGGTAGCGGCCGTCGTGGAAGAGCGGGCCGTTGGGGTCGTTGCACCAGCGGCCGGCGGCGGGCCGCACGTGCAGACGCGGAACGTCGCGGTCGACGGCGACGGCGGGCGGGTACGGACGAGTGGCCCGGTCGGACATGCGCCTTCTCCTTGCTTCTGCTGACTCCTGCCGACTCCACCGAGTTCCGGCGAGGTCTTGATTTCGCGAACCTAACACGTGATAGTTATGCCGCCCTAGCACGTGACAGGAAAGGCGCCGGGGACTTCCGATCACCGCCCGCCGGAACACCGGGAACCACCCGGAACACCGCCACCCACCCCCGGTCGCAGTCCGCGGCCGTACCGGGACTCCAGGCGGAGCCATTCGTTCCGGCATCATGAACGGGCGCCACAGGCGCGAGGGAGCGCAGCACATGACCGACCAGACCACCGGGCAGGACCAGGGCCCGACCACAGGGCAGCACGGCGCCCGCGCGGCCGGCACCGGCCCGAGCCGCCGCCGGCTGAACTTCACGCTCGTCAGCGCGGCCCTGTTCATGTTCTTCGTGACCTGGTCGCTGTCCTGGTCACTCTTCTCCATCTGGCTGACCCAGGACATCGGCCTCTCAGCCGGCCGCAGCTCCCTCGTGATCAGCGCCAACGCCATCGGCTGCCTGATCACCATGCCGGTCTACGGCTACCTCCAGGACAAGCTCGGCCTGCGCAAGAACCTCCTGTACTGGGTCTCCGGCCTGATGCTCCTCGTGGGCCCCATGTACATCTACGTGTACGGGCCGCTGCTGAAGACCCAGTTCGCCCTCGGCCTGCTGGTCGGAGCCGCCTACCTCGCCATGGCGTTCGCCGTCGCCGTCGCCACACTGGAGAGCTACACGGAGCGCCTCGGCCGCTTCCACGGCTTCGAGTTCGGGCGCGCCCGCATGTTCGGCTCGCTGGGCTGGGCCGCCGCGACGTTCTTCGCGGGCCGGCTGTTCAACATCGATCCCCGTCTGAACTTCTGGGCCGCCTCCGTCTCGGCCGCCGTGTTCCTCGTCCTGATCGTCTCGATCCGGGTGACCGACGGGCGCCGCTCGGCCGCCGTGGAGGCCGCCGCCTCCTCCGTGTCGATGACCGACGTGCGGTCCCTGCTGCGCTACCCGGCCTTCTGGGGGCTGCTGCTCTTCGTGATCGCCGTGACCGCGACGTACAACACGTACGACCAGATGTTCCCCTCGTACTTCGCCTCGCTGTTCTCGACGGCCGGTGAGGGCAACCGGATGTACAGCGACCTCAACTCCGTGCAGGTCTTCCTCGAAGCCGGCGGCATGGCGCTCGCCCCCTTCCTCGTGAACCGGCTCGGCCCCAAGAAGTCCCTGCTGCTCTCCGGCTGCATCATGGCCGCCCGCATCGGCCTGTCCGGTCTCGTCACCGACCCGGCCGCCATCTCCGCGGTCAAGCTGATGCACGCCGCCGAGCTGCCGATCATGCTCATCGCGATCTTCAAGTACATCAACCTCCACTTCGAGTCGCGCCTGTCCTCGTCGATCTACCTGGTCGGCTTCCAGCTCGCCGCGCAGCTGGGCGCGGCCGTGATCTCGCCCCTGGCGGGCATCGGCTACGACTCCATCGGGTTCGCCCGCACCTATCTGCTGCTGGCCGGGGTCGTCGCCCTGTTCACCGCCCTCTCGGTGCTCACCCTGCGGCCCGACGCGAAAGCGCTCTCCGAGAGCGCGCTGCCCGATCCGGCCCTCGCCGCACCCGCCGCCCGCGAGAATCCGCCGGTACCGGGCAAGAGCGAGGCCCCGCTCCCCGCGAAGCTCTAGCCTGCCCACGGGTGGCACCCGCCCGTACCCCGCGGTGCCACCCGCCCCGCCCGACCTCCACACCGCCTCACCACGCCGCGCCACCGCGCGGCACCCCGCCCCACCCCGAACCACTGGGAGGAACCACCGTGATCGTCGTCGCCGGAGAGGCCCTGATCGACCTCGTCCCGCAGGGGCCGGACACCGGTACCGGGCCGGTCGGGGAACGGGGCCGGCTCCCCGATCTCGCTCCGCGCCTGGGCGGCGGCCCCTACAACACGGCGGTGGCGCTGGGCCGGCTCGGATCTCCTGTCGCCTTCTGTTCCCGCGTGTCCCGTGACGCGTTCGGCGAGGCCCTTCTCGGCGGACTGGGGGAAGCCGGGGTGGACGTCTCCCCCGTACAGCGGGGCGACGAGCCGACGACGCTGGCCGTCGCCTCCATCGACACCGACGGCTCCGCCGGGTACTCCTTCTACGTGGAGGGCACCGCCGACCGGCTGTTCGCGATGCCGGACGCCCTGCCCGCGGGGACGCGCGCGGTGTCGTTCGGCACCTGCTCGCTCGTGCTGGAGCCCGGCGCCACCGCGTACGAGGAGCTGATGCGGTCCGCCGCAGCCTCGGGGGTCTTCACGGCGCTCGACCCCAACATCCGGGCCGGTCTGATCCCCGACCCGGACGCCTACCGGGCCCGGTTCAAGAGCTGGCTGCCCTCGACGGCCCTGCTGAAGCTGTCCGAGGAGGACGCCCGGTGGCTGGGCGGCACCCCTCAGGAATGGCTGGCGGCGGGCCCGTCGGCCGTGGTCGTCACCAGGGGCGGCGAAGGCCTGACCGCCTTCACCCGGGACGGCGGCACCCACACCGTGCCGGGCGAGCGGGTGGACGTCGTGGACACCATCGGTGCGGGTGACACCGTCAACGCGGCGCTGCTGTACGGGCTTTCGGCGCTGGACGCCCTCTCCCCCGCCGCACTGGGGCAGTTGAGCGGTGACGACTGGGTCCGGCTGCTGCGCTTCGCCGCCCGCGCCGCGGCGATCACGTGCTCCCGGGCGGGGGCGGAGCCGCCGTACGCCGCCGAGGTCGGCTCCCTGTAGCCGCCCGTTGCCCGCACGCCCGCGCCCCTTTCCCCTCTCCTCCGCGCCCTCTCTCCCCCTCTCCCTCACTCTGCTGTTGTCAACGTGCGTCCGACGTCGGCCGGTTGATCAGTGAACGCACGGCGCCCCGCGGGGAGTTCCCGCGGGGCGCCACAATTTTCACGGAGCGTGACGATCTCGCCACGCATCCGCACTCTGTGTCATTCAGGCCTTGCGCGTCCGGCTCGTCGCCTTCTTCGCGGCGGCCTTGGTCGTCTTGGCCGCCTTGGCCGTCTTGGCCGGCTTGGCGGCGGTGGCCGTCTTCGCCGTCGCGGTCTTCTTCGCCGGAGTCTTGGCCGCCGCAGCCACGGCCTTCTTGGCCGTCTTGCGGGTCCGCGCCGCCGGCACCACCGCGTCACCGACCCGGTCGGCGCCCAGCACGTCCTGGAGGAACTTGCCGGTGTGGCTGGTCGGGACGGCCGCGACCTGCTCCGGGGTGCCCTCGGCAACGACCAGACCGCCGCCGTTGCCCCCCTCCGGGCCCATGTCGACGATCCAGTCGGCCGTCTTGATCACGTCGAGGTTGTGCTCGATCACGATGACCGAGTTGCCCTTGTCCACGAGGCCCGACAGGACCGTGATCAGCTTGCTGATGTCCTCGAAGTGCAGACCCGTGGTCGGCTCGTCGAGCACGTAGACCGTGCGGCCCGTGGAACGCTTCTGCAGCTCGCTCGCGAGCTTCACGCGCTGGGCCTCACCACCGGAGAGGGTCGGCGCGGACTGCCCGAGACGGACGTAGCCGAGGCCCACGTCGTTGAGCGTCTTCAGGTGACGGGCGATCGCCGGGACCGCCTCGAAGAAGCCGAGGGCCTCCTCGATCGGCATGTCCAGGACCTCGGCGATGGACTTGCCCTTGTAGTGGACCTCCAGGGTCTCGCGGTTGTACCGCGCGCCGTGGCAGACCTCGCACGGGACGTAGACGTCCGGGAGGAAGTTCATCTCGATCTTGATCGTGCCGTCGCCCGAGCAGTTCTCGCAGCGGCCGCCCTTGACGTTGAAGGAGAAGCGTCCGGGCAGATAGCCGCGCACCTTCGCCTCGGTGGTCTCGGCGAACAGCTTGCGGACGTGATCGAAGACGCCCGTGTACGTCGCCGGGTTGGACCGCGGGGTGCGGCCGATGGGCGACTGGTCGACGTGCACGACCTTGTCGACCAGGTCGTCGCCCTCGACCCGCGTGTGGCGGCCGGGGACGGACCGCGCGCCGTTGAGCTCGCGGGCCAGGTGCGTGTACAGGATGTCGTTGACCAGCGTCGACTTGCCGGAGCCGGAGACTCCGGTGACCGCCGTGAGGACGCCCAGCGGGAAGGACACGTCGATGTCCCGCAGGTTGTTCTCCTTGGCGCCGTGGACGGTCAGGCGGCGCGACGGGTCGACCGGCCGGCGGATGTCGGGAACCGGGATGGACCTCTTGCCCGACAGGTACTGGCCGGTCATCGATTCCGCGTTGCCCAGCAGCTCCTTCAAGGGGCCGCTGTGCACGACCTTGCCGCCGTGCTCGCCCGCGCCGGGGCCGATGTCGACGACCCAGTCGGCGACCTTGATCGTGTCCTCGTCGTGCTCGACCACGATGAGCGTGTTGCCCATGTCGCGCAGGCGGACGAGGGTCTCGATCAGCCGGTGGTTGTCCCGCTGGTGCAGGCCGATGGACGGCTCGTCGAGCACGTAGAGGACACCCACGAGGCCGGAGCCGATCTGCGTGGCGAGCCGGATGCGCTGGGCCTCGCCACCGGAGAGGGTGCCCGCCGCGCGGTTGAGCGACAGGTAGTCGAGGCCGACGTCGACGAGGAAGCGGAGCCGCTCGTTGACCTCCTTCAGGACGCGCTCGGCGATCTTCTTGTCGCGCGCGTTCAGCGTCAGCTGGGCCAGGAAGTCGGCGCAGTCGCTGATCGACATCGCCGAGACCTCGGCGATGGACTTCCCCATGACCGTGACGGCCAGGACGATCGGCTTCAGGCGCGTGCCCTCACAGGTGGGGCAGGGCACCTCGCGCATGTAGCCCTCGAAACGCTCGCGGCTCGAGTCCGACTCGGCCTCGCTGTGGCGGCGCTTCACGAAGGGGACGGCGCCTTCGAAGGGCGTCGTGTAGACCCGCTCGCGCCCGTACCGGTTGCGGTAGCGGACCTCGATCTGGGTCTTGTGGCCGTACAGGAGCGCCTTCCTGGCGCGCTGGGGCAGCCCGGCGAAGGGGATGTCCGTACGGAAGCCGAGGGCGTCCGCGAGTGCCCCGATGAGGCGGCCGAAGTAGTCCTTGGTGTGGCCGTGCGACCAGGGGTGGATGGCGCCTTCGTCCAGCGACTTGTCCTCGTCGGGGACGATCAGCTCCGGGTCCACCTCCATGCGCGTGCCGATGCCCGTGCAGTCGGGGCAGGCGCCGAAGGGCGAGTTGAACGAGAAGGAGCGGGGTTCGAGCTCCTCGAAGGACAGGTCGTCGTGCGGGCAGTACAGGTGCTCCGAGTACATGCGCTCGCGCTCCGGGTCGTCCTCGGGGAGGTCGACGAAGTCGAGCACGACCATGCCGCCGGACAGGCCGAGGGCGGTCTCCACGGAGTCGGTGAGGCGGCGCTTGGCGGATTCCTTCACCGTGAGGCGGTCGACGACCACCTCGATGGTGTGCTTCTCCTGCTTCTTCAGCGTGGGCGGCTCGGAGAGCTGGATCGTCGTGCCGTCCACGCGCGCGCGGGCGTAACCCTTGGTCTGCAGGTCGGCGAAGAGGTCGACGAACTCGCCCTTGCGCTCGCGCACGAGCGGCGACAGGACCTGGAAGCGGCTGCCCTCGGGCAGCTCGAGGACCTTGTCCACGATGGCCTGCGGCGACTGGCGGGCGATCGGGCGGCCGCACTGCGGACAGTGCGGCTTGCCGATGCGCGCGAAGAGCAGGCGCAGGTAGTCGTAGACCTCGGTGATGGTGCCGACCGTGGACCGCGGGTTGCGCGACGTGGACTTCTGGTCGATCGAGACGGCCGGCGAGAGGCCCTCGATGAAGTCGACGTCGGGCTTGTCCATCTGGCCGAGGAACTGGCGGGCGTACGAGGACAGCGACTCGACGTACCGGCGCTGGCCCTCGGCGAAGATCGTGTCGAAGGCGAGCGAGGACTTGCCCGAGCCGGACAGACCGGTGAAGACGATGAGGGAGTCGCGCGGAAGGTCGAGCGAGACGTTCCGGAGATTGTGCTCGCGGGCACCACGGACGATGAGACGGTCGGCCACGCCGGTCCGCACCTTTCTTGAGTGAAGTGACAGGGGCGGAGCCCCCGTCCCCCGAGGTCGGGCGTCCCGGGGCGGGCCGCGTCGCGAAGGACGCGGGAGGCCCGGGAGGACTGCCCTTACGAAGACTAGAGGGAGCCACTGACAACGCCGGTGGGATTCCCTGTCGGTAACAAACCCGGACCTTCAAGAATGCCCGACGCCGCCCGCGAGCTTATAGCACGTACATTCGATTTTGGCGTGGAGCAGGCGACCTTCACCCGAACGTGTGGCCCGACTATCGTCGGCGTCATGAGTGATCATGTGCGCGACCTGGTGTCTGTACGCGAGGCGACCGACCGGCTGCTCGCCGCGGTCGCCACCCTGGACAACGCCGCTGTGACCGAGCCGTCACGGCTTCCCGGCTGGAGCCGGGGTCACGTCCTCGCCCATCTCTCCCGGAACGCGGACGCGCTCGTCAACGTTCTCGCGGGCCTCCCCATGTACGCGAGCGCCGAGGCACGCGACGCCGACATCGTGCGGGACGCCCCGCGCGAGCTGCGCGATCAGGTGGCGGATCTGCGGGCGAGCGCCGAGCGCTTCCAGCGCAAGGGTGCCGAGGAGGCCGACTGGGCCCGCACCGTGGAGCTGCGCAACGGCGTCAAGGACGCGGCCGGAAACGTGCCGTTCCGCCGCTGGATCGAGGTGGACCTGCACCACGTGGACCTGGGGATCGGCTACGAGCTGGAGGACCTCTCGGCGGACTTCACCCAGCGAGAGATCAACTTCCTCGCCCGGCGCTTCCGCGACCACCCGGGCCTGCCTCCGATCCTGATCAAGCAGGACGACGGCCGGATGATCTCCACGGGAGCGGTGCAGAACCCCACCGTGGAGGAGATCGAGGACGGTGCGGTGCCGCCGCTCGGCATCGTCGTGCGCGGACGCCAGGCGGACCTTCTGGGCTGGCTCTCCGGCCGCCGGGACGGCAGCGCCCTGACCGTCGACCGGGGCACGCTGCCCGCACTGCCCCCGCTATAGGCTGAGCTCATGACGTACAGCGGAGCAGTGAAGGTCGGCGGCCCGGCGGACGTGCACGAGCTGCGGGACCTGATGATCTCCAAGGTCGCGGTCGGCCCGATGGACAACAACGCGTACCTGCTGCGCTGCCGGGCCACCGACCAGCAGCTCCTGATCGACGCGGCGAACGAGCCGGCGACCCTGCTGCGCCTCATCGGTGACGACGGCATCACCGCCGTCGTCACCACCCACCGGCACGGCGACCACTGGCAGGCCCTCGCGGAGGTCGTCGAGGCGACCGGCGCGCGCACGTACGCGGGGCGCGACGACGCCGAGGGCATTCCCGTGGCGACGGACGTGACCGTCGCCGACGGGGACGTGATCGAGTTCGGGAACGTGCGGCTCACGGCCCGCCACCTGGTGGGCCACACGCCGGGCTCCATCGCGCTCGTCTACGACGACCCGCACGGCCACCCGCACGTCTTCACGGGCGACTGCCTCTTCCCGGGCGGCGTCGGCAACACGTGGAAGGACCCGAAGGCCTTCGCAAGCCTCATCGACGACGTGGAGACGAAGCTCTTCGACGTGCTCCCCGACGAGACCTGGGTCTACCCGGGGCACGGCAACGACACGACGCTGGGCGCCGAGCGTCCGGGCCTTCCGGAGTGGCGCGCCCGCGGTTGGTGACTCCTGGGCGCGCACGCGCCCAAGGAGGAGCGGGCCTGCGGCCGTTCACAATGCAGCAACACCGTTCCACTATGCGGACAGTTACCGGCCTGATCTCGACAGGTGAGGCCGCGCACTGTCAGTCTCCCGCCATGCCCATGCCTCTCGCCCGGCGCGCCGCGCGCCTCGCCGTCTGCTCCGCCGTCGTCCTCGTCACCGCTTCGGCCTGCGCCCCCGAGCCCGAGAAGAAGGCCTCGGGGAACGCCACGACGGCCGCCTCCTGCGCTCCGGGCAAGCTGACCACCGTCGCCTCCGGCAAGCTCACCGTGGGCACGGACAAGCCCGCCTACGCCCCGTGGTTCGAGGACGACGACCCGGCCAACGGGAAGGGCTTCGAGTCCGCCGTCGCCTACGCCGTGGCGAAGCAGCTCGGCTACGACAAGGGCCAGGTGGCCTGGCAGACCGTTCCGTTCAACAGCTCCTTCGCCCCGGGCGCCAAGAAGTTCGACTTCGACATCAATCAGGTGTCGATCAGCGACCAGCGCAAGAAGGCCGTCGCGTTCTCGTCCGGCTACTACGACGTGCGCCAGGCCGTCGTCGCCCTGAAGACGTCCAAGGCGGCCAAGGCGAAGAGCGTCGCGGACCTCAAGAACGTGAAGCTGGGCGCCCAAGTGGGCACCACCAGCCTGGACTTCATCAACAACCTCGTGAAGCCCACCCAGAAGCCGGCCGTCTACCAGAAGAACGACTTCGCCAAGTCGGCCCTCAAGAACGGCCAGGTGGACGCCATCGTCGTCGACCTGCCGACCGCCTTCTACATCACGGGCGCCGAGGTCACCGACGCCGAAGTGGTGGGACAGTTCGAGAACACGACGGGCACGCCCGAGCGGTTCGGCCTCGTGCTCGACAAGGAGAGCACGCTGACGTCGTGCGTCTCCGGGGCCGTGGACAAGCTCCGCGACAACGGCACGCTCGCCTCCCTGGAGAAGAAGTGGCTCTCCGAAGCCGTCGACGCTCCGGTGCTCAAGTGACCGTCACCAAGGAGGCGTCCACCGTCGAGGACGCCTACGTACCCTCGGAGCGCCGCCTGGCGCGGGAGCGGCACAAGCGGGTTCGCGCGCGCCGGGCCACGGCCGTGGCGGCGCTGAGCACCCTGGTGACCGGCGCCGTGCTGTTCCTCGTCGTCGTCAACTCCCCCGGCTGGGAGCGGACGAAAGAGACGTTCTTCAGTGCGCACTACGCGCGCGTGGCGCTGCCCCAGGTCCTGGACGGGCTGTGGCTGAACGTGCGCCTTCTTGTGGTGTGCGGTGCGTGCGTGCTCGTCCTGGGGATGCTGCTGGCGCTCGCGCGGACGCTGCGCGGCCCGGTGTTCTTCCCGCTGCGCGCCCTGGCGACGGCGTACACGGACTTCTTCCGCGGACTGCCGCTCATCATCTGCCTGTTGCTGGTCATCTTCGGGGTGCCCGCGCTGCGCCTCCAGGGTGTGACGACGGATCCGGTACTGCTGGGCGGCACCGCGCTGGTGCTCACGTACTCGGCGTACGTCGCCGAGGTCTTCCGGGCCGGCATCGAGTCCGTGCACCCCTCGCAGCGGGCCGCCGCGCGCTCCCTGGGGCTCAGCAACCGGCAGACGCTGCGCCACGTCGTCATCCCTCAGGCGGTGCGCCGCGTCGTGCCGCCCTTGCTGAACGACCTGGTGTCGCTCCAGAAGGACACCGGTCTGGTCTCCATCGGCGGGGCGGTGGACGCCGTGTACGCGGCGCAGATCATCGCGAGCAAGGACTTCAACTACACGCCCTATGTAGTGGCGGGCCTGGTGTTCGTCGCCCTCACGATCCCCATGACCCGGTTCACCGACTGGGTGACGGCCCGGATGGACCGGCGCCGGGCGCAAGGAGGTCTCGTATGACCGAGCCGGTGCTGCGGATGGAGTCCGTCCGCAAGACCTTCGGCGAGACGGTGGTGCTGCGGGACGTCGACCTGGACGTCCCGCAGCACACCGTGACCGCCCTGATCGGCGCGTCGGGTTCCGGCAAGTCGACCCTGTTGCGCTGCGCCAATCTCCTGGAGGAGATCGACGACGGGGCGATCTGGCTGGACGGCGAGGAGATCACCGACCCGCGCGCGGACGCGGACGCCGTGCGCCGGCGGATCGGGGTGGTCTTCCAGGCCTACAACCTGTTCCCGCACATGACCGTCCTGGAGAACGTGACGCTCGCGCCGCGCCGGGTGCACGGCGTCTCCCGGAACGAGGCCGAGGAGCAGGCCAGGGGGCTCCTGGAGCGACTCGGGCTCGGGGCGAAGGCGACGGAGTACCCGGACCGGCTCAGCGGCGGCCAGCAGCAGCGTGCGGCGATCGTGCGGGCCCTGGCCGTACGTCCCCGGCTGCTGCTGCTCGACGAGATCACCGCGGCCCTGGATCCCGAGCTCGTCGGTGAGGTCCTGGACGTCGTGCGCGACCTCAAGGGCGAGGGCATGACCATGGTGCTGGCGACGCACGAGATGAGCTTCGCGCGCGAGGTCGCCGACCAGGTGTGCTTCCTGGACGGCGGCGTGGTCCTCGAACGGGGGGCTCCCCAGGAGGTGTTCGAGGACCCGCAGGAGGAACGGACGCAGAAGTTCCTGCGCCGCATCGTGGAGGCGGGCCGTCTGAACTGAGCGCTGCGCGCGCGTGCCTCCGGCGTTCCCGCAGCCCCGCTCAGGCCCCCGCGGCGCCGGGAGCGGCGAGGGCGGCGACGCGCTCCACGCCGAACGCGTAGCCCTGTACGCCGCATCCCGCGATCACGCCGTCGGCGCGCAGCGACACGTAGGAGTGGTGCCGGAACTCCTCGCGCTGGTGGATGTTGGAGATGTGGACCTCGATCACGGGCAGTCCGTCGCAGGTGTTGAGCGCGTCGAGGATCGCGACGGAGGTGTGCGAGTAGGCGGCCGGGTTGATGACGATGCCGACGTGGTGTTCGCGGGCCTCGTGGATCCAGTCGACGAGTTCACCCTCGTGGTTGGACTGGCGGAAGTCGACGGTGGCGCCGTGCGCGGCGGCCGCCTTGACGCACAGGGCCTCGACGTCGGCGAGCGTGTCCCGGCCGTAGATCTCGGGCTGCCGCTTGCCGAGCAGGTTCAGGTTGGGGCCGTTGAGCACCATGATCGGGGCGGTGGCGAGGGTGTGCGGCACGAGGACCTCCGTACGTCGGGCGTTTGCTCCCTGTGGGTCTATCACGCGGGCGCTCCGCCCAACGGGGCGTATCGGTCCGCGGGATCAGGGGGTGACGGCGAGTTCCACGTAGGCGGCGAGGATGACGAGGTGGACGCCGCCCTGGAGCGGAGTCGCCCTGCCGGGGACGACGGTCAGCGTGCTGACGATCAGGGTGAGCGCGAGGAGCACCATGTGCGTGGCGCCGAGGCCGAGGACGAGGGGGCCCGACAGCCAGAACGAGGCGATGGCGACGGCGGGGACGGTCAGGCCGATGCTGGCCATCGCGGAGCCGAGCGCGAGGTTGAGGCTGGTCTGCACGCGGTCGCGGCGGGCCGCGCGGAGGGCCGCGATGGTCTCCGGGAGCAGGACGAGCAGCGCGATGATCACGCCGACGACGGCGTGCGGCATGCCGGCCGCCTCCACGCCGTGCTCGATCGTCTTGGAGACGCCCTTGGCGAGGCCCACCACGCCGACGAGGGCGAGGGCGAGCAGCCCGAGGCTGGTCAGGGCGGTGCGGGTGGTCGGCACGTCGGCGTGGTCGTCCGCGTCGATGACCTCGCCGTGCTTGGTGATCGGCAGGAAGTAGTCGCGGTGGCGGACGGTCTGCGTCGCGACGAAGAGTCCGTAGAGGACGACCGCTGCGACGGCCGCGAAGACCAGTTGCGAGGTGGAGAACTCGGGGCCGAGCTTGCTGGTGGTGAAGGTCGGCAGGACCAGGCACAGGGTCGCGAGCGTGGCGACGGTGGCGAGTGCTCCTCCGGTGCCCTCGGACTGGAAGACGGCCACGCGGTGGCGCAGGGCGGCGGAGAGCAGGCTGATGCCGACGATGCCGTTGCAGGTGATCATGACGGCGGCGAACACCGTGTCCCGGGCGAGGGTGGCGCTCTTGTCGCCGCCGTCGGCCATCAGCGTGACGATGAGGGCCACTTCGATGATGGTGACGGCGACGGCGAGGACCAGGGAGCCGAAGGGTTCGCCGACGCGGTGGGCGACGACCTCGGCGTGGTGGACGGCCGCGAGGACGGACGCGGCGAGGACGACGGAGGCGATCGCGACGACGGCACCGGGCAGATCGCGCCCCCAGGTGAACCCGAGCAGCACGACCGCCACCACCGGGACGACGACGTACCACTGGGTGGCGAGGGCCCGGAGTCTGGTGATCATGCCTCGATGGTGCCCGGGGGCGGGCGGGGGCGCGACTTCGGCGCGGGCCGTCGGGTGGGTCAGGCGGCGGTCGGCGCCGGAGCGGCGGGCTGCCTCACTTCAGCTCGCGGGAGTCGGTCAGGTCGCAATTGGTGAAGACCGGCGGGCGCGTGCACAGGGCGACGAGCTGCTCGCTGAGCTTGTTGATCTCGGGCCGGTCGTTGTTGCGCATCGCGTCCTCGTACGACTCGAACTCGACGATCGCGAGGTGGCGGCCCTCGGTGTCGCGGTCCGCGAGCATCATGCGGTGCGTGGGCGCGCTGTCGGGACGCGGAGACTGCGCCATCATCTGCTGCTCGAAGTCGAGGAGGAGCGCTCGCACCTCGTCGATGCGCTGCGTCTCGAAGTCGATGATCTGAACGAATTTCTGGCTCATGGGGTCCATCCCCGTCGTGCCGTGGCTCCCCGGAGCGGGGAGCCCTCATAGCCAAACAAGCACCGGGAGGCGCGTGCGGCAACCGGACGCCGCACCTCCCGGTGCTGGTGTTTTCTACGCCTGCTGTCGTCAGGCCTCGACGCTGTCCTTCGCGGACTCTTCGGCGGCTTCCCGCTGGGCCTGCTTCTTGGAGGCGACGAGGCTCGTGATCGTCGTGATGACGAGGACGCCGCAGATGACCGCGAGCGAGACCGGGATGGAGATCTCGGGCACGTGCACCCCGGACTCGTGCAGCGCGTGCAGCACGAGCTTGATGCCGATGAAGCCGAGGACCACCGACAGGCCGTAGCTGAGGTGGACCAGCTTGCGCAGCAGACCGCCGATGAGGAAGTACAGCTGGCGCAGGCCCATCAGCGCGAACGCGTTGGCCGTGAAGACGATGTACGGGTCCTGGGTGAGGCCGAAGATCGCGGGGATCGAGTCCATCGCGAACAGCACGTCGGTCATGCCGATGGCGAGCATGACGACCAGGAGCGGCGTCATGACCTTCTTGCCGTGCTGCACGATGAAGAGCTTGGTGCCGTGGTAGCGGTCCGCGACGCCGAACTTCTTCTCGATGGACTTCAGGAGCCGGTTCTCCTCGAACTCCTCGTCCTCCTCGTCCGCCATGGCCTCCTTGATGAGCTTCCAGGCGGTGTAGATGAGGAAGGCACCGAAGAGGTAGAAGACCCACGAGAAGCTGGCGATGATCGCCGCGCCGGCCGCGATGAAGATCGCCCGCAGGACGAGCGCGATGAGCACGCCGAAGAGCAGCACGCGCTGCTGCAGGTGGGACGGCACCGAGAACTTCGCCATGATCAGGATGAACACGAAGAGGTTGTCGACACTGAGCGACTTCTCGGTGATGAAGCCCGCGAAGAACTCGCCGCCGGCCTGTCCGCTGCCCCAGATCGTGATGCCGACGCCGAAGAGCGCGGCGAGCACGATCCAGACCACCGTCCAGATGCCCGCTTCCTTGATCGACACGTCATGGGGCTTGCGCCCGATGAAGAAGTCGACCGCGATGAGGGCACCCAGACCGAGAACGGTCAGTACCCAGAGAGTGATCGATACGTCCACTGCGCCTCCGGCGTCGTACGGCTACTGATCAGCGTCGTCGCTGCCGGAGGTCTCTTCCACCCGGGCGCGGGGACCGCGCCGCGGGCCGACGCCCCGGGATCCACGGCATCGGGCCGGGTCCGTATTGACGGGAACGTCGCGCATGGGGAGTACTCCCCTCCGCGTAAAGGAGAGTACCCGAATGCCCCACGAAAGGTAAAGGCTTAAGTAAAGGAATCTCCAAATACGCAGGTCAGGGGCTCAGCGACCTCTTTCCCCTCGAAGATCCGCACGCGCTCTGGCCACCTCGGCGAGGGCCTGGCGCAGCACCGCGCTGCCGTGCGGGACGGTGGGCGGCTCGTACGTCCACGCGTGCCCGACCCAGGGATCGGCCAGGTGGTCGTCCGGCACGGGCGTCAGGCGGAGCAGCGCGCGCCACAGCGGGTCCAGGAGCGGCCCGTACTCGGCGGCGTCCTCCCGATCGGCGACCAGCATCAGGTGGACGCCGACCCGGGGGCCCTCGTCCGCGAGATAGCGCAGCCGGGTCACCGCGCGGTCGTCGAAGCCGTGCGGGAAGTCGTGCACGATCAGGAGCTGCTCGGCGAGGTCCAGGTCGGGCGGGAGCGCGTCGGCGGCGCCGGCCCGGACCGCCATCTGCACCAGGTCGACGCGCTCGGTCAGCCGGGCGAGCGTCTCGGAGACCCCGGCCGCTCCCCTGGCCACCGGTCCGGCGAGCACCCCCGCGTCGACGAGCGGAGCGAGCGCTCCCGCCGCCGTGCCCGCGGGGTCGATCACGTGGACGGCGAACTCGCCGGCCGGGTAGGCGGCGAGGAGCCGGGCCGCGTGCAGGACCGCGGTGCGGGCGGCGCGGGAGCGCAGCTCGTCGGCGTTGGTGAGCGCGTCACCGGCCGCGGAGCCGGAGTCGATCCACAGGCCGCGCTCCAGCGGAAGGCGCACCAGCATCGGGATGCCGATCCCGGCGGCCTCGCCCTCGGGCAGCCGCAGATCGCCGAGCCGGACCGCCATGGGCATCTCCATGGGGCTGCGGTAGGCGTGCCAGCACGGGTTGTCCCAGCGGGCGTACGGGGCCGGGAGCGCCGGCTCGACGACATCGGCCTCGGCGGCGAGCTGCGCCAGGTCCCGGTCCAGGGCCTCACGCGCGCGGTCGACGAGGGAGTCGTGCTTGGCACGGGCGGCCTCGCGCGCCGCGTCCGCCTGCCCGCCGATGCGGCTGCGCGGGTCGGAGAGGACCTGGTCGAGCTCCTGCTCCCGGCGGGAGTCGGCGAAGTCGACGGCGCTGCGGTAGGCGGCCGTGCTGCGGGCCATGTCCTCGAACATGCCCCACACCTGGTTGTAGAGCCGCTCCTCCATGGACCAGCCGGTGGCGTCGCCCGCGACCGGGGTCGCGGGGTGGTCCGGCTCGGCCGGTGCCGCGGCCGGGGGCGGCGGGGGTGCCTGGCGGCCCGGGTGTTTGTAGTCGATCGGGCCGCCCGTCGGCGGGGTGCTGCTCGGGGGCGGCGCGGTGGGCGGCAGGCCGCCCGTGGCGGCGCCGGCGGCCGCCGTCTGGCGGACCTGCGTCTCGTCGCTCGACCGGGGCGGCGGCGCGACCGCGCGGGCCAGTCCGCGGGCGACCGCGTCGTGGACGGCGCCGGCGAGTGCGGGCGCGTCGGTCAGGCCCTGGTCGGCGAGGAGCGCGGCGAGGCCGTCGGCGTAGCCCTGGCCGATGGCGCGCACCTTCCAGGCGCCCGCTCTGCGGTACAGCTCCAGGGCGACGACCGCCGACTCCGTGTCGAGGTCGGTGATCGTGTAGCTGGCCTGCTCGGCGCCGTCGAGACCGGTGACCGCCAGGAACGGGGCCGCGACGGCACCGAACCGGCTCGGGCCGCCGGTGCCGAGCGGCAGGGCGAGGAGGACGGTGACACGGTGCACGTCCTGCGGCATCGCGTCGAGGTCGACGGCGATGCGGTGGTCGGCCGCCGCCTGACGTGGAACCTCCAGGCCCGGCAGCGAGGGCGCGCCGGGATGGGCCACGCGCGCGGTGCCGTGCACGGCACCGCGGTCGTCGGCGAGCGTGGCGCCCGCGACGACCGGGTGCCCGGCCGACACCCGGATCTCCAGACGGGTTTCGGTGAGGGGATGGTTCTGCCCCCTCACCAGTTCGGCCGCCATCCCGGGCCCGCTACAGGGCGGGCAGGATCGCGGGCATCAGGTCCTGGAACGTACGGCCGTTGGCCGCGTTGCCCAGGGCCGTCATCTTCCAGCCCGCTCCGGCACGGTGGACCTTGGCCATGATCTGCGCCGTGTACTGGCCGCCGCCGTCCAGCGTGTAGCGCGCCAGCTCCTGGCCGTTCGACTCGTCGACCAGGCGGCAGAACGCGTTCTGCACCTCCTGGAAGGTCTGGCCCGTGAACGAGTTGACCGTGAAGACGATCTGGTCGATGTGGACCGGGACGCGCTGCAGGTCGACGAGGATCGCCTCGTCGTCCCCGCCCTGGCCGACGCCGCCGACCAGGTTGTCCCCGGTGTGGCGGACCGAGCCGTCGTCGCTGACGAGGTGGCGGAAGAAGACCACGTCGACGGGCTGCTTGTCGGCGAAGAGGACCGCCGAGGCGTCCAGGTCGATCTCGCGGGTGCGCGAGCCGAACAGTCCGCGACGCGGGGCCGCCTGCCAGCCGAGCCCCATGCGCACCGCGGTGAGGGTGCCTCCGTCCTGCTTCTCCAGGCTGATGGCCTGACCCTTGGTCAAGTCGATGCCCACGCGCTGTCCCCTCTCGAACCGTCCCCTGTTGCCGCGGCCTGCGCTCGCGGTTGGTCCAAACCCTAGAGGGCGGCACCGGCAGCGCCGCCTCCTCGGGCAGGGTTTGTGTCGTTCTTGCAACACAGCAGGTGCCCCGCCCGGGCGCCGGTCAGGCGATGCCCGCCTCCCTCATCTGCCGCAGCTCCTTCTTCATCTCCGACACCTCGTCGCGCAGGCGTGCCGCGATCTCGAACTGGAGGTCCGCGGCGGCGGCCCGCATCCGCTCCGTCAGTTCCTCGATCTGCTCGGAGAGTTCGGCGGCGGGGCGGTCGGTGGGCTTCGCCGGCTCGGACTTGCCGCGCTTCTTCTTGGCCGTCTCCTTGCCGAGCGCGGGCACCGGGGTCTTGAGACCCTGCCCGTCCTTGCCGCCCTTGCGGTAGCCGCTGCCCAGCAGCTCCTCGGTGTCGACGTCCTCGCGCGCGATGGACGCGACGATGTCGTTGATCTTCTTGCGGAGCGGCTGCGGGTCGATGCCGTGCGCCTCGTTGTACGCGACCTGCTTCTCGCGGCGGCGATTGGTCTCGTCGATGGCCTTCTCCATCGCCGGGGTGATCTTGTCCGCGTACATGTGGACCTGGCCCGAGACATTGCGCGCCGCGCGGCCGATCGTCTGGATCAGCGAGGTGCCGGAGCGCAGGAAGCCCTCCTTGTCGGCGTCGAGGATCGCCACCAGGGAGACCTCGGGCAGGTCGAGGCCCTCGCGCAGCAGGTTGATGCCGACCAGGACGTCGTACTCGCCGGCGCGCAGCTCGCGCAGCAGCTCGACGCGGCGCAGGGTGTCGACGTCGCTGTGCAGGTAGCGCACCTGGATGCCGAGCTCCAGGAAGTAGTCGGTGAGGTCCTCGGCCATCTTCTTGGTGAGCGTGGTGACCAGGACGCGCTCGTCCTTCTCGGTGCGCGTGCGGATCTCGTGCACCAGGTCGTCGATCTGCCCCTCGGTGGGCTTGACCACGACCTCCGGGTCGACGAGTCCGGTGGGGCGGATGATCTGCTCGACGTAGCCGTCGGAACGGGCGAGCTCGTACTGGCCCGGTGTCGCCGACAGATAGACGGTCTGGCCGACGCGCTCCTGGAACTCCTCCCACTTCAGCGGGCGGTTGTCGAGCGCGGACGGCAGCCGGAAGCCGTGGTCGACGAGGGTGCGCTTGCGGGAGGCGTCCCCCTCGTACATGGCGCCGATCTGCGGGACGGTGACGTGCGACTCGTCGATGACGAGCAGGAAGTCGTCCGGGAAGTAGTCCAGCAGCGTGTTCGGCGGGGAGCCGGGCTCGCGGCCGTCGAAGTGCATCGAGTAGTTCTCCACGCCGGAGCAGGAGCCGATCTGGCGGAGCATCTCGAGGTCGTACGTGGTGCGCATGCGCAGCCGCTGGGCCTCGAGCATCTTGCCCTGCTTCTCGAGCTCGGTGAGGCGCTCCGCGAGCTCCTTCTCGATGTCGTTCGCCGCGCGCTCCAGGCGCTCGGGGCCGGCCACGTAGTGCGTGGCCGGGAAGACGTAGAGCGACTCGTCGTCGCTGATGACCTCGCCGGTCAGGGGGTGGAGGGTGGAGAGGGACTCGATCTCGTCGCCGAACATCTCGATGCGGACGGCGAGCTCCTCGTAGACCGGGAAGATCTCGATGGTGTCGCCGCGGACGCGGAACGTGCCGCGGCTGAACGCCACGTCGTTGCGCGTGTACTGGATGTCGACGAAGCGGCGCAGCAGCTCGTCGCGGTCGATCTCGTCGCCGACCTTCAGCTGGACCATGCGGTCCACGTACTCCTGCGGGGTGCCGAGGCCGTAGATGCAGGAGACGGAGGCGACCACGACTACGTCGCGGCGGGTCAGCAGCGAGTTCGTCGCGGAGTGGCGCAGGCGCTCCACCTCCTCGTTGATCGAGGAGTCCTTCTCGATGTAGGTGTCCGACTGCGGGACGTAGGCCTCGGGCTGGTAGTAGTCGTAGTACGAGACGAAGTACTCGACCGCGTTGTTCGGCAGGAGCTCGCGGAACTCGTTGGCCAGCTGGGCTGCCAGCGTCTTGTTCGGCGCCATCACCAGGGTGGGGCGCTGCAGCTTCTCGATCATCCACGCCGTGGTGGCGGACTTGCCGGTGCCGGTCGCGCCGAGGAGGACCACGTCCTTCTCACCTGCGCGGATGCGCTGGTCCAGCTCGGCGATGGCCGCGGGCTGGTCACCGCTGGGCTGGTAGGGGCTGACGACCTCGAAGGGCGCCACCGTGCGTTCGATCTTGGATACGGGCCGCATGGGATCCACCGTACGACCCACCACTGACAACCGGGTGCGAACCGGCGTCGAACCCGGCGCCCGGCGCCGCTCTCACCAGCGCTGCGGGCTCCGGGAAGGCTGCTTGTCGGGGGCGCGGCGGGGGCGCGGGATCCGGGCGGCGGGGGCGCCCACCTCGCGGGCGGCGTCCCGGGCGTCGCGCCAGTCGGGGCGGCCCATGACCATCATCGGGTCGAACAGGACGACCACCCCGGCCAGCAGGAGGAAGCACAGGGGGCCGATCAGCATGGGGGCGAGGATGCCGGCGGCCGAGTCCCCGGCGGGGCTGCCGGTCGCGGCGTCGTGCAGCTGGACGCTGACGCCCGCCATTCCCATGTAGTGCATGCCGGAGACGGCGAGCCCCATGACGAGGCTCGCGCCGAGGCTCCACAGGATGCCGCGCACCTGGACGGCCGCCCACAGGGCCGCGGTGGAGGCCACCATGGCGATCACCACGGAGGCCGCGACGGTGTACGTGTTGTACTGAAGCGTCCCGTGGAGTCGCATTCCGGCCATGCCCAGGTAGTGCATCGAGGCGACCCCCAGGCCGGTGATCGTCCCTCCGGTGAAGAGGGCGGGGCCGGTCGCGCCCTTGTAGCCGACGATGAAGACGCCCACGCCCACCATGACGACGGCGACGCCGAGGCTCGCGAAGGTCGTCGGCTTGTCGTAGTGGATCGGCACCCCGCGCACGGTGAAGCCCATCATCGCGATGAAGTGCATCGTCCAGATGCCGGAGCCGATGGCCGCGGACCCGAGACCGAGCCAGCCGGCCCTCCAGGTGTGCGCCACATGGAGGGATCTCGTGGTGCAGCGCAGACCGAGCGCGCCTCCCAGGCAGGCCATGAGATACGCCACCACCGGAGTGACGAGTCCATAACTGAAGCCGTCGACCGTGCCCTGCATACGACGCAGCCCTTCCACCCTTTTGCCCCTACATGTCCTGCACGTTCCCCCTTCTGCCAACGGCCGCCGGGGTGACCGTGGTTGAGGCTGAGAGTAGAACCCTCACCGGAACGTTCGAACGATTTTCCGGCAAAGACCTGGCGCGTACGTCACGGGGTGGGTCGCAGTTGGATAACGCCGTTCAACTCCTGACCGTTCTTCGCCTGTTTGGCGTTGGCCCCGCGGTGTCAGTCTCATGCGAGTCCGTGTTGTCACGACCCATGAGGAGCAGACGTGTACGCACGCGCAGCAGCCGCACTCACCTCGGTGACGGGATCCGTCGTCGTCGCCGTCCTGGTCCTTCCCGGCACGGCGCAGGCCGCCGACGGAACCGACAGACAGGTGGTGATCGCGCACCGCGGCGCCTCCGCCTACGCCCCGGAGAACACCCTGGAGGCCGTCGACAAGGCGGACGAACTGGGGATCTCCTGGGTCGAGAACGACGTGCAGCGCACCAAGGACGGCGCGCTGGTCGTCATCCACGACAACACCCTGGCCCGCACCACGAACGTCGAGCAGGTGTACCCCGACCGGGCTCCGTGGAACGTACGCGACTTCACGGCCGCCGAGATCGCCAAGCTGGACGCGGGCAGCTGGAAGGGCGCCCAGTTCGCCGGCGCGCGGATCCCGACGCTCCATCAGTACCTGGAGCGTGTCGACCACAACCACCAGCGGCTGCTCCTGGAGATCAAGTCGCCCGAGCTCTATCCCGGCATCGAGGACCAGATCCTGCGTCAGCTCGGCCGGGACGGCTGGCTGCGGCACAGCCGGGTCAAGCACCGCCTCGTCGTCCAGAGCTTCAGCGCGGACAGCTTGAAGACCGTGCACCAGCGCCGCCCCGACCTCAAGACCGGCTTCCTCGGCACGCCCGCCGTGGCCGACCTGCCCGCGTACGCGAAGTTCGCCGACCAGATCAACCCCTCGCACACGACGATCTCCGCCGGCTACGTCGACGCGGTGCACGCCCTCAAGGGCCCGCACGACAAGCCGCTCGAGGTCTTCACCTGGACCGTGAACGACACGGCGAACGCGGTGAAGGCCATCGGGTTCGGGGTCGACGGGATCATCACGAACAACCCGGACGTGGTCCGCGACGCCGTGGACGCCATGTCGTACTGACCGCCGGCGGCCGGCTCCGGCCGCCGGACGAGCGGCTCCGGCCGGGCGTTGTCAGTGCCCGGCCGTACCGTGGTCGGCATGGACTCCATCGGCCGTACCGGGCAGGACGGGCAGAACGAGAGCGCACGGGTCGTGTGGACCGTCGTGGGCAGCGACATCGGTCCGCTGCTGCTGGCGGCGACGGACACGGGGCTCGTGACCGTGGGCTTCCACGCCACGGACACCGTGCGCGACCAGGCGCTCGCCCGGCTCGCCTCCCGCTTCGGGACCGAGCCGGTCGAGGCGCCCGACGCGCCGCTGCTCGCCGAGGCGAGAGCCCAGCTGGCGGGCTACTTCGCCGGGCGCCGGCACGCCTTCGACCTGCCGCTCGACTGGTCGCTCAGCGCGGGGTTCAACCGGGAGGTGCTGCGCGAGCTGGCGAGCGGGGTGCCGTACGGGGCGGTCGTCGGTTACGGGGATCTGGCGCGCCGGGTCGGTCAGCCGGGGGCGGCGCAGGCGGTGGGCGCGGCGATGGGGTCGAATCCGCTGCCCGTCGTGGTGCCGTGCCACCGGGTCGTGGAGAGCGACGGGGGTCTCGGCGGGTTCGGGGGCGGCCTGGAGACGAAGCGGAAGCTGCTGGCGCTCGAAGGGGTGTTGCCCGAGCCGCTGTTCTGAGAAGGTCCCGGGGCGGGACGCGGTGATCGGTACGGGGTGTGCAGGGGGTGGGGTCGATGGGCGCGGGTGCGCTGGGATCGGGTGAGACGCCGGGCGCGGACGAGGTGCGCGCCGAGCCGGCCGGGGAGTCGGTGGGGCCGGGCGGCGGGGTCGGGGAGGCCGTTCAGAGACGGACGCAGCGCGTGCTGGTCGCCTCGCAGATACTCGGCGGGCTCGGCACCGCCACCGGGATCGCGCTGGCCGCGGTGCTCGCCAAGAAGGTGAGCGGCGACGAGGCGCTGTCCGGCCTCGCGTCCACGGCCAGCGTGGTGGGGACGGCGGTGCTGTCGATGCCGCTGGCCGCGTTGATGAACGCGCGCGGGCGGCGGGCCGGGCTCGTCCTCGCCTATCTGGTCGGTGCGGCGGGCGCGCTGCTGACCGTGGTCGCCGCCGCGGTGGGGAACTTTCCGCTGCTGCTCGTGGGCCTCGCCGGGTTCGGCGCCGCCTCCTCGGCCAATCTGCAGGCACGCTACGCGGCGGCCGATCTGGCGGAGCCGGACCGGCGGGCGCGCGCCATCTCGACGGTGGTGTGGGCGACGACGATCGGCGCGGTCCTCGGGCCGAACATCGCGGCGCCCGCGGGCCGCAGCGTGACCGGGCTCGGCATCCCCGAGGAGTCCGGGCCGTTCGTGTGGGCGGCCGGGGTCTTCCTGATCTCCGCCGTCCTCGTGCATCTGCTGCTGAGACCCGACCCCCTGCTGACCGCCCGGGCGCTGGCCCCGGCGGCGGAGCAGTCGGCGGAGGCGCGCTCGCTGCGCGCGGGGTTCGCGGCCGTGTCGGCGTCTCCCATGGCCCGGCTCGCGCTCGTGACGGTCGCGGTGGCGCACACGGCGATGGTGTCGGTCATGTCGATGACACCGGTGGACCTGGAGCACCACGGCGCCGGCATCGAGCTGATCGGACTCGTCATCAGCGGTCACATCGCCGGCATGTACGCGTTCTCGCCGGTGATGGGGCGGCTCGCGGACCGGTTCGGGCGGCTGACGGTGATCGGGCTCGCTGTCGGGCTGCTGGCGCTGGCCGCCCTGCTCGCGGGGACGGCGGGCGGCAGCCATGTGCGCAGCGCGGCCGGGCTGTTCGTGCTGGGGCTCGGCTGGTCGGCGGGGCTGGTCGCCGGTTCCGCGCTGCTCACCGACTCGGTGCCGCAGGCCGCGCGCGCCGCCGCGCAGGGCTTGTCGGACCTGACGACGAGTCTGGCGGCGGGCGTCGGCGGCGCGACGGCCGGTCTGGTGGTGGCGACGGCGAGCTACGCGTGGCTGAACCTGGCGGCGGCCTGTCTGCTGCTGCCGCTCGGTGCGCTCGCCCTGTTCACGAGACGGTTCAGCTCAGGCCTCAGCTCAGGCTGATCTGGTAGGCCTTGCGCAGCGTCTCGTGCACGGTCCACGTCGTCCGGTCGCCCTCGCGCAGCACGGCGGCGGTGCCGGGACCGAGCTCCAGGGTGTCGCCGCCCTCGATCTCGACGGTGGCGCGTCCGCTGACGACGACGAACAGCTCGTCGGCCTCGGTGTCGGTGACCACGCCGGGCGTGATCTGCCAGATGCCCCGCAGCTGCTTGCCGTCGGCGGACTCCCACAGCACCGCGCCGGTGACTTCGGGGGTGCCCGAGACGATCTGGGCGGGGTCGAGCGGCTCCGGCTCCAGGGTCACGTCGGGGACGTGGACGGCGAAGGAGGGGACGGGGCCGGTGGTGGGCTGAGCGTTCGTGGTCATGGCCGGACCCTAGTTGACCTGCGCCCCTTCGCTCACTGGACGCCTCGTAGCGTCGTACGGCCGCCGACTGGACGGGCCGTCGAGCCGTGGCGGCGTCGCGCCCGGAAGCCGGGGCGCGCGTGTCGCCGTCTTCCGGGTGGTGTTTGAGGAGGAGGCTCGTCCGCCAGGGATCTGAGGGACGGCACATCCGGGTCCGACCGGCGGAGGGATGACGGCATGGTGGTCGTGGCGGACGAGGTTCGGGACGCGCTCGCGCAGGGGCGTCCGGTGGTGGCACTGGAGTCGACGATCATCGCGCACGGGCTGCCGAGGCCGCGCAATCTGCGGGTGGCGGGCGAGCTGGAGCAGCTCGTGCGGGACGCGGGCGCGGTGCCCGCGACCATCGCCGTGCTCGACGGGAAGCCGTACATCGGCCTGGACAAGGGGCAGTTGGAGCGGGTCGCGAGCGAGGACGGCATCCGCAAGCTCAGCCGGCGGGACCTTCCGCTCGCCGTCGCCACGGGGGCGAGCGGGGCGACCACGGTGTCGGCCACGGCTCTGCTGGCGGCGCTCGTGGGGGTACGGGTGTTCGCCACGGGCGGGCTCGGCGGGGTGCACCGGGGCTGGACGGAGACGCAGGACGAGTCGGCGGACCTCGGGCTGCTGGCGCGGACACGGATCACGGTGGTGTGCGCGGGCGTGAAGTCCGTCCTGGACGTCCCGGCGACGCTGCAGCGTCTGGAGACGCTCGGGGTGTCCGTGGCGGGGTACGGGACGGACCGCTTCCCGGGGTTCTACCTGGCCGACTCGGGTGAGCCGGTGGACTGGACGCTGCGCTCGCCGGACGAGGTGGCGGCGGTGATGCGGGCCCAGGACGAGCTGCCCGGTACGGACGCGGCGCTGATCGTCGCCAACCCGGTGCCGGAGGCGGAGCAGTTGGATCCGTTGCTGCACGCGCGCGTGCTGGAGAACGGGCTGCGGGAGTGCGCGGAGCGTGAGGTGAGCGGGCAGGCGGTGACCCCGTTCCTGCTCGACTATCTGGTGCGGCACACGGACGGCGCGTCCTTGGAGGCGAACCTGGCGGCCGTCCGCGGGAACGTGCGGCTCGCCGGGCGGATCGCGGTCGCCTGGGCGGGGGCGTGACGGGGCGCGGGCTGCTGGTGGTCGGTGATGTCGTCACGGACGTCGTGGCGCGTCATCGCGGGCCGCTCGCCACCGGGACGGACACACCGGCCGCCATCCGTACGGTGCCGGGCGGTGCGGGGGCGAACGTCGCGTGCTGGGCGGCGTATCGGGGGTGCCCGGTCGTCACGCTGCTGGGGCGGGTCGGGGCGGAGTCCGCGCGCTGGCACGAGGAGGCGCTCGTACGGGCCGGGGTGCGGCCGCGCCTCGTGGTGGACCCCGACGCGCCGACCGGGTCCGTGGTCTGTCTCGTGGACGCGGCGGACGGGGGTGAGCGGACGTTCCTGACGGACAGTGGGGCGTGTCTGCGGATCGGGCCCGAGGACTGGTCGGCCGGGCTGCTCGACGGGGTCGGCTGGCTGCACCTGTCCGGGTATCTGTTCTTCTCGGCGACCGGCCGGGAACTGGTGGCGGTCGCGGTGCGGGACGCACGCGCGCGGGCGGGGCGTGCCGGTGAGTGTGGATCCGGCGTCGGCGGGGTTTCTGCGGGAGTGGGGCGCCGAGCGGTTTCTGGGGCTCGCGGAGGGGGTGGACGTGCTGCTGCCCAGCCGGGACGAGGCGGTGCTGCTCGCGGGCGGTACCGCTGCCACTGCCGGTGACGGTGGAGTGGACGAGGCTGCGGCGGGGTTGAGCGGGCGGTTCCCCGTGGTCGTCGTGAAGGCGGGGGCGCGCGGGGCCTGTGTGGCGCGGGATGGGGTGGTGCGCGCGTGGGTGGAGGCGGTGCCGGGGGTGGCGGTGCGGGATGCGACGGGGGCGGGGGACGCGTTCGTGGGGGCGGTCGTGGGGGCTCGGGTGCGGGGGGCTTCCTGGGGGGCCGCGTTGAGGGACGGGTGTCGGGCCGGGGCGGAGGCGGTCGGGGTGATCGGGGGTCGGCCGCCGGGCGGGTCATAGGCACCGGAGGCCTGGGGCGCCCACCGGGTTGCCTGTTCGGTTCGTCGGCGGCCAACGGCCGGTGGGGCTTCTCACGCAGTTCCCCGCGCCCCTGACGGCATGCGGCTTCGCCGCGCCCGCAGGCAGCGTGCGCACCCGCAGACGCACCCCTCCCCGACTGACGAGCCCGGTGACATCAGGGTCAGGGCTTCTTGCCCCAGGCCGAGATCAGCGGGGAGGTCGCCAGGTCCATCGTGCCGTGGGTGATGTTGGCGAGGTGGCGGTCGATCTCCTCGTTCGTGGCGAGGCCGGCCTGGACAAGGGACCCGCGGACCTGCTCGACCGTGGCCGCCTCCAGCGCCGTGCAGGCGGGCGAGGCGAGAGGGAAGTACGCGTCGGCCTCGACCTGACGCAGGCCCGCCGCCCGCAGCAGCCCCGGAAGCTTGCGCCCGTACGAGAGATCCGCACCGCGCCTGGCGAGCAGGGAGCGGAATCCGTGGCGCAGGCGGTTGGCGAGCTGCTCCTCGGGGCCGCGCTCGTCGGGGCAGAGCAGAGGCTGGAGCGCCGGGTCCGCGTCCTCCACGAGCAGCCGGCCGCCGGGCCGCAGGCCGCGGATCATCGACTGCAACGCCCGCTCCCGGTCGGGGACATGGACGAGGACGAGCCGCGCGTGCACCAGGTCGAAGGACTCGGCGGGCGGCTCGTCGGCGCCGATGTCGTGGCGGCGCACCTCGACGGGCGGACGGGGCGTGCTCTGCTGCCAGGAGGTATCGATGTCGGTGGCCAGGACGCGTCCGGTCGGCCCGACCTTGCGGGCCAGCCAGGAGACGACGGAGGTGCCGCCGGCACCGACCTCCCAGCAGCGCCAGCCGGAGCCGATGCCGAGCCGCTCGATGTGCCGGAACGTCGTGGGGTCGAACAGCGTCGACAGGGCGTCGAAACGCTGCCCCGCCTCGGGCTGCTGGTTGTCCAGGAGGTACGCGTGGCCGCCGGATCGCATCATGACCCGATCATCTCAGCAGGCCCCGGCCACACCGGACATTTCGGAACGGAATCCTCCGTTCCCCCAGGCCCTGACGCGCGGTCGGCGTTCGCTGGCAGACTGGCCCGCCAGGTCGTCCTCGTCGCGAGGACGACCCGGTCAGACACGAGTACGTGAGAATCCGGCGCGAGGAGCCGAGCATGTCGATGGCGGGCAATCTGCGGAAGGTCGGCAGCCTGCGCAAGGTGGGCGGGCTGCGCAGAGTGGCACGGCTGGCGCGCCGGCAGCCCCGGGTGGACCTGAGTCACCCGGCACGCTCGCCGCTCGGGTCCGCGGTGGTCAACTGCGTGACGTACATCGACGGACGGCGCAAGGAGGGTGACCACGACCTCCGCGAGGCCGTGCGGCGGGTGCGCAAGAGCGAGGAGGGCTTCGTCTGGCTCGGCCTGCACGAGCCGACGGAGTCGGAGATCGCCGAGGTCGCCGAGCTGTTCGACCTGCACCCGCTGGCGGTCGAGGACGCGGTGCACGCGCATCAGCGGCCGAAGGTGGAGCGGTACGGGCAGACGCTGTTCGCCGTGCTCAAGACGGTCTGCTACGTGGAGCACACCCAGGTCACCGCGACGAGCGAGGTCGTCGACACCGGCGAGATCATGGTGTTCGTCGGCGGCGACTTCGTGATCACGGTGCGGCACGGCCGGCACGGCTCGCTCGGGCCGGTGCGCGAGGGCCTGGAGGCGGATCCGGAGCAGCTCGCCAAGGGGCCGGCGGCGGTGCTGCACGCGATCGCGGACAGTGTGGTCGACGACTATCTGACGGTGCTCGACGAGTTCCAGGCCGACATAGACGAGGTCGAGGCGGCGGTCTTCGCGCAGAACGGCGCGAAGGTCGACCCGGGCCGGATCTACCAGCTCAAGCGCGAACTGCTGGAGCTGAAGCGGGCCGTGGTCCCGCTGTCCCGGCCGGTGCTCGAGCTGGCCGGGCGGCCGCTGCCGGCGGTGCCGCCGGAGATACAGGCGTACTTCCGTGACGTCTCCGACCATCTGCTGCGGGCGGCCGAGCAGATAGCGGCGTTCGACGAACTGCTCAACTCGATCCTGCAGGCCCATCTCGCGCAGGTGACGGTCGCGCAGAACGAGGACATGCGCAAGATCACGGCATGGGCGGCGATCGTGGCCGTGCCGACGATGGGCTGCGGCATCTACGGGATGAACTTCGACCACATGCCGGAGCTGCACTGGCGCTACGGCTACCCGCTGATGCTGTCGGTGATAGCCGGACTCTGTCTCGTCGTGTACCGGGGGTTCAAGCGCAACGGCTGGCTGTGAGGTCACGCCGGCCGGGCCGCACTAGTCTGTACCGTCCATGTCAGCGCCCAGGGGGGTGAGCGATGCCGTTGCGGGAGGACGATCCCGAGTCGATCGGCGGCTACCGGATCGAGTCGCGGATCGGCACCGGCGGCATGGGGGTCGTGTATCGCGCCCGCACGCCGTCGGGCCGGACCGTCGCCGTCAAGGTGGTGCACGCGCAGTACGCGGACGACCCGGAGTTCCGGGCGCGGTTCCGTCAGGAGGTCAGGGCCGCCCGCCGGGTGAGCGGGGCGTTCACGGCGCCGGTCGTGGACGCGGACCCGGATGCGGCGCGCCCCTGGATGGCGACCGTGTACGTCGCCGGGGACACGCTCGCGCAGCGGGTCGCCGAGCAGGGCACGCTGGACTGGACGCAGTTGCGCCGGCTCGGGGTGGAACTGGCGGAGGCCCTGCGGGAGTTGCACCGGGCGGAGGTCGTGCACCGTGACCTGAAGCCGAGCAATGTGCTGCTGCTCGGTTCGGGCAAGGGCGACGCGGGCGGGCCGGATCCGGACGGGGACGCGGGTGCGGTGCGGGTCATCGACTTCGGCATCTCGCGGGCCGCGCAGAGCGATGTGCGCACACAGACGGGCATGGTGCTGGGTTCGCCGCCCTTCATGGCGCCCGAGCAGTTCAGCACTCCGCGGGACGTGGGTCCGCCGGTCGACGTGTTCTCGTTCGGGGCGCTGCTGGTGTACGCGGCGACCGGTCGCAGCCCGTTCGAGGCGGAGAACGCGTATCTGGCGGCGTACCAGACGGTGCATCACGAACCCGAACTGGGCGCGCTGCCCGTCGAGTTGCGCCCTCTGGTGCTGTCCTGCCTCGCGAAGGCGCCGCAGGATCGACCGACTCCGGACGCGTTGCGGGAGGCGCTGGCCGCGCTGCCGGAGCGGACGGCCGGTGCGGAAGGGACCGCGCGGGCGGGGACGCCGGGCGGTCCGACACTGGCGCTCAGTGGCACTGACGCGACAGCGCCGGGTGCGTCGTTGCGCGTCGGCGAGGGCGGCGGCACCGACCTCACCCCCGTCACGCCGCGCGCCGGCCGTGACAGCGCAGCCGCTTCCTCCGGCGGCGACGACACCCCGGTCGCCGCGGTGAGCGGAGTGCCGGACGGCCCGGCCCCTGTCCGGTCGAGGTCGAGGCGCCGGCGGATCGCCGTGGCGGCGAGCGCGCTCGCCGTGGCCCTGGTGGCGGCCGCCGGGATCTCCGTCGCGGTGCGGGGCGGCGCGTCCGGCGGCGGTTCGGCGGCGCGGCAGGGCGCACCCGTGACCGTGGCGGGCTGGCGGCCCTGGACGACGTCGCTCACGAAGGCACCGAAGGACGGCAAGGACGGGCCGGAGGAGCCGGACCCGCGCGAGTTGCTGCCGGACTCGTACCAGTGCACCCCCTCGCGGCTCGGCGTCTACTGCTCGTCGTTCACCACGACGCTGATCAGGCTGGACCCGGCGTCCGGCAAGGTCGACTGGAAGGTCCCGATGGGCGACGCGGACCGGTCGGGCGGCACGCTGACGCGTCCGGTGGTGGCGGCGGGCGAGGGGCTCGTCTTCGCGTTCAGCGGCGACGGCACGCAGGGCGTGGACGCCTACGACGCCGACACGGGGCACCGGATGTGGCGGAAGAAGGGCCCGCACGCCGAGTTCGCGCTGATGAGCGGCGTACTGGTCGTGCATCTGGGCGAGCTGGGGCCGTCCTCCACGGCCACCTACGCGGCGTTCGATCCGCGCAGCGGCAAGGAGTTGTGGCGGCGCGCGCTCACCACGGACTCGCCGAGCCCGCTGTACGCGGGGGCCGACGGGACGCTCGTGGCCGATCTGCGCCGGGCGAAGGCGGGCGTGCGCGCGGTGGAGCGGCTCGACGCCCGTACGGGCCGGACGCTGGACCGGGCGCAGGCCCCGAACGGCGATCTGTGGCTGGCGACCGTGCGGGGGAACCGGGCGTACTACGCGCGCTGGGAGGACGACACGGGCGTCTCGTCCCGCATCTTCGTCCAGGACCTCATATCCGGCCGGGTCCGCTCCGTGGACTTCCCCTGGGCCGTCGAGCCGGAGGCGCCGCCGCTGGTCGTGGGCGACACGATGTACCTCTTCGACTACGCGAACGAGATCGTGCTGGCGCTGGACCTGAAGCGCGGCAAGGCGCTGTGGACGACCTCGCGCGAGCTGCGGCTGTTCAGCGAGCCGACGGTGAGCGGCGACACGCTGTACGCGACGACGCCGAGCAACAGTGTGGTGGCGATCGACACCCGCACCGGCAAGGAGCGCTGGCGCACCCGGCCTCCCGTGGAGCCCACGGGAGAGCACGGGAAGCCCCGGAAGAACGGCGGCACGATCGACCAGCGGTCGCCCAGCGGGACCGGCCCGCTGCGGGTCGGTGACGTGTTCTACGGGGTGACCGGGGACGGCGCGTTCTCGGTGGCCGCGCCGGGGAAGGAAGCACGGCCACCGAGATGACGACGGCGCGGAATCCGCGGCGGGTCGGCGCGGGTCAGGACTTGGCGTAGACGCTCTCGACCCAGGCGGCGATCTGGTCGTCGTTCAGGTGCATGGCCAGGTCGGCCTCGCTGATCATGCCGACGAGCTTCTTGTCCTTGATCACGGGCAGGCGGCGGATCTGGTGGTCCTGCATCTCGTGGAGGACCTCGCCGATGTCGGCGCCGGCGTCGATCCAGCGCGGGGTGCCCTTGGCCATCTCACCCGCGGTGACCTTGGCGGGGTCGTGCCCCATGGCGACACAGCCGACCACGATGTCGCGGTCGGTGAGGATGCCGCACAGCCGCTCGTTCTCGTCGCTGATGGGCAGGGCGCCGACGTTCAGTTCACGCATCAACTGGGCGGCGCGGTCCAGGGTTTCGTGGGCGGGGATCCAGCGTGCGCCGGAGTGCATGATGTCCGCGGCGGTGGTCATGGTGGTACCTCCCGATGCCGGGTCGAAGGGGGTTCCCGGCGCCGTCCCTCATTCTCGTCCCGGTCGCTACGGGGCGCATGTCATGGCTGTGACCTGCACCTTCGCACTCAGCGCCGCTCGGGTCAGCCGTTCCAGGCGGGGTGGCGGGGGTCGTCGGCGCGGATGACGAGGTCGGCCGCCGTGCCCGGGCCGGTCTCGTCGTCGTAGCGGGTGAAGGCGGGAAGGGTCCACTGCTCGGACTCGGGGGTGCGGCGGCGCAGCGCGCCCGCGGAGAGGCTGATGTGCACGGTGAGGTCGAAGGGGAACCAGTGGTTGAGGAGGAAGGGGCCGTGCAGCAACAGGGGGCTGCCGGGCGGGAGTTCGACGTAGTCGCTGCGGGTGGCGCGGTCGGTGGCCGGGTCCCACAGGTCGGGCAGGACGCGGCCGGTGCCGTCCGCCTCCAGGGGGCCGAAGACCTCGCGCCACAGGGCGCCGGTGTCGAGCCAGCCGCTGTAGTAGGCCTCGGTGTCCTGGTGGCCGTACTCGAGGCGGAGCGAGGCGGGGCGCAGGAAGCCGTCGGCGGGCACGACCAGGGAGGTGCGACCGCGGACCCGCAGGGCCTCGGCGACGCGGCCGGCGAGGTCGCCGGGGCGGGCGGCCGGGGCGCCGTCGAAGGCGATCCGCGGCCAGGGAGAGCCGTCGGCCGGGGCCAGGTCGAGCAGGCGCTCGGCGAGGGTGTCGCCGAGCCGTTCCCAGGTGATCGCTTGGAGTCGCACGGGTCCATGATGCCGGGGCCCGTCCGGGTGACCACGCGCGGTGCCGAAGGGGTGCCGGACGGTGCCCGGCCGGGCATGGAACGGGTATGAGCAGCGTCGTCCCGCCGTCGCCCCTCGCGGTGCGCGGCCCCCTCGTGTTCATGCCCGTCCGGCGCCAAAGGTGCGCGGTGTGCCGGAGCGGGCCGCTGCGGCTGCTGGTCCTGGACGAGGGACGGCCACGCTGTCTGGACTGTGCGGATCTGGCGCATCTGGTGTTCCTGCCGCGCGGCGACACGGCCCTGACGCGGCGGGCGCGGGAGGAGAGCGGACTGTCGGCGGTGGTGGTGCGCTTCCATCGGCGGCGTGGCCGGTACGAGCGGCAGGGGGTGCTGGTCGAGCCGGCGGGGCTCGCGCGGGCGGAGGCGCGTTGTCTGGCGGACGCGGAGGCGCGGGCGCGGCGGCGGGAGCGGGACGCGGCGCGGCGGGCGGTGCGGGACGAGGTGTTCGTGGCGGCGTTCGCGGCGGAGATCCGGCGGCTGTTCCCGGGGTGCCCGGTGGAGCGGGCCGAGGCGATCGCCGGGCACGCGGGGGCGCGGGGCAGCGGCCGGGTCGGGCGGACGGCGGCGGGCCGGGCGCTGTCGGAGGGCGCGGTGCGGGCGGCGGTCCGGGCGGGCGTCCGGCATGTGGAGACGCCGTACGACGCGTTGCTGATGTCCGGGGTGCCGTGGCGGGAGGCGCGGGCGCGGGTGGCGGCGCCGGTGGAGGCGGTGCTGGCGGCGTGGCGGGTGCCGGACGCGGAGCGCGAGCCGGCCGGGGCCGAGCCCGAGGCGTCCTGAGTCCGGACCCCGAACCCCGAACCCGGAGCCCTGAATCCCCGAACCCCGAACCCCCTCCCCTCCCCTTAATCCCCTGCCGCCCTCCGCCGGACTGCGGCATGATCTCGGGGTCGGTGGCGGCGGGGCCGTACGGGGCCGGGGGCCGGCCGGCCGAGGGGGTTGGCATGATCGAAGGACCGTACTTCGTGCTCGTCGTGTTCGGGGCCCTGTGGTGCGGGCTCGCCGCAGGCGTCTTCGTCGCGTTCTCGACGTTCGTGATGCGCGGCCTGGGCGCCCTGCCGCCGGACCGCGGGATCGCCGCGATGAACGCGATCAACGGGGCGGCCGTGAACCCGGCGTTCATGGTCGTCTTCCTCGGCGCCGCGGCGCTGTGCGCCGTGATCGCCGTCGTGACGTTCGTGCTCTGGCCCAAGCAGGGCACCTTTGAGCTGCTGCTGGGCTGCGCGCTGTATCTGGTCGGTTCGTTCGGTGTGACGGTGCTGGCGAACGTCCCGCGCAACGAGGCGCTGGCGAAGCTGGCCGGTGACGAGGAGGCGGAGGCGAGCGCCGCGTACTGGCGGACGTATCTGAGCGAGTGGGTGGGCTGGAACCACCTGCGCGGCGGCGCCTCGCTCGCCGCGTCCGCCTCCTTCCTGCTCGCGCTGACCTGAGATGTCCCCGGGCCTGGGCGGACGTATCGTGGCGAAAAGAGCCGCGGCGTAGGGAGACGGCCATGGCCGACCCCAAGGGCTTTCTCAGGACGCCCCGGCGGGAGGCGCCGCGCCGCCCCGTCGAGGAGCGCGTCCGGGACTGGGACGAGGTGTACGTGCCGGGCGGCCTGCTGCCGATCGTCGGCGGGCAGGCCGACCGGTGCATGGACTGCGGTGTCCCCTTCTGCCACGACGCGTGCCCGCTCGGGAACCTGATCCCGGAGTGGAACGACCTGGTCGCGCGGGACGACTGGCGGGCGGCGAGCGAGCGGCTGCACGCCACGAACAACTTCCCCGAGTTCACCGGCACGCTCTGCCCGGCCCCGTGCGAGGCGGGTTGTGTGCTCGCGATCAACCAGCCGGCCGTGACCATCAAGAACGTGGAGCTGGCGATCGCCGACCGCGCGTGGGAGGAGGGCTTCGTGTCCGTGCGCCCGCCGGATCGCCTGTCGGGCCGCAGCGTCGCCGTGGTCGGCTCGGGGCCCGCGGGGCTCGCCGCGGCCCAACAGCTGGTCCGCGCGGGCCACACCGTCGCGGTGTACGAGCGGGACGACCGGCCGGGCGGGCTGCTCCGGTACGGCATCCCGTCGTTCAAGATGGGCAAGGACCGGCTGGATCGCAGGCTGCGGCAGCTGGCGGACGAGGGCGTGCGGTTCCGTACGTCGACGGAGGTCGGCCGGGATGTCGGGGCGGCCGAGCTGCGGGCCCGGCACGACGCGGTCGTGATCGCCACGGGTGCCACGCAATGGCGCGAACTGGACGTGCCGGGGCGCGACTTGGCCGGGATCCATCAGGCGATGGAGTACCTGCCGTCGGCGAACCGGGTGGGCGGGGGCGATCTGCCGGTCTCCCCGCTGTGCGCCGAGGGCCGGCACGTCGTGATCGTCGGCGGCGGCGACACGGGCGCGGACTGTCTGGGGACGGCGCTGCGCGAGCGGGCCGCGTCCGTGACCCAGCTCGACATCTACGGCAGGCCGGGCGACGAGCGCGACGAGGAGGCGGAGCCCTGGCCGACGTATCCGAAGCTGTATCGCCTGTCGCCGGCGCACGAGGAGGCCGAGGCGCTGGGGTCGTCGCCGCTCGCGCACGCGGACGCGCGGCTGTTCGCGGCGTCGACGCTGCGGTTCACGGGGGACGAGCGGGGCCGGGTGCGGGAGCTGCACCTCGTGGAGGTGGACGCGGGCCGGCGGCCACGACCGGGTACGGAGCAGGTGCTGCCCGCCGATCTGGTGCTGCTCGCGCTCGGGTTCCAGGGGCCGGAGCGGCGGCCCGGGGGTCTCGTGGACCAGTTGGGGCTCGGCGCGGACGCGCGGGGCGGGCTGTCCCGGGACGCGGGGTTCGCGACGCCGGTGCCGGGCGTGTTCGTCGCGGGGGACGCCGGGCGCGGGCAGTCGCTGGTGGTGTGGGCGATCGCGGAGGGCCGGGCGGTCGCCGCGGCCGTCGACCGGTGGCTCACCGGGGCAACGGTGCTGCCGGCCCCGATAGGGGCGCACGACCGGCCGATGACCGCGTGAGGCCCCGCCGGCCACTGCCGGAGCGGGTCAGGACAGCAGGAAGTCCGCGTCCCCGGCCTTGGCGCCCTCGATGAACGCGGTGATCTCACCCGGGGTGTAGATGAGCGCGGGCCCGTCCGGGTCGGAGGACTGGCGCACGGCGACGCGGCCGTCGGCCAGCTTCATGGCCTCCACGCAGTTGCCCCCGTTCCCCCCGCTCCAGGGCTTGTGCCAGCCCTCGGTGCCGAGTTCGCGCGCGGGCATGCCGTTGTAGACCGGCTCGCCGTCCACGCCTCGTATCCGGTCCTTGATCCGGTCCATTCAGAGCTCCTTGCGGAGATCGCTCAGGATCTCCTTTGTGCGTTGTGCCGTCGCGGCGTGCGCCGCCATGCGGTCCATGACCTCCAGGTGGGTGGCCACCTCGGGGCGCGCGTCGAGGTAGACGGCGCCGGTCAGGTACTCGCTGTAGACCATGTCCGGGAGTTCGGGCACGGCGAAGCGGAACAGGACGAAGGGTCCGTACGTGCCCGGGTGCGGGCCGGACGCGAACTCCGCGACCTGAAGCGTGACGTTGGGCAGCTCCATCACGTCGAGCAGCCGGTCGATCTGGGCGCGCATCACGTCCGCGCCCCCGACCGGGCGGCGCAGCGCGGTCTCGTCCATGACCACCCACACGCGGGGCGCGTCCTCGCGGGTGAGCAGGGCCTGGCGCCGCATCCGCAGGTCGACGTGGCGGTCGACGACCTCCGGGTCCTCGACGAGCGCCCGGCCGACGGCCCCGGAGCGGAGCACGCCCCGCGCGTAGTCCGCGGTCTGGAGCAGTCCGGGCACGAAGTGCGGCTCGTACGACCTGATGAGGGAGGCGGCGCCCTCCAGGCTGACGTACATCGAGAACCAGCCGGGCAGGATGTCGTGGAACCGCTGCCACCAGCCCGGCTTGTTCGCCTCCTCGGCGAGCTGCACGAACGCGTCGGCCTCGTCACGGGCGACGTCGTAGGACTTCAGGAGCAGCTGGAGGTAGGGGATCTTGAGGGCGACCTCGGCGGTCTCCATGCGCCGGATCGTCGCGGCGGTCACGCGCAGTACACGCGCGGCATCCTCGCGCTTGAGCCCCGCGCTCTCCCGCAGGTCCTGGAGACGCCGGCCGAGGACGACCTGGCCGACCGTCGGCGCGGACCGCGGTTCGCTCACGCCCCTGCCCTCCCAGTAGTCCCTGTGTCGAGTTCCAGCCGCGGAAGAAGGCCGGGAACCATCAGGTCACCGGCCGATTCCCCGCGGTCCACCCGCATGGGGCGCCGCGCGACGAGCTGTTGGCAGCAGTGTGCCATGCCCGTTCCGAACGGCACACTGCACTCTGCACTTTTCAGAGTGGCTCTTGCCAAGTGTTCACGACGGGGAGATAGTGGCAAGCGTGACTCCGTCCGCGCCCTTAGGAACAGCAGCCCGCGAAGCTACGCTCGGTGACCTTTCCGGTACGCCGTTCGGGCCACCGGCCCGCCGCAGCAGCTTCGAACTGGCTCCCCACCCGGGCTCCGCCGCACAGGCCCGGCGCATGACGCGTGCCCATCTCACGGGATGGGGCGCGTGCGAGGACACCTGCGACGCGGCGGCTCTCGTCGTGTCCGAGCTGGTCACGAACGCGATCGTGCACACCGCCAGCCGCCGGATCCACTGCGAGCTGCACGAGCTGTGCGACGACGCGGGCGAGCGTGTGCGGATAGCCGTGCGCGACGAGGGCCGGATGCCCGGCGACTCGGCTCCGGCGGGCCGGATCGCACCCGAGGAGGAGCACGGCAGGGGGCTTCTTCTCGTGGCCGCGGTCTCCAGCGCGTGGGGCGCTCAGGAGACCGGGCCGGGCCTGGTCGTGTGGGCCGAACTGCCGCGCGACGGAGGGCAGGGCGCCGTCCCGGACCCGGTGGCCGAGGCCTCCGGCCCCGCCGACTGGTCCTGGTGAACGGCCGGTGCGTACAGCCGGCGAGAACGGCTGCACGGACGACCTGAACGTGCTGGTGAACGTCCGCCCCGAGCGGTTTGGCGGAGAACGACGAGCGTGCTGAGCGGGAACGGATGGGCGTGTTGACGACGAGGACGATGCACCTGGACTCGCTGGTCGGCCTCGCGCGGCGACGGCCGATATCGAGCCCCGTCCCACCGACCCTGCGCCTGGGCGTTCCTGACGGCATGACGGCTCCGCTCGGCTGCGACGCCGTGTCCGTCCCCGAGGACTTCGCGCGCGAGATGACGCGCCGGCTGCCCCACATGGGCTGCGTGTACGCGGACGGCGCGCACTGGTGGTGGATCGTGCCCTCGGACTCGGACGTGGCCCTGGAGTGGCCCGCGCCGGCCCGCTACACGACGGGCGCACTGGTGCCGGACGCCCGGCGCGCACCCGCGCTCATCCACTGCCCCGACGGGGCCGTGCCGTACACGCCGCCGATCCCGCTGTACCTGGCGCTGTGCCGGGTGACGGGGACGACGCCGTCCTGGTCCCGCTCGGCGGCCTGAGCGGGCGTCAGTCGACGTACTCGTCGTGGTAGCGCACCGCCGCGCTGCCCGCGGGAGCGCCGAGCGCCGAGGACCGCCCCGCGGGCAGCTCCCACTCCTCCTGCCGCCCCAGCGCGGTGAGGTCCAGCAGGTTCGTGGTGAAGCCGATGCCGTCGAGGCCGCGGTCGAACGTCGAGTAGGTGTGGAAGACCCGCTCGCCGTCACGCAGGAAGCAGCTGATCGCGGGGCGCTCCTGGAGGCAGCCGCCGACCTCCACGGTGGTGCCGAAGTCCTGGTTGAAGTCGCTGAGGTTCGAGGAGTACCAGGGCACCGTCCAGCCCATGCGGGCCTTGAACGGCAGGATCTTGGTGAACGGGGCGCGGGAGACGGCCGCGAAGGCGGTGCCGCGGGCCCGCAGATGGGCCAGGTGCCCGATCTGGTCGAGGAATCCGGAGCAGCTGGGGCAGCCGGCCTCCCACTCGGGCGCGAACATGAAGTGGTAGACGACGAGTTGGGTCCGGCCCTCGAACAGGTCGAGCAGTTCGGCCTTGCCGTCCGGGCCCTCGAAGACGTAGAGCTTGTCGATCTCGACCATGGGCAGCTCGCGCCGTCGCGCGTTCAGTGCGTCGCGCGCCCGGGTCGCCGCCTTCTCCAGTGCGAGCAGTTCCTCGCGGGCGGCGCGCCACTCCTCGTGCGTGACCACCTTCGGCAGCCCCATGGTTCCTCCTCGGATCGGGGTCTCTGGGAGGTGTGACCGGGGGTGTGCGCGGAACTCATCGCTGCCGCCGAAGTTTTTTCCGTCAATTCTGGTGGGGTTCCCGGGGGTTCTCCGCATGTTCGCTCAGGGTGCACTGTTGTCCGCTGAGCCCGACACCATCACAATGCTCATGCCAAACATGGCGCTCGGTGCACCACTCTCACCTCGGGAGAGGAACCCCCCACTATGAAGAAGTCTCTCGTCGGCGCGCTCTTCGGCGTGCTCCTGCTGGGCGCGACCGCCGCCCCGGCCACGGCCCTCGGCGACACCGCGACGTCCCAGCACACGGCGAAGGTCAGGCCCAAGGCCGTCAGCTTCGCCGGCACGGTGGCGCTCAGCAACTGTTCCGGCTCGGTCGTGCGCGTGCCGAACTCGCAGCCGACCGACCCGGCCCTGGTGATGTCCAACGGCCACTGCCTGGAGTCCGGTTTCCCCGGCCCCGGCGAGGTCGTCGTCGACCAGCCCTCGACCCGCAGCTTCAGCCTGCTCAACTCGTCGGGCAGCAAGGTCGCGACGCTGCGCGCGAGCAAGGTCGCGTACGGGACGATGACCGACACGGACGTCTCCCTGTACGAACTCACCAGCACGTACCAGCAGATCGAGAGCTCCTACGGCATCAAGGCCCTGGAGCTGTCCGCGGACCACCCCACGCAGGGCACGGCGATCAGCGTCGTCTCGGGCTACTGGAAGAAGATCTACAACTGCTCGATCGACGGCTTCGCCTACCGCCTGAAGGAGGGCGACTGGACCTGGAAGGACTCGGTCCGCTACACCTCCGCCTGCGACACGATCGGCGGCACCTCGGGCTCCCCGGTGCTCGACCAGGCGACCGGCAAGGTCGTCGCGGTCAACAACACCGGCAACGAGAACGGTGAGGAGTGCACGGACAACAACCCGTGCGAGGTGGACGAGAACGGCCAGGTGACCGTGCGCCAGGGCATCAACTACGCCCAGGAGACGTACGGGATCGTGCCGTGCGTCGGCACAGGCAACAAGATCGACCTGTCGGCTCCGGGCTGCGCCCTGCCCAAGCCGTGACCTGACCGGCCCGTCCTCGCGCCCCGCCCCACAGGGGGCGCGCGGACGGGTCTCCGGC
Organism: Streptomyces sp. NPDC025806; assembly: GCF_055558275.1. Lineage (NCBI taxonomy): Bacteria > Bacillati > Actinomycetota > Actinomycetes > Kitasatosporales > Streptomycetaceae > Streptomyces > Streptomyces sp. NPDC025806. Next base: position 587,129 of record NZ_JBVHMU010000001.1, on the reverse strand, counting down.
ACCGGTGTGACACTGGGGCACGTGAGCAGGGACGACACGGCGGCGGACGACGACGGATGGCCGGACGTCGCGGGCGACACCGCCCTGACGATCCACGTCCCGGAGGCCGACGCGCTGGTGCGCACCCCGTCCCGGGCGCACGTCACGGTGCTCTACCCGTTCCTGCCGCTCCCCCGCCTCACCGGCGCGCCCGACGCACGGCTGGCCGCCCTCTTCGCCGCCGCGCGCCCCTTCACGCTGACCTTCCGCGAGACGCGCCGCTGGCCGGGCGTCCTGTATCTGGCGCCGGAACCGGACGATCCGCTGCGCGCCCTGACGAAGGCGGTGCGCGATCTCTGGCCGGAGGCCGTCCCCTACCGCGGCGTCTTCGGACACGAAGGGCTCGACCCGCATCTCACGCTCGCGAGCGGAGACGGTACGGACGCCCTGCCCGCCCGCGACTTCACCGCGGCCCTGCCCGTCCGCACCCGGGTCGAGGAGGTCCGGCTGATCGTGACGGACGGGCCCGGGACCGGCTGGCGCGATGTCCGCACGTACCGGCTCGGCGCCGCTCAGCCCTGACCGCGCGCCGCGCGCACCGCACCCTCCAGCAACTCCCGTGCCCGGTCGACGAGTCGGCCCAGGTCCGGTTCGGCCAGGACGTCGTCGATGCCGCGCAGTCCGGCGCGGGCCAGCAGCCGCTTCTCGTTGGTGACCCATGCTCCGCGCGCGGCGAGCACGGCGTGCGCGGCCTGCATCGCCGCGACGCTCACGGCGCCGACGACCTCGGCCCTGCCCCCGTTCGGCACGTTCCCCCCGCGCGCGTAGCCGAGCGTCAGGGCGGCCTTGCCCCACCAGTCCTCGGCGGCGGCCTCGCGCAGCGCCGGCGGGTAGCGGTCGACCGTGGGGGCCGTGCCGCGCAGGACGCGGTTGAGGGCGAGTTCGGCGACGACGAGGTAGCTGGGGATCCCGGCGAGGTGGAACATGAGCGGCTCCCACCGCATGCGCCCCGCCTCCGCCTCCTTCACCTCGTGCTCGACCTCGTCGAGGTCGCGGTAGTGCACGTCGACCCGCCGCCCGTCGACGACGAGCCAGGCCCCGCCGTTGAACACCCCGCCGCCCCAGCCGCCGATCTCCGACGCCTCGCCCTCCCAGCCGAGGTCCCGCAGGTCCTGCGGGTCGAAGGCGCCCCGGTAGTACACGGCGAGGTCCCAGTCGCTGGACTCCGTGTGTGTGCCCTGGGCCCGTGATCCGCCGAGGGCGACGGCGTGCACGTGCGGGAGGGAGGCGAGGCGGTCGGCTACGGAGTCGAGGAACGCGGCGTCCTGGTCGAGGAGGCCCTCGGTGGCGGTCTGGGGGTCCATGGGGCAGCACGGTAGCGGGAGTTCACCGGCGGCCGGGCAGGAGGTGCGTCCTCGCGGGCGGGGGCGGGCTGTTGCGGGCCAGCTCCAGCGCGCCGCTCTCCCACCACTGCCCGGCCGGGGGTCCGCCGCGGCAGGTCCCGTCGGACTCGCCGGGGCGCTTGATCCAGAGGTAGGCGTCCAGGGCGGGGTCCGCCGTCTCGGTGGTGGGCGGGGTGCCGAGGGCGCGGCCGGGCGGGTTGCACCAGGCGTCGGTGCCTTCGTAGGGGCCGTTGCCGTTGCGGCTGCTGTCGATGACGAAGTGCGGGGTGCCGCCGAGGGCGGCGAGGAGGCGGTGACCGTAGGCGGACGTCTCGGTGTCCGTACGGTAGTTGGCGACGTTCAGGGCGATGCCGGTGGCCGCGGCGACGCCCGAGCGGCGCAGCGGGTCGACCAGGCGGGCGGGGTCGGGGATCCAGCCCGCGTTGCCGGCGTCGAGGTAGACGCGGGTGCCGGGGCGGGCGGCGAGGCGCTGGACCGCGTAGGCCAGGAGGGTGTAGCGCTCCTCGGTGTCGGCGCCGGGGCAGCCGGCGACGGCCGAGGCGACGGCGTCGGGCTCCACGACGACGTAGGCGCCGCCGCGGCCGAGGCCGGACGCGAGGGAGTCGATGTAGGCGCGGTAGGCGGCGGCGTCGGGGGCGCCGCCCGCGGAGTAGGAACCGCAGTCGCGGTGCGGGATGTGGTAGGCGACCAGGACGGCGATGCGGCCCGCGCGGGCGGCCGCTTCGGTGACGGCGCGGGCGGTGGGGCCGGGGTCGGCCCCGTTGAGCCAGACCGCCTGCGGGCGGGCGGCGATGCGGTCGACGAGCGCGGCGTCGGCGGTGCGGCCCTGCGCGCGGTACGCCGCGGCCTGGCGGGCCGCCGCGCTGTCCGGGTCGACCCAGAAGACGGTGCCGGCCGGGGCACCGTGCCCGGCGGCGGCCGGGGCGAGACTCAACAACGCCGCCAGCAGAGCGCCCAGTACCGGGCGCGAGGACTTGGCCATGGCGGGATGATGTCGGCCCCCGCCCGCGCCGGGGCACCCGGAGGGCCCCGGCGCCGGAAGGTGCACCCGTTCGGCCGCTCGGATCACCGCGGGCGGGCCGGGCCGCGGGTCCGGGGCGGCCGGGAACCGGCCCCGGACCCGTCCGCGCGGTCCCCTGTGATCAGACCTCGGCCGGTTCCACCGGCTCCGGCGTCGCCGACTCCGCTCGCTCCGCGCGGCAGATCAGCCCGTAGAGGAGCGCCGAGACCGCCGTGCCGATGAACCACGAGTACGCGGCGACCGAGTCGAAGGCCGGGACGAGCGCCAGGACCACGGCGAGGCCGGCGGAGGGGACGAAGGCTGCCAGGGCCTTCGGGTTGACGCCGCCGCGGTAGTGGTAGCGGGAGCCGGGGGTCGCGTCGAAGAGGGCTCGGTCGTCGATGCGTCCGCGCTTCACCCAGAAGTAGTCGAGCATGATGATGCCGAACAGCGGGCCGAGGAAGGCGCCCAGGCCGCCGAGGAAGTAGTTCACGACGGTCGGGTTGGAGTACAGGTTCCAGGGCGTGACGACGAGGGCGAGGACCGTCGAGATCGCGCCGCCGACCTTGAAGCTGATCTTCTGGGGCCAGACGTTCGCCAGGTCGTAGGCGGGCGAGACGAAGTTGGCGACGATGTTGACGCCCATGGTGGCGACGGCGAAGGTCAGCGCGCCGAAGACGAGGACCCAGGTGTTGCCGATGCGGGCGACGAGGAGCGCCGGGTCGGTGATCGCCTCGCCGAAGACCTCGACGCTGCCGGCGGTGACGACGACCGAGAGGACCACGAACGCGGTGGAGTTGACGGGCAGGCCCCAGAAGTTGCCGCGCCGCACGGTCCGGTAGTCGGGCGCGAAGCGGGAGAAGTCGCAGAAGTTCAGCATCAGCGTGCCGTAGGTGGCGAGGATCAGGCCGATCGCGCCGAACCACTGGCGGAACTGCTCGCCGGTGGACACCGGGTGCGGGGTCGTGGTCAGCGAGATGGTCCAGCCGGCCTTGGCCCAGATCCAGATCGCGAGGGCGAGCATCACGATCCAGATCGCGGGCCCGCAGAAGTCCTGGAACTTGCGGACGGACTCCATGCCGCGCGTGATGATCAGGGACTGCACGAGCCACAGCGCGAGGAAGGACGCCCAGCCCAGGGCGTGCAGGCCGAGGAAGGAGTGCTCGGTCCAGGACTTCATCCCGGGGAAGGCGGCGAGCACCATCACGTTGACGGCGACGGAGGCCAGGTAGGTCTGGATGCCGTACCACATGATGGCGATGACGGCCCGGATCAGGGCGGGGATGTTGGCGCCCCAGACGCCGAAGCTGATGCGGCTGACGACGGGGAACGGGACGCCGTGGCGCTGCCCGATGCGGCCCATCGCGTTGCAGCCGGCGTAGATGAGGACGAAGCCGATGAGCAGGGCGCTGAAGACCTGCCAGGCGTTGAGGCCGAGGACCAACAGGCCGGCCGCGAAGGTGTAGTTGCCGAGGTTGTGGACGTCGGACATCCACAGGGCGAAGAGGTCGTAGACCTTCCATTTTCGGTCCGCGGCGGGCGCGAGGTCCTCGTTGACCAGGCGCGGGTCGGGAGTGAAGGCGACAGCCTGCGTGGGCGTGGGTTCGGCCACGGGCATGGGGTACCTCCCAGGGTGCTGTGACGAGCTGAGTGCTGTGACGAGCAGAGGCTGTGACGAGCAGCGAAAGGGGTTTGGTATACCAAAGCGGCGTCATCGTCCCGCTCCCGAGGGCCCTCGGCAATGTCCCTACGGTTACGTCTCGGTAAAACCGCGGCCCCAACTCCCGGGCGTGATCGGGGAAGATGGGCGCATGGCGACGGCGGAACCCCTGGGGGCGGTGCGCGAGCGCGTGCTCGCGACCCTGCGGCAGGACATCATCGGCGGACGGTCACGACCGGGCGAGCGGCTGGTCGAGCGGGAGCTCGCGGAGCGCTTCGGGGTCTCACGGGTGCCGGTGCGGGAGGCGATCAGGGCGCTCGTGACGGAGGGCTTCGTGACGTTCGAGACGCCGCGCCGGGCCGTGGTCCGCACCCTGACCCGCACCGATGTGACCGAACTCTACGAACTGCGCGAGGTGTTGGAGGTGCACGCGGCCGGGCTCGCCGCCGAGCGGGCGGGCCGGGGCGATCTGGACGGGCTCGCGGAGCTGCTCGACGTGGCCGCGCGGGCCACGGAGCGGGACGACGCGGACACCCTCACGGACGTGAACTCCCGTTTTCACGACGTCCTGTTGGCGGCGGCGGGCAACAGCCTGCTGGCCGACGTGATGCGGCCGGTCGGCGGCCGGCTGCGCTGGCTGACCCGGCGCAACGAGGAGTGGGCCCAGCAGCTCGCCGAGCACCGGGAGCTGTACGCGGCGGTGGCGGCCGGCGACGCGGAGCGGGCCAGAGCGGTCGCCCTGGCCCACGTCCGCATGAATCACCGCTCCACGGTCCGCCACCTGTTCGACGACGACGCCCCGGACGGCTGAGGCGCAACGAGGGCACGCGCCAGGGTGCGTACAGCGCGGCTCAGAGGACGGCGAGCCGGTCCACCACGAGCTGGGCTCTGCGGTCGACGTCCCCGGCAGGCAGGCGGCCCGCCCGGGTCAGGGTCGCCTGGCCGTGCAGGGCCGCCCAGAACACCTCGGTGAACAGCCCCGGATGCACCCCCTCCCCCGCGACCTCGCCAAGAGTCTCCATGAGGGCGGCGAACGCGTCCTTCAGCGGCTCCGGAGTGTCCTCCTGGGCGTACGGGAGGCCGCCGTCGAGCTGGAACAGGGCGTCGTAGACCGCCGGGTTGCGCGCGGCGAAGTCGAGATAGGCGCGGGCGAGGGCGGTGACGCGCTCGCGCGGGCCGTCCGCGGCGGCGGTCGCCGCCCGCACGGCGACCGCCAGGTCGGCGGCGCCCTGGAGGGCGACGGCGCCGATGATCTCGCGTTTACCGCGGAAGTGGCTGTAGAGGACGGGCTGGCTGTATTCGATGGCCTCGGCGAGCCGGCGGGTCGTCACGGCGTCCCAGCCCTGCTGCTCGGCGAGCTCGCGGGCGGTGTCCACGATGAGACGCTCGCGGTCCGCCCGTTCACGCTGCTTGCGTTCCTGTACCGACATGACTCGATCCTAGCACCGCTAGACAAGCGAGCGACATTAGGTCTAGCGCTGCATCATCAGCTAGCAACGCTAGAAAGTTGGGGTCAGCATGCTCGCCCCGCTAGGGCGTCGCGGCGGACACCGTCCGCATGCGCCCGTACGCGTACACGCAGCCGGCGAGCGCCAGGTCGGACAGGAGCATGAAGCCGATGCTGTACGAGTCCTCGGCGCTGTAGATGGCGCCCATGACGAGCGGCGGGACGAAGCCGCCGAGGCCGCCCATCGCGCCGACGATGCCGGTGACGGAGCCGACCTGGGGCTGCGGGGTGACCTGCGAGACGAGGGCGAACACGCTGCCGCTGGCGGTGCCGAGACCGGCCGCCATCAGCATGAAGCAGACGGTGCCCATGGGGTTCAGGGCCGGGTCGAAGGCCTGCATGATGGCGAACAGGGCGACGACGGCCAGCGCGCACGCGGTCACCACGGCCGGGTGGATCCGGTCCGAGAGCCAGCCGCCGATGGGCCGGAAGACGACCGTGACCAGGGCGAATCCGGCCGCCTTGGTGCCGGCCTCGGTGGGGCTGAGCTCGTACCAGGTCTTCAGGTAGGTGGGCAGGTAGACGCCGAAGGCGACGATGCCGCCGAAGCCGATCGCGTAGAGGGCCGACAGCTCCCAGGTCACGCGCAGCTTGCCGGCCGCGCCGAGCCGCGTGCCGAGCGACGTCGTGGGGATCGTGCGGTCGGGGTGGTCGGTGATCAGGAGGGCGGCGACGACCGCGTAGACGGCCAGGGCGATGGCGACGACGAGGAACGGCAGGTTCTCGCCGTGCCGGGCGATGCGCGGTGTGAAGTAGCCGGACAGGGCGACGCCGCCCATGCCCATGCCGAAGACGCCGAGCGCGAGGCCCCGGCGCGCGGGCGGGAACCAGGAGTTCACCAGCGGGATGCCGATGGCGAAGGTGGTGCCGCCGAGCCCGAGCAGGAAGCCGACGGCGAGCATCGCGCCGAAGTGGTGCCGGGCCGGGATGACCAGGAGCACCGGGACGATGGTGAGCGCGGAGATCAGCGGGAACAGCAGCTTGGCGCCGTAGCGGTCGGTGAGGGCGCCGACCGGGATCCGCCCGAGCGACCCCACGAGCACGGGCACCGCGACGAGGAAGGACTGCGCGAACGAGCTGAGGTTCAGGTCCGAACCGAAGACACCGGCGAGCGGCGCGATCAGGTTCCAGGCCCAGAAGGTGAGCGCGAAGCCGACGGTGGCCACGATGAGATTGCGGTAGGCGGCTACCGAGGGCCTGCTCGCGGCCGGTGTTCCGGCCGCCGTTCGCGTCGTGCGCGCGGAGGAAGTCGTCACGGCTTCACGCTAGGAATCGGCCCCCGTGCCCTCCTGATCTGCTGCTCCGTTCGAGCGAACGGGCAGACCCGCCTCCGTGGCCGCGGCGTGCAGCACGGCCCGCAGCATGGCCGGGGTGAGCCGCCCGGTGAAGGTGTTGCGCTGGCTGACGTGGAAGCAGCCGTAGAGGGCGGGCCCGTCGGCGAGGGCGACGCGGGTTCCGTGGGCGAAGGCGGGGCGGGGGCGCGGCACGTCCAGGCCCGCGGCGGCGAGCGCGGGCAGGGTCGCCTGCCAGCCGAAGGCGCCGAGGACGACGACGGCACGGAGCGTGGGCCGCAGCAGTTCGAGTTCGGTGACGAGCCAGGGGCGGCAGGTGTCGCGCTCGGCCGGGGTGGGTTTGTTGGCGGGCGGCGCGCAGTGCACGGGCGAGGTGAGGCGGACGCCGTGCAGGGTGAGGCCGTCGTCGGCGGAGACGGCGTCGGGGCGGGAGGCGAGCCCGAGGTCGTACAGGGCGCGGAAGAGGACGTCGCCGGAGCGGTCGCCGGTGAACATGCGGCCGGTGCGGTTGGCGCCGTGCGCGGCGGGGGCGAGGCCGACGACCAGCAGGGCCGCGTCGTGCGGGCCGAAGCCGGGCACGGGCCGGCCCCAGTAGGTCTGGTCGGCGAAGGCGGCGCGCTTGGTGCGGGCGACCTCCTCGCGCCAGGCGACGAGCCGTGGACAGGCCCGGCACCCGGTGATCCGCGCGTCGAGCCGCCCGATCCCGTCCCGCCCGCCCCGTCCGTTCGTCCCGCCCGTCCCGTGGGTCGCGTCCATCACTCCACCGTAGGCGGGACCGGGGTTCGCCGACCGCGGGAGGCTCTAAGGTCGAGGCATGGCAGCGGAGAATGCGCGGAGTTCGGGAACGCCGGAGGCCCCCGGCGGCGGTGCCGGTGTGCGGGTCGACAGCTGGATCTGGGCCGTGCGCCTGGTCAAGACCCGCTCGGCGGGCGCGGCGGCCTGCAAGGGCGGCCATGTGAAGGTCAACGGGACGAGCGTGAAGCCCGCCCACACCCTGCGCGTCGGCGACGAGGTCCGGGTGCGCAGGCCCGGGGACCGCGAGCACCTGGTGATCGTCAAGCGGCTGATCCGCAAGCGGGTCGGTGCCCCCGTCGCGGTCGAGTGCTACGTGGACAACTCGCCGCCGCCTCCGCCGCGCGGGGCCGTCGCCCCGGTCGGGGTGCGCGACCGGGGCACGGGCCGGCCCACCAAGCGGGACCGGCGTGAGCTGGAGCGGCTGCGCGGGATCTTCGGCCAGGGCCCGGGCTCCGACGACGACAGCGGCCACGACGACGACTGAGGCGGGCCGGAGGCCGGTCGGGAGTCGGGTCGGGAGGCGGCTCAGGAGGCGGCTCAGGAGGCGGGTCAGAAAGCGGCCCAGGAGGCGCGTCGCAGCAGCGCGATCAGCTCGCGGTTGTGCGCGCGGTGCGCCCACGCCAGGACGGCGAGCGGCACCATGAAGATCAGCGGTGTCACCGCGTTCTCCCCGTCGAACACCGTCAGTTGGACGACGAAGGCGCCGACCAGCAGGCCGCACAGGGCGATCGGGGTGATCCCGGAGAGCACCGGGACCAACAGGCCGATCGCCCCGGCCAGTTCGAGCAGGCCGATCGCGTACATGCCGGGCGCTCCCCAGCCGATTCTGTCGAAGGCCTCGACGGCCGTGGAGTGCCCGATCAGCTTGGGCAGGGCGCTCGCGAAGGCGAAGAACAGGGCGAGCAGCACGGTGACCGTGCGCAGCGCGATCCGGGCGGCGCGGGAGCGGGCCGGAGCGGCGACGGGGGTGGAGACGGGGGCGGGGGCTGCGTTCGACACGATGACTCCTCGGGAACTGACGTGCGGTGTTCTTACGCAGGGTCAGACCCGCCCGGTCATCGGAACTCATCGCTGTTCCCACCCCCGATCAGGCGGGAATCTCCCCGGATCACCCCCGGACCACCCCCGGCTCCCGCGGGAGTCGCCCGCGCTCACACGGGAATCGCCCGCACCCACGCCCCGTCCGGCGTCAGCAGCCGGTCGACCTTCAACCCGGCCTCCGCCAGCGCCTGTTCGAACTCCCGCTCGGTCAGTGGCCGGCACCGGTACGTCTGCGTCCACACCACGTCCGGGAACACGTACTCCACCTTCACCGCGCGCACCCCGTCGCCCACCGGCTCCGAGTACAGCTTGCGGATCGTGAAGCGGTCGTCGACAACCAGCTCGCGCGGCAGGTTCTCGTGCGCGCCCGCCCGCTCGCGCTGGATCAGCACGCAGCCGTCGTCGGCGACATGGCGGCGGCAGGCGGCGAGCATGCCGCGCCGCACCTCCGCGTCCCCCGTGTGCACCAGGATCGACGCGAGCATCACCACGTCGAACGTCTCGCCCAGGTCGAGCCCCTCGATGGTGGAACGCACCGTGCGGGCGCCTCTGACCCGCTCCAGCATCTGCGGCGACTCGTCCACGGCGGTCACCCGGAAGCCCCGCTCGACCAGCGGGTGCGTCACCCGACCCACCCCGCAGCCCAGCTCCAGGAGCGTGGCACCCGCGGGCACGGCCGCCGCGACGATGTCCGGCTCGTCCTCCACGGGCAGCCGCGCGTACAGCTCCACCGCGCATCCGTCGGGTGTGATGGCCCCGGGCCCCGTCGCCTCGTACCCCTCGCGCATCTCAAGGTCCATGCACGGGGAACGAGCCGCCCGCCCACGCCGTTCCCGCTCCGCGCCGCGGAGAGGCACCATGGAAGGGGTACCTCTTCGTCGGCCGAAGGGAGAGTGACCATGCATCTCGCGCATCTGTCCCGCACCGGTGACGAGCCGCTCACGGCCCGCAGCCCGCTGCGCATGCGGTTGGGTCTCGCCCTGTTCGGCCTGGTCTGGACGGTGTTCGGCACCGTCGCGTTCCTGATCGCGCACCGTCCGTGGTGGGCGCTGGCCTGCGGGATCCTGTGGCTGATCACGACGGTCGACCTCTATCTGATCGTCCGCCACATCCGGCAGGGGCCGCACTACCAGCCCGGGCGCGACGTGCCGCCGTACCACCACGCCCCGTGACGGGGGCGGCCGTCAGTCGTCGAAACGGGCCGCCGCGACGTACTCGGGCTGCGGGTCGAGCGCGGCGGCCAGCCGGAAGTGCCGACGGGCCTGCTGCGGGCGCAGCCAGCGCTCGTAGGTTCTGGCCAGGGCGAAGTGCGCGAACGCGTTGTCCGGCTCGCGCTCCAGGACGATGGAGAACTCCAGCTCGGCGGCGCGCAGTTGGGCCGCGGCGAAGAAGGCACGGGCCCTGAGCAGCCGGGCCGCCGTGTTCTCCGGGTGAGCCGCGATCACGTCGTCCAGAAGCTTCACCGCGCCCCGGGGGTCACGCGCGGCGAGAAGCTGCTCGGCGGCTCGGTAGTCGATGACGTGCGTCTCGGGGGTGGCGTCGGGCACGGGGAACTCCCTCCTGGTGTCGACCACGTCAACACCACGGACCGTAAGGCGTATTCCTGCCCAGCCGCGCCGTACGCGAACACGCGGCCGGTCGCCCGGGACGCCTCAGGGCCCGCTCAGCGCGACCGCGAGCACCATCCCGACGACCACGAGCACGGCACCGGCGATCATGAACGCCCGGTCGACGCCGGGCCGCTCGGCCCCGAGCACCACGGTCTCGCGCGGATCGTCGACGTCGTACGCGACGCTGACCACGCCACCGGGCGGCAGCGGGCGCCGTCGGCTGGGCGGCACCGGCGAGGCGACCTCGACGACGCGTCCGTCACCGGTCTCGAACTGCAGCAGCGGCCGCCCGGAGCCCTGCGGGGGCGGCTTGACCAGGGCCTCGGCGATATTGGCCGCGCTCCGCAGCCGCCGGGTGCGCTGGAGTCCGTACGCCCCGGCGATCAGTGCGACCAGTCCGCCCATCGCGACGCACGCGGCCAGCAGGATCACGCCGTCGCGGCCTGCGCGCGCCGCACGAGCTCGGCCCACACGGTGTCGACCTGCTCCACGAGGCGCTCACGCGGGCCGTCGTTGTCGATGACGAGGTCGGCGATCTCGCGGCGCTGCTCGCGGGTGGCCTGGGCGGCCATCCGGGCGCGCGCGTCCTCCTCGGTCATGCCGCGCAGCCGGGTCAGCCGGTCCAGCTGGGTCTCGGGGCTCGCGTCGACCACGATCACCAGGTCGTAGAAGGGGGCGAGGCCGTTCTCGGTGAGGAGCGGGACGTCGTGGACGACGACCGCGTCGGTGCCGGCCGCCGCTTCCAGTTCGGCCGACCTGGCCCCCACCAGCGGGTGCACGATCTTGTTCAGCACGGCGAGCCGGTCCGCGTCGGCGAAGACGATCGCGCCGAGCCGGGGCCGGTCCAGCGTGCCGTCGGGGGCGAGCACCTCCTCGCCGAAGGCCTCGACGACGGCCGCCAGTCCCGGCGTGCCGGGCTCGACGACCTCCCGTGCGATGCGGTCCGCGTCGATCAGGACGGCCCCGCGCTCCACCAGGAGCCGGGACACCTCGCTCTTGCCGGCGCCGATACCGCCGGTCAGCCCCACCTTCACCATGAGCGGAAGCTTAGGGCAGACCCCGCGCCCGCTCACCCGCCGGTCAGGAGTCCCCGGTCAGGAGTCGCCCTCGCGCTCGGCGAGGAACCGCTCGAACTCGAGGCCGATCTCGTCGGCGGAGGGGATGTCGACCGGCTCGGCCAGCATGTTCCCCCGCGACGAGGCGCCGGCCGCGGCGTCGTACTGGTGCTCAAGGCCCTGGACGAGCGAGACGAGCTCCTCGTCGCCCTCCTGCACCTGGCGGTCGATCTCCGTCTGGGTGCGGTGCGCGGCGGTGCGCAGTCCGTGCGCGATGCCGGGCAGGACCAGGCCGGTCGCGCCGGTGATCGCCTCCAGGACGGTGAGCGCGGCGTCCGGGTACGCGGAGCGCGCGATGTAGTGCGGGACGTGCGCGGCGACTCCGAGGACGTCGAATCCGGCCTCGATCAGGCGGTACTCGATCAGCGACTCGGCGCTGCCCGGGACCTGCGCCTCGTCGAACGGGCTGCGCTGGCCGGGGACCAGCTCCGACCTGTTCCCGTGCGGGGTGAGGCCGACGGGGCGGGTGTGCGGGACACCCATCGGGATGCCGTGGAAGTTCACCGCGAGCCGCACGCCGAGGCGCTCGATGATCTGCTGCACGGCGGCCGCGAATCGCTCCCACTCCACGTCGGGCTCGGGCCCGGAGAGCAGCAGGAACGGGGCGCCGGTGGCGTCCTGCACGAGCCGCACGTCGAGCGAGGGCACCTCGTAGTCGGTGAACTGGTCGCGGCGGAAGGTCAGCAGCGGGCGGCGGGCCCGGTAGTCGACCAGCCGGTCGTGGTCGAAGCGCGCGACGACCTGGTGCGGCAGCGAGTCGAGGAGCCGGTCGACGATCTGGTCGCCGGTCTCGCCCGCGTCGATGTAACCGTCGAAGTGATAGAGCATGACGAGGCCTGCCGACTCCTGGGCGAGCGCCATGTCGACCACGGCGAGCCCTTCCGGCTCCCACGTATACAAATCCTGCGGATCCAGCACAGTGACCGCTCCTCCTCGTCCTCAACAGACAGAAGAACAAGCCCCCCCACCTGATCCATTCCCCGCGGGGCTGTATCCATCAGCGGCTCCGCCGCGGGGCCGCGACCAACGATCCCCTGGGGCGCACGAAGTGCGCCCTCAGGGGCGCGGGGAACTGCGCGAGCAACCACGATGGCGCGGCACCCGCCACCGAACCCGCGACCCCCTCCGCGGAGGCGCAAAAACAGTGGGCCCGCACCAAAAGGTGCGGGCCCACTGTTCAACTAGCTGCTAGCGCAGAGCGATTCAGCTCTGGCCACCCGCCAGCTTCTCACGCAGCGCGGCAAGCGCCTCGTCCGAAGCGAGCGCGCCCGAGTTGTCGTCCGACTCCGAGGAGTACGAACCGCCACCGGACGCGGCCGGAGCCGCACCGGCGCCGGCGACGGCACCCTCGGCCTCGGCCTGAGCGTCGGCCTCGCGGGACTTGATGACCTGAGCCTGGTGCTGCTCGAAGCGCTGCTGCGCCTCGGCGTACTGGGTCTCCCAGGCCTCGCGCTGGGTCTCGAAGCCCTCGAGCCAGTCGTTGGTCTCGGGGTCGAAGCCCTCGGGGTAGATGTAGTTGCCCTGGTCGTCGTACGACGCGGCCATGCCGTACAGGGTCGGGTCGAACTCGACGGCCGACGGGTCGGCGCCGAAGGCCTCGTTGGCCTGCTTCAGCGAGAGGCTGATGCGGCGACGCTCGAGGTCGATGTCGATGACCTTGACGAAGATCTCGTCGTTGACCTGGACGACCTGCTCCGGGATCTCCACGTGGCGCTCGGCCAGCTCGGAGATGTGGACCAGACCCTCGATGCCCTCGTCCACGCGGACGAACGCACCGAACGGAACCAGCTTCGTGACCTTACCCGGGACGACCTGGCCGATCTGGTGGGTACGGGCGAACTGCTGCCACGGGTCCTCCTGCGTCGCCTTCAGCGACAGGGAGACACGCTCGCGGTCCATGTCGACGTCGAGGACCTCGACGGTGACTTCCTGGCCGACCTCGACAACCTCGGACGGGTGGTCGATGTGCTTCCAGGAGAGCTCGGAGACGTGAACCAGACCGTCGACGCCACCCAGGTCCACGAAGGCACCGAAGTTGACGATCGAGGACACGACGCCGGAGCGGACCTGACCCTTCTGGAGGGTCGTGAGGAACGTCTGGCGGACCTCGGACTGGGTCTGCTCCAGCCAGGCACGGCGGGACAGGACCACGTTGTTGCGGTTCTTGTCCAGCTCGATGATCTTCGCCTCGAGCTCCTTGCCCACGTAAGGCTGGAGGTCGCGGACACGGCGCATCTCGACCAGGGAGGCCGGGAGGAAGCCGCGGAGGCCGATGTCGAGGATGAGACCACCCTTGACGACCTCGATGACGGTACCGGTGACGATGCCGTCCTCTTCCTTGATCTTCTCGATGGTGCCCCAGGCACGCTCGTACTGAGCGCGCTTCTTCGAGAGGATCAGGCGGCCTTCCTTGTCCTCCTTCTGGAGAACCAGGGCCTCGATCTCGTCGCCGACGGCCACGACCTCGTTCGGGTCGACGTCGTGCTTGATCGAGAGCTCGCGGCTCGGGATGACACCTTCGGTCTTGTAACCGATGTCGAGGAGAACCTCGTCCCGGTCAACCTTGACGATGACGCCGTCGACGATGTCGCCATCGTTGAAGTACTTGATCGTCTCGTCGATGGCGGCGAGGAAAGCTTCCTCGTTACCGATGTCGTTGACCGCAACCTGCGGGGTGGTGGCGGTGGTCTCGGTGCTGCTCGTCATGTGGGAAAGGGCTCCGGCGGACATTGAAAGTCGGTGGGTACTGCTACGCCGGGACCTGTTTCGCACCGAAGAAGCCGGACAGCCTAGGAAGCGCCTGCCCGGAACCGGGGGCGCCTCGACAACCGAGGGGACATGCAACAGATGCGAGCACAGCCTGCTATGTCTGAGGTGCGCAGGCCCGCAGCGCAACTTGTAGCATACGGGGGCTGCCGGGCACGGTCAATGCGCGAAGGCGCACACCAGGGGCGGATCGCCGCAATCCCGGCAGAAATCCAGTCGCACGAGGCTACGAGGGCCGCAGCGAACGCTCGCGGCGCCCTCTTCCCGGCGGCGGGGTTACGGAAGAGTACGACGAGGGAGCTCATCATCCAAGAGTCCGGACGCATGCAAGAGCACGAGTCCCTGCCGGCGGCACCGGCGTCCTCCGTGGACGAGGATTCGACGGCGACCCGGCGCGACGCCGACACGGGCGAGAGCTCCCGGGCCAACCGCGGCTGGTGGGACCGGAACGCGGACGAGTACCAGGTCGAGCACGGCACCTTCCTCGGCGACGACCGCTTCGTGTGGGGCCCCGAGGGCCTCGACGAGGTGGAGGCCGAGCTGCTCGGCCCCGCGGAGGAGCTGGCCGGCCGCGACGTCCTGGAGATCGGCGCCGGCGCCGCCCAGTGCTCGCGATGGCTCGCCGCGCAGGGCGCCCGCCCGGTCGCCCTCGACCTCTCGCACCGCCAGCTCCAGCACGCCCTGCGCATCGACGGCGGGAAGGTGCCGCTGGTGGAGGCGGACGCGGGGGCGCTCCCCTTCCTGGACGGCTCCTTCGACCTGGCCTGCTCCGCCTACGGCGCGCTGCCCTTCGTCGCCGACCCGGTACAGGTGCTGCGCGAGGTGCGTCGCGTGCTGCGGCCCGGCGGTCGCTTCGTCTTCTCCGTGACGCACCCGATCCGCTGGGCGTTCCCGGACGAGCCGGGCCCCGAGGGGCTGAGCGTCGCCGCCTCCTATTTCGACCGCACTCCTTATGTGGAGCAGGACGAGGAGGGCCGCGCCGTGTACGTGGAGCACCACCGCACGGTCGGCGACCGGGTGCGGGACGTGGTCGCGGGCGGCTTCCGGCTCGTGGACCTCGTCGAACCGGAGTGGCCCGCGTGGAACACGCAGGAGTGGGGCGGCTGGTCGCCGCTGCGCGGGAACCTGATCCCGGGCACCGCCATCTTCGTGTGCGAGCGGGACTAGGGCGTGTGTCGAAAGTCCCGTCGTCCGCCCGAAGGGCGGGCCCCGCGGTGTCCGGTGCGTGCGATCGCAAGGCGCCGGAGCGTCCTCATAGCGGAGCTATTAGGTCGTTTCGGCAACGCCGCGAGCGTGCGTGCCGGACACCGCGGGGCAGGCGGGACTTTCGACACACGCCCTAGAACGCACGAGACACTGGCCGGGTGATCCGTGACGCCGCCCTGGAGGCCCTGCCCGTCCGTTCCGCGCTGCCCGCGCTGCGCTCCGCGCTCGACGCGGGCGGGGTCGCGGTGCTCGTCGCCCCTCCGGGCACCGGCAAGACGACGCTGGTGCCGCTGTTCCTGGCCGGGCTGCTCGGCGGGGACGGGCCGGTGCGCCGGGTCGTGGTCGCCGAGCCGCGCCGGATCGCGGCGCGGGCGGCGGCGCGGCGGATGGCGTGGCTGCTGGGCGAGCGGGTCGGCGAGCGGGTGGGTTTCACGGTGCGCGGCGAGCGGACCGTCGGGCCGCGCACCGTCGTGGAGGTCGTGACCACGGGTGTCCTGGTGCAGCGGCTCCAGCGGGACCAGGAGCTGGCCGGGGTCGACGTGGTCCTGCTCGACGAGGTGCACGAGCGGCATCTGGACGCGGACACGGTGGCGGCGTTCCTGTGGGACGTGCGCGCGACGCTGCGGCCCGAGCTGGAACTGGTCGCGGCGTCGGCGACGACCGACGCGCAGGGCTGGTCGGCGCTGCTCGGGGGCGCGCCGGTGGTCGAGGCCGAGGGCGCCGCGTTCCCGGTGGAGACGGTGTGGGCGCCGCCGGCCCGGCCGGTGCGACCGCCGCACGGGATGCGGGTGGATCCGGCGCTGCTCACGCATGTGGCGTCGGTGGTGCGGCGGGCGCTCGCGGAGCGGTCCGGGGACGTGCTGTGTTTCCTTCCCGGGGTCGGCGAGATCGCGCGGGTGGCCGGTCAGCTGGGGGCTCTCGGTGACGTGGAGGTGCTCCCGGTGCACGGGCGGGCACCGGCCGCGGTGCAGGACGCGGTGCTCTCCCCCGGTGAGCGGCGCCGGGTGGTCCTGGCCACGGCCGTCGCCGAGTCGTCGCTGACCGTGCCGGGGGTGCGGGTCGTCGTGGACGCGGGGCTGGCGCGGGAGCCGCGGGTGGATCACGCGCGGGGGCTGAGCGCGCTGACGACGGTACGGGCGTCCCGGGCGTCCGGCACCCAGCGGGCGGGGCGCGCCGGGCGTGAGGCGCCCGGGTCCGTGTACCGCTGCTGGGACGAGGCGGAGGACGCCCGTCTGTCCCGCTTCCCGTCGCCGGAGATCAAGGTGGCGGACCTGACGGCGTTCGCGTTGCAGGCCGCGTGCTGGGGCAGCCCCGACGCCTCGGACCTCGCCCTTCTCGACGAGCCGCCCGCCGGGGCGATGGCGGCGGCTCGGGAGGTCCTGACGGCGGTCGGCGCGGTGGAGCCCGACTCGGGGCGGGTCACGGACCGGGGCCGGCGCCTGTCCCGCCTCGGCCTGCATCCCCGGCTCGGCCGGGCGCTGCTCGACGCGGCGCCAGTGGTGACGCCCCGGCGGGCGGCGGAGGCGGTGGCCCTGCTGAGCGAGGAGCCGCCGCGCGAGTACGGGGACGATCTGGCCGGGGCGCTGCGGGCGGCGCGGCGCGGGGGTGACGCGTACGGCGGGCGCTGGCGTCAGGAGGTGCGGCGGCTGGCGTCGCTCGCGGGTGACTCCGCGCCGGAGGGGACCGACGGCGGTCCGGTGCCGACGCGGGGGCAGGGCGGGGACGAGTACGTCGTGGGGGTCGTCGCGGCCCTCGCGTTTCCCGAGCGGATCGCCCGTAAGGACAAGGGGTCGTGGCTCATGGTGTCCGGGACGCGGGCCGAGGCCGGGGACGGGAGCGCGCTGCGGGACGCGGCGTGGGTGGCCGTCGCGGTGGCGGACCGGCCGGTGGGCGCCGGGCACGCGCGCGTGCGGCTCGGGGCCGTCGTGGACGAGGACGTCGCACGGTGGGCGGCGGGCTCGCTGTACGGCGAGGGCGACGAAGTGGCGTGGGTGGACGGGGAGTTGGTGGCCCGGCACGTCGAGCGGCTCGGGGCCGTCGAGCTGACCGTGCGTCCGATCCGGGACCCCGCGCCCGGGCTCGTACGGGAAGGATTGCTGGAGGGGCTGCGGCGGGAGGGGGTCGGGCTGCTGCGGTGGGACCGGGACGCGCGGGGGCTGCGGGAGCGCCTCGCGTTCCTGTGGCATCGGCTCGGGGAGCCGTGGCCGGACGTGAGCGACGAGGCGTTGCTCGCGCGGGCCGACGAGTGGCTGGAGCCGGAGCTGAGTGCGGCGCGGCGGCGGGCCGATCTGGGGCGGATCGACGCGGGGCGGGCGCTGACGCGGCTGCTGCCGTGGGCGGGCGGGGAGGCGGCGCGGCTCGACGAGCTGGCGCCGGAGCGGCTCGAGGTGCCGAGCGGTTCGCGGATCCGGGTCGACTACGCGGATCCGGAGCGGCCGGTGCTCGCGGTGAAGCTGCAGGAGATGTTCGGGCTGCAGGAGACGCCGCGCCTGGCCGGGGTGCCGGTGCTCGTGCATCTGCTGTCCCCGGCCGGGCGTCCGGCGGCGGTGACCGCCGATCTGGCGTCGTTCTGGCGCGAGGGCTATCGCGCGGTGCGGGCCGATCTGCGCGGCCGGTACCCGAAGCATCCGTGGCCGGAGGACCCGGCGGCGGCCGAGCCGACCCGGCACACGAACGCGCGGCTCAGGCGCTGACCGTTTCGGGGTGCGGCACGGCCGTGCCCTCCGGGTCCCCGGGGCGCCGGCTGCGGGCCTCCAGCCACAGGGAGAGGGCGAGCAGGAGGATGCCGACGCCGAGGAAGCCCCAGGGCAGGTACGAGGTGAGCAGGAGGACGAGGACGCGGTTGGAGCTGACGAGGTCGACGGTGGCCTGGATGGAGTCCTCGCGCATCTTGACGTGTCCCTTGAACACGGTGACCTTGTCCCGGCCGCCGAGCAGGGTGCCGCCGCGCAGCTCGTTCTCCATGATCTCCTCGCCGTAGACCGGTGCGCCGGTGGTGGGTTCGACCCAGAACTTGCGTGTGGTCGTGTACCAGCGGGTGGTGCCGGTCTTGGCGACGGACTCGGGGGTGATGCCCTTGACCGGCATCGTCCTGGGCAGCGGGACCTTCATCCAGGGGATGGTCTGCTCGAAGTAGTAGACCTTGATGCCGCGGAAGGTCGTGGTGCCCTTGTAGTGGATGGGGCGGGTGATGCGGGCCTGGGCGTCGAAGTACTCGTAGTCGCGTTTCTCGGTGAGGAAGGGCCACTTGAACTCGATGCCGTCGCGCCGGACCGGGTCGCCGTCGACCATCTCGCCGGTGGCGTGGACGGGTTCGGAGCTGTGGGCGTCGAAGATGTAGCGCTCGGGGATCTTGGAGACCATCTTGCCGTCGGGTCCGACGACGTAGGACAGGGCGTCCCAGACGACGACGTCGCGGCCGGCGCTGTCGCTGATGCGTTTCGCCTTCTCGACGTCGCCCTTGAGGGTCTGCACGATGCTGACCTTGGAGACCTTCTTGGCCTGCATGGTGCCGTAGTCGAGCAGGGTGGGGTTCTTGGCCTCCAGGACGACGTTCTGGTACTGGCTGGGCGGGATCTTCGCCAGGCGCGGGAACGCGTACCAGCGCATGAGCGGGGACATCGCCGTGAAGAACACGGCGAAGGCGAGCAGGATCAGGCTTGCCTTGCGGCGCATCTCGGCGGCCCTCCTCGGCGGTCCGGTCAGACGTGCGGGGTCGTTCGGACGGGGTCGGTTCAGACGTGCTTGGGGACGGTGGTGAGCAGTGGTTTCGGCGAGGTCTTGCCCGCCGGGGCGCCGATCGCCGTGATCGTGAGCACGAGGGCGAGGGCCGCGGCCAGTCCGATCGCGGCCGCGATGAGGGCGCGCATGTCCGACCTCCATATCTGATGGGGCGTCAGGCCTCTTGGGTCGGTGCACCGTAGCAATGCCGGGGGCAGATGAGAACAGGCGGAACAGGACGACCCGAGCCCCCGGCCTTCAGGGGCCGGGGGCTCGGGTCGTCTCGGGTCGTGCGAGGTGCGGCGCTATGCGGACGGGCTCGCGGAGGGCGACGGGGACTCGGAGGGCGTGGGGCTCTCGGAGGCGCCGCCGGTCGGGGCCGCCGTCACCTTCAGCTCCACGGTCAGCGTCGCGCCGCCCGTCGTGGTGACGCGCAGCAGGAACGTGCCGGTCGCGTCGTCCGCGTACAGCTTCGGCAGCAGGAGCGTGCCGTCGGCGGCGGTCTCGAGGCCCTTGACGGTGCGGATCGCCTTGCCGTCGGCGTCCTTGAAGTAGGGGCCCTTGTCGGCCTCGGTCGCGTCGTCCGCGGACTTGATCAGGGTGGCGGTGGCGGCGACGCCGTCGGCCGCCGCGCCCTTGTAGGTCGCCTTCACGGTGACGCGGTCGGCGAACTCCTGGCCGGCCACGCAGCTGAGTTCCTTGTCGCCGACCCGGGCCAGTGCGTCGGCGGCCCGTGCGGTGACGGTCGCCTTGTGGTCGGCGCCGGACAGGGAGCGGCCGACGACGGTGGCGCGGACGGTGAACTCGCCCGTCTTCTCACCGGCCTTCATCGCGGGCGCGGTGGCCACGCCCGAACTGTTCGTCGTCGCCAAGGCGGTGGTGGCGCCGCCGGAGAACGTGGCATCGGTGTCGCCGACGACCGCGAAGCGGATCTGTACGCCGCCGACGCCCCGGCCCAGCCCGTTCGTGGCGCGCACGGCGGCCTTCTCGGTGAACACGTCGCCCGCCATGGCGCTGAGGTCGCCCGTGCCGGCGACGCCGAGCTTGGTCACGGTCTGGGCGGGGCTGGTGCTCGTCGGCGGGTCCGTGGGGCCGGTGGGGTCGGTGGGCTTCGACGGCTCGGACGGGTCGGTGGGCTTCGTCGGGTCGGTCGAGGGCTTCGGCGGCTTCGCGGGCTTCGTCGGGGACGGGCTCTTGCCGCCGCCCGTTCCGGGCAGGGACGGGGTGGTCCGCGACGGGTTCGCGCCGCCGCCGGTGCTCGGGTGGCGCGGGAGGACGCCGGTGCCGTCGGGGACCTGGTGCGCGCCCTTGCGGTAGAACTCCAGCCAGGACAGCACGGTGGCCAGGTAGTCCGACGAGTGGTTGTAGCTGAGGATCGCCGCGTTCAGGTCGCCCGCGTCGGACAGGTCGCGGTCGGCGCGGCACAGGTAGTGGCCGGTGGCGAGGGCGGCGTCGTAGATGTTGTTGGGGTCCTTCTTGCCGTCCCCGTTGCCGTCGCGGCCGGCCCAGGCCCAGGTCGTCGGGATGAACTGCATGGGGCCGACGGCCCGGTCGTACACCGTGTCACCGTCGTAGAGACCGCCGTCGGTGTCCTTGATGTGGGCGAAGCCCTTGCCGTTGAGGGGCGGGCCCTTGATGGGGTCGATCGTGGTGCCGTTCGCGTCCACGTTGCCGCCGCTCGCCTGGCCGGACTCGACCTTGCCGATCGCGGCGAGCAGTTCCCACGACACGTTGCACCCGGGCTTGGTGCGGGCGAGTTCGGCCTCGGCCTTCTTGTACGCGTCCAGGACGGTCGCCGGTATGCCCGCCTCGGCGTCGCCCGTGGCTCCGCCGCCGGGGCCGGCGGTCGGGTCGTCGGTCGGGCTGTTCAGCTTCGGCAGGTCGGTGTAGTAGTCCGGGCCGGACGCGCCGTCGGGGCCGGAGGCTTCGTCGGAACTGTCGGCCGCCGAACGGCCGTTGTCCGGCTGGGGCGAGGGAACCCCCGGGGCCTGCGACGCGGAGAGCGCCGCCACCGCCGCGGCGGCGACCGCCGCGGTCACCGCGCCCCTGCGCAGCCGCCTGCCGAATACCGCCGCCATGCCGCGAACCCCTCCCAGTCGCCCGACTTCGCCCGTGTGCCCGGTCCGCCCCGGATCGCGGGACTTCGTGGAGCTTCGTGGACGCGTTCGCTCCGCGGCGCACGGACGCAGCCGACCCTACGACAACTTCCTGCGCGCAGACACCTGTTCGCGTCCGGTATTCACCGATTGATCGGGGAGATGTCCTCTGCCGTACGCTGCCTGGCTCAGTCGGTCCCGCAACCGGGCCCCGAACGGGGAGGATCTTTCGTGCCGTTCACTCTCAGCCATGCCGCGGCGGTGCTGCCGCTGATCCGGCGCGACGGTTCGGGGCGGGGCCCGTTCGTGCCGTCGGTCCTGGTCGCCGGGTCGTTCGCGCCGGACGTCACGTACTTCGCGGCGAGCGCGGTGCCGGGGGCGATGCGGTTCGGCGAGGTCACGCACTCCTTCCCCGGAGTGTTCACCGTGGACGTGCCGATCGCTGTCGCGCTGGTCGGACTGTGGCGGCTGGCGGCCGGGCCGCTGACGGGGCTGCTGCCGGACCGGGTACGGGGCCGGGTACGGGCCCTGGCCGGAAGCGGGCCCCCGTGGCCGACCGGATGGCGGGGGCTGAGCCGCTGGTACGTCTCGGCGGCGCTCGGCGCGCTGACGCACGTGGTCTGGGACGCGTTCACGCACCTGGACCGCTGGGGCATGCGGGTCCTGCCGGTCCTGGGCGAGAAGATCGCCGGATCGCCGCTCTACTGGTACGCGCAGTACGGGGGTTCGGCCCTGGCCCTCGGCGTGATCGGCCTGTTCCTGTGGCGGGCCCTGCGGGGAGCCGGCCCGGATGACCTGCCGGACGACGCGCCCCGCACCGCCGCGCGCGGCCAGGCGCTGGTCCTGATCGGCGGCTGCGCGGGCATCGGCGCGGTCCTGCGGGTCGCGCGCCGGCTGGCGTACGTGGACGAGTCGGGCCTGGAGTGGAAGCCCTGGGAGATCATCCCGACGCTGTGCTTCGGGGCGGGGGCCGGGCTGGCGGTCGGCACGGTCCTGTTCGCGGCGGTGCGGCGGCTGCGGGGGCGTTCTTCAGAGCTGTTTCGGCGCCGGGGCAGATGCGCCCCGTAAGGGGCGCGGGGAACTGCGCGACCAGCCACGACGGCGCTGCACCCGGCGACGATCCTCGGCCCCTACGGCGGGCGGCGCGCCCCGCCAGGGGCGCGGGGCTGTTTGATGTGCGGCTCGCCGCGTGGGCGCGAGCAAGCACCACGGCGCGGCACCCGGCGATGAGGCAAGGCCCCAGGGCGCATGAGAACGGGGCAGGACCACATGGTCCTGCCCCGTCATGTCTCCGGTCACCCGGCGGCGCCGGTCAGTGGGCCGCCGACTCCCAGTCCGGGCCGAGGCCCACCGAGACGTCCAGCGGAGCCCGGAGGTGAACCGCGGCGGCCATCTCACGACGGACCAGCGCCTCCGCCGCCTCGGCCTCGCCGGGGGCGATCTCCAGGACGATTTCGTCGTGGACCTGGAGCAGCATCCGGGACGTGAGCTTCGCCTCGGTCAGCGCCTTGTCCACGTTCAGCATCGCGATCTTGACGATGTCGGCGGCGGTGCCCTGGATCGGCGCGTTGAGCGCCATGCGCTCGGCCATCTCACGGCGCTGCCGGTTGTCCGAGTTCAGATCGGGCAGGTAGCGGCGGCGGCCGAGCATCGTCTCCGTGTACCCCGTGGCGCGGGCCTCGTCGACGACACGGCGCAGATAGTCGCGCACCCCGCCGAACCGCTCGAAGTACGTGTCCATCAGGGCGCGCGCCTCGCCCGCCTCGATGTTCAGCTGCTGGGAGAGGCCGAACGCGGACAGGCCGTAGGCGAGCCCGTACGACATGGCCTTGATCTTGCGGCGCATCTCGGCGTCGACGGCGGTGGGCGCCACGTCGAAGACCTGGGAGGCGACCGTGTTGTGCAGGTCCTCGCCGGAGTTGAACGCCTCCAGGAGGCCCTCGTCCTCGGACAGGTGGGCCATGACGCGCAGCTCGATCTGGCTGTAGTCGGCCGTCATCAGGGACTCGAAGCCCTCGCCGACGACGAAGCCGCGGCGGATGGCGCGGCCCTCGTCGGTACGGACCGGGATGTTCTGCAGGTTCGGGTCCGTGGAGGACAGCCGGCCGGTCGCGGCCACCGTCTGGTTGAACGTCGTGTGGATCCGGGAGTCGGCGGCGATCGTCTTGATCAGACCCTCGACGGTGACGCGGAGCTTGGCCTGCTCACGGTGGCGCAGCATGATCACGGGCAGCTCGTGGTCGGTCTGCGTGGCGAGCCAGGCGAGCGCGTCGGCGTCCGTCGTGTACCCGGTCTTGGTCTTCTTGGTCTTCGGCAGGTCGAGCTCGCCGAAGAACACCTCCTGGAGCTGCTTGGGCGAGCCGAGGTTGAACTCGTGGCCGACGGAGGCGTGCGCCTCCTTCACGGCCTGCTGCACGGCGCCCGCGAACATCTGCTCCATCGCCTCGAGGTGCGCGCGGTCCGCGGCGATGCCGTGCCGCTCCATGCGGGCGAGCAGCGCGGAGGTGGGCAGCTCGATGTCGGTGAGCAGCTCGGCCGCGCCGACCTCCTTGAGTCGCTCGCCGAACGCCTCGCCGAGGTCGAGGATCGCGCGGGCCTTGATCATCAGCGCGTCGGCCTCGGCCTGCTCGTCCTCGTCCGTGCCGAAGGCGAGCTGCCCGTCGGCGGGGGCGGGGGCCAGCTCGCGGCCCAGGTACTCCAGGGACAGCGCGTCCAGCGCGAAGGAGCGGCGGCCGGGCTTGACCAGGTACGCGGCGAGCGCCGTGTCCATGGTGACGCCCTCGACCCGCCAGCCGTGCTCGGCGAAGACCCGCATGGCGCCCTTGGCGTTGTGCAGGACCTTCGGCTTCGCGGCGTCGGACAGCCAGGCGGCGAAGGCCTGCTCGTCGGCCTCGTCGAGCGTCGACGGGTCGAACCAGGCGGCCTCTCCCCCGGCGGCGGCGAGCGCGATCTCGGTGACCGTGCCGGTGCCGAGCGACCAGCTGTCGACGCTGGCCAGACCCAGCACCGCGTTCCCGTGCTCGGCGAGCCAGGGGGCGACCTCGCCGGTGGCGAGGACCGTGCCGTCGAGCTCGACGCCGGGCTCGGCCGGGGTCTCCTCGGCCTCCTCGGCGCCCGGGTCGACGGCGAACAGGCGCTCGCGCAGCGACGGGTTCCGGATCTCCAGGGTGTCCAGGATCATCGTGACCGTCTTGCGGTCGTACGCCTCGCGGGCCAGGTCACCGACCGTCTTGGGCAGCTCGACGTCGCGGACCATCTCGGTCAGCCGCCGGTTCAGCTTCACCGCGTCGAGGTGCTCGCGGAGATTGGCGCCGGCCTTGCCCTTGACCTCGTCGACGCGCTCGACCAGCTCGGCGAAGGAACCGAACTGGTTGATCCACTTCGCCGCCGTCTTCTCGCCGACGCCCGGGATGCCCGGCAGGTTGTCCGACGGGTCGCCGCGCAGCGCCGCGAAGTCCGGGTACTGCGACGGCGTCAGACCGTACTTCTCCTGGACCTTCTCCGGCGTGAACCGGGTCAGCTCGGAGACGCCCTTCGTCGGGTACAGGACGGTCACATGGTCCGAGACCAGCTGGAACGAGTCACGGTCGCCGGTGACGATGAGGACCTCGAAGCCCTCGGCCTCGGCCTGCGTGGCGAGCGTGGCGATCACGTCGTCGGCCTCGAAGCCGTCGACCGCGAAGCGCGGCGTGTGCATCGCGTCGAGGAGCTCGCCGATCAGCTCGACCTGGCCCTTGAACTCGTCCGGGGTCTTCGACCGGTTCGCCTTGTACTCGGTGAACTCCTCGGAGCGCCACGTCTTGCGGGACACGTCGAACGCCACCGCGAAGTGCGTGGGCGCCTCGTCGCGCAGCGTGTTCGCCAGCATGGACGCGAAGCCGTAGATCGCGTTCGTCGGCTGGCCCGTCGCCGTCGTGAAGTTCTCCGCGGGCAGCGCGAAGAACGCCCGGTACGCCAGCGAGTGCCCGTCCATGAGCATCAGCCGGGGGCGTCCCCCGGCACCGGAGCCCGTCGCCTTCGTCGCGCTTGTCTTCGCCGTCTTCGCTGCTGTTTCTGCCACGTCCCCGATCCTGCCAGACCCCACTGACACTCCGGCCCACCGCACAGCGGGCGGCCACGCTGTCGGTGGCCCGTGCGAGGATCGGAGACACAGCTCACAGCCCGTCCGCAGCACCCGCTCGAAGGGGAGCAAGCCATGGCCAGCAAGCCGCCCGCGTCGGACCCGGTCCAGGACGCACCGCAGGTCGCGGCGCCGCAGCACCACGCGGCCGGGCTCCCCGCCGTCAAGGAGTCCCTGCGCATCGCCCGCGAGCAGATGGGCGTACGGCGCACGGCACTGACCCTGCTGCGGGTCAACCAGAAGGACGGATTCGACTGCCCCGGCTGCGCCTGGCCCGAGCCCGAGCACCGGCATGCGGCGGAGTTCTGCGAGAACGGGGCGAAGGCGGTCGCCGAGGAGGCCACCCTGCGCCGGGTGACCCCGGAGTTCTTCGCCGCGCACCCGGTGGCGGACCTCGCGCGCCGCTCCGGGTACTGGCTGGGCCAGCAGGGCCGGCTCACCCACCCCATGTACCTGGCCGAGGGCGCGGACCGGTACGAGCCGGTGACCTGGGAGCGCGCCGTCGACATCATCGGCGAGGAGCTGACCGCGCTCGCCTCCCCCGACGAGGCGGTCTTCTACACCTCGGGCCGCACCAGCAACGAGGCGGCGTTCCTCTACCAGCTCTTCGCCCGCGAGTTCGGCACGAACAACCTGCCCGACTGTTCGAACATGTGCCACGAGTCCTCCGGCTCCGCCCTCACCGAGACGATCGGCGTCGGCAAGGGCAGCATCCTGCTCGAGGACCTCTACAAGGCGGACCTGATCATCGTCGCCGGGCAGAACCCGGGCACGAACCACCCGAGGATGCTCTCCGCACTGGAGAAGGCGAAGGAGGGCGGCGCCCGCATCATCTCGGTGAACCCGCTGCCGGAGGCGGGCCTGGAGAAGTTCAAGAACCCGCAGACCCCCAAGGGCCTCACCAAGGGCGCCTCGCTCACCGACCTGTTCCTGCAGATCCGCCTCGGCGGCGACCAGGCCCTGTTCCGCCTCCTCAACAAGCTGATCATCGAGACCGAAGGCGCCACGGACGAGGCGTTCATCGCCGAACACACCCACGGCTACGAGGAGTTCGCCGAAGCCGCCCGCGCCGCCGACTGGGACGAGACCCTCAAGGCGACCGGCCTCTCCCGCGCCGACATCGATCGCGCCCTGGAGATGATCCTCGACTCCCGCCGCACCGTCGTGTGCTGGGCCATGGGCCTGACCCAGCACAAGCACTCCGTGCCGACCATCCGCGAAGTGGTCAACTTCCTCCTCCTGCGCGGCAACATCGGCCGCCCCGGCGCCGGCGTCTGCCCCGTGCGCGGCCACTCGAACGTCCAGGGCGACCGCACCATGGGCATCTTCGAGCGCCCCGCGCCCGCCTTCCTCGACGCCCTGGAGAAGGAGTTCGGCTTCGCACCGCCCCGCGCACACGGCTACGACGTCGTACGCGCCATCCGCGCCCTGCGCGACGGCGAGGCCAAGGTCTTCCTCGCCATGGGCGGCAACTTCGTCGCCGCGTCCCCCGACACCGAGGTCACCGAGGCCGCGATGCGCCGCGCCCGCCTCACCGTCCACGTCTCCACGAAGCTGAACCGCTCGCACGCCGTCACCGGCGCCCGCGCCCTGATCCTGCCCACGCTCGGCCGCACCGAGCGCGATCTCCAGGGCGGCGGCGAGCAGTTCGTCACCGTCGAGGACTCGATGGGCATGGTGCACGCCTCGCGCGGCCGGCTCGACCCCGCGAGCCGGCACCTCCTCTCCGAGCCCGCCATCGTGGCCCGCCTGGCCCGCCGTGTCCTCGGCGACGCCTCGCACACGCCGTGGGAGGAGTTCGAGAAGGACTACGCGACGATCCGCGACCGCATAGCCCGCGTCGTCCCCGGCTTCGAGGACTTCAACGCGCGCGTGGCGCACCCCGGAGGCTTCACACTCCCGCACGCCCCGCGCGACGAGCGCCGCTTCCCCACCGCCACCGGCAAAGCCAACTTCACCGCCGCGCCCGTCGAGTATCCGCACCTGCCCGAGGGCCGCCTCCTGCTGCAGACCCTGCGCTCGCACGACCAGTACAACACCACGATCTACGGCCTCGACGACCGCTACCGGGGCATCAGGAACGGCCGCCGCGTCGTCCTCGTCAACCCGGAGGACGCCCGCGACCTCGCGCTCGCCGACGGCTCCTACGTCGACCTCGTCAGCGAGTGGCGCGACGGCGTCGAGCGGCGCGCCCCCGGCTTCCGCGTCGTGCACTACCCGACGGCCCGGGGCTGCGCCGCCGCGTACTACCCGGAGACCAATGTGCTGGTGCCGCTGGACGCCACGGCGGACGTGAGCAACACCCCCGCCGGGAAGTCCGTGGTCGTCCGCCTGGAACAATCGACGACCGACTGAGCGTTCGCTCAGCCGATACGTCACTTCGGAACAGGTACGACGAACGGAGCCGGGCCCCATGGGCGACCAGCACAGCGTGAAGTTCCCGCAAGAGGTCATCGACGAGTACGCCGCGCTCGGCGTGGACCTGCCGGCCCTGTTCTCGGCCGGGGACCTCGGCAGGCGCATGGGCATCGACATCAAGGAAGCCTCGGCGGACCGGGTCGTCGCCACGATGCCCGTCGCCGGCAACACCCAGCCCTACGGCCTGCTCCACGGCGGAGCCTCCGCCGTCCTCGCCGAGACCCTCGGCTCCGTCGGCTCCATGCTGCACGGCGGCTCCGGCAAGATCGCCGTCGGCGTCGACCTGAACTGCACGCACCACCGCAGCGCCCGCTCCGGCCTCGTCACGGGCGTGGCGACGCCGGTCCACCGGGGCCGTACGACGGCCACGTACGAGGTCGTCATCACGGACGACCAGGACCGCCGCGTCTGCACCGCCCGCCTGACCTGCATCCTCAAGGACGCCCCGCCCCAGTAGCACCCCGAGGCGCACTCCCCTGGGTCCAGCGACCCCGTCGCTGGGGGCGACCAGCATGCCCCTGGGGGCG